>CAZQVB010000001.1:0-67328 GCA_964596645.1 uncultured Roseivirgaceae bacterium
CGTCTGCATCGCGACGCAGCTGGTAGCTCACTCCTGCCTGGCTGCTGCCCAGCTGTATGTTGGTGCCAGTGCCGTGGCACAGGTACTGGGCCTGAGCCGATACGGGTATGGCTGCCAGTGGCAATGCCGACGAGGTAACGCTCATATTGGCCGCGGCGCTGCAGGTGCTGTAGTTGGCGTCTTGGTCGGTGGCTGTCACCGTGAATATTTCTGTCTTGGCCGTACCGGCTGTGTAGGTGGCGCTGGCCGTGGCTGCATTGCTCAGCTCTGCCGAGGGAAGCCAGGCGTAGCTAAAGCTGCCGCTGCCGCCGGTGGCCGATGCGTTCAGCGCTGTGTTGCCGCCTACACAAATGGTGTTGTCCGGCGTAGTGGCCGACACATTGATGGCAGCATTTACATTGACCGTAGCGGTGCTTGCCAGCTCGGCGCTGCAGCCTGTGGCTGTGTTCACTGCCAGCACATTAAATGTCGTTGTTGCACTCAGGTTGCCTGTGGGCAAAAGCAATGCTGCGCCTGTGCCGGCCACTGCGCTGCCCACCGGGCTGTCGTCTGCATCGCGACGCAGCTGGTAGCTCACTCCTGCCTGGCTGCTGCCCAGCTGAATGTTGGTGGCGGTGCCGTGGCACAGGAACTGGGTCTGAGTCGATACGGGTATGGCGGTTGTTGGCAGCTCATTGACGGTAAGTAGTGCTTCTACTGAGGTAGTGCTACAGCTTGAGCCATTTTCTGTGACAATACAGCGGTATCGATAATTATTGAGGCCTGCGGTATTGGCCAGCGTGAGATTGGAAGAAGTGAAACCTGAATAAGTGCCGCCGTCTGTCAGGCTATTGATATTGACAAATCCCCCACCATCATTGCGCTGCCACTGATACAGCAGGCTGGTGCCGGAGGCGGATATGGTGAAAAAAGTGGAAGCACCTGCGCAGACGGTTTTATCGCTTGGGCCAGACAGGATGCTTGGTGCATTTAATGAAGAAAGACCCGCGCCCGTGCTGCCGTTGAGGCCCACAAAGTTTCCTGTAGATTCTTCAATAATGAGATCGCTTAAGGTTGCAGGACCGACGGCGCGTACCTGAAGGCCTGAGATGGTGATGCCATTGAGCTCTGTGATGCCTGTAATATTGACTGAAAACCTGTACCGGGAGGCATCCAGAAAAGCACTGGAAAGCAGCACAGCCTCTGTGCCGGAAATATTGACTACTACAGCAGCCGCAGTATTGTAGACAAAACCCGAAGGAAGAACAAGATCGACAGTGGCCGGTGCATTAAAATCGCCCACAATGCCTTCGTTGATGGTGAGTGTACCCAGGCCAACAAATCCTCCGGATACACACAGGTTGGATCCTCCTGAGGAGGGAGTAACGATGACGGCCGCGTGAGCCGTGCCCATCGCAATGGTGAGCAACAATGACAGCGCCAGGGTTATTTTCAAAAAATTGCGTAAATGTATTCCCATTCAAAAAATATTGGTCTGTAGAAGAGTCCTTTCGCCTAATTGTATTGACACCGGACGCTTCATTAATCTGGTCCGGCTTTTATATAGTAACCCAAATGATGACAGGCGCCAAACGCCGTCTTTTTCAGGGTATGAGTTCTCCATTTCTATTTACCTTCATCAAAAACATTTTGGACACCGAGGTAGGGTTGTTGATCTGGAAACTGGCGGTGCCCACCACGGCTATGCTGCCATCTTCCAGCTCCAGTAAGCCCCTGGCCTGGTCGTCGTCGGTGCTGCCGTAGCTATGACGCCACACCACCTCCGGCATGCCGGTGGCTCCGGTGCGCAGCCGCACCAGCTCTATCTCGTCTTTGTTGGCCGATATGTCGCTGAGTATGGTGTTCAGGATGATGTAGTCGCCGGAAGATGACCGCAGCATGCTGGCCGCCCGGGTGTTGTAGGCTGCATTATCCATCCATTCCCACTCCGGCTGAAAATTGCCATTGCCCACATCGATCACTTTGGAGATGAAGGTGGAGGTGCGATTGGTCATCCGGGTGAAGCCTCCCAGAAGAAAGCTGCGCCCGAAGGCAGTCACGAATGCCACGCCGACATCATCGGCGCCTTCTACTCCATACCGCTCGCCGCTAAAATTGCCCTTTCTGCCGTCGGCATCATATACCATTATAAAAAAGTCGGTGTCGTCTCTTGTCTGCGCATTAGGCACTTGCGAGGTGGAGCCAAAGCAGTAGTAAATGTCGTTGCCCATGGGTATAGAGGCTGCGCTGAGGTTGATAAACCCTTCCTGCCCCTGATAGCTCTCGGTGATCACATCGAGTGAGGGATTGGTCTTGACCAGAAAAAACTGTTGGTTGCCTTGTGTGCCGGTAAAGAAAAAATCGCCTTCGGGCGACTCTGCCACGGCCGTGCCGTATTCGTCGAGTGTATCGATGCCAAAGACATTTTCTGAAAGTACTGTGCCGCTGGCATCGGTGACCAGGGCATAAATGCTTCGCCGCATGATGTTGTTGATGGTGTCGGTGACGGTAGAACCACACATCACCAGTCTGCCATCGGAAGATATGATGAGCGATCGACCAACCTGATCGGCCGGGCCGCCATATTTTTTCAGCCATTGCTGATTGCCCGAGGCGTCAGTTTTCACCAGCAACACGTCTCTGTCGTTGGTTTCGGCATTGGTGGTAGAGCCCAGCATTACAAAACCGCCGTCGGCGGTCTGCTCTATGTCCCAGCCTTCTTCCGAGCCCGGCCTCCCAAATATTTTGAAATACACGTTGCCTTCATAAGGCTCTACAGATTGCCTGGTGTCGCAGCCCGCCATCAATATGACAATGTACAGAAGCGCAACGCTCATGGTGGTGAAACGGGCAGCGAGTGATATACTAAAAAAATGTACAGACTTCGTCATCGCTTTTTTATCTTCCCTTAATTTTTCTTGGTACATAAATCGGATACACAAATCCTACATTGAACATCAAACTGTTCAGCCTGAAATCATCATCTACATGTAGCCAGGGATAGAATTTTAATGTTTTGGCACCCTCAATATCTTGACGGTGCCGCGCCTCCGGGTCTACGGCGTTGTACATGCCGATGGCATATCGCGCTTCGAACACTAAATAGTTCAGCCCTATCTTGTAGTGAATGCCTGCACCACCAAATATGCTGTAGTTGATGCTTCTGCGAAGTTCGTCGGCACGTATATCGGGGCTGGACTTGATCGGTTGCTGATCGCTCAACTCTATATCGCGGTAGTAGGCGCCGTTGAGATTGGTGAGCGTGCTCCGTGTGAGTAATTGTGGGGTGACGCCGCCGATCACAAACGGGCTGATTTTGCTTTCCCAGAGCACCACCTTGAGCCCCAGCGGAATCTCCCAATCGCTGCGCACTTCGCGTATGTTGGTTTGGTAGAAATCCATTTGAAAGTTAGACACCTCGTAGGATTTTCTGGACATATAAAAGCCGGTTTCCAGGCGTATGTGCCGGCTGAACGCGTACTCGATGCCGGCACCAAACTGAAAGCCTCCTTTCATGTCATAATTTTTGGAGCCCTCTCCGGCAGCGGTGGCGCTGTACTCCAGCAGCACAGAAGGTTTGGTAAAATTGGGGCCCGCTCTGAGCGACAGATAAAGAAAAGGCCGGGTCGTAAAGTTCTTGTGATGGTTTACCAGCTCCGCAGGGTCGTTTTCAGGACTGGGCGCATACTCGGGTGAAAGGCCGAGCAACTTCAAGTAGCTTTTATCGGCCTTGTCGGGATAGTCCAGGTAGAGGTAAGTGATGGTGAGCAGCCGGTATGCGCGCAATTTCTCTTCTTTGGAGAAGCCGCCTTTCAGGCATTTGTCCAACACACCTTCTACTTCATACAATCGGCCGTTGTCGAAATGATCTTCCGCCTGGCTCAAGGTCTCTGAGCAAAGGTCTTGTGCCATAGCCGGCCATGCCCATATACTGAAGGCAAAAAATGTAAGGTTAAAAAAAATACCCCTCATGCTAGTTTTGTAATCAATTCTTTAGTGATGTAGCGCCTGCTGCACCACAGGTAGTTCTATAGTCTATGTCTTCACCCACATATCGGTCCCATTCCTTTCTGGTCATGTTGCGCTGCAAATATTTGCAAATGTCTTCTGCCAATCGGTCGAAGTTTGTCGGCCATCGTTTCAGCTGGCCGTCGCGCGTGCCGGCCAGCAGGTAGTCGCCGTCGGCAGTGAAGTCGATAGACCAAACGAAATCTTTGTGATCTTTGAATGCCATGGGCAGCATACGGTCTACCCTGCCCATGAGCCAGGTTTGAACGGTGCCATCGAGACTGGCGGTAGCCAGTAGCTTGCCGTCGTTACTGAATTTAATACTGTTGATGCGTGCATTTTGGCCGATCAATGCGTTGGACAACTCCAGCTCCTTACCGCGCACATTGCACATATATACTACGCCGCCTTCATCGCCTATGGCCAGCTCGCTACCGTCGGGGCTAAACTCCAGCGCATATACCGGACGCCCTGTGATGTTTTCTATCGTTCGGCGCTCATCCAGATTTTCGGTATTCCAGAGATGCAACACTCCCGACTCATCGCCGCCGACCAGTAAGCCGCCATCCGGGCTCAGCGCCAGGGAGGTCATGCGCGTGTCGAATTTTTTGAACAAGCTGCTGTTGGCAAAGTCATTGATCCGCAGTGTGCTGTCGTTGATGCCCAGTGAATAAAAATATTCGGAGCCGGGCAGGAATAGCAGTTGAGCTACAGCGCCCTGGTGGCCATAGATCTTCACTGCTTCCAGTTTTTGCAGGTTTATCACCAGAATGTAGGGGGCCGTTCCGCCTACTACCAGCCAGTTTTCGTCCGGGCTCAGCTTCATGGTGTAGTTTACATAACCTACCTGTGGCTTCCACAGCAGCTTATTTTCAAAATTGTTCAGATCCCACATTACGATGCGGCCATCGCTGCCAGATGTGTACAACTTGTTGCCATCGGCCGTGTGGGCCATGGTGCGCACCATATCGTTGTGTGCTTTGTATACATTGAATGTTGCTTCGTGAAATCCCTCATACACATCGCGCTTGGCGTAGTACAGCCCGTCGTATATGTAGTTGTCGTACTCACTGCCGCCATACTGCGCGTTGAATAAGTATGCCTGGTATGCCAGAAGCGCTTTCAGGTCGAGGTCCTGCACGTTGAGCGATTTCACCGACATAGACTGTGCAATAGACAGCATGCGCAGATTGAAGGCTTTGTCGCGCTCATTTCTGGCCAGGCCGGTTTGTTCTATGGCGATGTACCTGAGTGAGTCGGCCTGTTCCTTTTGTATCATGGCTATGGTGCGTTGCTCTGTAGCCACACCCGTCTGAAACTCAGCCCTATCGCGCTGCTCCAGTGCGTATTCTTCGCTTTCCATGGCGCGGTCGCGCTGTATCTGCGCTTCCAGGGCACTTTGGCGTGCCCGCTCTGCCTGTAGCTCTGCAATTTGCTTTTGCTCTTCAGCCAGCTCGGCCTGCCGGATGGCCTCCACCCGGTTTTCTTCAGCCAGGTCGCGCTGGTTGTCGGCATCCACTTTTTTTATCCAGCCAAACACAAAGAAAAGGATGGATATGACGGCCGCTATGCCCAATACCACCGCCACGGTACGTGTGCGGTTGAGCATGCGCTTTTGAAGCAGTTCTTTGCTCCGCTGTTCATTTTCGTAGGCTACCTTACTGGTATCCAGAAAGACGATGGCACGCTCAAAGGCAGAGTGGTAGCGTTTGGCCCATGTGCGCGTGGGCTTCTGTTTCAGTTGCCAGTTGAGGGCAAGCTGCAGGTCGGGGGGTCGCCAGAGGCCGGTTTTGCCGGTTTGGTACATGGTGGCAGCCTCAGAAAGTCGGCGATACATGTTGGCCGAATCGGCCTCTTCATCCACCCAGCCACGCAGACGCTGCCATATGCGCATGAGGCTTTCGTGCGATATTTCTATGATAGAGTCGGCATGCAGCGGAATCTCGGGCGCCGGCATCAGCAGCGACCTGCCCGGCTCACGGAACTTCTCCACCACATTCATCACCTCTTCCTCTTCTACCGAGGCTATGTCGGCAATATCCCTCAGTCGTGCGGCCCGGCGTATGCCCTGATTATCGGCGCCTTTTTCGGTGAGTGCTTTAAAGAGCACTTCACAAATGTCTTTTTCACGGGTGGTGAGTTCGGAGTAGGCTTCATTGGCATGCTGCGACAGGGCTTCGGTGATTTTGCCTATGGCAATATAATGCCGCAGATCGAGCGGCTCGTCACCTTCCCTGTTGCGGGTCCAATGGTCCCAGGTGCGCATGAGGGCGTGTTGCATCACCGGCAGTTGGTCGGGCTGGTTGCCCACATCATTGAGCACCTGCTGCACCAGCCGCTTGGTGATATGGCCTCCTCCAACAGCTACCGGGCCCTCAATGGCGAGCCTCTGCTGTTCGCGCGTCATCTGAGGTATCAGGTAGTGGCTCTTGTTGATGACGTGTGTAAGCTCCGGAAACTGTGAGCAATCGCCGATGAAGTCGGATCGCATGGTGAGTGCCACGTAGATGGAGACCTCAGTCTGCTGTATGGACTTGATGAGCAGGTTCACAAAAGCCGCTGCTTCATTGTGCGCGTCGGCTTCCTGATCTGTTCGCATAAAGCGAAAGAGTTCTTCAAACTGGTCTACCAGCAAAAAGATATTTTTCTTTTTGGTGCCGGTGATCTGCTTCACGGCATCGGCAAAGCCCATAGAGCTGCTGCGCAGAATAGTGGAGGTGACGGTTTGGCCGATGGCGCGTTCGTCGCTATCGGCAGAGGCGTATTGCGGGTCGTTGTTCACAATGGCCTCAGCAAGATTTTCTATGGGCGCTATGCCCGGCCTGGCCACGAGCACCGTCCAGTCGGAACCGGCTTCAGTCACAAAGCCACCATACAAAATGGGTATGAGGCCACAGTACATCAGCGATGACTTACCACTGCCGGAGGCGCCGATAACCGCCACAAAACGCTGGCGCGCCAGGTTGATCAGGATTTCGTCGCACTGGCCTTCGCGACCAAAGAAGAGGTGGCTTTCTTCAAAGCTAAAAGGGCGCAGCCCCGGGAAGGGATTGATCAGGGCCATGGTCTCTGCCGGCCTGGCTGCCAACGTTTCCTGTGTGCGCTCGCTCATGAATACTGTTCAAGCTTAGTGAGAAATGGCTCAATGGTTTTGGGGTTGAACTGGCCCGTATTGCGCAAAACCATGGTGTCGTTCTGTGCAGCCAGCAGCTCGTCCATTTGTTTTTCGTCTTCTATCAGTATGGCTTTAGAGCTTATCGGCTTATCGCGGCCCAGGCCCAGCGCTTTCAATGTGTCGTTCAGCTTGCTCTGCATCCAGGCTTTGTTGGTATTGCCATAGTATATGAGGGTGGCATCGCAGCGCTTCAGGTTTTCGTTGTGCTCCTGCCGTATCTTGTCCGGATCGCCCGTAAATTGTGATACGAGCACGCTGTAACCGTTTTTCAAAAGATAATTTCTGATGTGCTCGACCTTGTTTTCTTCTTCCTGATCGGTAATCAGATACACCACTTTTTTCTTTTCCGTAGTGGTGGTGTAGCCATGTGCCACCTTGCTGCTTTCCAGCTTATTGATCACGAAAGTTTTTATCTCTTCTATGGTGAGCTCAAGCAAATCGGTGTTGTGCAGCGTCTCCGGGTCTTTCTTCAGATTCTCTATAAAAAGGCGCTGCTTCACGCTCACGCTACCCAGCTCGGGCGATATCCATATCACGCGGCCAAAGGTGCCGGTATCGCTGCCGGTGAGGCGCTCGCGATTGTCGAAGTTCTCGATGGCCAGCCGGTTCTGCAGGTCGGTCATCGATACATTGGTGCCTTTTATTTTGGTGTAGTCGGCGCCCACGAGGTGTACAGACATATGGCACTTGTCGAGGT
Organism: uncultured Roseivirgaceae bacterium; assembly: GCA_964596645.1. Lineage (GTDB taxonomy): Bacteria > Bacteroidota > Bacteroidia > Cytophagales > Cyclobacteriaceae > CAVQEK01. Next base: position 7,860 of record CAZQVB010000001.1, read on the forward strand.
CCTTTTTAATCATTTTCATGCACGTCTCCAGATCGTCCGGGTAGTGGCTCTCGGGGAATACGCGGTATCCGCTGCGTATCAGTTCGCGCTTCAGCAGGTCGCGTTGCCGTGTAATGTCTTCGCCGGTGAGTGCCAGAAATACATTGATGGCGTTGATGTCGTGGTTGATCCTTGCAATTTCATCTTCGGCGCTGGCCAATCGTTCCAATATCTGATAGGCATCATAGGCCAGGTCATAGAGGCGTGTCCAGAAGGTTTTTTGCGATTGGGGGCCGGTGAAGTCATCGTAACTGACCAGCTCATCGGTGGCGGCATCTACATGATAAAAGTTGTACGTGGCGGCATTGGAGAGGAAGTCGAGCAGGTAGTGCTGCTTGAGCGGGCGGCGCATGATCTTAAACACGCGGCTGTTCCAGGAGATGTTGTTGTGTTCTTTGTTGATGGCCCGCTCATGGTATTTCTTCATCTCTTCGTTGAAGTTGGCCGATTTGAGCATGTTTTCAGACACCAGCGGTATCAGCACCAGCGAGGTGGTGTATATCTCGTCCATATCCAGCGCCTTATCCTCCACATATTTTATAGAGATTTTCTGGCTGGATAGCCTGGTGAGGAGCAGTTCTAAAAAGCGGTGAAAGTTGAAAATCCAGCTCTTAGGATCTTTAGGATCATCGTCTGCTTTGGAGTATACTATGTAAATATCTTGGCCGAGATCCATCAGGAATTCATTCTTTAAAATGTAAAAAGGTAGTTAGTGAATTAAAAAAAAATTGCTCCCCTGCTCTCTCACTCATTTCACTCAACTGCCCAGGGGGCGAAAGCCAAAGTTATTTAACTCAATACTTAAAGCCAATAAATAGATAGCGCTGATTAATAGTAATTTATAAATAATCTTACACCCGTTCTATTGTGGTATCATCTGCACGCTCGACGGTGTTTGGGCTTAGGATTTTCATAATTTTCACGGCCGTTTCGTAGTCGGTCGTCATCAATTCGGCAAAGGCGTTTTTCTCGATTTTCAGCATCACGGTGTCTTCCTCTACCAGCAGATACTGACCATATACGTTGAGGTCGAAAATGATCTGCTCTTCCAAAAAATAACCGATCTCGTACCGGTGCAGGTGCTCGCCATTGTCGCTATAGTGGCCGATTGCGCCGTGTAAAAGTATATAGTAATAATCGCTGCTGAGGTTTTCGCCGTCCAGCCTTGTATTGGCTTTGATCAAATCTTCTTCCAGCTGATCGGCGATCTGCACCAGTGTACTATCGGGCAGGTCGCCCAGCTCGGTATTTACCTTGAGGAAATCCACTATTTCGAACCTCAAATGCGGCCGAAGCTCTATGGGCTTTTCATTGTGCAAACCCAGTATTACGTTGTTCAAATGATCTCTGGCTGCCGGCTCCAGGCGCTGCACGTTTTCTTTGTACAGCTCTTTGCTGTGGCGTATCAGTGCCCATGCGGCCAGCTCGCAGAGCAGCAAATCGGGGTTGAAAAGGTTGGCGATCAGCTCCATCATGTACAGCTCAGACCAACCCTTGAGGGCTACGAGCTGCAGGGCACAGGCCTTCGACCAGCGGTTCGATGTGTTGAACTCGCGATTGATGATGAAGCGGATGACATCCTGCTCTGATATGTCGATTTGCGGGTGGAACATCTCCAGCCGGCGTACCCGGTCTATATCGGCAATGTCGTCGAACAGTGGGATGATGCGCTGTTTGAGGTCGTCGCTGAGGAAAACGTCCAGCATTTCTATACCATACGACACGCCCTCGTTGGTGCCGCTGTCTATATTTTCTTCTACCAGCTGTATCGATTTGCGGTCGTATATCATCGACAGCAGCATGTAGATGTGGCGGTAGTGCCCGCGCAGCTCATTGCGCAGGGTGAGTATCAGCTTCTCATAGTCGTAATCTTCCGATGCGCGTAGCTTTTCTATGGCAATAAAATTCCACAAAATGCTGCTCACATCGGCTTCTATCACATACTTGATCTGGGCTATTTGATCGCCCTTGGCCTTGAAGTTGCACATGTTCAGCGCCACCAATATCTCCGACACTATCTTCTTGTCGGGATAGTTTATCTTGCTCCACAGATTGGCTATGGCCATTTCGCCCCCTACCCTGCCATATATTTCTACTATGCTCAGTTTTATTTCTACATCGCGTTCGTTGTTGTAGAACAGCGTCTCAAGATTGGTGAAAGCCGATTCGCCATAGCCGATAAGGGCATCTTTGGCTGTCTCACGCAGATTTTTTCTGAACATGTTGTCGAGCAAAAACGGCAACAGCTCCATTTTGCGCAATTGGCCCGCCGACATCATCGCCGCCTTCACTACCGCCGGTTCGGCATCGTTAAGCAGCTCGATCAGGTCGGCGACAGATTCCGGATAGTCCTGCACACCGATGAGCTCCGCGGCCAGCTTGCGATTTTCTGTTTCTTTGGAATTTTTGAAAGAGCGTATTTCCTTCAGTATTGATTTCTTGTGGCTCCGGCCGCCATCATCATTGGCCAGGTTGGTGGTATGCGCAAAAGACATATCGTGCTCCAGCCGGTCGAGCACCAGCCTGTTGATGTTTGAGTCGGTATTTGCCCGCATCACCTGTATGGCCTGGCCAAACTGCGAGGGAGCAATCTTGGCGAGCATCTTTAGTGAAAGCACCATACGGCCCGGGTTGCCCTCCTCTATGTTTTTTTCCAACATATCGATCAGCAGATCCTTGCCTTTGAGCTCTATCTTGTCAGCCTCAGCTTTCTGATGCTCCAGCTTCAGCCGTATGTTCACTTTGTACAGGTTGTAGATTTTCACAGCCAGGAATATCCAGCCGCCTATGATCAACAGCAAAATCCAGGAATAATGAATGAGCTCAATGAAGGGCAGATAGCCCAATAAGAAAATGATGGCACCACCCATGGCCCGTGCAAACTCATTGACCATACCTTCCACCTTTGCCTGCACATCGAACCGAATGCGGTTGTCCAGCGGCATAAAGAATAGTTTGAACACCGGATTTTCGGTGGCCTCGCGCAGCGTACGCGTAAATAGTGCACTGATGGAGATGAACAAGAAGAACCAAATGAAATTGCTATTGAACACATCGAAGCCAAAATAGTGGCCGCTGAACAATGCCAGCCCGGTGAACACCAGCAGAATAAGCGGAAGTATAAGCAGCGTGGTGCGCAGGCCATACATCGACATGAGTCGCTCATTGACAAAAGTCTGAATGAGCAGGCCGAGGATCATCACCGACCCTTCAAACACGCCCAGGAAGCTGGCCAGTTGGGTTTCGTCGGGATACTGCATTTTGGTCACGTTCCAGAATGAGTAGTCCATAAAAGTGTTGGCCAACATGGACACAAACAGAAAGGCCGCCAGAAACACGATGTAACGGTTTTTGAACAGATTTTGCATTTTGGCTGCCGCCGGCCGCTCGCTCCTGCGCTGGTGAAAGGCGTTGAGATCGTAGTTGGCCACTATCAGAAATATAAACACGATAGACAGCACGAGGCTCAGCTCACCAATGATGAGAAAATTGGTAATGTTGGTGATGTAGTTGGTAAGAAAAGGTATGGTGTAATACGCGAAGATGGTGGCTATGAGCTGGCCGGAATCGATGCCGCCAATGATGCGCTTGGACTGTCGCAGGTCGAACAGGCGGCCGAAAATGCCCCAAAAGCCCAGGAACAAAATAGAGGTAATGGGCCCCAGCATGACGAACAGGGCAAAAATTAGGATATTGGCTTCAGCATAGTTGAAGAAAACCCTGGCGATGGCTACGAAGATGAACACCACCACAAGGTTGAAAATGGCGAGCCGGCTGTATTTGATGCGCGTTTGTACAAAGGCATAGAAACCTGTGGTGATTACGCCCAATACGCCTGACACCAGCAGGGCCTCGCGCAGATATTCACCCATATTATTCAGGAAGAGGGTGGTGGCTACAATCTTGTAGGTGGCCAGAAACACGCCCATGAAAAACCCCTTGCCCAGCAATAGCAGCACAGGCTTTTCTTCGCCCTCTACTACATTGAGTATACTTAAGAGTCCTCGGAGCATGATGTGTGGTTAAAGGAGATTCTACAGAAAAGCCAATATTAAGCTGTGCACTAGTGATTTAACGAAACATATCGCCAGCAAAAAGTACATGGTGTAATGAATTTTGGCTGTTTGTGCCATTTGCACACCGACTACCTCTGCACCTGCGCCAAAGACAGTTCTTTTGCCAGGGCTTGTGCAGCATCGTTGTCGGCCAACGGCAGCAGTGTGAATCCATGCTGTGCATACGGCGTGGCCGCAGCGCTTGTAGTGCTGGCCACTATATATCGGGCAACGATGGGCTTGCTTCGACCGAGGCCCGGCGCCTTCAGCACATCAAATATCTTCATGGTAAGCCACTGCGCATTCACACCGTCGCCAAACACCACCAGCGAGTCGGCGTGGGTGAGGCTTTCCTGGTGTGCACCGCGATCGGCCATGATGTCGCCGCTGAAAGAAGGTACAAGCACCTGAAGGCCCGCTGACCGAAGGTGATGAAGAAAAGGCGCTGCAGCATCTTCATCTTGCCGGCTGTACATAAAGTATACGCTGGCGCCTGATGCCGGAGCTGCCGAATCATGGGGTGCATCGTGCTGAGCAAGGTCTTGCTTTTGCACATCCCACGCGGTGCGTAAATATTGCCGCATTTGTGCGCTGTGCAGGCGCAGTGTTTCTATGTTGTTGTCGCTGCTGTAGCGCTCCACCAACTGCAGGTATTCGGGCGAGGTGCGCTGCTCCACACCTTCGAACAGCGGCAGTATCCACAGCAAAATGTTGAAATCATGATGTTGTTGTTTCCTTGCGAGGGCCTGTCGTATCTGCCTGTCTTCTATCAGCACGCCTTCCACCGGCTGCAAGGCCGGGTGTAAAAAGTGCACCGACAACTGCGTGGAAGATATGAGGGCAGCGAGGGCCTCGTCATTGCCCGCTTCATGCGCAGGCAGCCGGCCGGGAGGTTGCACATGCCAACCAATCGAGGATAATTCGCGCTTAAGCGCAAAGCGTTCGGTAGAAAAAGGAACAGACACATCGCCGACAAATACAGATTGCCGCGTAGCGGGCTGCACTGCGGCCGTTTTGCTTTTGGCCAATTCTACCATGTCGTAGGCCAATGCGCTGAGCTGCATGCCAAAGTTGTCGGTATTGCCGTTGTTCCAGGCTGCGGGCGTGTCGAAAGCGGCAATATGATACACCGGCACCTTCATCATCCACGATCTTGCACGGGCCGTTCCGGTGTTTTTGTGAATGATGATGTTGTGAAACAGGTCACTTGCCACAACTTCTGCATTGATCAGTTGCTCACAGCGCAGTATGTCTTCGTCGTTGGCGAGCAGCAGAAGCCGGAAGTGAACGTTGGCGTCTGGCACATGTTCTTCCGCAGGTGCGTCGTGAATCTCTACCGGCATTGGGCTTATTTGTGGCAGCATCAGTGCAAGCCGCGTGCGAATTTCGCCCGCCCAGGCGCTGTATGCGTCCACTTTGGGCTGAAAATAAATGAACCTGACGCTAATTGCAGAAGTAGGCATATGCGCAAAGCATAACAATCATGAGCTAAGGTTGCTGACAAAAGCAGCAAACGGTGTCAATTTAGATAAAAAATCAATGCCGTAAATCAGCAGCGCGCTATGGCGGTGCCGGCACCAGAGCATTGTCCGGTTTACTTCTTAAACTTTTCGCGGTTGGTCTCTACAATGTCGCAGAGGTAGCTGTAGAACGGGTCGGCAAAGTCATCGCGGCGCAGTCCATATTCCACAATGGTTTTCAAGTAGTCCATTTTGCTGCCGATGTCGTAGCGCACACCGGCTATAGTGTCGGCGATCACCTGCTCGCGCTTGCACAGCATATCAAGTGCATCGGTGAGTTGCACTTCATTATTTTTTCCTTTGGGTATCAGCTCCAGTGTTTTGTAGATTTCCGGCGTGAGTATGTACCTGCCGGCGATGGCCAGGTTGGACGGCGCCTCATCTATGGCCGGCTTTTCCACAAACTTATTTACCTCCATTATGTGGTCGCTCAGCTTCTTGCCGCCCACTATGCCATAGCGCGACACGCTCTCTTTAGGCACTTTTTCTACAGCTATGATGCTGCACTTGTATTGCTCATACACGTCAATGAGCTGCTGAGTGACGGGTATCACGGAGTTGATGATGGTATCGCCCAGCAGCACGGCAAAGGGTTCGTTGCCGGTATGATATCGCGCGTGATAGATGGCATCGCCCAGGCCGGTTATTTCTTTCTGCCGTATGTAGTGTATGTTGGCCATATCGGCAATGTGGCGTATTTCATTGAAGAGGGTGTCTTTTTCTTCCATGGTCAGCCGCTCTTCCAGCTCTGAGTTGCGGTCGAAATGATCCTCTATGGCGCGCTTGTTCCTGCCTGAAATAATGAGTATATCTTCAATGCCACTATCCACCGCCTCCTGCACCACAAACTGTATGGTGGGTGTATCGATGATGGGCAACATCTCTTTGGGCTGGGCCTTGGTGGCGGGTAAAAATCGTATGCCCAGGCCGGCGGCGGGTATTATTGCTTTTCTAATCATGTGCTCGTGTAGGTTATATAATAAATGGCTTGATGACGCGGGCGTTTATTTTCTTCATTTGTATCACCAGGCAGCGCAGTATTTCGTCGTTTTCGTAGGTGCCGATGATGGAGCCTCCCGAGCCTGTAAACTTGGCAGAGGCGCCGCAGGCACGGGCCGTTTGTACCAGCTCCATGTTGCTGTCGCTGATGTTCATGATCTGTGTGCGCAGGTCGAAATTGCGGTTGATGAGGTTGGCGAGCAGCTTGTAGTCTTTATTCTGTATGGCCTCTTTGCCTTGTTCGGCAAGCGCGGCGATCTCGGCCAGGGTGTTGTGCACATGCTGGTCGCCTTTATGGTAGCGTGTGCGCATGTCGTTGAACACCGCGCCACTGCTCACTTTGCCGAGGCCGGTCTTGTAGGCAATGTATATCTGTGGCAGCAGCTTGGCATCCAGGCGCTCATAATGCCCATGACCCTGCTCTTCCATTATATTTCGGCTGAAATCCATAAAGACACAGCCTTCATACGCCTGTATCACGCGGTCTTGCAGCCCGGCATTGATGCCCAGTTCTTCCGTTTCAGCATCCAGCACCAGCGTGGGCAGCTTCTCCAGGGGTATCTTCACATTGTAAAAACGCATGAGCGCACGCATGGTGGCCGTGATGATGGCGCTGGACCCGGCAAGCCCTACCTGCCGTGGTATGGAGGAGTGGTAGCGCACGGTGAAGTTGCGGTTGTTCAGCCGGATATCGCGCGCCAGACAGTATTCTGAAAACTTTTTGATGGCCGCCTTCACCAGCCGGTCGCCGCCGTAGTAGCCGGTAAGGCTCACCGACTCTATGAAATGGTGGATGTTGCGATAGATGTTGCGGTCTTGCTCCTGCTGTTCTATCTGTAGCTCCGGAGATTCATACAAAGAGATGTGGGCGCCAAAGTTGCGCACGATGATGGATATCGTTTTGCCAAAATAGCCATCGGAGGGATTGCCAAGCAGGCCAGCCCGCGCATAGGCTCTTGATTCTATGATCATGAATGTGTAGCTGTAGGAAAAAACAAAAAAACTTGAAGCGCCGAAATTAACCAAACGCCAATCGCCAATCAAAAAAACTGTGCGGCAGTCTCAAGGATTGGTGTAAGCTTACGGGTCGGATGACGACGCCAAGATGGTAAAGTGCCTGCTGCGCTACTGAGCGCCCCCGGCCGACTGAAAGGGATATTCCAAAAAAATTTCATTCACCGCTGCCATCAGCCGCTCTTCTACCTCATCGCTCTTTTTGCCCAACACGCCGGTACCCACACCCTGCCACACCAGCTTTTTGGTCTGTGCGTCGAGCATGTCAATGATGATGGTCGTCTCCTTTTTCGAGATGTCGTCGTACCGGCGATAGTTGTACGGATCGTATCGCCAGGAGTAGCCCGAAAGGTAGGGGTCGTTGCGGTGGGGGCCGTTGTACTCCTGCAGCTCTTGCTGCGATATCTTGGTGCCACCCTGCACCCGTATGATCACCTCGGCATTTTGCTGGCTCTTATAGCCACGTTCGAACATCTCTTCGGCCACGGCATCAAATAAAATCTTTTTGTTCTCTTCGCTGAAGGAGAAATTGGCAGCCGGCATGCTCTCCGGACTCATAAATTTAAATGCCTTGTACAATTTAAAATTCCCAGTAGTAGGAAATTCCGTTTGAATTTTAAACTTTGGCGAGCAGCCCATCGCCAACAAAAGCATTAGTCCGGCTGCTATTATTTTGTTGTTCATAAAGTAGAAAGTATATGTCGCTTGTATTCGGTTTGATCTTGACAAATCTGCAGCGAACAGTCGCACACAGATAGCGCCTAGACCCTTCAAAAAAGAAAAAGGTTTGGGCCGGATATAATTATCGACACCACACGCTAACAACGCAGGAGCATTTGTGCCATTGTGGAGCAAACACTGTCGGCATGCTTTCGCAGGCTATAAAAAGATATAGGGTAATGCTTTGAAGATGTAATCGCGCAGCATTTCGTAGGCCTGCAGCTCATCGTTGTTGTAGTTGCCGGCGGTGGTCACAATCACCAGATCGTGCTCAGGTGCCACAAATATGAACTGGCCGCCCTCGCCCCAGGCAAAGAACATTTGCCTCTTTTGCAGTGTGCTCAGCACGTCTGCGTTATTAGAAAATCGCCACCATTGGTAGCCATAGTTGTAGTAGCTGGTCACCTGTGAGCGCGAGCGTGTAGAGCGGCCGGCCCAAGTGTCCGGAAATATTTGCGTATCGCCGTATCTGCCATTGTTGATGTACAATTGGCCAATCTTGGCCAGGTCGATGGTGCGCATGTGCAGGCCCCAGGCGGTATTGGGGTAGCCATCGGGCATTTTTTCCCAAAACCACTCCGTGATGCCGAGCGGTGCAAAGAGTGCTGAATCGGCGTAAGGCTCTAATGGCCCACCCGCGAGCTTCTCAATGATTGGTGCCATCAGTATGGCATTGCCGCTGTTGTAGTTAAACTCAAATCCCGGCTCCCTCGTCATGGGCACAGAAAGCACCTGCTCTACCCAAAGGTCGCTGGTGGACATGGCGTAGGCGTCGTTTTCGGGATTGCCAAAAGGGTGCGTCCACTCGTCCCAGCGCAGGCCGCTGCGGTTGCCCAGCAGGTGGCTGATCTGCAATTTGTCTTTCTGCGGAATATCAAAAAAATACTGCGGGTATTCGGGAAACAAATCGATGATGGGTGTGGTGAGGCTGATGGAATCTCGTGTGCTGTACAGCGTGCCAAACAAGGCCGACACGATACTTTTGGTGGCAGCGCCCAGCGGATGCAGCTCGTCGCGGCTGTGGCCGTTGTAGTAGTGCTCATACAAAATATCACCGTGCTGAAGAATGAGCAGGCTGTGGATATCGCCAAACTTGCCGGCAGAGACTTCCTCATGAAGCGTCAGCAGCGTTTCTTCCGACAAGCCCAGCTCGCCGGGCGTGGTATAGCGCAACACCCCCGCGTCGGGTCCGGGGTTTTCCCTAAGGCAGCCGGTGCTGCCCAGAAAGATCAGGAAGGCCAGGTTTAAGAATATTTTATTCATAATGAATTTTCCCCAGGTTCAATGACAATCCAAAGTTGACCCCGTCAAAATCAGTCGTCTCTATACCAGCCAACTCTACGTCCAGGGTTTTGTTGTAGCCGGCATGCGCCCGCAGCATGGCCCAGCGGCAAATGATGTATCCCACACCCACCTCAGGCGCTACAGTATATGTTTGATCGCTGAAGGCGTTGTCATCATCATCAGATGCGCGCCAGTAGTTCCAGCCCAGCCCGGCCCGGCCGCCAAAGCTTGCAAATACACGCTTGTGCAACGCCAACAAATAATTGAGCCGAATGCCCGCCTCCTCAGTGTTCAAGTGGTATAGCTCAGGGAAAATCACTCTTTTAAAAAAGTTGTCGAGCATCTGGTGGTAGTAGATGCTTACCTCGTAGCGTCTGGAAAATACCACGCCGGCTGCCACACCGGCATGGGTGGTGGTGCGCCCGCCGAAGCTGCCCCAGGTCAGCGTGGGTGCCACATAGTACGCCGGCGAAGTGATAGACAGCGTCACCCGGGTACTGTCGGCCGAATGCAGGCTGAGGGTATCCTGGGCTATGGCCTGAGCAGGCAATGCGCATATTATAAAGACGAAAAGGATGTTGCGGATTAAGGTCATGGTGAATAAATGTAGCCATTATCTGCGAAAACTTTGTAATGTGCCTGCTCCTCACACGCACAATTGTCGTAAAGCAAACACCCGGAAGCAGCCCCGCACACTATTTGAAATTGGGCAAAGAACTTACAGATGTGCAAGCCATTTTCATTCTCATCAATTTGTGAGGGCGGGTCACCATTCATTTGTGCCCATGTATAGCTCACGTCCAAGTCAGCCGCTCATGAAACCACTCCTGGTATTTTTGGCCATTTGCTGCCTGTTTATCACTGTGCCTTCCTGCAAAGCAAAATATTCATTTCGTAGCTTCGAGGGGAAAAAGAAAATTCAACACTACAATTCCATCCAGCACAGAGGCTACCCCACGCACAACAAGAAAAAGAACTAAAGCCTGTACACCGCCCGTGCATGCACCACTATCCTTTGTGTCTTGCACTGTGCCTTAGCTTGAATCCAGCCATTTCTATGAGTCTTTATTCTTTGCGAGCTGCTCCATTGATTTTTTAATCTGGCTGAAGTACCATTGTCCCGCAAGAGCGCACGAACAAATAGTAAAATCATGAAATTAGTTTTTCTCGACGCCAAGACGGTGGGCGATGTGCCCAATCTTGGAGCATTCGAATCTTTTGGTGAATTCATCACCTACCCCACCACATCTGCCGAAGAGCGCCAAGCGCGCATAGCCGATGCCGATATCATCATCACCAACAAGGTGATCATTGACAAGGAGATGATGACCCATGCCAAAAAACTAAAACTCATCTGTATAGCGGCCACCGGCAAAAACAATATAGACCTGCAGGCTGCTGAGGAAAAAGGCATCGTGGTGAAAAATGCAGCCGGCTACTCTACCGACAGCGTGGCGCAGTGGACGTTTGCACTGGCGCTGCAGGCCATCAACAAAACAGCCTACTACAACCGGTATGTGCAGTCGGGCGAGTACTGCAACAGCGACACATTTACCCATCCTGGGCCGGCTTTTTGGGAATTGAAAGGGAAGACCTATGGCATTGTCGGCCTGGGCAACATCGGCAAAAAGGTGGCCGGCATAGCGCGCGCTTTTGGAGCTAATGTAGTGTACTACTCCACCAGCGGCTCACACGATGAAGAAGGTTATCAACGTGTGACACTCGACGAACTGCTCGCCACAGCTGATGTGGTATCCATTCATGCCCCATTGAATGACAACACCAAAAATCTGATTGGTGCGGCAGAACTGAAAAGGATGAAAAATACGGCCATACTCATCAATGTGGGTCGGGGCGGCATAGTAGACGAGGCAGCGCTGGCCAGCGCCCTCAACAGCGCAGAGATCGCCGCCGCAGGACTTGACGTATACGAACAGGAACCGATGCGCAAAGACAATCCACTGTTGGCCGTAAGCGATAAGGATAGACTCATCATGCTGCCACATATAGCCTGGGCCAGCATTGAAGCCAGAACACGCCTCATGGACATTGTTCACGACAACATTCGCGAGTTTCTGGAAGAAGAGTGATCTGCAGAGGCTGCTACTGGTCTATCCACTCCTCGCGTACCACCAGGGCAAAGTAGCCGTCGTCCAGTGAGAGGTAGCCTTGTTCGTAGCAGAAGTAATACACACGGCCCGTTTTGGTTTTGTACACGTTGGTGAAAAAGTGAAAGTCGAAACCCTTCGAAACCAGTCGTTTTTTGGCAATTTTTGTTTTTCCGTTGGGGTTCATGGCGCACAGTATCGAGCGGTTTTTGCGCAAAATCCTGTTCACTTTACGCATATAATTGACCGTGTCGCTGTTGAGCCGGTTGTGAAATGAGGTGCGGCATTGGGCAGAGCAAAATTTCTTGTCCGATCGGCCGATGATCGGCTCTCCACACTCAGCACAGGCTTTAGCGTCAGTCATTGTCACCATTGTTTTGAAGTGAATATAGCATAATTGCCGGTTATTGGCCGCGGCCCTATTCGGGAAAAATCCGCCCGGCGTGCAGAATGGCTGACCAGGTGTGCATGAAAAAGCAACTGCCCGCTGTGTGCAGCGGGCAGTTGGTGAATGGTAAATGTATAGGCGCGAGGGCCTCTGTCGGCTATTTAAAAATGATCTCCAGCTCCACCCTCCTGTTTTGTTTTCTACCGGCTGCGGTAGCATTGGTGGCGATGGGCGACTCCTGGCCAAAGCCAAGCACGCTGAATCGTGTGCGCTCTACGCCCCGCTCAGCCAAAAAGTCGGCTACAGCCTGTGCGCGGTCTTTGGAGAGCTTCAGGTTGTTCTGAGCGCTGCCCACATTGTCGGTATGGCCGGTGATCTGAAGCTTCCACTCGGGCTTGGTTTTAAGCAAATTGGCCAGCTCTTCTAATGATGAGAATGACGAGGCGGCGATCTTTGATTTGCCGCTTTCAAACTCCAGATTGCTAAAGGCGGTGTTTATGATTTCCTGCTCTTCTTCTTTTATCTCAGGGCAACCCTGGTTTTGGGGCACGCCTGGCACCAGCACGCATTCATCTTCAGCATCTATGATGCCATCGCCGTCGCTGTCAGAGTATGGGCAGCCTTTGTTTTCTGCTGGTCCTGCCATATCGGGGCACTGGTCTTCATTGTCGTACAGGCCGTCGCTGTCTGTATCGGGGCAACCGCTTTTGGCCAGGTCGCCAGGCAGGTCGGGGCACAGGTCTTCTTTGTCGATGGTGCCATCGCCATCGCGATCGGGGCAGCCATTGAGTGCTTTGTCACCTGCCTGTTCCGGGCAGTCATCATTTTTGTCGGGCAGGCCGTCGGCATCGGTATCCGGACAACCGGCAAATTGTGTGAGGCCGGCCTCCTCGGGGCAGGCGTCATCTTTGTCGGCCACGCCGTCTTCATCGGCATCAGGACATCCGCCAAGTGTTTTTGGGCCGGCTAAGTCAGGGCAGGCGTCTTCACTATCCTGCGTGCCGTCGTTATCGCGGTCGGGGCAGCCCTGAAATGCCCATACGCCCATCACCTCCGGGCATAAATCACGCTTGTTGGAGATGCCGTCTTCATCCTTATCGCGCTTTTTGCGGTAGGGCAGGCCAAAGCGAAGGGCGAAGTGCGCCTCTGCACTTCTGGGGTTTTTACCAAAGAGAAAGTTGCTCACTATATCGCGAGAGCCAATGATCAGAGGTCCTGCCCTGAAAGACACTCCGGAGTTGATGCTGCTAAACTTATCGTAAGAAATGGGCAGGGCCATGCCAAATACCTTCCCTTCCACCCGTGGTGTAAGTGCCACTGTGGTGAGGTATCGCGTTTTGTCAAAATCCGATGAGCCGGCCTTGAGCCCGAGTTGAGAAGTGAAGTTCAGATAAATCCCTTTTGTGAGATGGTAGTCGAACTCACCGACCATGCGGGTGGGCAGCCCCATGCGGTAGGTGCCTCCTCTTTCGAAGTTGAAGTATTCATCGATGATTTCATCAATATCGCCATCCTCATTATTCACATCGATATCGTCGGCGCTTCCGCTGATATCACCAGTTTCTTGGCTTTTGTTGTATTTGATGGCGCCCAGGTCCAGCAGAGAAAAGCCCACTTTGTATTTATACTTGTTCCTGTCGCGGCGCCAGAGATTTTCTTCTCCATCCATGGTGTAGCGATAGCTCTCATGATCGGGCCGGTATTCGTACACCACGCCCAGGTCCAGGCCGACAGAAAAGTTCTGGAATAGGTTGTATTCATAATCATCCTCATCGAAGTTGTCAGAAATACCGGTGCGTATATCAGCGTTGGCCACTTCGATGTGGTCGTCGGCCAGGCCGCTGTATTGCAGGTCGTTCACAAACACGTAGCCTGAGCCCACGCCGCTCATCAGCTTCACCGTGGCGCCGGCTTTGAGAAAGCGGCTTCCATTGTCCATCACCACACGAGCATAGGTAAGGCCGAGCTCACCCCAGCTGTGCGCCTGGCCGTACATGCCGCTCACGTCGTAGCTGGCGCCCGGATCAATCACAAACTCATCGGCATCGATCTGCTCATCGATAAATTCGGCCAGCTCGGGCGTCACGCCATCGATGTTCATCATGCTCCTTGCGCGCAGGGTAACGCCAATGGCCGCTTTTGGGCTGGTGGTGAGCATAAATGAAAGCGGGGCATACACATCGGACGATACAAACACCCCGCGATCTTTGTCTTTATCGAGACGGATCAGTTCATCAAAATCCACGTCGAAATTCAATTTTTTGAAATCCGCGTTGTCAAGCGCATAGTAGTTGTTGCTCACGCCGGTACTAAATGCAATGAGGTTCATCTGGAACTTGTAGCGGCTGTCGGCGATGGAAGCCGGCTGCATGCTCAGGCCCTGCACCCCGGCGTAGTTGCTCGAATGCAGGCCCATCCAGTCTTGTGCCACCAATGGTGCCATGGTAGCGGTAAGAAAACACAGTAGTAAAATTTTCTTCATAGTCGTTCGTGTTGCTGTTTGTATGTTATTTTTTTCAATTAAACATCGGCAAGTTAGCACACTGACGACTGATTGCAGCGCCTCTGATTCAGCAGTTTTTGGGGATAAATTACATGTATAAAAAGTGAATGGAAAACGATGGGCGAAGACCAGTGTGAGGGTGGCTGCGAGTGGGCATAGTGTTTTCGTCCTGCCTGATAGAGAAATTGTCTGAACTATGATTTGAGTTGATTTTTTGATGGACTATGATTTTTATGTGGCTTCATCACTCTTTTGAACTGTAATGACCGGTTGCCAAAATTGATGAGCAGACCAATGGTCATTCCGTAGGCTTCTAAGTAATTGATGGCTTGAGCGAGATGTACATCTTCCAGTTGTATCACGGCCTTTAACTCAACCATGATTTTTCCTTCCACAAAAAAGTCAACTCGTCTGGTTCCGATGCCCTCTTCCTTATAACATATCTCCATTTCATGCTCTCTACTAAATTCCAGACCCTGATTCCTCATTTCAATGGCTAAGGCTCTTTGATAGAGATATTGTCTGAACTATGATTTGAGTTGATTTTTTGATGGACTATGATTTTTAGTTGGTTTCATCACTCTTTTGAACTGTAATGACCGGTTGCCAAAATTGATGAGCAGGCCAATGGTCATTCTGTAGGCTTCTAAGTAATTGATGGCTTGAGCGAGATGTACATCTTCCAGTTGTATCACGGCCTTTAACTCAACCATGATTTTTCCTTCCACAAAAAAGTCAACTCGTCTGGTTCCGATGCCCTCTTCCTTATAACATATCTCCATTTCATGCTCTCTACTAAATTCTAAACCCTGATTCCTCATCTCTATGGCTAAGGCTCTTTGATAGATGACTTCCTGAAATCCATTACCCAAAATTTTATGCACTTCCATAGCGCAACCAATTATTTTTCCGGTCAACTCACTATCTGGATATTCAGGCTTTATCATAGTTTTCATTTAATCATTCTAAAATCATAGTTACAACATACAAACATCCGCTTCAGCAGCTCTCTTTGTAGCCCTGCTCACTTTTTCACTTTCACCAAAGCCACCCAATCGCCGGGCGAATGATCTGGTGGGCTGCCCAGGGATTGGTTGCCGGGGCCGGCGATGTTTGTCACGTGCCCCTGCTGTAGCGCACCGCCATGGCGCGGATCAAACCAGAGCACGTCGTAAGTATGGTCAGATTCACCAAGATCGAGCATGGCTGTGCCGGTAGTGGGTAGGTAGACGGCATATATTTCGCCTGGCCGCGCAAAGCAATATCCGGTTGCTCCCGTCAGCAGATCGTCTCTTGAGACCATTGTTGCAAATGGAAGATGCTCTTGGAAAAAATTCAGTGCATGGCGGGTGTAGTCCCAAAAGCGGTCGCGGCTGCGCCAGTCTTCACTATTCAGGTCGTTGTGGGCATTTTTATAACCGAAGTACCACTCCACACCGCCGCCTCCGGCCATCAGGTTGCCCCACAGCACCATGTGGCGCACAGAGTCCTGATTGTTGTTTTCTTTAGCGTCGGGGTCTACACCCTGATGCGCAGGCCCAATCTCATCGATGTTGACCACCCACTGGTGGCCGGCGGAGTCGGATTTGTGAAGCCAGGTTTTTGTTTCGCTGTGGGCTACGCCTATATGGCCGATCTGTATGCTGGGGCCATCGAGTGCGGTGTGGCCGAGCAACGGCAGAAACAGTTTGTAGCGGTCGGCCGGGTTGGCATGGGTGTGTATCACCACAAAGTTTTGATAGGGGTCGTGTGCTTCGAAATAGTCTGTCATGGCTTTTTGCTGAGCGGTGTTTTGGCCGTTGGGTGTGAAGTTTGCCGGGCCGTTTTCTTCACCCATGTTCCAGGTGAGGGCAAGGTGGTGACCAAAGCGAGCGATCAATTCCCGGTAGTACAGCTTGCGCTGCGGTCCGGTATCGCCATTGTCGAGCAGCATTTCATTTTCTGTTTCCTGCGTCACGATGTGGAGCATGAGGCCGAGCGATTGCATATGGTCAAATACCATTTCCCACTGATCCAGCTTGCTGCAATCGAAGCGGTCGCGCACATGGTAGCCGGTGTAGGGCCACACATCTTTGCCGTCGCCGGCGATGTTCATGGTGAGGAAATAGACCGAATTCATGCCCTCTGCAGCCAGGTAGTTTACCGCACCGATGATGTTCTTTCCTTTGTCGCCCTTCCACAGCGGGTCGCCGCTCTTCCAGTCGGCAGCATGCGGGGCATAGGCATGCAATGATTTTTGCACTTTTGCTTCGCCGTCCCTGTTTTTCAATTCTCCTCCGAAATGGGTGCCGTCAAAGTCCTTGAATGCCAAAAAGTTTTCCGGGCTGTCGGCACCGCCCTTCAGAAAATATTCCCCATTTCCGGCAAATTGCAGGTATCGTTCGCCAACATACTGCAGGCGACCTTTCGCGCGAAAATCGCGGCCTGATTTATCGGATTTGCCTACGACTATTTTGCCCGTGGCACCATCAAAAGCAATCGGCTCGCCTGCCTCAGGCTCATCGGACACCGCGACACCCTCCCCTTTTCTGAAGGATGCACTATACGTCCACTCGCCCTCTTCATCGGGGCGAAAACGCACCTGCCAAATGGCACCGCCTTCGGCGCCCGTCTCGGCTGCATGGCCATCGGCGGCATAAAAACCCGGTACTACGTACTGCCTATCGCCATGCGAAAAGGTCACGTCGAGGCGATAGTTGGTAAACGGATTGTCTTCCGAACTTTCGGTTAGTGCCGGGCCCTCAAACGAAATGGTGACTTTGTGCCACTGCATGGCCTCCATAGGCTTTTCGCCGCAGGATAAAATCACGAGACAAATACAAAAAATGAAGATGGATCTTGAAAAAGCAGATAGTGACATAGCGGGGTGTTTTCAGGTGAAAAATAGTGTCGTGAACATATTGGTATAAAAAAAACAAAACTATGAAGGCCGGGGAAAAACCGACTTCGTCAGCAACCAAATTGTCTTTCGTCAGAAAATTATTGAAAAATTGAATGGTAATGAGAATGTCTTGAAAATGATGGGAAATTTTCCCGGAGAGTAGCACTTCCATCAAGCGCCTCATGGCGTCCACCACGCTCGCGCCGAAGGTGATCATAGCTATTGCTTCTTCCACATCACTGATCCGCAGATACTGATTAAAAAGAATGTCTTCGATTGATGTGCCTTAGATCGGCGGGTTTGACTTACTTTTCAAAAAACCTACAATGCCGGTTTAAAGATAAAAATACCCGCCCAGCCACTTCCTATTCAAAGTATATTGCCTGCCCTAATAGCAAACTGCTCATGATAAAACGTATTCCATTCCTGGCCGCTTTAGCCGGCATTGTCCTGCTCACCTCCTACTGCAGCACTTCTTCCGAAGTAGACCTGTGCGACAGCGGGCCTGCCCTTTCTGTGGTGGCCAAAGAGGAGCCTACCACAGGCAGCAGCAATGGCAGTATAGAAGTGAAGGCTACCGGTGGTGTATCGCCTTATATCTTCAGCATCAATGATGGTGGTTTTCAGGCAGACAGCACATTCAATGACCTTGGGGCAGGCAATTATATCATTACCGTGCGCGATGCGCTCAACTGCCTCCATTCACTAAGCGTTTCACTCGCCGCCGTAGACCCATGCTCCAAAGGACTGATACTGAAATTGGAGAATGTACGTATGTCGGTTGGGGAGCAAAACAATGGACAGGTGGTACTGATGGCTGTTGCCGGCCTCCCGCCCTATCAATATCAAATGGAGGCGATGCCCTTTCAATCTGCCAATACCTTTTCGTCGCTGATGCCCGGCACATATTCGTTTGCTGTGAGAGATGCCGTTGGTTGTGTGGTGAGTCAATCGGTGGAAATAAGGCAAGTACCGCTCGTGCTTTTCTCCACCCAGGTAAAGCCCATCATCGACACCAACTGTCAGGTATCCGGCTGCCACGGCGACCGCTCCGACCTACCCAGCTGGAACAGTCACGGCAGCATTGCCGCCCGCGCCGCCGACATCCGCCACGCGGTGGTGGGCAAATCGATGCCACCCGAGTCGAGTGGCAAGACGCTCTCTGGCGAACAAATAGAAATTTTGAAAAATTGGGTGGATCAGGGCTCCCCAGACAACTGAAGATGGGCGGTGTGTGGTACAATGTGGAACGACATACATTTATCCTTAGTCGTGACCAAATATAGATAAGTCGCCCTTCACCCCAGCCTGTGGAATATTTTCCTCAAAAAAGTCATGCTGTTGAGTTTTGCCCGAAGAGCTTACCGTGCCTTGTAGCGCTTCTGAGGGCATTTTTATACTGGAAAAGCGCAGTGCCCACGCCCGTGGCATTTTATTTTCTTTATGTATGGCTCATTCACCAAACGATTAGAAAAATGGATAATCAAAGATTGAAAGGTAACTGGAATCAGATTAAAGGTAAGCTGAAACAAAAATATGGAGAGCTTACTGACGACGACCTCACGTACGTAGAAGGAAAAGAAGATGAGCTCTACGGCAGAATTCAGAAAAAGGTCGGTAAATCGAAAGACGAAGTTCGTGCAGAAATAGAGCGCGAGAATGCAAACGTCTAGAGCCATCCAATTGACCCAACTGCTTCATATTCCTAGGTGAATGTGAAGCAGTTTTTTTTTATACAAGCAGCTTTTTACCCATGGATTTTACAGCAGATTTAGACGATCAGCTATGGATACTTCTCGACATCATAATAGCCGCCATACTCACCGGCGCGGTAGGCTGGGAACGCGAAAAAGCCAATAAACCCGCAGGCTTACGCACCACAATGCTTGTAGGCAGTGCATCCTGTCTGCTGGTGTCTATAGTCATACCACTTATCGACCTGGTGTCGGACACGGCGTATTCCATGATCACCACAGATCCCATACGTGTACTCGAAGCTGTGGTGGTCGGGGTGAGTTTTATAGGCGGTGGGGTCATCATCAAATCCGAATCGACCGATCGCGTGCGCAACCTCACCACAGCCGCCTCGCTACTGATGGCCTGTGGCATCGGGGTCACTGTGGCTTTGAAACAATACCTGGTGGCCGTAGGAGTGACCATATTCATATTGTTGATCAACGGAATGGTCTACTGGCTGGAAGGGAAATTTTTTAAAGATTCAAAATAGACTCACCTAGTCTGGGAGCAATTGCCGCATATCCCCAGCACCAGCACCTGCACTTCTTTCTGCTCATATTCATCGGGCACGTCAAACTCCGGTATTTGCGTATCCGACAGGCATATCGTTTTTCCGCATGTTTCGCATTTAAAGTGGAGATGGTTGTCGTGATGGTGCTGTTCGTCGCATTGCTCTGAACACAAGCCATATTTGGGCTCGCCTCCTTCATCGGGTATTTTGTGAATGATGCCCTTGTCGACAAACGTTTTCAAGGTGCGGTACACCGTTACCCGGTCGTGTTTGGAGGCGCAGCCCGTCTCTATGTCGTGGTGTGAAAGGGCATGAGGCGACGTGAGAAATGCTGAAAGCACATCTTGCCGGCACTGTGTGTGGCGAAGGCCAAAGTGATCGAGAATTTCATTGGGAGCGCTTTGCTGGATATTCCTCACGTTAGCTTGATCAATTCAGGCGACATTTCATCATGTTACTGGTCACTCATCTCTACTTCAGTCCTGTGCACTGCAATATTACCCTGCTTGTCGAGCACCGATATGGTGAGTGCCAAATGGTGTACATCTTCCGAAGCCAAATCGGCATATTGGGCAGATGACAATGTGAAATTAATGCTTTCAAATATCTTTTTCACCGATATCACGCCATCTACCATATAATTCTCCAATTCAGCCTCTTCAACATCAAAATCGATTAAGTCATCATCTGCCACCCTTCCATGATCGTGTTCATGTTCATCTTCTTCGGCTTCGCCAAGCATTACTTCAATAGATTCCAACCCGGCGTAGTCGCCTGCCAATGGCAATTCGTCACGTATTACGCCTTCCACTATGAAGGGTACACCCACCGCAATTTCAAGTTCGGCCGGTCCGGATAGCGCTACAATGGGCATAGAATTATTTGTGATAAGAATAGTGACTTCTTTGGTGCTGCCGTCCTGAAAGCTCGTGGCATTGCCCGTCTGGTCGAGCGCCGAAACGATGAAGTGATAAGGCCCGGCCATGGCATTGTCCGGTATGGATAGTTCCTGGTCGAACGCGACGGTGTATTCGGTTGTTCCATTGGGCACTGTAAAGACTAAGCGGTCAGACCACTTCACCAATGAAGGATCTGTGCTGCGTTGCGCCACCCTGGCGTGTGTATGGCCACCGAAATTGTCGTGAATTTCTACCTGAAATTGCGAGAGCGCCATATCATCTACTATCTCGGCTTGCATAGGTATATAATCGCCGGCCTGAAATGAATCCCAGTTTCCAGGCTCTGTCAATGTAATTTCCGGATGGGCTGAATCCACGTCATCATCGTCACTGTCGCATGCGGAAAACAATGAAATGGTTGTTGCAAAAGCTACAAGGGCAAATAATCTTACTTTTCTGGTCATGATCGTGAGATTAGGTTCAATGACAAAGCTATCGTCAAAAATACTTTTTTGCAACAATGTTGCAAATACTTGTTGGTCGCGGCACCAACAAACGACAATAAATTCGTTGTGATGCTGCAAAGGGCAATGGCGCTTTGTGTATTTTTCGTTTTCAGAAACCAAAAACATATACCTATGCTACTGCGCGTACCGCTCGCTCTCGTGGCTTTTGCCTTGCTTGCCTCCATCGTCAGTTGCGAAGACAAGCAGGAGGAGCAGCCGGATGATCTTACAGGCAACGAAACCGCATACCCGTTGTACGCCGGGGTTGCTTTTGGCTATGACGGCACGCTCACCATCAAAGAGCGCCGGGATGGTTACGCCCAATTGGTGATTCATCTGGAAGGCACATCTGGGGCTTTGCAGTTTCCTGCCCACCTGCACTTTGGCAGCTACAGCGAGGGAGCTGCCATGGCCGCATTATTGGAACCTGTACAAGCCGCCACCGGGCGCAGCGAGACTCTTCTCACAGCGCTCATGAACGAAGAGCCCATTACCTATGCGCAGCTTTTACAATTTGATGGTCACATCAAAGTACATCAGGACGACAACCTGAACAAAGGGGTGATACTGAGCTATGGCAACATGGGCATCAATGACAGCGGACCGGCCAACGGTAGAATTTCTGCCTGCTTTTCTCCTATTTTTTAATACAGCAGTCTTTCACCACAAATCCTCTTTTTATTTTTAGCCAGGGCGATTTTACCCGTAGCAACGATCGGCCCTAAGCCATCAAGTGCGTGCTTGTTCATTAGGCATTCCGGCACTTTCTCGTATTTTTGTGTACCTAGAAGCTAGAATACAATTTAGTGAATTGATGAAGAGGAGAATTACTTTGGCCGGCATACTGTGCGTCGGCCTGGCACTCGTGGCCCATATGGCCAATGGTGCACCCACACCGCGTATTGCTTACAGCCTCTCTATGCCGCAGCCGCATACGCATTATTTTCAGGTAGATATACAATTGGAGCATTTTGAAGAAGATACACTGGCGCTTCAAATGCCCGTATGGACACCGGGCTCTTATCTCATCCGCGATTTTGCGAAAAATGTTGAGCAATTTCAGGTGCTCAATGACGAAGGCACACCGATGCCCTCCACTAAAATTGATAAAAATACGTGGAGCATACCCACCCGCGGCCACGGCGTCATCAACGTGCGCTATCTTGTTTACGCCAATGAACTATCGGTACGCACCAGCCACCTCGACATCTCGCATGGATATATCAACGGCGCCAGCGTATTTATGTACGTGCGCGGCTATCTGCACCTGCCTGCCACATTGCAG
Organism: uncultured Roseivirgaceae bacterium; assembly: GCA_964596645.1. GTDB lineage: Bacteria > Bacteroidota > Bacteroidia > Cytophagales > Cyclobacteriaceae > CAVQEK01. Next base: position 30,309 of record CAZQVB010000001.1, read on the forward strand.
ATACATCCCTACCCAACGTGGGAAACGGTGACCACCGCACTGCCCAAAGCCTCAGGCGCCCCATTTCTTTACAAGGCAGCCAACTATGATGAACTCGCAGACAGCCCCATAGAAATTGGAAATCACCAGGTGCTGACTTTTGATGCAGGCGGTGCTGAGCACACAATGGCCATTTACGGGCCGGGCAACTATTCCGTGAAGGCGCTGAAGAAAGACATGGGTAAGATCATAGAGGCCTGTGTGGAGGTGTTCGGTGAAAACCCTAATGAGCATTATACCTTCATCATACACAACATCGACGCTGATGCAGCCCCGGGCCTCGAGCATACCGCCTCTACCACACTGCAGGTTTGGCGGTGGATATATGCCCCCGCCCAGGAGTATGAGCGTTTCCTTAGTTTGGTGGCGCATGAGTACTTTCACCTGTGGCTGGTAAAAAGAATAAAGCCGGCCAACTTTGACACCTTTGACTACTCTAAAGAGAACTATACAAGCCTGCTCTGGGTAATGGAAGGCTTTACCAGCTACTACGACGAACTGTTGCTGGCGCGCACAGGCATTATCAGCCCTACGGAATACCTTGACAAATTGCTCAATGCTGCAGAGTTGGTACACAACCAGCCCGGCGCCTACGTACAACCCGTGGCCGAAGCGAGTTTTGATGCCTGGATTAAATACTACCAGCCCAATGAAAATTCGCTCAATGCCACCATATCGTACTACAAGAAAGGCACACTGCTGGCTGCCATGCTCGATCTGGACATCATGCACCACAGCCGCAGCCAGTACAGCATGGACGACGTACTGCGGTACTTGTATCATGAATATTATAAAACAGGCAGTGGTGTGACGGAGGCTGATATACAATCGGCGCTGGAAAAGTTTGCAGGCCACAGCCTCGACTCATTCTTCAAAGCCTACGTGCATGGCACCGATACGCTGGATATGGAAAAATATCTTTTGTACGCCGGAGTGCAATTACAACAAACCCATGCTGCACCCCAATACCAAACCCTGGGCATACACACCGATGAATCGGCCTCAGGCATATTGGTAAAAAATGTGATAAAAGGAACGCCCGCCTACCGGGCCGGCCTCAACGCCGGCGATGAATTGCTTGCCATAGACACATTCCGTATCAGAACAACAGAAGATATGGCGACCATTCTAAACTATGGCAATAGCGATTCGGTCGTAAAAATACTGATTTCACGGCAAGGCATACTGCGCAGCATCGACGTACAGCCAGAGCCAAATGGCGAGTACATCTTTCGGTATAGAATAGCACCTGCCAACAAACTGCAGGAAAAAGTGCGAGAAGCATGGCTGGGTGAATGAATTGCTCATCGATCATATTTGTATAAAAGGTGCCAGCGCCAACATTTGATCATCTTGGCCGATTATATAGTTTTGCATCCGTACCAATAATCGCCATGACCGCTCAGGAAGCCAAAAAAGAAATCGATGCCCTAATCGATACGATTAATTACCACAACGAGCAGTATTATCAAAAGCACATTTCCGAAATTAATGATTATGAATTTGACCAGCTTCTCAAGCGCCTTGAAGAACTAGAAAGCGAACATCCTGAATTAAAATACCCCTACAGCCCGACCCAGCGCGTGGGTGGCACCGTTACCAAGCAATTTGAAACCGTACAACACCGGTTTCCCATGCTTTCCCTGGGCAACACCTACTCCATCGATGAGTTAAAAGAATTCGACAATCGTGTTAAAAAAGGATTGGCCGGTGAAAACTACGCATATTTCTGCGAGCTCAAGTTCGACGGTGTAGCCATTAGCCTCTGGTACGAGCGCGGAGTGCTGAAGCGAGCCGTCACCCGCGGCGATGGCACCCAAGGCGATGACGTGACGCACAATGCCAAAACAATACGATCTATCCCTTTAAAACTAAAATATACTGAGCTCCTGCCACGCGATTGCGAAGTGCGGGGCGAGGTGTTTATGCCGCGCGATGTATTTAATAGTTTAAATCAACAACGCGCTGACTCCGGCCAACAGGCATTGGCCAACCCGCGCAATACAGCGTCTGGCACGCTCAAAATGCAGGACTCCGCCATAGTGGCCACACGGCAGCTCCACTGCTATGTATATGCGCTGCTGAGCGAAGAGGCAGGCCCGGCCACGCATGCAGAGGCCATTCACTGGCTGGAGCAGAGCGGATTTCATGTGTCGCCAACTTACCAACAATGCGCTGATATCGAGGAAGTGTTGGCGTATATCAATCGGTGGGAAAATGAGCGCAAGAAATTACCACTGGACACCGACGGTATAGTGATAAAAGTAAACAACCTGGCGCAGCAGCAGCGACTGGGCTATACCTCCAAAAGCCCGCGATGGGCCATAGCCTATAAATACAGCGCCGAGAGCACGAGCACCTTACTGCGCGACATCACATATCAGGTCGGGCGCACAGGTGCCATCACCCCGGTGGCCGAGCTTAATAAAGTAACGCTGGCGGGTACGGAGGTGAAACGCGCTTCGCTGCACAATGCCAACGAAATATCGCGCCTCGACCTTCGCATAGGTGATTACGTATTGGTGGAAAAAGGCGGTGAGATCATTCCAAAAGTCACCGGTGTAGATTTCAGCCGGCGCACATCCGGGCTTCCGGCCGTGGCGTACATCACCCGGTGCCCAGCATGTGGCACAGCCCTGGTGCGCGAAGAGGGCGAGGCCAATCACTACTGCCCCAACCAGCAAGGCTGTCCACCGCAGGTGTTGGGCAGAATCGAGCACTTCGTCAGTCGCGATGCCATGCGGCTTGAGACATTGGGGGAGAAAAGAATAGAAGGACTGTTTAACGCCGGACTCGTAAAGGATGTGGCGGACATCTACGAACTGACGCTGCCTAAAATAACAGGCGTGGAGTTGCACACTGCCAGCGAAAGCGGGTCGGGCAGGAAAACAACCATTCAAAAGCTGGGCGCTGAGAAGATCATCAAAAGCATAGAAGAAACGAAGAGCCGGCCATTTAAGAATGTACTCTTTGCCCTGGGCATCCGATACGTAGGCGCTACGGTGGCGGAAAAATTGGCATTTCATTGCAACAGCATAGATGCATTGATGGCAGCGACGAAAGAAGAGCTCGTGGAAATACCGGAAATAGGTGAGAGAATTGCCGAAAGTGTTGTAGAGTACTTCAGCAATGAAGCTAATCTAAACCTCGTGCGCCGGCTGCAAGGGCATGGTCTTCAGATGAAGTCTGATATACCAGATAGGCCTGTCAAGAATGTTTTAAATGGAAAATCATTCGTAATTTCCGGGGTTTTTGGGCAGTACAGCCGCGACGAGCTCAAAGAAATGATACAGCAAAGCGGCGGTCGTGTGGTGTCGTCGGTATCGGCCAGCCTCGACTATCTTTTAGCCGGAGAGAATATGGGCCCGTCCAAATTGGAAAAAGCAAAAAAGCTGAACGTGACATTGATAAGCGAGGATGACTTCCTGAAGATGATCCGAAATGACTGATTTTTTAAAAAAATATACCCTACCCTGGTTTACCAAAAAAATACTGCGGAACAACAAGTCCGTAAGAAAAAGTACCCCCTACAGTGCCGCCAAAAAAGTCCTCATTCTGTTCACAGCCAATGGTAATCAAAAATTTGCCTTGGTAAAAAACCTTCAAAATAAACTGGAGAAAGACGGCATAGAAGTGAGTTTTTTATATTTGCTCCAGCGTACCGACGACCGGCCCGACATCCATATGGACGAGGGTATGGTGAGGATGCAAAAAGACAACTTTACCGCATTAGGCAAACTGAACGACCCGCAAATAAAAACGCTGGCCGAGGCAGAGTACGACTATCTGATCCATGCCGATCTGGAAAGCAACATTTACCTCGATCTGCTGCTGGCCAAGAGCAAAGCCCGGTGCAGAATTGGTCGCTATTTCACCGATGATAATCCATTTTATGACCTTATGATCGGCATAAGTGAAGACAAGAAGCTCAATTTTTTTCTGGAGGAAGTTTATCGCTACACCAAGTCATTTTAACAAAATATTATGCTGAATACATTGAAAGGAACCGGCGTGGCCCTGGTCACACCGTTTGATGCTGAATTGAAAATTGACTACCCCGCACTGAAGCGCGTCATTGATTTTGTGTCGGACAACGGCGTGGATTATCTGGTGGTGAATGGCACCACTGGCGAGTCGGCCACCACCAACAAACAAGAGAAACACGCCATATTAGATTTTACCAAAAAGAACAATCCACGCAACCTGCCCATTATGTACGGCACCGGCGGCTACGACACACAGGACATCATCGACCATGTGAAGGAGATGGATTGGAGTGGCGTTTCTTCCCTGCTCAGCGTAAGCCCGTACTACAACCGGCCTTCGCAAAAAGGCATTATTGCGCATTTTGAAGCCATTGCCGATGCTTGCCCGGTACCTGTGATCATGTACAACGTACCCAAGCGCACGGGCAGCAATATGGAGAGCGACACCACGGTGGCACTTGCAGGCCATCCCAACATTGCCGGCATAAAAGAAGCCTCGGGCGATATGGCCCAGGCAGTAGAAATTATTTCGCAAACGCCTGATGACTTTGCCTTTATCTCCGGCGACGATATGTGCACGCTCCCACTGATATGCACAGGTGCCGTTGGTGTGATTTCCGTATTGGCCAATGCCTTTCCCAAAACCATGTCGGATATGGTGCGCCTGGCGCTGGCCGGTGATCTGTCGGCGTCGAAAAAACTTCTCTTTTCACTGTCGGCTGTAAACCCGCTGATGTATTGTGAATCGAGCCCGGTGGGCATCAAAGAAGCGCTGACCATGATGGGCTTGTGCGAAAATCATGTGCGATTGCCGCTTGTAAAAGGCTCAGAAAGCCTGCGAGCGCAGATAAAGGCTCAGTTAGAAAAAGTACGCAACTGAATAGAGCGGGTGCTGTAAATTTCTACAGCGCCTAAAGATCAATGCGTTACACAAAAAAAAGGGACAACTAATGCCCCTTTTTTTTTGTGTAACTAATCTAATTTCTTCAATTACTTAGTTTTCATGTCTTGAACTTCCACCCGGATCGCCTGGGCAAGATTTTTCAACTCTTGCATGCCCTTGCGAACCCTGGTTCCGGCGGCCTGATTTTCTTTGTCATAAAATTTTTGAAAATCAGCCTCTAAGGACATTACGAGATCACGTAGTTCATCAAATCTTTTCATGTTTTAAAAATTATAGTTTGATAGAAATTCGATTGGTTTTTGTTCAAGCAATATAGCTAAAATGTTTAAAAGGCAATAAAAAGCAGCCAATAAAAGCAAATTAAGCAACTTCTTTGATTCCTTCTACCCGGTATTTGCCGCTGCGCAGCTTCTCACTGATGGCATCAAAAGCATTGATGGTTTCTTCCACATCTTCCAGCGTGTGCACGGCCGTAGGTATAATGCGCAGCAATATGATGTTGCGCGGCACTATGGGGAATATGACCATCGAGCAGAATATGTTGAAGTTTTCACGCAGGTCTAAAATCAAATTGCCCGCCTCAAATGGGGTACCGTTCAGAAATACGGGCGTCACCGGTGACTTGGTGGTGCCGAGGTTATAGCCTTTGTCGCGAAGGCCTTCTTGCAAGGCATTTACCACTTTCCAGAGGTTTTCGCGCAGTTCAGGCTCATTGCGCAGCAGTTCCAGGCGCTTTATGGCACCGACCACCAGCGGCATAGGCAACGACTTGGCAAAGATTTGCGAGCGCACATTGTAGCGCAGGTATTTGATCACTTTCTCATTGCTGGCCACAAATGCGCCGATGCTGGCCATCGATTTCGCAAAGGTTGAGAAGTACACATCGATTTCTTTTTGCACACCAAAGTGCTCATCGGTACCTGCTCCGGTAGGGCCCATACAGCCAAAGCCATGGGCGTCGTCTACCAATATGCGGAAGTTAAATTTCTTTTTCAGCTCTACCACACCCTTCAGGTCGCCCAGGTTGCCCGACATGCCGAATACGCCTTCGGTGATCACAAGTATGCCACCGCCTGTCTCTTCTACTATGCGTTGAGCGCGCTCCAGTTGCTTTTCCAGCGCGTTTATATCGTTGTGTGGATAGACGAAGCGCTTACCGAGGTGCAGACGCACGCCATCGATGATGCAGGCATGCGACTCGGCATCGTACACGATCACATCCTTGCGATCTACCATGGTGTCGATCAGTGACATAATGCCCTGATAGCCGAAATTGAGCAGCATGCTCGACTCTTTGCCCACAAAATCCGCCAGTTCAGACTCCAGCTGCTCGTGGTATTTGGTATTGCCAGACATAATGCGCGCGCCCATCGGATAGGCAAGCCCCCACTCTTTTGACGCTTCAGCATCGGCCTTGCGCACCTCCGGATGGTTGGCCAACCCCAGGTAGTTGTTCAGGCTCCATATGAGCATGTCTTTGCCGTAGAACTTCATACGCGGGGCTATTTCGCCCTCTAGCTTTGGAAACATGAAGTAGCCCTCTTTGATACCCGCAAATTGACCCAGAGGGGTTTTATCGATGTCTAGCTTATCAAATATATCCACTGTGTATTAATTTATAATTTCGCAAAAAGCTATAAAGGCGCGAAGTTAACACAGTTTTATGGTCATTTCAAACCGCTATAGCTAATAAAGGATTAACCGGAACTGGTCGTGAAAGCCGATGGCGATGGCTAGTGTCGGCCAAAAGCAAATAATATTTTGTAATATGAAAATCAATCATTTAATTATTTCCTTCCGCAATACAAAACCATAAAAGCCGCCCACACAGATGGCCGAAATAAAAAAAATACTCATCGCTAATCGCGGGGAAATCGCTTGCCGCATCATCCGTACTGCCCAACACATGGGCATAGCCACAGTGGCTGTTTATAGTGAAGCGGACAGGCTCGGGCTGCATGTGCGCATGGCAGATGAAGCTTTTGAGCTGGGCGGGGCAAAAGCCGCAGAGTCGTATTTGCATATCGACAAGATTATTCGGATTGCCAATATTTGCCAGGCCGATGCCATCCACCCCGGCTATGGCTTTTTATCTGAAAATGCCCTGTTTGCTGCACGGGTGCGCGAGGCCGGACTGATCTTTATCGGGCCATCGGCGGAGGCTATAGAAATGCTCGGCGACAAAGTACGCGCTAAGGCTCTAGCCGTGGCCGCGGGTGCGCCGGTAGTGCCTGGCTCCGAAGGTGCCGTAGAAGCCACAGAAGACGCCCTCGAAGTAGCCGGGCGCATCGGATACCCCGTAATGCTGAAAGCCAGTGCCGGCGGCGGGGGCAAAGGCATGCGGCTTGCACATACGCCTCAGGAACTACAAGAAGCCTTTGGCCGGGCCAGGAGCGAGGCAGAAAATGCCTTTGGCGATGGACGGGTTTTTATAGAAAAATACATACAGTCGCCCCGGCACATCGAGGTGCAGGTTTTTGGCGATCATCACGGCAACTATGTGCACCTCTACGAGCGTGAGTGCTCCATACAGCGCCGGCATCAAAAGGTGATAGAAGAGGCGCCCTCTGTGAGCGCGGTGGAGATACGGCAGCAATTGGGTGAGGCGGCCGTAGCCATAGCCCGTAAAAGCGGCTATACCAATGCCGGTACGGTTGAATTTATGCTGGACGAACAAAAAAAATTCTATTTTCTTGAAATGAATACCCGCCTGCAGGTGGAGCATCCAGTAACTGAACTCATTACAGGGCTCGACCTGGTGCGCCTGCAAATAGAGATAGCCTCTGGCAAGCCACTGCCCATCGCCCAGCAGGATGTGCATATATCCGGACATGCGTTGGAGCTTCGCATTTACGCTGAAGACCCTGAAAATGGATTTTTGCCAGACCCCGGCCGGCTTGAACTATACGCCCCGCCAAAAGGGCCTGGCGTGCGCATTGACGATGGCTACGAACAGGGCATGGAAATACCCATTGAATATGACCCCCTCATCGGCAAACTCATCGGCTACGGAAGCAGCCGACTCGAAGCCATAGAACGGCTACAGCGTGCTATTGTAGAGTTTGACATAGCCGGAGTGAAAAACACATTATCGTTTGGGCATTTTGTATTAAGCCATGCACTGTTTCGAAATGGTGATTTTGATACTAATTTTGTGCAAAACCACTACGAACCTTCCACTCAAGAAAATGATGAAAATGCTGCTTTAGTGGCCGCTGTGCTGGCTGCTGAGCTAAAAGCAACGCGTGGCGGACGCGCACAAGGCCGTACAACCAATCCCAAAGTGGCCGAACGAAATCAGTGGAAAAAGCGGAGATATCAGTAGTATGAAAAAAATAGCCATTGCCATGCTGTTCATCAGCATTTCTATGTATACAGGCATGGCAAATGCCGCCTATGGCAACGTGCCCCCTCAGCCGCTTTACCCAATCCTCAATTATTATGTGCGCGACCTGTACAAGAGTTTCAAAAACATACCGGAAGAGCGGCGCTACCGGCTCGATGAAATGGTGCGATACGTAGAAAACCAACAGCGCATGGGGCGCGATGCCCAAATTTTCTTCCTGGGTTACGACCAGCCAGAAGTGGTGCAAATGCTCAATATTTGGTCGGAAACAGCCGCTTTCTTTTTCAATCTTGAAAACATCAGCTTCTTCTCCGGCACCGAGAAGGCCGGCAACATCAGCGATCCGGCTATACTAGCGTTAGAAAAAGCCGGCTTCATCATATACAAAACAAGCCTCGACGGCGGGCAGCTATACAAGGTGAAATACTCATACAACCTGAAGCCCCACTTCGTATTTCAAAAAAAAATAGATCATGTACGCAATCCGAGGCGCGACTACTATGCCGTCATTACCGATGAAAATATTCAGATACTTGCTGCCAAACTGCCTACCCTGCACAAACTGACACTCACCTATACCCATCCTGATGCGCTCACAGGCCTACAAAACTCAGCGCCAGCATATAATGATCTGTGCCGCCAGATGGCCGTAGAAATGTTTTATGTGTATGCGCAACTGAAGGGAGAATCTTTCTGAACAATCCGGCTCCGGACTTATGCTACCCTGTATTTTTTGGTGATCAGGTAGGGTTCCCACTCGCGGTGGTCTACACCCGAAAAATCTCTGAGGAACATGATATACGAAGGCTTAAAAGGCGGCATGCTGAGGGGCATTCCAGCTTCATCGGGCAGGAAGTCGCCTTTGCGGGAATTGCACTGCTTGCACGCGGTCACCAGATTGGTCCAGTGTGTTTTGCCTCCTTTGGCTTTGGGAATGACGTGGTCCAGTGTGAGGTCGCGATTGGTGCCACAGTATTGGCATTGATAGCCATCTCGCCGAAACACATTGTCGCGGCTCAACACCACGCCTTTGTATGGCACCGATATGTAGCGCTTCAGCTTGATGACCGACGGCATAGGAAAGGTACGGTCGATGGTATGGAAATGGTCGCGGGAATTCTCGCAGACCATATCGGCTTTGTCTAGAAATAACAAAAGAAATGCACGCTGTACGGAGCAAACCGAAATAGGACTGAAGTCGAGATTGAGTACAAGCGTTTTATTCGCATTCATTACTTTAATATCCTCCTTAAACCTGCCAACCGGTGCGTATGGGTCATCGAAATTTCATTCAATATACCATGTTCATCCAAATTATCCACCCTCACCCAGCCGGAGGCATGTATAATTTTATGCTCTTCCAGCACCATGCCCACATGGGTAATGCGGCCTGTTTCATTGCTAAAAAAGGCCAGGTCGCCTGGTTTGGCATCTTCCGTTTTTTCTATTTTCTCTCCCTGATGCACCTGATCGCGCGCGTCGCGTTTTAGCCTATAGCCACATACCTTGAATACCTGCTGAATAAATCCGGAGCAGTCGATGCCAAAAGGCGACTTGCCGCCCCAGAGGTAGGGGGAATTCAGGTACTTCAAAGCGATGGTTTTTAAAAATTCGAAGTCGTGCCGCTCACCCATGTTTTTAGATTCGCCGTTGAAGGCGAAGTGCTCATCTACTGCAAACAATTCGGTACTGGATATCGGCAGAATACTGCCCAGCACAACAGGAATTACACGCCTTTTGTACAGAATGGACGCCACCAGATCGGTACAGACTTTAAACTCTGTATTGTTCAGGTGCTCAAAGTACTCATCGCTGATGTCGCTGTGCTGCCTGGCGCTTATCCACCCCTCATACTGGTCGAATGCCTGGCGCACTTTGATCCATAACTTGTCGGCTGTGCGCTCAAGCACGGTGTAGTGCTCGCCAAATAGCAGCTGTGTGAGCATCTCAGCATGATCGACCGGATCGCGCCGAACGGGTACTACGCTGAGCCGGCAAATTCCTTTTTCTTCTGTGTTCATATCTAAAACTTCATTCGGTCCAGTTCGCGCTTCTGATCTTTTTCTTTGATGGAGTCGCGCTTATCGTGCAGCTTCTTACCCCGGGCCAGTGCTACTTCGAGCTTGGCCAGGCCACGGTCATTGATGAACAGCCGGGTAGGAATCATGGCCAGGCCCTTCTCGCTCATTTTTGAGTCCAACTTTTCGATTTCCGCTTTCTTCAGCAGCAGCTTGCGCTCGCGCGTGGGCTCATGGTTGAAGTGGGAAGCCTGCTGATAGGGCGATATGTGCATATCTTTCACGAACAGTTCGCCCTGGTGAATATAGCAATAGGCCTGTTGCAGGCTGGCCTTTTGCTCCCGGATCGACTTAATCTCGCTTCCGGAAAGCACTATACCGGCCACCAGCGTATCGATGAACTCATACTCATACCGCGCCTTCCGGTTTTTTATATTGACTATTTTAGAAAAGCGTTCCTTTTGTTTTGCCATGGTGCCATCGATTGAGAAAACCGCAAATATTGTAAAAAGACCATAAGGACAACGATTCCTGCCCATATTAATTCAAGACTGACCAAAAACGTATTTTATAAATACCCCGCCAGATCGTAGGCCGCGTAGCCTATCAGTTCCTTTATGAACATGTTCCACTGATGGAGCACTACTGCGGATGGGAAAAACGCGCTGAATGACAAGCGATCTTCCGGCAGCGCGGTGTTGAAGTCGCCACTGAAAGCGGTGACCTGAAGCCCGGCCTGCTCAAATGTAGCCATAGATCGGCGCATGTGAAAGGCTGAAGTGATGAGTATGGCCCGCCCCTCTATGCCGGCTTCTTCCATCAGCGCTTTGGCGTAAAGGGCATTTTCGTGGGTGTTACGCGAGCGATTTTCGATGATGATATCTTCGGGCTGCACGCCGCACATCACATAAAAATCGTAGATGGGCCGGTTGTCCTTTTCAGGTTCATCAAACAGCCGGGGATTGCCTCCGGTGAAGAGTATCTTCCTGATTTTGCCAGCGTGGTACAGGTGCAGTGCGTGTGTGACACGGTCGGCGCCCTTGCGAAAAAACAACCTGTCTTTGGGTTCGCGCTCCGTGTCGGTGGTGCCGCCCAGCACAATGCCAACCTGATATTGCCCGGGCAGGCTATCGATGGCTACAGCGGGCACTTCCCACATGCCCAGCAGTGCGTTGAAGATGAGCCCATTGCTGAAAAACAAAAACAGGCCGAGCGACAGCAGCCGGAGCCAACGCTTCCATGGTTTTTTTCTCACTATAAAAGACAAAGCCAGAAACAGCAAAATGAGGTTGAAAGGCTGTATGAAGAAATTGAGGGTTTTTGACAGAATGAAAAACATAGTGTGCTGTGATATCAGAATATAAAGGTATGCATGCATAGCCACATTGGAGCAATTGGCCTGGTAGACAATCTGCGAAAGCCGGTCAGGTTGATGTCGCTGGCAGTGTGCAATTATGTGTAACTTCGATGTGTTATTATACTATTCAGACAGATTTACATTCAAGAATATGGCTCAGGCAGAAGTGAACAGGATCATCAGACTAATAAAAAGCACCTACAACGGCGAACCCTGGCACGGACCGAGCATAGTGAGGGTGATCGATAACGTGGATGCAGACAAGGCTTTTCGCCACATACCGCCCATACACACCATCGCCGAGTTGGTAAAGCATATGTCGGCCTGGCGGCAATACGCCATACGCCGGCTACAGGGCGACCACAAATACCTGATGAGCGACCGTGAGGATTGGACACCCATAGCCCGGCAAGATGAGGCCACATGGCAGGCCATAAAACAGCAACTCAACGACAGTCAAACACATCTGATCCATACCCTGGAAAACACCGAAGATGATGTGCTCTCGACCTATCTGGAAGATAAATCCCACGACTACTACACCATGCTGCACGGCGTGATACAACACGATATATATCATCAGGGCCAGATCATCTTATTGTCGAAAATGTAGTCTTTGCGTAGTGCCGTTGGCACGGAGATCTTCTACTTTGATGGACGAATGCGCACTTTTGGTTGAATACATTTGCCCATATACACCGCAGGTGCTATTTAGCATGGCTACAACTGCAGCCCTATGCTCGTGAATGCCCGGCGGCGTACATTATTTTTTCACCTGGCCTTTTGGCTTGTGTATTACCTGCTGTCGGTCGTATTCTATTCCAACCGTTTTTTCATCGATCACGCGCTGGAGCTCGCCTTCTGGAATATTTTGCCACAGGTGCTCCTTGTGTACATCAATACGGAATTCCTGATTCCCAGATATTTTGTGGCACGCCGGTATACGGTTTATGTATTGTTCACCTTACTCGGCATGGTGCTGCTTTACCTTTATTACTACTACCTGTTTCCTTGGCTCATTACCGACGTTATGAATGAGGCTCAGCAGCACTACAAGCGCCAACACAGCACAGGCAGCTCACACATGCGGCGCATTTGGGGAGGGCCACGCCGCATGTGGACGATCAACAACATGATGCAGGCGCTTGCCATATTCTTTCTCTCCACCACCTTTCGCATGTCGCGGCTGGCCATCATCAAAGAAAAAGAAAGTGCGGAGCTGAAAACTGAAAACCTGCAATCGGAGCTGCGCTTTCTGCGCTCACAAATTAACCCTCATTTTCTGTTCAATGCACTGAACAACATTTACGCACTCGCCGTGGCACAGGCCCCACACACACCGGAAACCATTGAAAAACTGTCGGAAATACTGCGCTATCTCATCTATGACTGCAACGAAGAAAAGGTGCCGTTGAACAAGGAAATCAAGTACCTGCAAAACTATGTCGAACTCTTTAAGCTGAAAGACGAGTCCATACGCAACATTAGCATAGACAGCGCACAGGTAGACGGTAACCTGCAGATTGCACCCATGCTTTTTATTCCGTTTGTAGAAAACAGCTTTAAGTTTGCCCGGCTCGAAAAGCACCCGGAAGGCTTTATCATCATTCAGCTTTCTACAAAAAATGGAGAATTGCATTTTAGCATCAGCAACAGCATTGCGGCAGACCTTGCGACTGCACCCGGGCCAGGCGGTATCGGCATACAGAATGTTGAAAAAAGGCTAATGCTGCTCTATCCCGGCCAGTACACACTGCAGATCACAGAAAATGAACAAGTGTACAAGGTGGAGCTACACATAAATCTTGCACAAGCATGACGTACAACTGCCTGATAGTAGACGACGAACAATTGGCGCGCAACCTGCTAAAAGGATATGTAGCCAAAATACCTGAACTACACCTGGTGGGTGAATGCAAGAATCCGTTGGAGGCACGGGCTATCCTTCAGCAACAAACCGTGCACCTGCTGCTGCTCGACATAGAAATGCCCGATATACGTGGCACCGATTTCTTACGCAGTCTCGATCGTAAGCCGGCGGTCATTTTCACCACAGCCTATTCGGAATATGCCCTGGAGAGCTACGACCTCAATGCCGCTGATTACCTGGTAAAGCCCATTTCTTTTGAGCGCTTCCTTAAAGCCATACACAAAGTGCTCGCCCATGCATGGCCCCAACACCAGCCCAAAGCCACTGCCGACCCGGCCACCGCCTATTTGGTAGTACATGCCGACCACAAACTATATAAAGTGCCTCTTGTAGATATTGAATACATAGAGGGCCTGCGCGAGTATGTGTCTTACTTTACCAAAGAAAAGCGTATCGTCGCCTTAGAATCTCTCAAAAACCTGGAAGAAAGGCTACCCGCCGATCAATTTATGCGCGTACACAAATCATATATTGTACCCATAGCAAAAATTAAAACCATGGAGGGCAACCAGCTTCAGATCGGTACCAAAATGATCCCTGTTGGCCGCAGCTATCGCGACATAGTCCTCAAAAAAATATTCAGCCAGTGAAGGGTGTAGGTAGTGGTCAGCCCCTATGCTGAAAAGCAATGCCCCACATCGCCGATGCACCAATTGCCTTTTCATATATCCATCCCAAAATTAGCTGTACTCCGCCGATCTCACTGCAAATCGTCTTATATTAACCGATTCAAACAATGCTGCAGAAGCCAAAATAAGGCAGCGCTTAGCCCGGTTGCACATCATGAAAAAAATTTCACCCCTCAAAGCACTGATCAATGTATCGCTTGTCGGCGCTTTTCTGTTTGTCTTTCCCATTGTGCTCATGGTATTCCTGATCAGGAAAACGATCGCCTTGCTCAGCCCCATCACCGTCGATCTGGTCCATGCACTGGAGATCAACACATTATTCGGTGCAGCCACACTCACCATAGTCACGCTGCTGCTCATATTTGCGGTGTGCTTCATCAGTGGCAAACTGATAGAGGCCGGCATCATAAAGCAGTGGAGCAGGTCATTTGAAGAAAAGCTCATGCTCTTCGTGCCGGCATACCAGACTTTGAAGTTCCGCCTGCTCGACGACCACTACGTACAACAGCACTACAAGGCCATAATACTCCGTGAAGACCAGCACTACCGCATAGCCTTTATCACAGACGAGCAGCAGGATTTCCTGAGCGTATACATACCCGACGCGCCAAGAATGGAAAGCGGCGAAGTACGCCTGCTGCGACGTGGTGATGCGCAGTTTACGCCCATCACCCAAAAAGCGGCTATTACTGCACTGATGCGATTTGGACGCGGCATGGAGCTATCTCAACTACAAGGCGTTGCCTCATGAGCCGTAGCCTGTTCACTCACTTTCTGTGCGCTTTTCTTTTGCTTGTGGCATTTTCAGGTACAGGGCTGTGTCAGGATACGCAATACTGGACCAACCAGTATGGCAACAAAACCGCCCTGCTCGGCGGGGCAGTGGTCGGCGGCATCGACGACAACGCCATGGTTTTCTACAACCCTGCTGCGCTGGCCTTTCTGGGAAACAACTCCATATCGGTGAACGCAAACGTGTACCGCCTGGAGAGAATAACTGTGATGAATGCGCTGGGCAACAGTGCCGACTTCAAAAGCAACCGCTTTGCCGCTGTACCGGTGTTGATCGGCGGCTTGATCAGGTCAAAAAATCCCAACTGGAAAATGGGCTATGGCCTGATGTCGCCTGTGCAGTTTGACTTTAGCGCCACCGCCCGGCTGGACCAGCTTCTCGACCTGGTAGGCGACGACGAGAGCCCCGGCCCGGAGGCGTTTATTGGTGAGTCGAAACGCACCAAGTCGCTCAGTGAACTCACCGCTATGTTTGGTGCCGCACGCAAATTGTCGGAGTCATGGGCCATTGGGCTCACCCACCTGTTTACGCTGCGCACGCTCAATTACAACTCCAATCTGCTCACACACATGCTGCTGAACGACGCAGCGACAACACCGGTGAGTACTACATGGATATCGGACGTAAAGTATTTGCACCTTCGATATCAGGCAAAGCTAGGGGTCAATTATCAGAAAGACCGCTGGCACATCGGCCTCACCGTCACCAGTCCATCGCTGGGCGTGCTGGGCAGCGGCACCGTTGGCGCCGACCTCACCACCACCAACCTCACGATCGGTGAGCAGCGTACAGATATTTTTGCCAGCGACAGGCAGGATAAATTGAAAGCACATTTTAAAGTGCCATTGTCTGTAGGCATGGGTTTGCGCTATGTTTTCCAAAAATCCCAATTGATGTTCTCTACTGAATACTTCGGTGCCAAACCTGCCTATGCCATCCTTCAACCCGACCCCGGTGCATTTTTCCGATCAGAAAATGTGTCGGTGGTGGCAGGCAGTGAGGACCTATTGAGGGTAGACGGGGGCGCACGTCAGGTGATCAATGCAGCAATTGGCTATCAATATGCACTCAGTGAAGATACTCAGCTACAGTTCAGCCTTCGCAATGACCAATCGTACAGTCCGGGCAGCCAAAGTGATATACCGCGCATCAATACTGAAATAAGCCGCTGGAACATCATACACCTCACCATGGGCACTACCATGGCACGCCAAACGAGCAGCCTGAGCCTGGGCCTGCTCATCAGCATGGGCAGCACCAGCCGGTATGAGACGAACGGCAATCTGGAAAACCCTGTGGAAGAAGGCCTTCTGCTCGGGAATGCCACCATTACCGATGCGCAATATTTTTCTGCCGGCCTACTATTGGGCTATAAGTTCAACCTGAAGCGAAACGAATAAAGCCGAAGAACCTGTACGTACTTCGGCTTTCAGCCTATAATTTCATGAACAACAATTGCTGCTCAGGCCTTGTCGTATGCCCATTTCACATAGACAGAGCCCCAAGTAAAGCCGCCGCCAAAGGCTGCTAAAATGATGTTGTCGCCTTTTTTGAACTTATCTTCCCACTCCCACAGGCAAAGTGGTATGGTAGCGGCTGTGGTGTTGCCATAGCGCTGTATGTTCAGGGTCACTTTTTCCGGACCAATATTCATGCGGTTGGCTGTGGCGTCAATGATGCGCTTATTGGCCTGGTGAGGCACCAGCCAGGCCACATCGTCGCCGGTGAGGCCGTTGCGCTGCATGATCTCTGCGGCTACATCGGCCATGTTGGTCACGGCATATTTAAACACGCTCTTGCCATCCTGATAAAAATAATGCATTCCCTTGTCTACCGTTTCGTGGGTTGGAGGATTGACCGACCCGCCGCCATGCAGGTAGATCAGGTCTTTGCCTACACCGTCGCTTTTCAATATGACGTCTTGTATGCCAAGGCCGTCGGTGCTTGGCTCCAGCAGCACACCGGCCGCACCATCGCCAAACAGAATGCAGGAGTTGCGGTCTTTGTAGTTGGTGATGCCAGACATCTTATCGGCACCGATCACAGCAATGCATTTATACCTGCCCGAGCGTATGTAGTTGGAGGCTGTTTCCAACGCATAGAGAAAACCTGAACAAGCCGCAGACATGTCGAAGCTCATGGCATTTTTGGCGCCTACCTCATAGGCGATGAGATTGGCCGTAGTCGGGAAAAAATAATCCGGCGTAATGCTCGCAACAATGACGGCGTCCAGGTCGAGCGCCGTAATGCCGCGATTGGCAATAAGCTGCTTCAGCACTTCTACAGCCATCACAGAAGTGCCTTTTTGCTCGCCCTTCAGTATGCGCCGTTCTTTTATGCCTGTGCGTGTTGTGATCCACTCATCGTTGGTTTCTACCAATGCCTCCAGCTCGTCGTTGGTGAGCACATACTCCGGCACATACCCGCCCACAGCGGTGATGGTAGCTATTGTATTATTATTATCATTATTCATTTTGAGGTACTCTATTTATACTTCTTCTCTAAAAAAATTCAGAGGCCAAAGTTGTCCCTAAATTGTCAAAAAAGCCAATAATGAATGGGTTTATTGACATCATCAAACCCGTCTGAATCAACCCATCGAAGGCCGTGTCAGGACAAGGCCTCAAGGCCACAGCGAAGGCCTTAGCGACTGATCAGCAGGCGGCGTACGATGGAGCTATCGCCAATGTAAATCCTGACCAAATATATACCGGTTTCCTGCCCCGAAAGGTCGATCACACGCTCTGTCATACTGCTGCCTGCAACTTCCATCACCTGTCTTCCAAGCAGGTCTTGCACCACCAGCCGGTCGTAGTTTCCACGTACATGCACCCGGCCTGTGGTAGGATTGGGATAAATGGTCACTTCGTTGCTATCCGCATCTTCAAGACCCGTGACTAAGCGTTTTTCGCCAAATACCGGTCGCATCATCAGGCTGCCCGTCACCTGGTTGTTGCGCTCCCAGGCACCACCAAAGTTATAGTAGATGGCGTCTGCTGAATTGGTATTCTTATCGAGCCCAACGGGGAAAAATCCGGAGACTTCTTGCCGGAACCCAATGTAAAAAGTGTCGGAGACAGCCACCGACCTCCCCAGGGTGTATGTTTTAAAGTCATTGAGCCTGCTGGTGGGTTTCACGATATGCTGCTCTACCAGTAGCCGGCCTTCCACGCCCGGAGTGAGTCGATCCCAAATGATGATCGTAAACGTTTGCCCCGACTGGCCTGCCTCAAAATCGGGGAAGTAGATGTTGAGCGCTGTCACGTTTTCATCTTCAGGCACCACGTATCGATAGGCCAGTTGACCGGCCTCGGCCGACAGACCCGCGGCCCATTCGGCCTGTCCGTCGTCGTAGGCCAACTCATCGGCCAGACGGGTAAAGGTGCTTACCGTGTCGTTGTGCCGGTAGTCTATGCTGCCAAAATTGATGGTGTCGCCGCTATTGATGTACATCTTTGTCTCAAGCACCAATGCCAGGTCGGCGGGCTGCTCTGACGGGAAAGCCGCCGCATCGATGGGTCTGGTGGTAATGATGCGCCGCTCGAAACCCTGCGGGTTGGGATCCAGCACCGTGCCTTCATCCATACGATCGTACACATTGGCGGAGTCGCGTATGAGGCTGTACAGTTCTATAGGCTGCACTACGTCATCCAGGTTGTAAAAACCTGCCTGAGGCTGTGTGATGTTTGTATTGATGCTGTGCAGAAAATGCCGGTACGGCATGGCGGTATAGTTGGTGAGAAAGGATGTGGGCTTGCTGGTGAGGGCGCGGTCTTCATAGGCCAAATCTGCGGCATGACGCCCTTTATTTAAATACACATAATCTATATTCCAGCCGTCGTAGCCACCGGAGAGTCTGCCAAAACTTTGAAACCTGAATTGAAAATATGGATGAAAATATTCATCGCCCACCACTGGCAATATTTCCTGTACGAAAGACTCCGTGTTGCTCACCTCCGGACCCGACACGCTCCATACGGTACGCCAGGTATTGTCTGCCATTTTGAACTGCAGCCTGAGCGAATCCGGTGCATCGGGCTGCTCGCCCAACCCCTGTTTTTGCCAAAAAAAACTCATGAACACACTGCCCCGCTCTGCCGCTGCTACCTGCGACAAGTCGATAAACCGGCTCACCAGGCTGTCGGCGCTGCCCTCGGCCAGCGATTGCGCATTGTGCGGTTCTCCATAAAAGTTCCAACCATCAAAAGAAACCACATTCACTGTGGGCGGTGCCACGGCTATGCCTTCCGACACATGGGGTGAAGAAGAAGAGAAAAACCAGCGCGCCGGATCCGGCTGATAATCGGTGGTAGAAAAGTCGTCCCAAAAAGGCAGTTGGTGCTGTGTGCTGTCTATTTCAGTTTCCGCCGTACGCGCCTGGGATAGTTGTTGGCCGTTGGGCAATGGGCGCACTTCCAATTGTGCCTGTAGCCCGGTACAAAGCCCAAGCAGCAGCAAGGTGAAGGCAACAGACCACCTGCTAAATTTCATCAGCGGTTTCCTCAGGTTCTTCGAACGCACGATCGAGCCATGACCGTGATATTTCTGCACTGTCGGCCTCGCTGACGCTGCTGACCCAGACATCTACCTGCTCGCCAAGGCGAATTTCTGTGCCCGGCACAGGCCGCTGCTTATACACATGCCCCGATTCAAAGATGCGCGCTGTATCGAGGGCGTTGGCCTCAGCATCGGCGGCAAGCGCCCTTCTCTGCTCCGAATCGAGCACCCGAATAATTACCGAGCCTACATTGAGGCCACTGGCAAGAATAGAAAAATCCGCCTCTTCCAGTTCCAGGCCTACAAAGTCGGGGGTGGGAAAGCGCCTGTTTCCCAGGCCATCGCCTACCACCAGGTCTATCTCCGACCCTTTCGGTATCTGCATACCCGGCTTCACAGGTTTATCATTGTATCGCTGCTCCAATATGGCATTGTAGGCCAGGTCTGCTTTGTACTTGATCTGCCCACGCCTGAGGCCATAGCTTCGCAGTACCAGCTCGGCGTTCTTGAGCGACCCGTCGATGAGGTCGGGCATTTTCACCTTTTGCGGTTCTTTGGCTTTCACCGTCAGGTATATCTTTCTGTTTTCCTTTACATAATCGCCGGCCTTTGGATATTGCTTAAGGATGGTCAGTGGCGGGTATACGGAAGAATAACCTGAGTCCACTACCTCAAAGCGAAAGTTTCTCTTGGCCAAAAATTCGTCCATTTCCTCTATCGTCATGCCTTCAAGGTTGGGTACGGTAATGGTTTCGCTGTGATTGGTGACCCCCGGCAGGTACACATAAAAAAACAGCAGTACCAGTAGGAGTATCACCATGAGCAAAATACCCAGGTTGATGAGCAGCCCCCGCAGCGAGCTCTCTTTGAGTAGGCCAAAAAAGTTTTTTTGCATACGTGCCATAGTGGGTTCAGAACAAAGAAAACCAAATTTTTAATGCCAACGAAAATCCGCAGTACTTCATACACCCGGCCGCAACATACCTACTACGCGCCTTGCTAAGCCATCAGCCCGCGCTAAAACTGGTCTCGATGTCTTTGGTGGCCAAATGTCTGGACAGCGCCAAATCAATGATTTTAGTGATTATACCGCGGTAAGTTTCACCCTGATGCTTCCACAACATTGGAAACATACTGGCGTCGGTAAAGCCCGGAATGGTGTTTATCTCGTTGATCACCACCCGGCCATCCTGCGTCAGAAACAGATCTACCCTGGCAAAGTCTTCGCACTGCAATGCCTGGAACGCCTGTACGCACAGCCGCTTGATCTCTTCAGTGACAGGGGTGGGTATTTTTGCGGGGATGTCGATTCTTATGGCAGCTTCATCCAGATACTTGGCGGTGTAGGTATAAAAATCGTAGTCTTTCAGCATTACTATTTCGCCAGGCACCGATGCTTTTGCGTCGGCATTGCCAAGTATGGCGCATTCCAGCTCACGACCTTCGATAAATTCTTCAATCAAGATGCGCCGGTCATAGCGAAAGGCTTCCTCAACTGCCGGCGCAAAGTCTTCTTCTTTTTTCACCTTGGAAATACCAACTGACGAGCCCAGTGTAGCCGACTTTACCATAAAAGGCAGTCCCAGCCCTTCTTTCATCGACTGATAGCTCAGGGTGCTTTTGCTCTCCATACCAAATTCGAAGAAGCGCGCCACAGGAATGGCCGATTTTTCCAGTATTTTTTTGGTCACCACCTTGTCCATCGATACGGCAGAACCCAACACGCCCGAACCGGCCACTGGTATGCCGCACACCTTGAAAAGCCCCTGCACGCTGCCGTCTTCCCCATCGGTACCGTGCAGCACAGGAAACACCACATCGGGCCGAAAGCTCCGCGTAGCGCCATATACTTCGGGCTGTTGCACGCTCAGGGCCAGACTTGCACGCTCTCCGCCGGCAATGTCAGCGACCACATCATCTGTGAAGTACCAATCGCCGTGCTTGGTGATGCCGATAAGCGCCAGATCGAAAAGTTCGCGATCGATGTTGGCCACTATATTTCGTGCACTTCTGAGCGATATTTCATGCTCTACTGATCTGCCTCCGTAGAGTACCAAAATGTTTTTTTTGGGAGAATTCATAACGTGGAAAAGCCGTTGTAAAGGTTTTAGCTACAGGACGATATTACCTGTTTTGGCTGATAAAGCTAATCGATTTTGTATGATTAGAAATGCATAAAACACACGAAAAATAAGTGCATTGACAAAAAAAATATCCATCGCTCAATAGGCCCGCACCAGCTTTCCTTCCATAAAATTGACAAATGCCTTATTCACCACGCGGTTGCCGCCCGGAGTGGGGTAGTTGCCGGTGAAGTACCAGTCGCCCAGATGCTTGGGGCAGGCCCGGTGCAGGTTTTCTACGGTTTGATATACAATTTCCACCTGTGCTTTAATGTGCGGCGGCGTCACGATCTCCGAAATTTTCGCCGAGATTTCATCATCTGTAAATTCGGCGTACAACTCATTCACATAGTTGGGCGCCTGTATCTGACCTATGCTGCCAATGCATTTGTTGTACACCTCCTCGAGCTTATATTCCTGGCCGCGCTCCTTGAGCAGGGCAAGCAATGCCCTGAAAGCCACGAAATCTTTCATCTTGCTCATATCGATGCCATAGCAATCGGGGAAGCGGATCTGTGGTGCGGACGACACAATGATTATTTTGTTGGGCTCCAATTTGTCGAGCAGGGCCAGAATGCTGCGTTCCAGTGTGGTGCCGCGCACTATGGAGTCGTCGAGTATCACGATGTTGTCGCGGCCTTTCTGAATCACCTCGTAGGTGGCATCATATACATGCCCCACCAGTTCGTTGCGGTGCTCATCGTCTGTGATGAACGTGCGCAGTTTCACATCTTTGGCTACCAGCTTCTCTACCCTTGGTCTGAAGTCGAGCAGGTCTTCAAGTTTGTCGAGCGTGGGCTTGCCCTCCAGCAATATTTCTTTGCGTTTGTTGGAAAGGTAATTTTCCAGCGACTCCACCATGCCCAGAAAGGCTGTTTCGGCCGTGTTGGGAATGTAGGAAAAGACCGTGTTTTTCAGGTCGAAGTTGATGGATTTTAATATCTGTGGAAGCAAGAGCCTGCCCAGCTCTTTGCGCTCGCGATAGATGTCGGGGTCTGAGCCCCTGGAGAAATATATGCGCTCAAAGCTGCAAGACCGCTTTGGCAATGGCTCTACTATTTTTTCTTCAGCAAACTCCCCGTTTTTGTCGATGATAAGCGCGTGACCCGGTTTTATCTCTTTTATTTGATCGTACTCCACGTTGAAGGCTGCCTTGATTGGCGGTTTTTCGCTGGCTACCACCACCACCTCTTCATCGGCATAGTAGTAGGCAGGGCGTATACCCGACGGATCGCGCGCTACGAAAGCAGAGCCGTGACCGGTGAGGCCGGCCATGGCATAGCCGCCGTCGAAGTCCTTGCACGAGCGGCGCAGCACATTGCCCAAATCCAGTTCATCTTCAATTATTTCAGTGATCTCTCGGTTGGTATAGCTGCCTTTGTATTTGTCGAAGATGGCCTGGTTTTCCAAATCGAGGAAGTGACCAATCTTCTCCATCACCGTCACGGTGTCTTTCTTGTCTTTGGGGTGCTGGCCCAGCTTCAGCAGCTTGTCAAACAGCTCATCGACATTGGTCATGTTAAAGTTGCCGGCTACGGCCAGGTTCCTGCTGCGCCAGTTGTTTTGTCTGAGCATGGGGTGTGTGCTCTCCAGGCTGTTGATGCCGTGGGTACCATAGCGCAAGTGGCCCAACCAAACTGTACCAGTGAAAGGTACATTTTCTTTGAGCCACTGCATATCGAGGTATTTGTCGGGGTACTGCTTCTTTATCTTCTTGTATTTCTTGTTGATCTTCTTAAAGATGGAAGCAATGGGTTGGGGATCGATAGAGCGATACCGGCTGATGTACCGAATGCCCGGCTTCACATCTATTTTAATGTTCACCACGCCCGCGCCGTCCTGGCCGCGGTTGTGTTGTTTTTCCATTAAAAGGTAGAGTTTGTTTGCTGCGTAGGCAGGAGTGCCGTATTTCTCCAAATAATATGAAAGTGGTTTTCGCAGCCGGACGAGGGCAATACCACATTCGTGTTTTACAGGCTCGCTCATAAGCTCCTTAGAAAGTACAAAGTTAGTGTATTGAAAAGGTCTGGCAAAATGATTCGCTTACAGGAAAAACAACCAAAAGTTAACAGCTTAGTTCAATCTGATTTGCCTAGATGAAAATTTCACAACGTGAAGCGAGCAATGTTCTCAACTTCGCAAAGACAACAAGCACCTCAGTCGGGCAATTGAAAGATTGGCATCGGTGCAATATCCCTTCTATTCATGGCATTTTGCAAATGTTCCTCCTGCTCTGCGATCAATGTGTTGTACTGCCGCACCTGGTCGTCGTAGCGAACGCGATGTATAATAATCATATTGTTCTTGCTGTTGATTTCGCCGATCAGTTCGGCCATCAGCGGATGATCTTCATATCGCGGGTGGCTTCTGGCAAATGCAATGAGCTCGTCGGTAACGGCAAAGGTCATAGAGTCGTACGCATCGATGTTGGAAAGGCTTTGCTGCTGATAGCGGGAGGCTTGCAACTGATCTACATCATCCGAAAGCTCCTGCCACCTGGCCTTGTCGTAGTTGTTGGTGTAGGTGATCTCTTGCAGCAGCCGGCGCATAAGCCCGTGTTTGGCATCGTCTTCCGCTATCATCTCCTGCCAGGCGCGCTGCACGCTGTCGTTTGCCGCCTCAAAACGCGCCACGAGCTGTTCGTTCTGCTCCGCTGTGGGGCGCTGTGTTTTGCGACAGCCGGCCAGTGATAAAACCAGGAATGAAACTGCTGCAATAGTGATGAATATCCGCATAGCCCTGCGCCCTCTTTTTTATAGTATTTCTATTAATTTCGACCGCTGATAACGATGTAGTTGCAAAAATAATATTCCCGGTGGCATCGTACGCCATCCATGCTTTTTATCAACATTTTAAACGAAAAGATCGGTGAAACACAGCAACAGCAAGCAGTACCAACAATCTCTGATCACCATAGCCTATCTATGCGCCGGCTTGCCACTCCTGCTGTTTGGCTGGCTCTTCTTAGAAGTTTCTCATGGCAATGTGGAGCCGAAGGTGGGAGAGGTAAGGCTGTATTTCGGCATCACTGTAGCCTTTATGCTGCTCATTGTATTTGTGGGCATACACTTTTTCAGGCAGCTCAATGCCAAAGCCCGGTCGCAGGAAGTGCTCACCGACAAGCTGGCCGTGTACAGAAACGCCGTACTGCTTCGCATGCTCTCCTATGCAGCCGCCTCACTGGTGGTGATCGCCGCTATGTACGTAACGGCAGAAGAATTTTTCTCGGCACTCTATGCCATTATGATCGTACTTTTTTCCATCAACAACCCCTCGTTACCAGGCATTGCCAAAGACCTAAAATTGACCGGCACACAGCGCAGCGACTTTCTCAAAAACCGTGAATTTGGTGAAGGGGGAATGAGTGGTGATGAGCTTCGGTGAGGTTAGATGGAATGGTGGGAAAATTGAATGGTAAATCAGCAGAAACCGCTACAATGGAAAGCCAGCACAAGTTTATATGAAATCCAGAATAGCTTTATCCTTTTTCACATGCCATAGTCCGATCGATGGCTGTATTTGCTAATTTTAGCCCTTTAGCCATTATGTTCTATCAATACGCATCTTTTTTATGAACCGACCACGGCCTCTCCTCTTCAGCTTTTTCTGTATTGCCTGCCTTACCTTCATGCACAGTGGATGCAGGGAAAGCACGAAAAGCAGCACCACGTATACTGAAGCAAAAGATACCCTGCCAATGGCCGTGCAAAAAAAACCAGTCGCTACGTACGAAGTGGCCGATAGCCTGGCACAGCAAATTATCATCATCGATGGCCACATCGATGCGCCCAACAGGCTCATGAAGCGGTGGGTGGATCTGTCGACCGATACCGATCGACAGTTTGATGCCCCGAAGGCAAGACACGGCGGGCTCGATGCCGCTTTCATGTCGATATATACGCCGGCCTCGCTGGAAAATAATGGTGCCAGGCGATTTGCAGAGGAGCGCATCAAAAGTGTGAATCTGGTCATTGCCAGGCATCCGGAGCACTTTGCGGCTGCCGACAGGCCGGAGGCCATTATTTCCAACAAGCAAGCGGACGTGATCTCTCTGCCCCTGGGTATGGAAAACGGCAGTCCGCTGGAGGGCGATCTGCAAAACCTGCAGCATTTTTATGATCAGGGCATTCGCTACATCACGCTGGCCCACTCCAAAGACAACCACATCTGCGACTCTTCGTACGACAAGCGCCGCACCTGGGGTGGGCTGAGCCCCTTCGGCTATGCCGTGGTGGCGGAGATGAACCGCCTCGGCATGATGATCGACGTAAGCCACATCAGCGACAGCGCCTACTATCAGGTAATACGAAACACCAAGGCCCCTGTAATCGCTTCGCACTCCTCTTGCAGGCATTTTACGCCCGGCTTCGAGCGCAACATGTCGGACGAGATGCTGCGTATGCTGGCCAACAACGGCGGTCTGATCATGATCAATTTCGGCTCATCCTTCCTCAATGACAACGCCCGACGCACTTGGAATGCACTGTACGATCGCGGCGATGCCCTCGGTATATCGCTCGAAGATGAAGCAGGCAAGGCCCTGGTTGACTCTGCCGCTGCAATTTCCGACATATTTATGACGGCAGCCACTGTAGCCGACCACATCGACCATGCCGTGCGCGTCGCAGGTATTGACCATGTAGGACTTGGGTCCGACTTCGACGGACTTGGGCCCAGGCTGCCTGAGGGCCTTAAGGATGCATCGGGCTATCCCAACCTGATACTGGAACTGCTCAAGCGCGGGTACAGCACGGAAGACATAGAAAAAATTTGCTCAGGCAACCTCCTGCGCGTATGGCAGCAGGTTGCCGCGCATGCGGCTTCATAGGTTATACCTATCATCTGTCCAGATGACCTGCATTCAATTGCCCACGTTTTTCTGCGTCACAAAACGAATGGCCTGAGGGTCTGCCGGTATTTGGGGCACGGGCAAGTCCAGCAGATCATATACCGCGCTGCGTGTGGTTACCGCCAGGTGTGTGCCGTTCATGTCCGACACCAGGGTTTTGGCTGTACCCAGATCTATGTCATTTGGTGCGACGTCTGACCGGAGGTGGTTCTTCATGAATCCTCCGTCGGTATTGCGATAGTGATCCAGCATGGCGGTGGACTTCTCCACAATAATTCGCCGCTCAGCAGCAGTGATGGGTCTTTTCAGGTATGGCTTTGTATAGTACAACACGCGCAGGGCATTTCTGGGCACACAGATGGGGCATACAGAGTACGCACTAAAATCATGATTATCGGTAGTGCCCAGCCAGTTGATCACTGTTTCAAAGGTTTTGTCGGCATTGGGCATGTCGATGCCTGCCTTCATACAGAATGTGCCATATTTGGCTGCTCCAGAAAAACGCACCTCCATAGGCTGCCCTGCCCCCCAAAGCCCATCGTCGTCTTGCAAGGCTTCGGCGTACTGCTGTATGTATTGCAATATCGAGTCGGCCCGCTCCGGTGGCAACCGCCTGATCAGGTTGTATTGCATGGCAATTCTGTCGAATGCCGACCATACGCGCTCCCAGGGCTGGTGCTCCAGCCAGGCTTTAAAGTCACTCAACGACCGCAGATGGGGTGGCATGGTGCTTACCTCAAAAGGCCTGGTGAGCGTATCGGTGGCATCGAGCCGGTGAAGAATGCTTGCCGCCATGCCTTGCATGCGCGACAGCGTGCGGTCGCTGGCCAGGGTGCGCTCTTTGTAGGCCGGATCAAGAAAATAGCTTTCCCGCTCGTCGTAGCGATCGATCACAAACCGGATCATTTTATCTCTGAATGCCTCTGACACATTCTCGCGCGAAACGATGTTGCCTCCAAAAAGCACATTGAGAGAGAAAGAGGTAGATTGGAGGTCGGGCGTCAGGCTGTCGGTTTCTGCCATGAGCGCGTTGTGATAAAAGCCTCCGCTGCTGCTGTCGTATACGGTAGCCAGCCATGTAGGGACCCCGGCAAAAAGTGCTTCCAGCGCCTCCAGGCTAGTCGATAAGTCTTGCGACTGCGCGCTATCACCGCCCTTCTGTCTGCAGCCACAGAGCGCGCAGGAAATAACCATCATCAGCATGATGCTTCGTCGAAGTCGTAGGATCAGCATGGGCGTAGTTGTCTATTCTGGTTAAAAATCCAACTTCATAATGTACACCTGCCGGCTGCCCGTGTGGGTGGAGTTGAATCCTATCATATCGCCTTTGGGGCTCCACCGGCAATGAATGTCGGCGCGCCAGCCGCTGGTATATTCCTCAGGCTCTACAAACCGGCCAAGTGGAAGCACGGCCTCTGTTTCCATATCCATCAGGTATATTTTCTGCTCGCGCATGGGGTCGCGGGGATAGGTGTCGGTCACCATCCACTTGCCATCGGGCGAGAAGGTGCCGTGTCCGTCATAGTCGAGCAGGCCTTTGCCAAGTCTTTTGTAATTTTTTTCACCTACGGTGAATAGGATGTGGGCGTATTGCGTGGCGTTGTATTCGGCCGTCACCATCAGTTCATCTCCGCTGAGCCAGTCGAAATGCGAACCGCCCCAGCCATCGGGAAAGCAGCGCTGCAGGTTGGAGCCATCGGTGCTTACGGTGAGGGAGGTGGTGTTGCGGCGTGGCGTAGCCCGCGCGAGCCAGAATATCTTAGAGCCATCACGACTGAACAAGGTGTGATTGAAATATTCAATGCCTTCGGCAGGCACTTCCGGCACCATGCTTTTCACATCCTCAATGGACACCAGCAGCTCATAGTCGCCGGTTTCCAGATCAGCCATAAAGAGGCCGTCATCTTCCGGAAACTGCACCTCGGCCTTTTTGTCCTGCCCTTCGCCGCCATAGCCGTAGTCGGTGCGGGTGATGCGCAGCCGGGCAAAGTTGATGCTGGCCGCCTTTTTACCATCAGGCGATACGGCACTGACGGGAAAAGGCAGTGTTTTCACTTCCTCGCGGGTGTGTACATTCAGTATCACGGATACGAAGCGCCCGTTGCGCAGGTCGTTGTAAATGATCAATGAGTCGGGTGAAGTGCCTAGCCAATGCGCCATGCAGCCTTGCTGGAAATTCCAGGCACGCGTTTGTGCCAGTGGTATAAAAGCTTTGGTTTCCAAATCGACCAGCCCCAATGTGGCCGGCTGATCTTCCGTGGGTATGCCCGATGTCACATCCGTCTGCAGTACGGTGACGTAGCGCTGGTCGGCACTGAATGAGTTGATGCCGTAGTAGCTTGCAAAGAGATGCTCTTTGTCGTTGCTGGTGATCTGAATGGCATCGCTCACTTTTGGGAAATGTACCGTAAGGCCCGCTGAGTCGTCAGCGGCTTGCTTTTGTTTCTCCGGCGCGCAAGCTGCCAGCGCAAAGAGCAGCAGTACTATGGCGGCGCGTAAAAATGGTGTTATTATCTTCATCGTATAGTAGTTTGTGATAGGGAAAAAATATGACAGAATATCAAGCTACGGCCAATGGAACTTGCATGTGGGATTGAATCTAGTAAAAAAGCACAACACCCTGCGAAGTGATCATTACAGGGTGTTGTGGGAATACTAGCGGTTGGCCATCAATGGATCATTGCCATAATTCGTTTTGTTCCAGCACTGCACCGCGGTTCAAATCGATTTCCGATTGTGGTATCGGCAGCAAGTTGTGCTTGGGTTTTATATTCGCTGCCGCCTCATCGTTGTACAGCTTTACGCGCTCCTGGTACTTGCCCGTGCGGTAGAGGTCTACTTTCCTGCTGTACTGCTCACCCCACAATTCGCGCGCTTTTTCATCCAAAATAAAATCTATGGTGACATCAGCGGCCGCAATGGGTGTGGCTCCAGACCGCTCGCGCACCATGTTGATGGCGTCGGCGGCTTCGGCATCCTTACCTTGCATATGCAGTGCCTCGGCCAGTATCAGGTAGGTTTCGGCCAGGCGCAGTATGTAATGATCGCGGATGGTGCCGCCGGTATAGCCAACCTCATCAGGGTGATACTCAGTAGAATCGGAAGGGTCGCTTTCTTTCCACCACTTATTGGGCCATGGCCGCAGGCGCATGTCGGTTTTGTCTTTTATAAGGCCGGCTTCAGGATTGTCAAAATCAAAGATCAGATCACCGACTTCCACAGGCGTGCCGCCAATATTTCCCTTGGCTATGGCAGTAAATCGCTTTTGCAGGTTTGGCATCTGACCACGATCGTCGTTGGGCTCGAAAAGGTCGAAATATGGCATAGTGGCCGAGAAACGGGTGAAGCCGCGACCGCCGTACTCTGGGCCGGCTTTGAGGCCAGAGATCAACTCAATGCGCGAATGGAATATGCGCACAAATCGCACAGCGGGCCCCCCATATTCTTCCGGGGTATAAGCTGGTGTAGTGTCGCCATTACCATTCTGCAATACCCAAAGACCTTCTGGATTGTTGTTGTGGTTGTTGAGCTGAAAAAGATCAAAAAACGGATTGCCATTTGGTTTGTCCACTTCACTGCCAAATCGCTCCGTCACCAGACTGTGGTTGGGCGCATCAATGGCGGCTTGGGCAGCGGCTTCTGCCTTGGCGTAATCATTCACACACAGATAGGCATAGGCCAGCATGTGATTGGCCGCAGCCTTATCTATACGGCCAGCTTGAAATTTCTCTTGTGGCAACCTGGCAACAGCCGCTTCAAAATCGGCAATGGCAAATGCCAGTGCATCAGCCTGCGGTTCGCGCACGAAGTCTTCTTTTACCCCTTTTACCGACTCGCGGATAATGGGAATATCGCCCCACAGCATGGTGAGCCACAAGTGCGCCCAACCTCTAAAGAAATGCGCTTCGCCTTCTGCAATATTTTTTCGGTTCTCATCTGACCACTCGTGCACAGCGCTGGCCTCCAGTATGGTGACGGCATTGTTGGCCAGCCTGTAATAGTGCGCCCATAAAGAGGAAAGGCTGCCATCGGAGGTGATGGCATTGTAGCTCTCTGTGAGCGCCACGATATCCAGATGGCTGGGTTGCAGGCCATTGCGCATAAAATCTGTTGCACCGTTTGCCAGCGACATATAGTCGCGCATCAGTGCACTGTTGAAGTAGACAGAGCTGATCTCATCGTACATTCCCACACTACCCGCGGCAATGCCTGCATCTGTCGTATAAGTAGTGACAGGGCTAAGTGCACTCGGCGGGTTCTCGTTCAAAAAACTGTCGTCGCAGGCGCTGAGGGCCACTATCGACATCAAGATGATTGTGCTTTTATATATCATGCTTCTCATGGTTTCTACAATTAAAATGACAGGTTCAGACCAAACAAGACATACTTGGGAATGGAAACTTCCGCATAAGCAGCCGATTCGGGATCAACAAACGGAAACTCGGTGAATGTGAAATAATCATGCAAATTCACATATACCCTTGCCTTAGCCAGACCGACCTTACTGATAATCGACTGGGGCATCATGTAAGACAGTGTGATGTCTTTGATCCGGGTGAAGCTGGCATCGTACACCGAGATAGAGCCTAAAGGCGTGGGGCCAGCGTTGATGCGTGGCCTGAACCAGGTATTGGAAGGATTTTCCGGTGTCCAGTAGTCGTAGGGCGCCTTATTGAAACGCGCCGAAACACCTTCTTCAATATACCTGCGATCGATACCTTGTACGGTCTGCACAAATATGTTCAGGCTCAGGTTTTTATAGGTAAATGTACTGCTGAGGCCACCGAGCCAGTCGGGCTGTTCCACTCCTACAATAACACGGTCTGAACCATCTATCCTACCATCATCATTCTGATCGACGATGCGTACATCGCCCGGTGCCCGATCCGGCGTGGCCGATTCGGCTATTTCATCCTCCTGCCCTGTTTGCCATATACCATCCGCTTCAAAATCGAATATGACATTAAGCGGCTCACCGATAAACCATTCATTCTGAATGTCATCGTTCTGATCTCCATACAGATCGGTGATTTCATTGTCGTTGGCGCTAAAATTTAGGTTCACATTCCACTTAAAGTCAGTGGTGTTCACAGGTATCGCGTTGAGTGCCACTTCAAAACCGACATTCTTCAGCCTGCCAATGTTGAACAAAATATCATTTTGGCCGGTCATCTTAGGCAGTTCACGGCGCAGCAGCAGATCGTCGGTCTGCGTGTGGTAAAAGTCGAAAGAGCCGCTTAGCCTGCCGGCTATCAGCGAATAATCGAGGCCGGCGTTGAGTGTAGTAGCCCGCTCCCAGCCGAGGTTGTCATTGCGCAGGCTGTTTAGTTTAACACCGCCTACTACCGTTTCACCAAACACGTACGCCACATTGCGCAGCAGGGGCAACGATCGGTATGTACCCACTGCCTGGTTGCCAACTGTTCCATAAGAAAGCCGAATTTTCACATCGTCCATCCAATTGATGCCCTGCATAAATGGCTCGTTGGTGATCCTCCATGCCACGGCAGCAGAAGGGAACGTGCCGTACTTGGTGTTGCGCGCAAAACCAGAGTAACCGTCCCTGCGCACGGTGCCGGTGATGTAGTATTTCTCTCTGTAATTGTAATTGAACCGGCCCATGTAAGACACCAAATCCCATTCACTTCTAAAATTTCCGCCGGGCAGTATCGGATTTTCACCTGCATTGAGGTTGTACCACAGTAAGTCGTCGGTCACAAATCCTGAAGCTCCTGAGGTCACACGTTCAAAATCTGACGATTGCCGGCTATACAATCCGGTGATGTCAATGCTGTGGTCGTCAAACTGCTTTTGGTATTTCACAATGTTCTCCCAGGTATAGTCCCACAGTCGCGATTCCCGCACTTCTGCCAGGCCATTGTTGGCATCGCCCAGCCAGGTGCCGCGTGGCCAATATAGGGCCTCCTTGGTATTGCGCAGCGTGGTGCCGAAATTCATCCGGTAAGAAAGCCCGCTGACGAATTCCGGCTGAATCTCGAAATAGATATTATTGAAAAAGTTGGTAAAGTTGTTTGCCTGAGTAGAGAGCTCATTTTCTGCAACAGGGTTTACCAACAACTCATCATTTGCCTGTGGAAACTGCGCAAAAGAGCCATCATCTTCATAGATTCTGGAAAATGGGCTGAGCCTGTAATAAGCCGGCTGGTTGTTGATGCCCCACACCACGCGCTCGTAATCATTATAACTGAAGAGCAGGTTGTCGCCCACTTTGAGCCAGGGCGCTATGGAGGCAATCTCCATGTTATTCTTCAAGGTGACGCGGCTAAAGCCCGTGCTCTTTTGAAGCCCCTCCTCATCTACATAAGAGATGGAAAAGTAATCTCTAATGCTTTCGTTGCCGGTATTCACACTGATCTGATAGTCTTGCCGCATGGCGTCGCGGTTGAGCATCTCATCCATCCAATCCACTGATTCGCCGCGTTCCCAACTTTTCAGCTCGTTCAGTTCCAGTATGCGTTCTGCTATTTCAGCCTCCGGTTCATTGCCTGTAATAGTTCCCTCGGTGATGTGCGCTGCACGGCGAAAATCATAAAATTGTTCGGCGTTCATCAGCTCATATTCTACGGCTTCGTTTTGAACAGACCAGGAGGCATTGAGCTCGATGGTGGTTTTGCCACTCACCCCACGCTTTGTGGTGATCAGTATGACGCCACTGGCTGCACGCGAACCATATATGGCGGAGGCCGATGCGTCTTTTAGTACTTCTACAGAAGTAATGTCGTTGGGATTGATGTCGCGGATATCGCCAGCAAAGGGGATACCGTCTACCACTATCAATGGTTCGCTATTGGCTGTTATGCTGTTCAACCCTCGAATTTGTATACTGCCACTGGTGCCCGGCTGGCCAGACCCCCTGGTGATGTTGAGCCCGGGCACTGAGGCCTGCAAAGCCTGAAATAAGTTGGGATTGGCATTTTGTTCTAATTTCTCAGAGGACACAGAAGCTACAGCACCCACTATATCGCTTTTCTTTTGTGTGCCGTAGCCCACCACTACTATTTCTTCCAGCGAGGTAAGATCGGGCAGTAGGGTAAGATCAATCACAGTACGATTGCCCACCACCACTTCTTCAGATACAAAGCCAACTGAGCTGAATACCAGGACAGATTCCTGGGTGGGCACATCAATGGCATAATTGCCATCCAGATCGGTCACAGTGCCAAAGGCTGTGCCTTTGATGATCACGTTCACTCCGGGCAATCCACTGTTGTCTTCACCCGACAGCACCTGCCCTTTCACGGTAAAGTTGTCAATAATGATTTCCAATGAATTGTTAGCGGGCGTCAACACGTCCTTTTGCCTTACAGAAATACTGTTGTTGACCTGCCGAAACCTGAGGTTGGTCTGTGAGGAAATGCTCATGAGAAAATCGGCGACCGTAAGGCGCCGCGACTGCACTGATATGCTCGCATTGCGGTCGATATCGCCGTGCTGAAACTGAAATTTGTAGTCGGTCTTTTCTTCAATAGAGCGAAAAGCATCGATGAGCTTCATCTGTTCTACATGAAGCTCTATCACAGTTTCCTTCACACTGCTGACTTTTTGGCCCAAGCCCTCTGAGGCTAGCACCAGGCTGATGATGAAGCACTGCAAGAGCGCTCCTGCCATTGTATACTTCGTAAGCATAGCAACTTTTCTTAGTAGTTTACTTTTCATAGTTTCGGGTAGTTTTTGTTAAAAACAATTTTTGTTTTAGGGCGATCTGCTCACAACCGCCAAGCGTGAGTATCGATCGCCTTTTTTTGGGTCAATTTGTTCTAATGCATAGGCTTAGTTTTTAAAGGTTATAATCACGTCTTTACTGCGTATTTCATAATCGAACGGCCGGGTAAAGCTCATGGCCGTCAGCACGTTTTTCAGGTATTCATTCTTGAATTCGCCGCTGTAGCTCCACACCGCATTGTCGTTGTTCGATATTTTTATCGTCACGCCATACCAGCGCTCCAATGTTGCCACCACCTGTGGCAGGGTTGCCTTATTGAAAAATAATATGCCATCTTTCCACACGGTATGCTCGTTGGGATCGAAGCGAAACTTGTCGGGTGCGTCATGTGCTGTATAAGCCACGGCTTCACCCGGTGTAAGCTCCAGAGATTCTCCCCGAGCCACTTGTTCACCTGCTGTCTTCGTCACCCGCACCCGGCCCTCCACAATCGCCACCGTAGTGCCTCCCTCAGCCGGCCTGCTGTAAACATTAAATTTGGTTCCTAACACTAGCGTGCGCACGGCGTTTGCCTCTACCACAAACAATGCACTATCGCTGTGAACAACTTCAAAATATGCCTCACCCTCCAGCCTCACCAACCGATTGCCGTCGGCAAAATCATCTACATAAGAGATAGAGCTCTCAGAATTGAGCCAAACCACCGATCCGTCGGGTAAGAATATTTTTGATTTTTGGCCTGATGGGTTTTCCTTCGTTACGGTGTGGAACAGCACTTGTGCCACATCCGCCTGCGGGTGCGGAAGAAAGTAGAACAAGGCAAACAAGGCTACTAATAAAAATACCAAAATGGCCACATAGCGCAGCGCCGCAGCATGAATCCGTGCATGCCGCATTGGCTTCTTGTCCGCCGTGTGTCGCATACTGCGCTGCACTATTTTATGCACTACCTCCGGATCGACATCGGGCTTGGACTCACCTTGCCATGAGCTGGAGAACTGGCCTTCGAACGAGTTCGAAAATTGTTCAGAATGCAGCCAGTCCATCACCTTCTTCACCTCATCCTCGGTGCTTCTTCCGTCAAAAAAACGATTCAGGATTTCTCGATCCATAGCGGGTACTTCATTACTTCTACATCCTATTATCCCTGCCACAGGCGCTTTACTCATAACAGAAAAAAAACTTTAATTTGCTCGTGGTATAAAAGAGCAGCAGGATTGTCAGCAACTGATTTGAAGATCGATAATGCCTTTATCGCCAAACTCAAGAGCGGCGACAGCCAAGCCTATCGCCAGGTTTACTATGCCTTTACGCCAATTATTTACAAAGAGAGTCTTCGGATGTACCTGCGGCATGAAGATGCCGAAGAAGTTTGTCAGGAAGTATTTCTAAAGCTTTGGGAAGTACGCCACCGCCTTGATGAGGAGGGTTCTTTGGGCGGGCTTATATACACAATGGCCAAAAACACCATTCTGAAAAAAATTCGAAAACGTGCTTACCAGGTAGTGCTGGAAAAATATTGGAAGCTGAACACCCCCTCCACCACCAGCAATACAGAAGAGTATCTCGACCTTAAAAACCTGAGCGAAGTCTCAGGCGATTTTTTGGAACGCCTGCCGGAGCGGCAGCGTCAGATACTGTCTATGCGCATCAACGACAGCCTGAGCCATGATGAAATAGCCGTTCGCCTGGGTTTGTCGAAAAGAACCGTCGAGAACCAGGTATTGCGCGGCATGAAAAAATTGCGTGCTTATCTGGGCAAGTTATAATGATGGTGTACAACAGGGAGTACAAATTCAAAACCATACACATCCTACGGACGTTCTTTTAAACCATGATTTTTCTAAGACAGGCAGAGATAAATTTGACCTTTTCTTCACCATTTATTCCAGAAACGAATGCCAACTATACCTGAAGAAACCTCAGCCATTTTGTTCCCCAAGTTGACTGATGCACAAATCGATTTTTTGAAAAAATACGGCACGGAAGAAAGCCTGACGGAGGGACAGGTGATCATAGAAGAAGGAACTAAAAACTATGACTTGTTTGTGACCCTCGACGGCGCCATAGGCATCATCGACCCCAACACCGGCGAAGCCGTGACCTCGCATACAGCGGGTGAGTTTACCGGCAACAGCGATATTCTTTCTGAAAGAGCCTCGGTTTTCCGGGCTGTTGCTACCGCCAACAGCCGCGTGCTCAGAATCGACCACAGCCGCTTTCAGGAGATCATAAGCCACAACTCCCAACTCAGCGATCTACTGCTCAGGGCCTTCATATCGCGTCGGGTATATGAAATTGAGCAAAGCCTGGCTACCGTCACACTGATCGGGTCGAGATATTCGCCTGAAACTTTCAAGATCAGGGAGTTCCTCAGCAAAAATCACCTGCAACACACCTGGATAGATCTGGAAGAAGATGACCAGGCAGAAACACTGCTGCGACGGTTTGCCATACAAGAAGAAGACACGCCGGTGATCATCAATCGGAGAAACGAGGTGATGAAAAACCCCAGCATCAAAGAAATTGCCGAAGCCACCGGTGTAGATGCACGCTGGGATGAAGGCCGTTACGATGTGATCGTAGTAGGCGCCGGCCCTGCAGGGCTGGCCGCCAGTGTGTATGCCGCCTCAGAAGGGCTAAGGGTAGTCACCATCGACGCCATTGGCCCGGGCGGGCAGGCCGGCACCAGCTCCAAAATTGAGAATTATCTCGGTTTTCCTACCGGCATTGCTGGCAGCGAGCTTGCCGCCCGCGCGTACCATCAGGCGCAGAAGTTCGGCTGCACCATATCTATACCGCACAAGGCCCATAAGCTGGAGTTTGAAGGCCACAGCTTCAAGCTCACCATGGAGTCCGGCGAGG
>CAZQVB010000001.1:67338-68238 GCA_964596645.1 uncultured Roseivirgaceae bacterium
CCATACTCGGCAGCACGGTGATCGCAGCCACCGGGGCGCACTACCGTCGGTTGGCACTGCACAACCTCAGCCACTACGAAGGCCGGGGGGTGTACTACGGCGCCACCCAGATGGAAGCACGCACCTGCCAAGGCAATGAGGTAATCGTAGTTGGGGGCGGCAACTCAGCCGGGCAGGCGGCCATATTTCTGGCCAACCATGCCTCGCACGTTCACCTGGTGATACGCCGCCAGGACCTGAGCGCGACCATGTCGGCCTACCTGATCAAGCGCATAGAAAATCATCCGAACATCACGCTGATACCGCACACGGAGGTAACGGCCCTGGAGGGCAGCGAGCATCTGGAAAGGGTAACACTGCACCATAGTGAAACAAAGAAAGATACCGTGATAGACGTGGCCAACCTCTTCTTATTTATAGGCGCCGAGCCGTGCAGCGATTGGATAGGGCCACTCACATGCACCGATGGCAAGGGCTTTATTCTCACAGGTCGCGATATTACCAAGCCTATGCTGCAGGCACATCACTGGCCGCTGGAGCGCGAACCTTACGATCTGGAGTCGTGCGTGCCGGGCCTCTTCGCCGTAGGCGACATACGCAGTGGCTCTACCAAGCGAGTGGCGTCGGCAGTGGGCGAAGGCGCCATGGCCGTGAGCCATATCCATGCCTTTTTGAAGCCATAAGGGCAGGTATGAAACAAGCTGAGGATGAGGATGACAAAACAGAACAAGGATCAGTGACCTTGTCGTGCATTAGGAAAAAACCATGCCCCCGTTGATGTCGATGTTGGCGCCGTTGATGTAAGATGATTGGTCAGAGACCAGATAAGCCACCAGATCGGCCACTTCATGCGGCCGACCTTCCCGGCGCAGTGGCGTGGTAGCGGCTACCTTTTCCCTG
>CAZQVB010000001.1:68264-72452 GCA_964596645.1 uncultured Roseivirgaceae bacterium
TCATGCCCGGGCACACACAATTTACCCTGATCTGCTCCGGGCCAAACTCCTTGGCCCACCCACGGGTAAGCGTGCTGATGGCACCCTTCGATGCTGAGTACAAGGTAGAGCCGCCCCCGCCGCCATCGCGGGCAGCCTGAGAAGAAAAGTTGATAATGACACCTCCCGAAGGCATAGAGGGCTTTACGGCTTTGGTGGCCAACCAGGTTGTTTTTACGTTCAGGTCCATCACCAGATCGTAAAAATCCTCATCCTGCTCATCGAGTGTTTTGCGTGCTACCAGGCCACCGGCATTGTTGATCAGAATATGTATATCACGACCAAATGCTTCCTGTGCCTGCTGCACCAGGTGCTGCGCATCAGCCATTTTCATCATATCCCCCTGCACGGCTATGGCGCTACCGCCACTGTCGGTGATCTCGTTCAGCGTGGCGTGTGCTTCTTTTTCACTGCTGCGATAATTGATAACGACGCTGGCGCCCAGGCTGGCCAGTTTGAGGGAAACATGTTTGCCTATGTCTCTCCCACCGCCGGTAACGATGGCTGTTTTTCCTTGAAGGCTCATAGTTTAAGATTTAGTGGTGACTGATGTCAGGCTCTGTTCGGTGTATATGGCGAAAGTAATACCCGGCGCTGCGTCAGGCAAATGTTCCATTTGCTTTTCTGGACACTACAGTCTGGCACTTCGGCAAGGCCTCCGCGCGGGAGCCATAAATTATATTTGTTAACCATTTGTTAACCTTTCCAATCTCTCTTTGCTGGCAATGACGGCATCTGGCGCTCTTTGTTCACGATTGCACGTACAACATTTGCCGGCAATGTTTACCCCATGTTGCTAACCAATTGTACCGAGATATTTTAGGATGCACTCTGTCCATCACAGAAATTTACCACTGTCTTATTTGTGAAAATGGCAAAAAGACAAGTGCCAATCTTAATCGTTTTGTTAATACAAAAATTTAAACACCAAAACATTCTCATTATGCAAATCAATTACAAAATCAGGTTCCTCACTGCCCTGGCTATGCTGCTTACCACGGCAGGCCTTTATGCGCAGGATATGGTATCGGGCAAGGTGACCGATGCCATGGACGGTTCGCCCATACCCGGCGTAAACGTAATACTTAAAGACACCCCGCGCGGCACAGTTACCGGGCTGGACGGCACATACCAAATAGCCGCTTCCGATCAGGATGTACTCGTCTTTTCATTTGTTGGCTACACCTCAGAGGAAACAGTCGTCGGCAATCGATCGGTCATCGACATTTCGATGAATCTGGATGTGACCTCCCTGTCGGAGATTGTAGTGGTTGGCTATGGCGAAACCCGCAAAGAAGATCTTACCGGCGCGGTGGCTGTTATAGACAGCAAAGACTTTAACAAAGGCGTGATGGCCTCACCACAAGAGCTGCTGGTAGGCAAGATGGCCGGCGTGCAGGTGGTGGCACCTACCGGCGCACCAGGCGCCAGCTCTACCATACGCATACGCGGCGGATCATCACTGCGGGCCAGCAATGACCCACTCATCGTGATCGACGGCTTTCCGGTAGACAATACGCGCAACTCGGCCACCGATGCCACCTCACTGGCCGGTATGCCCAACCCACTGGCCTCCATCAACCCCAACGACATAGAGAGCATCACGGTGCTGAAAGATGCCTCGGCCACCGCCATTTATGGATCCCGCGCCTCCAATGGTGTCGTCATCGTCACCACCAAACGCGGCCAGGAAGGCAAACCACTTTCCATCAACTATGCCGGCACAGTTTCCACCAGCGAAGCCACCAACCTGATCGACGTATACGACGGTGACGAATATCGAACGCTGATGGGCGAGCTGCTGGAGTCGGGCCTGTCGGGGCTCAATCAGAACGCACTGTCCAGACTCGGAGATGCCAACACAGACTGGCAACAGGAGATTTACCGCAGGGCCGTCTCCAATGACCACAACGTAAGCATAACCGGCGCCACCGAAAACATGCCCTATCGAGCTTCGTACGGCTACACCAACCAGCAGGGTATATTGAAAACCACGCTCATGGAGCGCCATACGGTAAGTATAGGGCTCGATCCTTCTTTCTTTGATGATCACCTGAAGCTGACGGTGAATGGCAAGGGGATGAAAACGTTTAACGACTTTGGCAAGACAGACGCCATAAGCGCTGCGGTGGCCTACGATCCCACACAGCCCATCTTCAACGACAACACGCGCTATGCCGGCTACCACACCTGGATAAACCTGGACCAGACACTGCCCGGCGGCGGTATCGACAAAAACGGCGACCCCAATCCTCTGGGCGTGAAAAACCCGGTAGCCCTGCTCGACCTCACAGAAAACCGCTCCAGCGTATATCGGGGAATTGGTAATGTGCAGCTCGACTACAAATTTCACTTTCTACCCGAACTGAAGGCCACCGTAAACGCCGGCATGGACTACGCCCACAGTGAGGGCTACGACAATGCCCCCGCTACCGCACCCTGGACTTATACGGCGGGTGTTGGCCAATTGAGAAACTACACAGCCATCAACAGGTCGGAGGTGCTGGATATGTACCTGAATTACAAAAAGGAACTCGACATACACCGCTTCGATGTGACAGCGGGTTACTCCTGGCAGCACTTCAAGCGCGAGGGAAGCAACTACAACCGCAATGCCGCTGAAACCATCATATCGGAAGACAGCGAATATGCCAACGAAAATTATCTGGTCTCTTTCTTTGGCAGGCTCAACTACACATTGCTCGACAAGTATCTGCTCACCGTAAACCTGCGAAGCGACGGCTCTTCACGCTTCAGTGAAGACAACCGTTGGGGCTTCTTCCCGGGCCTGGCTTTTGCCTGGCAGATCAAAGATGAGGCGTTCCTGGCCGACAACAATACCATCAGCGACCTGAAGCTGCGCCTCGGCTATGGCATCACAGGACAGCAGGAGATCTATGGCGGTGTTTACCCTTACCTGCCGATCTATCGCCAAAGTACAGAAACAGCCCAGTACCAATTGGGCGATGAGTTTTACTACACCTGGCGGCCCGACCCGTACGATGCCAACATCAAATGGGAAGAAACAACGACCTACAACATAGGTGTGGACTTTGGCCTGTTCAACAATCGCCTCACAGGCTCGGTGGATGTGTACAAACGCATCACCGACGACCTGATCAACTTCATTCCGATAGCGGCAGGAAGCAACTTCTCCAACTTCCTCACCACCAACGTGGGCTCGCTGGAAAACCAGGG
Source organism: uncultured Roseivirgaceae bacterium (assembly GCA_964596645.1). Classification (GTDB taxonomy): domain Bacteria; phylum Bacteroidota; class Bacteroidia; order Cytophagales; family Cyclobacteriaceae; genus CAVQEK01. Next base: position 71,502 of record CAZQVB010000001.1, read on the forward strand.
TGTGGAACTTTCACTGAACGGCTACGCCATCTCTACAGAAAAAGTTAGCTGGAATGTGGGCATGAACCTCACATACAACGAAAACGAAATCACCAGGCTGCTGCGCGTCTCTAATCCCGACTATCCGGGTATTGACGAAGGCGACATCGGCGGCGGCACAGGCAACAAGGTGCAGAACAACCAGGTGGGCTTTCCCAACCGCTCTTTCTTTGTGTTCGAACAAGTATATAATGAAAGCGGCATGCCGATAGAAGGTCTTTATGTAGACCGCTCGGGAAGTGGCGGGGAAGTGATCAGCAACAACCTGAACAAGTACCACTCTGACAACCCGGCACCGGAGTATCTGATTGGCGTGAATTCTTCATTGAATGTGAATAATTTCGACTTCTCATTCAGTGGCCGGCTGAACCTGGGCGCCTATGTGTACAACAACGTATTCTCAGAACGTGCCCTTTATTCGCAGGCCTACAACCAGTCGGGCTTCTTCAACAATCTTCCGACCGCCGTGGAATCGACCGGCTTCGTAGATCCACAGTACTGGTCTGACCACTACGTGGAAAGTGCCGATTTCTTCCGGATGGACTTCATGAGCCTGGGCTACAACTTCGGCGGCATTTTCAATGACCTGATGCAGGCCCGCGTAAGCTTTACCGTACAAAATGCCTTCTTGATCACGGAATACAACGGCCTGGATCCGGAAGTAGAAAGCGGCATAGATCAGAACATATATCCCCGTCCGCGCACCTTCCTGTTCGGCGTAAACCTTTCCTTTTAATTAGAAAAAACTAAGCAATATGAAAATCAATAAAATAATCATATCAGCGCTCGCCGTACTATCGCTGTGGATGACGGCCTGCGTGGGCGATCTGGACGTAACGCCGATCGACCCAAACCTGCAAACGGCCAATAGGATATACAACACACCGGCCGACTTCAAACATGGCCTTGCCA
>CAZQVB010000001.1:72462-76102 GCA_964596645.1 uncultured Roseivirgaceae bacterium
CGCTCAGCGGCCAGCAAGGCCCCGCCGGCCAGCCCGACATCGCTGGCATCGATGAAGGCTTCAGCAACTATCTGCGCCAGTATTGGGGTGCACAGGAGCTCACCACCGACGAGGCCGTGATGGCGTGGAACGACGCCACCATCAAAGATTTTCACTGGCACACCTGGACGCAAAACGATGTATTCATTGCCGCGCTGTATTCCCGGATTCTATATACGGTGTCGCTCAGCAACGAATTCATTCGCCAGAGCAGCGCCAGCAACAATGCCGACGTGCAACAGTACGGTGCTGAGGCGCGCTTTATTCGTGCGCTCGCCTACAGCCATGCCATCGACCTGTATGGCAATGTGCCCTTCGTAACGGAGGCCGACCAGCCGGGCGCATTCTTTCCCGAACAGATAGAGCGTGCCGACTTGTTCGACTACATAGAAAGTGAATTGCTTGCCATAGAAAGTCAATTGGGTGAGCCGGGCTTTGAATACGCGCGTGCCGACAAAGCAGCCGCCTGGATGCTGCTGGCCAAGCTGTACCTGAATGCGGAAGTGTACAAAGGAGTGAGCAAATACACCGAAAGCCTCACTTATACCAACAAGGTACTGCAGTCGTCGTACAGGCTGGCCGATGATTATCTGCTCAATTTTGTAGCGAACAATCATACCAGCCCTGAGATAATTTTTCCGATTGCCTACGACGGTGCCTTTACACAAACCTGGGGCGGCATGGTATTTCTGATCCATGCAGCCATAGGCGGTAGTATGCCTGCCGATGCCCTGTTTGGCGTGGGCGGCGGCTGGGGTGGCCTGCGCACCACCAAAGCATTGGTACAAAAATTTGATGACCCAAGTGGACAAACCGACCAGCGCGCGCTATTCTGGACAGAAGGCCAGACGCTGGAAATTGATGATATTGGCCAGTTTACTGAAGGCTATGCGGTGACCAAATATCGCAACCGCAAGCTCAGCGGTGAGCCCGCCACACATGCGCACCCCGACTTTGTGGATACCGACTACCCGATGTTCCGGCTGGCCGATGCCTACCTGATGTATGCAGAGGCCGTGCTCAGGGGCGGGCAGGGCGGCACACGTGCCGAAGCCGTATCGCTCGTCAACGAACTGCGCCAGCGCGCATATGGCGACAATTCTGGCGACATTACCGACAATAACCTCACCCTTGACTTCATACTGGATGAACGCGCCCGCGAGTTGTATTGGGAAGGCCACCGCCGTACCGACCTCATTCGCTTTGGCAAATTTACCGGAGGAAGCTACCTGTGGCCCTGGAAGGGAAAGGTAAAAGAAGGCGTTGCCACTGCAGCCCACCGCGACCTGTTCCCGATACCCGCAGCCGACCTGGGCGCCAACCCCTTACTCATTCAAAATGACGGTTATACTCAAAATCCTTAAACACTATCTGACCAATGAAGACGATCAATCAATTGCGATATATACCCTTGCTGGCTGCCCTACTGCTGGGCGCCGCCTGCGAAGAGCAGACATTTGACCCGGTGCTCAATACAGACATAGCACCCAATGAGTTGATGGCGCTATCGTCTGACAGCTATGTGCTGGACAGGGCCAATGCCGATCAGACGTTTCAAACTTTCCAATGGCAAGCGCCTGACTATGGTTTTCAGGCTGCCGTAAACTACAGGCTGCAGATCGACGAAGCCGACAATAACTTTGCTGATGCGGTAGATGTAAAAGCGACAAGCGATACTTCCGCTGCACCTACTGTGGCAGAAATGAACACCATATTGCTGAACATGGGCCTCTCGCCCGACGAGCCGGCACAGGTGGCTGTGCGAGTGCTATCCGACATCAATGATGAAGTAGCGCCCGTGCTGTCGACCGTGCAAACGATCACCATCACGCCCTATGCCACCAGCTTTCCGCCCATTTATATGATCGGAGAAGCACTAAAAGGCTGGGACACGGCCAAGGCGGTAGAGATGCTGAGCACAGCCCCCAACGAGTATGAAACGATTGCGGAATTTCACAATGGAGGCTCGTTCAGGTTCTTCAGCGCACCGGCCTGGGATGCTCCCAATACCTACAACTGGACGTACTTCGACGGCGGCTCGGTAGATGCCAACTTCGCCAATGCAGAAGATGGTGACACCAACCTGCGCTTTACCGGCACCACAGGTTTTTACAGAATTACCGTAAACTTGAAAACCAAATCCATTGCGCTGGAAGCGGTAGAAAAGCCATCGCTCTACATGATCGGTGCGGCCCTCAAAGGCTGGGATACCACCAAAGCCGTACCGCTCGAATGGCTGCGCCATGGCGTGTTTCAGACCACCACAGAGTTTACCGGTGGTGAGACTTTCCGCTTTTTCACCAAACCAGACTGGACTACAGGCTTTGGCAATTTTCCATACTTTGCCGAAGGCTATGTAGATCCTCTTTTTGAGAATGCTCAAGACGGAGACCAAAACTTTCGCTTTACCGGTGAGACCGGCTCGTATACCATCACGGTAAACCTGCTCGACCTTACCGTGGAGCTGGAGTAAATATAGGTCAGGTCATTGCTCCCGGGTGCGACGTGTACAAGCCGCACCCGGGAATATAATGATCACTGGCGCTAATTGCCGCCTGCTTCTTCCAAGTCCACATGCTGTAGCTACTCGCGCGAGGGGCTATGGGCAAACTTTACCCTTTTAAATACACACCTATGAAAAGACTTTTTCTTTCCATACTGGGCCTGCTTTCACTATGCGCTCAGGCAAAAGAGTCCATCACCCCTGTTATTTCGCCGGCGTTGTTTACCGCCAATACCCCCATCACCGTCACGTACGATGTAACGGGTACGCCGCTGGCCAACCTCGACAATGCCTGGGCATGGGTGTGGATACCGGGCAAGAGCATAGATGCCCTGCACAACGTAAACCCCGCCGGCAGCAATGAGAGCAAAAGCAACCCTGCGAAATTCTCCAAGACAGTCGCCGATGGCAAAACCCTTTTCAGCATCACCTTCAAACCAGCCGAATTCTTTGGCAGCGACATCAGTCAGGAAACACAAATGGGCCTATTGCTCAAAGGCAACGACTGGGCGAATGGGCAAACAACCGACTTCATCACCACCTTTTGGGATGGCAACTTTCAAATAAAACTGATCGCGCCTGCACAATTGCCGCTGTTTGTAGAAAAAGGCGATCTCGTGGTCATTCAGGCAGAAACTCCGGTAGAAGCCAGCTTCAAATTGTACATAAATGGCACACTGACCAATACGCAGTCCAACACCAAAACTTATAATTATACACACTCGGTGAGTGAAACAACCGGTGCGGCCAGTGTAAAGCTGGAGGCTGTATCCGGTGGCAATACGCAGGCGGTAGAGTTTCAGTACATCCTCTCAGCGCCAAGCCCTGCACAGACACGCCCCTCAGGCACCATACCCGGCATCAACTACCACCCCGACGACCACACCAAAGTGACCCTATGCCTGTGGGCTCCGGGCAAAACATCAGCTTATGTGTTTGGCGACTTCAGCAACTGGCTGGTGAAGCCCGAAAACAGAATGTACAAAGACGGCGAATATTTTTGGCTCACCCTGCAGGGACTCACCCCCGGCGAGGCCTACGGCTTTCAGTACCTGGTGGATGAACGACTGAAGCTGGCCGATCCGTTTGCCGACAAAA
>CAZQVB010000001.1:76112-120640 GCA_964596645.1 uncultured Roseivirgaceae bacterium
GACGATCAGTACATTCCGGCCGCCACTTACCCAAACCTAAAACCCTACCCCACCGCAGCGCTCAACAGTGAGTGGTATTTCAACCGGGTATCGGTACTGCAAACCAATCAGGAAGAGTACACGTGGATGGTCGACGAATTTGACGCCCCCGCGGAAGAGGATTTGGTGGTGTATGAAATCCTTATTCGCGATTTTTTTGGTGAGGGAGAGCGCAACTACGACAACCTGATCGATACGCTCAGCTACCTGAAGCGGCTGGGTGTGAACGCCATAGAGCTGATGCCCGTGATGGAGTTCAACGGCAACGAAAGCTGGGGCTATAATCCTACCTTTCTCTTTGCCCCCGACAAATACTACGGCACCAGCAGGGAATTGAAAAGACTGGTTGACGAAAGCCATAAGTTGGGCATTGCCGTCATCCTGGATATTGTGATGAATCACCACGACCTGCCAAACCCTATGGTAATGCTCGATTTCGACTTCGATGCTTTTCGCCCAGAGGCAGACAACAAGTGGTTCAATAACGAAGCCAGGCATCCCTTCAACGTATTTTTTGACATGAACCACGAAAGCTCATATACACAGCGCTATCTGGACACTGTCAATCATTACTGGCTCCACGAATATAAAGTGGATGGTTTTCGCTACGACCTGTCTAAAGGTTTCACGCAGCAAAACCACCCCAACGATGTTGGCGCGTGGTCTGCCTACGATGCTTCCAGAGTGGCATTGCTCAAGCGCATGGCCGACAATATTTGGTCGCATTCGCCCGATGCCTACGTGATGCTCGAGCACTTTGCCGACAATACGGAAGAGAAAGAGCTGGCGGAGTACCGGGCAGATGAAGGCAAGGGCATGCTCATATGGGGCAATATGAACCACGCCTACAGCCAGAATACGATGGGCTACGCGGACAACTCCAGTCTGAGTGGCGTGAGCAGCACAGCACGCGGGTGGAACGCAAAACGCCTGGTAGGCTACATGGAGAGCCACGACGAAGAACGACTGATGTACCGAAACCTCACCTACGGCAATATGTCGGGCGAGTACTCAGTGAAAAACCTCAATACCGCTCTGGAGAGAATGGAGACCGCCGGTGTGTTTTTCTATACCATACCCGGCCCAAAGATGATATGGCAGTTTGGCGAGCTGGGCTACGAGCTCAGCATCAACCGCTGCACCGATGGCAGCATAAGCAACGACTGCCGGCTGGCCAATAAGCCACCACGCTGGAACTATCTGGATATAGACGAGCGCCACGATCTGTATGCACACACGGCCGACCTGCTGAGGTTGAGAGCAGAATACGACGTATTCAGGAAGGGTACTCCGGTGTTTTCCGGCACCAACACACTGCTGAAGCAAGTGAGCATTAGAAACAATCCCTTTGTAGAGTCGCCGACCTCTACAGAAGAAATGAATGTGCACATAGTGGGCAATTTCGACGTGGTGCCACAAACATTTACAGTTACATTTCCGCACGCGGGCACCTGGTACCGCTACTACAAGGGTGGAGTGGCCGAGCAGGCGCCCAGCGCTACGGCCAGCATTACGCTACCCGCCGGAGGCTACGCCCTCTATACCGATGTGCCCATCGACAATCCGCTGGTCGTTACGTCGCTTAATAAAGAAATTCCCGAAACCCTCGCCGTATACCCGATGCCTGTGCAGCACCGTGTGACCATAGCGGCCAAAGGCCCTGTAGATCAGCTCGTACTGTACAACCTGCACGGCAAGCGGTTGGTGCCTGTGCGAATAGCCGCAGACCAGTGGGATCTCAGCGGTATACCAACAGGACTATACGTGGCAGAGGTGTACCACGAGAATATTCGAAGTCGCTTTAAAATGATCAAAAGATAGCCATGCAGATATCCGCCAAATGCATTAAGAAAACACTAGTGGCTGTGCTGTGCCTGGGCGTAAGCCTGTGTACATGGGCACAATCCAATACAGAGATCACTCGCGTAGAACCACCCAACTGGTGGGCCGGCATGAAGCATGGCCAGCTGCAACTGTTGGTCCATGGCCCCAACATTGGCCTGGCCGACGTGCGCCTGGAGCATAGCGGCGTATCGATAGATGCCGTGCACAAGGCAGAAAGCCCGAACTATCTTTTCATAGATATTACCATAGGGGCACAAGCGCAACCCGGCACGTTTTCTCTGGAGTTTCTTCTCCCGGAGGGTGGGCGGATCAACTACGATTATGTACTGAAACCGCGCCATGAGCGACCGGAGGCACATAAAGGCCTGCACCCGGGCGATGTGATCTACCTGATCACGCCCGACCGGTTTGTGAATGCAGATAAAGAGAATGATGAAGTAGCCGGACTGAAAGAAGGCCTGAATCGCAGCTTTCACGGTGGCCGCCATGGAGGCGATTTGAAAGGCGTGCTTGGCAAACTCGATTATATTAAAGATTTGGGTGCCACCACCGTTTGGCTCAACCCGGTGCTGCAAAACGACATGCCAGAATACAGCTACCACGGCTATGCCACCACCGACTACTACCAGGTGGATGCCCGATACGGCAGCAATGCACTTTACAAGCAACTCGCTGAGGATTTGCACCAACGCGGCATGAAGCTGATGATGGATCAGGTTTTCAACCACTGCGGGCTGCAACACTGGTGGATGAGCGATCTTCCGTTTAGCAACTGGATACACAACTACCCCGAATACGACATTACCAACCATGCCATTGGGGCTATATCGGACCCGCATGCCGCAGCACACGATCTGGAGCAAATGGAAAAGGGCTGGTTTGTGTCGGTGATGCCCGACCTCAACCACAGCAATCCATTCATGGTCAATTACCTGATACAAAACAGCATTTGGTGGATAGAGTATGCCGGCCTCGATGGCATTCGCCAGGACACTTACCCCTACAACCTGCCTTCGATGATGGCCGAGTGGGCGCGCAGGGTGAAAGAACAGTATCCGGATTTTTATCTCGTGGGCGAAACATGGGTAGATAATGAAGCTCAGGAAGCATACTGGGCCGATAAGGCCGACCACTCCAAAGCCTACGACTCCAATCTTGGAGGCATCAGCGACTTCCCCGTTTGTTTTGCCATACACAAAGCATTTAAAGACAGCGGCGATGTGCGCGCCCTGTATGAAACACTGAGCAGGGATTTTCTGTACCTGCACCCGGAAACCAACAAAATATTCGCCGACAACCACGATATGGATCGCTTCTTCTACACCATCGGCGGTGATCTGGCCAAATACAAAGCAGCCATGACATTCTTGCTGACTACACGTGGCATACCGCAGATATATTATGGTACTGAACTATTGATGCAGGGACACGGCGAGCACGGCATCATCAGGGAAGATTTTCCCGGTGGCTGGGCCGGTGACAGGCAGGATGGCTCTGTAGCCGGTGGCAGAAGCCCCGAACAAAATGAGGCCTTTGATTTTCTGAAAAAGCTGCTTCAGTGGCGCAAAAAAAGTGAAGCCATCAGAAGCGGCAAATTGACCCATTTTGTGCCCTACGACAACGTGTACCTGTATGCCCGCACCTCTGCCAGCGACCGCTTTGTGGTGGTGATCAACAACAACAGCAACGAAACCACCCTCGACACCAAGCGCTATGCAGAAGTATTTGAAGGCTGGCAGGGTGCAGAAAGCATTTTGGACGGAGCGGCCGTCAGCGATCTTTCCGCCCTCACGCTACCGCCCAATTCAGCCATCATACTGCAGCCGGTACCAGAAGTAAAAACATCGATCAAATAAATGAACGCCGTACCACCCCATCCATCGATGACGGTCGTATGCCAATGATTTAAATTTTTAAAATGAAAATGATGAAAAAGACAGTTTGGAGCCTGATTGCTGCCATCGCTTTGCTAGCCGGTTGTGCAGAAAAGAAAGAAAAGGAAACACATCAGCTCACTTCGCCGGACGGCCGTGTGCAGGTCAATTTTTTTCTTGATGAGAACGGAGCGCCTGCCTACTCGGCCTTCTACAATGAAAAAATGATTGTAGACAGCTCGGCCCTGGGCTTCGACTTGTACGATGGAGCATCGCTGGCAGAAGGCTTTGAGGTGAACACATCAGCGCGCAATACTGTGGATGAAACCTGGGAACAACCTTGGGGGGAGCAGCGCGAAATCCGGAATCACTACAACGAGATGCGCATAGACCTGGCCAAAGCAGATGGGGAGCAAAAGCTCAACATCGTCTTTCGCGCATTTGATGGCGGGCTTGCCTTCCGCTACGAATTCCCTGAAGAGTCAGAAGAACTGAAGATCATGGATGAGCGCACCGAGTTTCGGATGACCGCCAATCACACTGCCTGGTGGATACCCGCCTACGAAGGCAACCGCTATGAATACATTTATGAAAGCACCGCCCTCGATGGCTTCAAAAAAGTGGCTACACCCCTCACCATGAAAACCGACGAGGGGCTGTACCTAAGTATACACGAGGCCGACCTGACAGACTACGCCAGCATGGTGCTGGCTTACCAGGACGGCAACGTGTTGAAATGCGATCTGGTGCCCTGGAAAAATGGCGTGCGCTCCTACGTAAGCCCGCCCTTCAATACGCCCTGGCGCACCATACAAATAGCCGAAAAACCCGGCGATCTCATGACCAATTATATGTTGCTAAACCTGAACGACCCCAACGTGCTGGGCGATGTGTCGTGGTTTGAGCCTGGCAAATATGTAGGCGTATGGTGGGAAATGCACATCAATACAGGCACCTGGGAGCAAGGGCCCAAACATGCCGCTAACACAGAAAATACCAAAAAATACATAGACTTCGCCGCCAGGCATGGTTTCGATGGTGTGCTTGTAGAAGGCTGGAACTACGGCTGGGATGGCGATTGGATGAAAAATGGTGAAGAATTTAACTTTACCAAACCCTACCCCGACTACGATATAGATGAACTGAGCCGATATGCGCGGGAGAAAGATGTGTACCTGATCGGGCACCACGAAACAGGTGCAGCCATAGAAAACTACGAGGCTCAACTGGAAGACGCCTACGCCTTTCTGCAAAACCACGGGATGAAAGCCGTAAAAACCGGCTACGTGGAGCATGGCGACACGCTCACCAACGGAGAGTACCACCACGGCCAGTATTACGTACGGCATTTTCAGAAAGTAATAGAAACCGCCGCACGACATCAGGTGGCTGTGGTAGCCCACGAGCCCATAAAAGCGACCGGCAAGCGCCGCACCTACCCCAACATGATATCGCGTGAGGGCGCACGTGGACAGGAATATAACGCCTGGGCCGAGGATGGTGGCAACCCACCCAGCCACACCACCATACTGCCCTTCACGCGTATGCTCGCCGGCCCTATGGACTTTACTCCGGGGGTGTTCGACATTATAATGCCCACGCAACCCAACAATCAGATCAACACCACACTGGCCAAGCAGTTGGCGCTGTATGTGGTCATATATGCCCCCATGCAAATGGCCTGCGACCTGCCAGCCCATTATGAAGGGCATCCGGCATTTCAATTTATAAAAGATGTAGCCGTAGACTGGGAAACCACCAGGGTGATGGATGGTGCCATAGGTGAGCACGTGACTATAGCCCGCAAGGAGCGAAATGGCAATCGCTGGTTTGTTGGCAGCATCACGAACGAAAGCCCACGCCAGATGACCCTTCCGCTCGATTTTCTTGATAGCGGACAAGCCTATACCGCCACCGTATATGCTGATGGCGCGGCGGCACACTACAAAAACAACCCGACCGACTATCAAATTTATACAGCACAAGTAACCGCCGACAGCGTGCTCACACTGGACCTCGCAGCCAGCGGCGGCGCAGCGGTGATGCTGGTGCCGGAGCAGTAGGATGTGAGAAAGGGGGGTATGAGAGGGGGTTGTGTAGCATGGGGGATGTTGGATTCTGAGTTGTCCATCATCCCTAACCAAGGGGGATGCAGAGTGCCGGGGGTAGTGAACCATCCGCCCCACAGGAAGAACCCCCAACAATGGCGGCTGGCCGAACGTGTGTAACAAAGCCGGCCACTTCGCACCGTTCCCTTTGTGCAATATCAGGATTCAGCACATAATTTTGCAGCCATGGTTTCAATCCAATAAATGGGATAGCGTATGTGTAGAAGATCGAGATTTTTTGAGTTGCGAATTACTTTTTTTGTTTCACTTATGCTTACGATGATGATGGGGCATTCCGGCTTCTGTCAAAAGCTCAATACCGGCTGGCAAGACGAGCTGACTGTCGAATTGAAAGAATTTTTGAACTGTGAAAACACTACGGCCAATGGCGTAAATGCCTGTAATCCTTTCATCGGAAAAACCTTGAAGACGGTGTATGAAATTGACGATTTTTATGCCAAAGAAGCCGGTCGATATATGTTGGTGAGTGAAATTGAAAACCACCTCGAAAAAAGCGGCAAATGGACGCTGTTGGGAAAAGCCTATGATCAAAAGGCATTGGCGGAAGCCCAGAAAAGAGCCAACGCCAAAAATGCTGTGGTGGCCATCTACACCAATGACGAAGACCTCGGCTTGGTATCGTACATACTGCCTGGCGAGTTGAAACAGTCGGGCTCCTGGGGCTTTGAAGTGCCCAACTCTGCCTCATTTATCATCAGCGAGCCGGAGAAGTCATATGTAAACAAAGGCCTGTCCTACGGTTTCAAGCGCAACCTGATCAAAGATGTGCGCATCTACGCGCGCAACTACTGAGGCAGGTTACACATCGAAGCGAATGCCCTGTGCCAGTGGCAATTGCTGCCCGAAATTGATGGTGTTGGTCTGGCGGCGCATATACGCTTTCCAGGAGTCGGAACCAGACTCCCGGCCGCCGCCGGTTTCTTTTTCTCCGCCAAACGCACCACCGATCTCTGCCCCTGAGGTGCCAATATTCACATTGGCAATGCCACAGTCGGAGCCGGCATGCGAAAGGAAAAGCTCACTTTCCCAGAGATTATTGGTGAAAATGGCAGACGACAAACCCTGCCTTACATTGTTTTGTAGGGCGATGGCATTGTCGATTTTGCCTTTGTACTTTATGAGATAAAGTATGGGCGCGAAGGTTTCTTCCTGCACAATCTGGAAGTGATTTTCCGCCAAGGCCAGCGTAGGCAGTACGTAGTTGCCCTCTGCATGTGCACCGTCTTCAAGCACTTTGCCACCGTATATTATTTCTCCTCCTTCGTCCTTTATTCTCTCTATGGCACGGGTGTATTGCTTCACCGCTGCACGGTCTATCATAGGCCCTACGAGCACATCTTCATCGAGCGGGTTGCCGATGGGCAGCGATTTGTAAATTTTCACCAGGCGCTCAGTGAGCTTGTCAAAGACCGACTCATGCACAATGAGCCGTCGCGTGGAGGTGCAGCGCTGCCCGCACGTTCCCACGGCGCCAAATACCACCGCGCGTATGGCCATTTCCATGTCTGCATCGGGGCTGATGATGATGGCATTGTTGCCGCCCAGCTCCAGTATTGTTTTGCCAAGGCGCGCACTTACCGCCTTGCCCACTTCGCGGCCCATAGCTATGGAGCCGGTGGCCGAGATCAGGGGCACGCGCTCATCATTAGCCAGGCGCTCGCCAACTTCTACATCGCCAATGATGAGGTTGAACACACCCTCCGGCACATGATGCCGCTTCAGCACACTGGCTATTATTTTATGGCAGGCAATGGCACACAAAGCCACCTTGGGCGATGGTTTCCATATGCACACGTCGCCACATACGGCGGCGATCATAGCGTTCCATGCCCATACGGCTACAGGAAAGTTGAATGCAGAGATAATCCCTACCGGCCCCAGCGGGTGGTACTGCTCATACATGCGGTGTTGCGGCCGTTCGGAATGCATCGTAAACCCATACAACTGGCGCGACTGCCCCACGGCAAAATCGCATATGTCGATCATCTCCTGCACCTCGCCGAGCCCCTCTTGCAATATCTTGCCACACTCTATGCTCACCAGCCGCCCCAGCTCCTGCTTGTGTTTGCGCAGCTCCAGCCCAATCTGGCGCACGATCTCGCCCCGCTGTGGCGCGGGCAGTACGCGCCATTCCAGAAAGGCGTGCTGTGCTGTGGTGATTACATGGTCGTAATCTTTTTTGGAAATAAGCTCTACCCGGCCGATCTCCTCATTGTGGATGGGCGACATGGCAGGCACGTTGGCCGCGTTGTGCAGCCCGGCCCACTTGGTGCCTGTAGAGAAAGAAGCATTTTGCTCAGACAGGCCGAGCGCTTCCAGGGTAGATTGTATGTCAGAAGACAGGTTGGTGTTCATCATGAATTTTTTGTAAGGTTACTTGATGCCGGAAGTCTATGCCGTGTTGCTTCAGCTCCTCCAGCACCGGATTATAAATTTCTTTTAAAACGGGCAACTGCAGCCCTGTGACGTGCAGCTTGCCTTCCAACACCAGGCGGGCTGCAATGGCCATTGGCAAGCCTACGGTTTTGGCCATAGCCGTACGATCGCGGTTTTCTCCCGTCACCACTAGGGCGCTGGTTTGGTGGAAGTGCCTGGCGTCGGGGCTTTCGTAGAAGAACTTATGCCACATTACGATCATGTCTTTATCGTCTTCTTTCATGGCCCACTTCTGCATCAGGATGTGCTCAAGAATGGCCGCCGGTGTGGCATTTTTAAGACCTACCACGCGGTCGGAAAAAAGATCAAGCGCCTGCAGTTTATCCATCAGTCCGGAGTCCTGATCAATTTTCAGCGCATGCATGAGCTTCAGCTCTACGCTGTCGTGTGGGTTGTAGGGCAGAAAAGCATTGATATATTCCCGGTAGGTCATGTGCTCGGAGCCCTCCATGGCGTAGCTGTCGTCGGTAAGGCCGAGCTGTACGAATATGTCCCAGGCACGGCAAAAGCCCGGCCGGCGCAGCGTACCACGGTATATGGTAGATACTCCCTCCAAATCGTATTTGTCGATATAGCTGAGCGAATCGCGGTTGGCATAACCTTCGAAAGCGCCGTAGCCCTCTATCTGTATGCGCTCAGTACGCCGAAAGAGTCGTGTGTAGGGGATGTATTTATATTTGCCATTGTGCAAAAAGCGCACTGCACCGCCTGTACCGGCAAGCACCACGTTGCGCGGGTTCCAGGAGAATTTGTATTGCCAGGGGTTGTCGTCGCAGCCGGGCGCCATAAGGCCGCCGGTAAATGACTCAAAGCAGGTGATGTGGTTGCCCTCACTCTTGAGCTGGTCTATCACCTGCTTGGCCGACATGTGGTCAATGCCGGGGTCGAGGCCCATTTCATTGAGTACCAATATGCCGGCGCGATCTACTTCCGAAGACAACGCCCGCATCTCAGCGGAAAGGTACGATGGTGTGATCAGGTTTTTTCTATGCCTGATGCAGCTCTCCAGCACCAACGGATGAAAGCGCGCCGGGACCATGGACAGCACCAGGTCGGCTTTTTGAATGAGGGCATCACGCGCCTCGGCGTCCAGCACATTGAGTGCAACGGTGCTGCATCGGGCAAAATCCTTTGTATACTTCTGGGCCAGCTCCAACTGGTTGTCGGCAATCACGACCTGCCACTGGTCAGTATGCTGTGTGAGGTAGTCTACCAAAGCCGTGGCCGATCGACCGAAACCCAAAATCAAAATTGACTTCATACCAACTATTGGCCTTTGTTGGTGCTCTCGAAAATTTTGTCGGCCGAGCCGGTGACAAATCCGCGGAAGAGCCGCCCATCGGGCATGGGAAAGCGTCGGGCAAATTCGTAGTAGCACCCTGGTATGTACTGAGCGCCATCAGAAAAATCAACCTTCACATTGCTGGCTATGGTCGATGACTGCTCCAGGTATACTTCCGGAGAACCTTTGATCTCCCCGCCGGATTCATTCAACTCAAAACCATTTTCTTTCAGCAGCCTGTTCACCTCAAACAGTGTATTGAAGTTGTTGAGATGATTGACACTTACCGTAAAATGATTGACCCTGAAGCCAAAGGCCGCCATCCAGGCTGCATATTCACTTTTCCTTTTCAGCTTTTGATACATCTCCTGCGTCACGTCCCAGGGGCGGCCGCTGAAGATGAAGTCGTGCCCGCTGGCAAAGCCGGGTGGCACCTGGTTGATAAGCTCTTGCACCGTTTGCCGGCTTTCATCATCAAGATCTTCCATTTTCAGTTCGCTAATGAAAATGAGCGGCACATCTGTACGCTCGTGCTCGTAGTGACGGGCATACAATTTTTTTTCTTTGAAATGATATTCGCCCTTCTGCGCATAGCCCAGCGACTGAAACACATAGCCCAGCACATCTACGCCTATGGAGGGGTGATTGAAGGTGCGGAAAGCAATATGATCATTGACAACCTGCTCGCCACGGGCTACAAAAAGATCGTGAATGCGCTGAGCCGCAGGATTGGTGCTTGTATAATCTTCCCATAGTTTGTCGAGAAGTTCGTCGAGAGTGTATTTAGCCATAATGTGTGTTTGTTTTGTTTGAATATGACAAAGGCGGGTTGGATGCCTTACCAAAAATGAGAACATAGCGCCGGATGGCCCAGTGTATGTGACATACAACAACTAATGGTGGAATTTGTGAGAAGCAATCGGTCTTTTTCACAAAACACCGCCTGTTTGGTGCTGATATATGAGTCACAGGTTCTCAAAAAAAGCAAAGTACGAGCAGTGTCAATCCTACAATTGTCACAAACAAGGCAAGGTGATTCATTTATATTTGCCATTGCGGTGTTGGAGCACAATCAAACCAATATGTTGTATACAAGCAGGCCCTTTCCGAAAACCCTATCTGTGACATGAAATTAATAGCCCGGTTGCCTGCCCACGAATGGCTGTCGCACTATAGCCGGCGCGACTGGAGGGGCGATTTGTTGGCCGGCCTTACTGTAGGCGTGTTGGTGATACCACAAAGCATGGCCTATGCCATGATCGCCGGATTGCCACTGATTTACGGCTTATATGCCGCAGTAATTCCACAACTGGTGTATGCTGTTCTTGGCACCTCCAGACATCTTTCGCTGGCTCCTTCGGCCATGGTGTCATTGCTGATTATAGCCGGGCTCAGCCAATTTGCCACACCTGGTACCGCCGACTATATAGCACTGGCCATACTGCTCACCCTCATCACGGGGGTATTGCAACTGCTGCTGGGCCTCGTCAGGCTGGGCTTTGTAGTCAATTTTCTTTCCAGGCCTGTCATCAGCGGCTATACCTATGCGGCCGCCATCATCATTGCCGCCAGCCAACTCAAGCATTTACTGGGTATTTCGCTGGAAACCGACACCGATTTGCTGGCTTTGTTTCGGGGCGTTTTCCGGCAGTTTGAGCTGGTGAATATGGCTGCTCTCGGGGTAGGCGCAGTGGCCATTGCCGTGCTCCTGGTGGTGCGTAAAATAAACCGGCAGTTGCCGGGGCCGCTCCTGGTGGTGGTGGCCGGCATTGCACTCACCTATTTTCTGGGTTGGGAAAAGCAGATGGACATCGTAGGTGCTATACCCGGCGGACTGCCCGCCTTTGCGCTGCCACAGGTGGGGTGGCAGCAGGTAAACATGCTGTTGCCCACTGCCCTCGTGATCGCACTCTATGGTTTTACAGAATCCATCTCCATAGGAAAGGCATTGCAAACCAAGCACCGCTACTATCAGGTGCGGCCCAACCAGGAACTGATAGCCCTGGGTGTAGCCAATACGCTGAGTGCGTTTTTCAGTGCTTTTGTGTCGTCCGGAGGCTTTGGTCGCTCCGCTGTAAATGAGCAGGCCGGCGCACGCACCAATCTGGCTTCTGTAGTCAGCGCTGCGCTGGTGGTGCTCACCCTGCTGTTTTTCACACCGCTGTTTTATTTTCTTCCCAAGGCCATACTTGCCGCCATCATCATCACGGCGGTGCTTGGGCTGCTCGACACCCGTGAAGTAACCTACTTGGCACGCACCAATAGAAAAGACATGTACATGCTCCTGATCACCTTTTTTGGCACACTCCTGTTTGGCGTTCAGCTTGGCATAGCCACAGGCGTACTGCTTTCACTGGGCCTGGTCATTCAAAAAAGCGCCTATCCGCATGTGGCCCGGCTTGGCAAGCTTCCCGACTCCGACTACTATCGCAATCTTGAGCGTTTTCCTGAGGCCATAGATCGCCACGACGTACTCGTATTTCGCTTCGACGCACAATTGTATTTTGCCAACATCAGCTACTTCAAAGATAAACTGGAAGACATGATGCGAAGCAAAGGCGATCAATTGAAGGTGGTGGTGCTCAATGCCCAATCGGTGAATGCCCTCGACAGCAGCGCGGTGCGTGGACTGGAGGAAATCATTGACTGGTGTAAAAGCAAAAACATTCATTTCTACATGACCGAGATCATCGGGCCGGTGCGGGATGTATTGATCAGGACAGGCCTGCTGCGCAAAATGGGGGCCGACCATGTGCATATGCGTGTGCAGGACGCCATCGATCACTACGACCAGAAGCATGTACCCGGGCAGCGCTATGCCACACAAGCGTATAGGAGGCGAGAATGATAGTATTGTTGTAAACTGCCCAATTAGGCAATGCGGGAATTATCCTGAGCACACTGCTTAGCCAGGGTACAGCCATTGGTAGATAGAGAAAGAAAAATGAGCTTTTAGATACCCTCTCTTTTCCCCTACATTCTTTTTTGCGACATTGTGCCCTTCGGTTTTTTGCCAAAGGTTTAATAGCAGAAACATCTGTTGCATGGAAGAACAAGCACTAAAAGAATCACTCATCACACAGTTTCCTTATTTCTTTGAAGAAGACCTGAAAAAAGAGATTCTGGCCAAATCACGCGTGCGTGAGGCAGAAGTTGGAGAGATCATCATGGATATCGGGCAGGTGATAGAACATATACCACTGGTAATCAAAGGATCGATAAAAGTGAACCGGGAAGATCAGGAAGGCAACGAGCTTTTCTTGTATTACCTGGAGCCTGGCCATGCCTGTGCCACATCCATCACCTGTTGCTTTGCCGGCCAAAAAAGCAGCATCAGGGCCACTGCCGAAGAGTTTACCAGATTTCTGGCCATACCCGTACAAGAGTCCGATGAATGGATATTGAAATACAGGTCATGGAAAAACTTCGTGATGAATACCTACGCTGAGCGGTTTGAAGAATTGCTGCGCACGATAGATCAATTGGCTTTCAAGAAAATGGATCATCGACTCGCCAAATATCTTCGCGACAAGGCCGATCTTCACGACAGCCACGAGCTGGCCATCTCGCATCAGGAAATCGCCTATGATCTCAATACCAGCCGGGAGGTGGTGTCGCGCCTGCTGAAGCAACTGGAAAAAATGGGCACCATACGCCTCGGCCGAAACCGCATAGAATTGCTGAATTAGACACTGCTCCATTTTTCATATTTTACGCACCTTTATTTTTTTTACCTCATGAGAAGATACCTGCCAGTCGCACTGCTTTTCTTTTTCACCTGCACTACCACCCTGCTGGCACAGCCCGCAGAGCCACTTGTAAAAGTGATAGTGGCCCCAGACCACTCCGACTGGAAGTATGCACTTGGAGAAGAGGTGCGCTTCAACGTGATGGTGCTGAAATATGGCAACCCGCTCACAGACATTACCATACGCTACGAGGTGAGGCCCGAAAAAATGGAAGTGACCAAGGCAGAGTCGCTCACCTTGAAACGCAGCGAAACCATGATAAAGGGCGGCACTATGGAAAAGCCCGGCTTTTTGCGCTGTTGGGTGTGGGTACAGGTAGATGACAAAGAATACACGGGCCTTGGCACCGCGGCCTTCGAACCTGAAAAGATAGAACCTACCGTGGCGCTGCCTCAGGACTTCAGCAGCTACTGGCAACAGGCAGTGGCCGATAACAAAAAAATACCCCTTAACTCCACGCTTACCCTGATGCCGGAGCGCTGTACGCCCACCGTGAACGTGTACCACGTGCGCTTTCAAAACTTCCGTGAAGGCGCATACATGTACGGGATTTTGTGCAAACCCAAAGGATCAGGGCCATATGCGGCAGTGCTGGAAGTGCCCGGCGCCGGCGTGCGACCATATGCCGGTCGGGTAGACCTGGCCGAAAAAGGGCTGATGTCATTGCAAATAGGTATACATGGTGTACCGGTAAATTTGCCCCAGGATGTGTATGACAACCTGAAGCGCGGTGCCTTGCAGGGCTACATGAAGGCCAACCTCGACCACCGCGATGAGTACTACTACAAGCGCGTATACCTGGGCTGCGTGCGTGCGGTGGATTTCATCTACAGCTTACCCGAGTTTGACGGTAGCCGCCTGGCCGTGACCGGGGGGAGCCAGGGCGGGGCGCTTTCCATAGTGACCGCAGGGCTCGACAAGCGCATAAAATACCTCGCCGCCTTCTATCCCGCACTCAGCGATATGACCGGCTACCTGCACGGGCGCGCCGGTGGATGGCCGCACATGTTCCGCGACACCACTGACACATTTCTCAATACACCGGAAAAGATCAATACGATTGGCTATTATGACGTGGTCAATTTTGCCAGGCAGCTATCACAACCGGGCTGGTATTCCTGGGGATTCAACGATGTGACCTGCCCGCCTACCTCCATGTATGCTGCCTACAACGCCGTGAAGGCGAAAAAGGAGCTGCATGAATTTCAGGATACTGGTCACTGGACCTATCCGGTGCAAAATGAGATGCGCGATGCCTGGCTGGTGCAAATGTTGACAAAATAAACCACTGGCTTTCTGCAGCCTCTCCTGCCTGCCACCAAAAGTGTGCATGGTTTCTGTGTAAAACCCCAATCGACGCCGGCGACAATGCCGCCGTGTTCTCACTAAAAAAGATAAGCAGACATGAAAATTGCCATGTTGGCGCCCATTGCCTGGCGCACCCCCCCGCGCCACTATGGCCCCTGGGAACGTGTAACCTCATTACTGACCGAAGCGCTGATAGCGGAAGGCGTCGATGTAACCCTTTTCGCTACAGGCGACTCTGAAACCAAGGGAAAATTGGCTGCCACATGCCCACGCGGCTATGAGGAAGACCGCGACGTGGATGCCAAGGTGTGGGAATGCCTGCACATCGCACATTGCATGGAGCGCGCGCAGGAGTTTGATATCATCCACAACCAGTTCGACTTTCTGCCACTGAGCTACAGTCGCCTCATCGATACACCACTGATCACCACAATTCATGGATTTTCTTCCCCAAGGATCATCCCCGTGTACGAGCGCTACAACGATCGCTGCCACTACATCTCCATCAGCAATGCCGACCGAAGTGCACGCTTGCGTTATCTCCGCACCGTATATCACGGCATCGATGTGGATCAGTTCACCTTCAGGGCACAAGCCGATGAGCATTCCTACCTGTTGTATTTTGGCCGCATCCATCCCGACAAAGGCACCGCCGACGCCATAGCCATCGCTAAGGAGGCCGGTATAAAACTGGTTTTGGCGGGCATAGTGCAAGATGAATCGTACTACCGGGAGGTGGTGGAGCCGGAGTTGAGGCCGGGCAAATGCGAATTTGTCGGCAGCGCTGATCCCGCGCAGCGCGATGCATTGCTTGGCGGTGCTTTGGCACTGCTTCACCCCATCGGTTTTGCAGAACCCTTTGGCCTTTCGGTGGTGGAAGCCATGGCCTGCGGCACCCCCGTAATCGCTTACCCCAAAGGCAGTATGCCCGAGCTCATTTCCCATGCTAAAGATGGCTTTTTGGTCAGCAATGTAGCAGAGGCTGTAGAGGCTGTACGCAAAGTGGAAAGCATTGATCGTGCTTCCTGCCGCGACACGGTAGAGACACGATTCACGGTGAAGAAGATGGCTGAGGGCTACCTGGAAGTGTATAGGGAATTGGTGAAATAGTGGGTTGGTAGATTCGTGGACTCGTAGACTGGTGGTTGAGCGCATAGCTCAAGGCTGAAAGGGAATGGTGGATTGGTAGACTCGTAGATTCGTAAACTCGTGGTTGAGCACATAGCTGAAAGTGATTTACACCCTGCCGCACATCCAGGTCATACGAGAGTCGGAATGGCTAGGATAGTGGATTGGTGGATTATTTGTTTGTGCTGCGTAAGGCTTTTATTTCTTCCTGGAGTGCTTGCTCGGCATTTTTGCAGGCTTCTTCTTTTTCGCTCAACTGCGTGCGCAACTCTGTGACCTGCCGGTGCATCTCTCGCTTCATTTTTTCCTCCTCCTGTCGCAGCCGTTCCATCTGCTCCTGGGTGGCCGAAATTTCTTCCATATTCTGGCGCAACTCTTCTTCCTGCGCTTTCATCTCTTCGGCCTTTTCCTGTGTTTCCTGCAGCAGTATGCGCGTCTGCAGGTTTATTTTGCCCACGCGCAGCGACGAAGCGATGCTGGTGGCTACACGCTCTACAAACTGAATCTGATGATCTTCCAATTGCTGAAATGAAGCCAACTCAAGCACGCCCTCTACCACACCATCTTCCAGCAGAGGCACAATGATAATGCATGAGGGTCGCGACTCACCCAGACCCGTCACAATATTGAAATGATCGAATCGGACGTCGGTGATATACGCCGTTTTGGCTTCCTGAAAAACCTGGCCCACCAGGCCTTCCCCTATTTCTATCCTGCGGCTAAGGTGCTTTTTTCGGTTGAAGGCGTACGCGGCAAGCAGGTCGAGGTGCGGACGTTCACCGGTGTCGTTCATCACAAAAATGGCTGCCTGACTGGCGCCAAGATAGTCGGCCAATTTGGCCACCAACGCCTCTCCAAGTGCGTTGATGTCGTCGCTGTGCTCTCGCAATATGTCGGCAAACACGGCCTGGCCTTCGGCAGTCCAGTTGCGCACCTTGTCTTCTTTGGCTACATGCTGTAGCCGGTCGCGCATTTCTATCAGCGCATTGCCGAGGCTGTCTTGCGCGCTCTTGGGCTGAAACTGATGGTCGAATTCACCACCGCCAATTTTTCGGGCAAACTGCCCAGCATCTTGCAGATAATCAATGAGTTCATTTCCCATGACATAGATGGGGCTAAAGTCATCATTCTTCACTGCGACCTTGGCGGGAAGGTTGCCGTCGGCTATGCTCCTCAGCATGCCGCCCGACTTCCGCACCGCGTGGCCAATATATTTTCTCACCAGCACATATTGCAGCACCACAAGGATCACGAAAATAACGATCCAGACCAGCGCGATATGCCATCCCGGTGATTGTGCTATTTCGCTCCGTGCCTCCGTCATCCGAGCCTGAAGCAGCTCGTGCACGCGCGCCAGGGCAAATCGCATATTTTCCAGGTGCTGATCGGCCTTGTCTATGGCTATATCTTCGTAGCTCAGTGCAGCCATTTCCCCTGCCATTTCCAACGAGTCGCTTTGCTGTACTGCGCTGTCTGCTTCCTCTGTTGCCATATACACTTGCTCCACCAGTTCGGGCACCCGCCCATCTTCATTGAGCGACTGCAGTATAAGCTGATGATGGTGGCGAAGCGCCAGGTGCAGGGCCGTTAGGTGCTGAGCGATCTCCGGATTTTCCGATTTTGCGGGTATTGTATTTTGAATGGCTTTCAATATTGCCTTGCCTTCCTGCAATTGCATGATGCTTTGCAGCCGGTACATTTCCAGTCCGTGCATTTCGTACAGCAATTGCAGGCGAAGGGGTCCTTCGCTACTTTCCATCAGCTGCTGCGACAATGTATTGTACACCATCGTTGATTGCTGCAGGTCTGCAAGCCTTTGCACCTGATGTTGCTGACGCTGAAACAGCAGGAAAAAACAAGCAATTGCAGACAGCACCGAGAGCAGCACGAACAACAGCAAATAAAGTCGCAGGCTGTTTCTCTGAATGTTTTGGAAATGATCGCTCAAACGATTCCCACCTTCTTTCATGACCTGGTCTTTTACCAAAAAATGCTCTTTTTTAAAAAAATCGAAATTAGCGGTTGGCCGCAAAACTAATCGGTGATTTGTAGCCAAAACCTACATAAAAGGGAAATGGAATTGAAAAGGGTGCGTGAGAAAAAGGGCTCAGCAGTTATTACGCCCTTTCAGGGCTTTAGACGGGTGCCTTAGACGAGGGGCTTTGCCCATCGATGGCAGATGGCGCCCTTTCAGGGCTATGTGCGATGGACTGTGCCCGTCGTTAGGGGATGGCGCCCTTTTCAGGGCTGGGGACAGGCAAGCCCCGAAGGGGTGAAATACACCATCGATGGGCACCGCCCTTCGAGCAAGCAAGAAGAGCAAAGCCCTGAAAGGGTGAGATAGTTATCCCTGTCGGAGAGCGGCGGAGAACTCGCACTTCCGGGTGCGTATCATATCACAGTAAAGGCAGAAGGGCTTAGCCATCAGTGAGGCTAAGCCCTGGAAAAACTACCTATTACCATTGAATAACCAAACCTATTTCAGTTGAAAAAACACCGGGATGGCCATTCGTACGCGCACAGGAACTCCGCGCTGCTTGCCGGGCGACCACTTCGGCGACTGGCTCAGCACGCGCATCACTTCCTCATCGCAGCCATAGCCGAGCCCTTTTTGTATCCGAATGTCAGTGAGTGCGCCGTCTTTCTCTACGATGAACTGAACGAAAACTTTACCTTCCACATCAAAGCGCTTGGCCTCTTTGGGGTACTTCACATTTTCGGCCAGATATTTATAAAAACCTGCATAACCATCGCCGCCGAAGGAGGGCATAGTCTCGGCGATGATCACCGCCTCTTCCGCCACTTCCCTGGCTTCCGGTTCTTCTACAAACACCACGTCCTCCATCACAGTAGTTTCTACGAAGTCGATGTCAACAACCAACTCGTCAACATCAATCTCTTCATTATCATCTACCTCTACAAGCTTCACCACCTGTGCCGGTGGTGGCATTTTGGGTGTGTGCACAGTAGGCATGATCTCTACTTCAAATGGGTCGTGGCCAGAATTTGAAAAATCGACTGTAGGGTCATTACTGTTAAACTTCCACTCAAAGGCGGTGAGCACGAGCGTCAGGCTCAGCACCATGCCGATGTTGAAAAACAGGGCGTACTTCTTCCGCATATCCAACTTTGGATTTTTCTTAGCTTCCATTGTCTTACTTTTTAAAGGTGAATAATTGTGAATGTGAAAAGCCGGGGCCCCTGGTTTTTCTTATTTAATAGTCATTAATACATGATATCAAGCTGATCTTTATTTTCTACGTGTTCGGTAGAATCGGCTGGTGTAGGCTGCTGCTGCTGTGCCGGTTCGCTGCGGTTGAGCAGGGCCAGCAGGCCTATGGTGATCACGATCACCACGCCCACCAGCACCAGCATGCCGCGGGTGCGCCGCCTGCGCTGGTGCTCCTCCAACAGCGACAGGTAATCCTTATGCTGCTCTATACGCCCCTGCGTAAACTGCTGACGGCGAAGCCTTATATCAAATTTTGTCATGTCGCCCCCTTTATCATTTCTTTCAGCCGCTCTACCGCGCGGTATGTCCGCATTTTGGCAGTAGCTTCTCCTATTTCCAATATGTAACCCATCTCTTCGAAAGTGCGCTCCTCAAAGTACCGCAACTGAATGGCCTCCACATCGCGCTCGCTGAGCTTCTTCATGGCAGCCACCAGCAAAGCCAACTGTGGCGACTGCGCTCCGGCCGGCTCCTCCCCCACCACCAGGCGCTGCACCACCTCTTCTTCCAGACTAAACACCTGCCTCCTCTTCTTGCTGCGGTAGTAGTTAAGCACTTCATTGCTCGCAATGCGATACAGCCATGCCGAAAATGGTACCCCTTTATATTTGAATTTTTTAATGTGCCTCAAGGCAGCAAAGAACGTTTGCGAGGTCAGGTCGGCCGTGATGTCTTCATCGTCGGTGCGGCGATAAATAAAGCGAAACATGGTGGCGAAGTATTTATCGTAAAGCACCTGAAAATGCTTTAAGTCCTGCTGCGCCTGCTTTATCTGTTGCAGCTCTTGCTGTAGCTCCTCCTCGCTTATGGTTCTTCGCGTTTCTATTGCCTCTCGTTTTGTTGTATCCCTAATGCAGGCCTGCAGGCAAAAGTAACAGCTCGTGAAAAAAACTTTGTCAAAAGTGAAACATTGTATGGACATTAAATGTATATACACACAATTGAACAAAGTGATTGTGAAAATCGAAGAGGCCATACGTCAAAGCACATTTAAGAGTGAGCGGCACAAGATGGTGGTGAATCTGCACTACACCGGTTGTTGGCTGAGGCGCCGTGAGGGTGAAATTTTCAAAAAACACGGCATATCCAGTCAGCAGTTCAATGTATTGCGCATTTTGAAGGGTCAGGCACCAAAGCCGGTGAGCCTTAGTGATGTGAAAGACAGAATGATTGATAAAGAATCGAATGTGTCGAGGCTGGTTGACAAGCTGTGCCACGCACAACTGGCGCATCGGGAACAATGCCCCGATGACCGGCGGCAGGTTAACATCACAATCACCGATAAGGGCTTAGATCTGTTGGCCGATATTGACCCGCAGATGGAAAAGCTGAAAAGCACACTGAATAGCCTGAGCGAATCCGAGACAAGAACACTCAACACCTTGTTGGACAAGCTCAGATCGGAATGAACAAATATTGAAAGATAAAAAGGAGGAAATATGTCGACAGTGAAAACACAACATGTACTGCACAAAGCCGGTACACGCGGCAGAGCCGATCACGGCTGGCTGCTGAGCCATCACACATTCAGTTTTGCCCGCTACTACGATCCGGAGCGTGTGCACTTTGGGGCATTGCGCGTGCTCAACGACGACATCGTACAAGCCGGGCGCGGTTTTGGCGAACATCCGCACGACAACATGGAGATCATCAGCATACCGCTGTCGGGTTCGCTGGCGCACAAAGACAGCACCGGCAACACCAGAGAAATAAAGCAGGGCGAGGTGCAGATCATGACGGCAGGTACCGGACTGACGCATTCGGAGTTTAATTACTCCAAGACAGACCCTGTAAACTTTCTACAGATCTGGATTTTGCCAAAGAACAAAAACATATCGCCGCGCTACGATCAAAAGCGCTTCGATTTATTAAAGAACAAAAATAAGTTCGTGACAGTAGTGTCGCCGACAGATGATGATGCGCTTTGGATCAATCAGGATGCGTATTTGTCGCTTGGCGTATTTGACGCAGGTCAACATGTGCGCTACACGCCGCACAAAGCCGACAATGGTGTATATGCCTTTGTGCTCGATGGTGAGGCAGAAATTGATGGCCAGCCGCTTCAGCAACGCGACGGGCTGGGATTGGTGGATGTAGACACTATTGATGTGAAAACCCACACCGACCTGCATCTGCTGCTGATAGAAGTGCCCATGCTTTAATTAAAATTTTAATAGAACCAATAAATAAACAAACCATGAAAAGGATGACAAAAATGATGAGTATGGTGGCAGCAGCTGCCTTTACAACGTTTGCGGCGCAAGCCAGACCTCAGGAAACAACCGAGGTGTACAGAGTAGATACTAAAGAAAGCTCTGTAGAGTGGACAGGCAAGAAAGTGACAGGCGAGCACACCGGCCACATCCATCTGAAATCGGGGCAATTGGAGATGCAAGGCAACAAGCCCACTGGCGGCACCTTTGTTATTGACATGCCATCGCTCTCCAACACAGACCTGGAAGACAAGGAAATGAATCAAAAACTGGTGGGACACCTCAAATCCGATGATTTCTTCGGTGTAGACAAGCATCCCACTTCTACTTTGGTAATCAAAGACGTAGTGGCCAAAGGTGGCAATGAGTATCTGCTGAAAGGCGATATTACCATAAAGGGAATCACCGAGCCCATTGAGTTCCCGGCTACCATACAGGTAAATGGCAAGGAAGTGACCGCCAAAGGCAACATTACCATAGATCGTGCAAAGCACGATGTGCGCTATGGATCAGGCTCGTTTTTCGACAACCTGGGCGATAAAATGATCTATGACGAATTTGATCTGGCGGTAGATCTGGTCATGAAAAAATAAGTGTGGTATGCCGGCGACAGCGTATGCCGCTCGCTCAGCAGGCGCTATACTCCATGCAGCGCCGGCACATATTTGTACTGCTAAAAAGCAAAATCCCGAAGGATGTTTACTTCGGGATTTTTTTGTGCTTGAACAAGGCAAGTGCAATGGCCTGTGATATAGCCGGTTAATCAATTAAAGCCTTTTACTTTTCATCTGTAATGTTTGCTGACTTTTGTAGTACAATTTTTTGGCTGTGAGCCGATAGATTCACAGCATGAATGACGTAAGAACCCAAGACATCATCATGACCGCCTACGATGAACTCATCGCACCGAGGCTGCGCGTGCACAGGGCGCTGCCGATGCCGGTCAGAAACCGAATCGATCCCATCATGCTCTTCGACCATATAGGGCCTACCTTTTTGCGCCCCGGGGAGAGCATTCACGTGCCGCCGCATCCGCACAGAGGCTTCGAGCCAGTCACCATTTTGCTGGAAGGTTGCATACACCACTACGACTCTTACGACACCGTCACCTCCATAAAAAGTGGTGATGTACAGTGGCTTACGGCAGGCTCCGGCATGGTACACAAGGAGCGGCTATGCGCAGCTGACCAGTCGCGCGGCGGAGTGGTTCACGCTATTCAGTTTTGGCTCAACCTGCCTGCCAACAAAAAAATGTGCCAGCCCAATGTGCAGGGCATCACGGCCGATTCCATTCCGGTGATTCGTGAAGATGAAGGACGTATTCTTACCAGA
Organism: uncultured Roseivirgaceae bacterium; assembly: GCA_964596645.1. Lineage (GTDB taxonomy): Bacteria > Bacteroidota > Bacteroidia > Cytophagales > Cyclobacteriaceae > CAVQEK01. The sequence goes on from CAZQVB010000001.1 coordinate 98,680, forward strand.
CTGATCGCAGGCAGGCTTTATGGACAAAAGGGCGCTGCTGATACGCAAACGCCCATTACCGTGGCCCATGTGCGTATGGAGGCGGGCAGCGAAACTACCCTGCCCCTGCCGGCCCACTATAACGCTTTCTATTATATAATAGAGGGTGAATTTTTGACGGAGAACGATGAGTTGGCCGGTCCGCGCGATCTTGTTGTTTTTCACAACGATGGCAATGAGCTGCCCCTTCGATCTCTTACCAGCGGACAAGTGTTGGTGATTGGCGCTGCACCCATCAAAGAGCCTGTGGCGGCTTACGGCACGTTTATCATGAACCGCTTTCCGGAACTGCAACAGGCCATCAGCGACTATGAAACCGGAAAAATGGGCACTTTGACCATTTGATCGCTACACACAGCTTTTAGGTCAACACCTATGGATAGACACCACTCCCTATCCATTTGAAATATTCCCCTGCTCCCTTCAGGAAAATGCTGCAATGTTCAGTGCGGCCATCCTCATTATTGTAAACACATAAAAGCCCGCCGGCTCAGTGTCGGTTGCGTGTTATAGCCGTCCGCGCTGCCCCTGGCCCTTGTGCTGCCTTCGCATGCCTCTGCGCATCATCTTTACAAACGCCTTTTGTTGATCTTCATCGAGCAGCGCAAGCATAGTCTTAAAGTGGCGAAAAGTCAGCAGTTCGATATTGGCTTGTTTATCATTGATTTGCCGGAGCAACTCTTCGGCCTCTGAAAATTCTTCATCATTCTCTAAATCGGCCATGAGCATACGTCTCAGTTGTGCCACTTCTGCCATTTGCTGCTTCATCGCCTGCTGATGCTCCGTGCGCAGCGAATCGATAAATACCTGCTGTGTAGCGCTGAGTTGCAGCTCCTGCTTCAGCAAGCGGCCCTTGTGCGGCTTTCCAGTGCCGCGCCACGGGTTTGTATGTACAATTTCCGGCCGGCTTATCCATACAGTAGCTATTACGCTCACATTGAGCACGAGCAATAGCACGATCACAGTCCAAAGAACTTTTGTATTGTTCAGCATAGTCATTCTTCCATTAAATCATCCAGGGTATAGGTTTGATACTCTGACGGATAGTATTCATCCACCAGTGCAGTCTCGGTCAGGTCGGTTGCAGGTTGGCTGTTGGCGTACTCCCAAATGGTGAACATATTGAAAAAGAACACCAGCACCACAACAAATGCCAACGCCGGTTGCCACACAGCAGATGTTCGGTGCTGACAGGCATTGTCCATCCTGTTTTTTATTCGTGCATACAGAAATGGCCTTGGTGCGGCACGATGCACTCCATCGAGCGATTGCATGGTTTCCTCCACTTCGCGGTATGGCTCTGTTTCTTTCATGTTGTGCACTTTAATATGTTCAACTGTAGTAATATTTTTTCAACGTCTTTCTCAGGTTTTGCCTGGCCCGGTGCATGAGTGACTCCACAGCCGGCAACGTGTTTTGCATGATTTCGGCGATGTTTTCATAGCTGAGCCCTTCCAGCTTGTGCAATGTGAAAGCCACACGCTGGCCTTCGGGCAGCTTATCAATAGCAGCAAAAAGCACCCTGGCTCGCTCCTTGTTTTCGCTCAGCACGCCGGGGTGTTCAAAATCCGGCACTTGCAGGTCTCCCTTTTCTCCCCACCAGCGCATGATGGAAAATCTTCTCCGGTGCTTCCTGATATATTCCAGCGATTTGGTGACAGCAATGCGATACAGCCAGGTGGTGATTTTTGCTTCATGCCTGAATTGCCCGACAGAGGTAAAGACGGCGATGAAAACTTCCTGCGTGAGGTCGTCGGCATCGCCGGGGTTCTTCGTCAGTCCGAGGCAGGTATTGTACACCATGGCCTGGTACTGCGCCACCAACTGCTGAAAGGCCCGCTCATCGCCACATTGAAGTTGTTCAATAAATTGTTGTTCATCTGTCTGCATCAAATGGTCATGAATATGGCGAGGCCGTAGCTTTTCTCAGGTGTAGTATCGCAAGCCAAATCCGGCCGGTACAATGCGGTATAACTTTGCCAAAGCCGTCATCACTGTTGGCAAGGTCTGTTGGTGGCAGCACCACCGCCATGCCTTCTGTGGCCGCGGGCTTGCATGCCTTTGCCATTCCGCCTTTTGGCATGGCGTACGTCAAACATCACCTTTTGCTCATCGCTGAGCAAGGCCCTTACTTCATTTCTTGTTTGCAGGTGCTCTTTGAAGTTGGCCTCCTTCAGGTCGAACATTTCACTGACGATACCATCTACTTCTTTTTGATCCACCTTGTCCTGCGATGTGGCGGTGGTCAGTTTTGCCTCCAGCTCATTGATGCGGTTTTTGTTGGTCAACGTTGTTTTTGCCATCTCCAGGTGCAGCGCCTTTACTTGTTCCTGCTGTGCATCCGTCAGGTTCAAAGCATTGTGGCCCTGGCCCATTTGCCTTTGGCCGCGCTTGGCAGGTGTACCCTCTGGTGCAGATTGTGCCACTGCAATGCTGCTTGACAGCCACACGGCGAGGGTCAAAAACATTGCTGAATAATGAATGTGCTTGTTCATGCTCGTACTGTTTTAGTGAGAAATTTAAGATTAGATGCGCCCGGCGGCAAAAACTTGCGGGTGAGAAGAAAAATTAAATGGAGTTTGAAAATTATTTCAACTGACAGGGGCACATCAAAGCTTTTTTAATGTAGCGCAATTCGGGAAATATCGATTTCTACAAGCATTTTTCTAAATTGTGGCACACTATACACCCAACTCAGCGAGCAGAATGATGATGAAAAGAAATGAAGCAATAAGAACTTTGGCAGCCGGCGTGGCCGGACTTAGTGTTGGAACAGCATTGATGCCAAAAAGCAAATCCAGTAAACCCATGACCGACATAGCACCGCTAAAAGGCAACATCAACCATGCTGTGTGCAGATGGTGCTACGGCAAAGTACCCATGCAGGACTTTCTGCAAGAAGCGGCCGCACTGGGCATCAAAGGCATCGACCTGCTGGGGCCAGACGAATGGCAATTGGCCATAGACCAGGGTCTCACATGCTCCATGAGCACTGCCTGGAAATTTGGCATCACCAAAGGCTTTAACGACCCCGCCCTGCACGATGCGCTGTATAAAAACTACGCTGAACTGATACCCAAAGCAGCCGACCACGGTGTGACCAACATCATTTGCTTTTCCGGCAACCGCAACGGACTAAGCGATGAAAAAGGGCTGGAATACTGTGCAAAAGGGCTGGACAAAATTGTGCGACTGGCACAAAAACACGATGTGTATATTGTGATGGAGCTGCTGAACAGCAAGGTAGACCACCCCGACTATCAGTGCGACCACACACGATGGGGCGCTGCATTGTGTGAAAAAGTGGCTTCTGACAATTTTAAATTGCTCTACGACATTTACCATATGCAGATCATGGAAGGCGACGTGATCGCCACCATACGCGACTATCATCAATACATCAACCACTACCATACAGGCGGAGTGCCCGGCAGGCACGAGATCAACGAAACGCAGGAGCTGTATTACCCGGCCATTATGCGGGCCATTCTGGAAACAGGCTTTAAAGGTTTTGTAGCACAGGAGTTTATCCCCACCTGGGCCGAGCCGATGGCCGCACTGAAAGAAGGTGTGGCGATTTGCGATGTGTAGGGAAGCGCTTGCTGCCACTTTCTAAAGCTGTTTTTACTCTGGCAGGTTGCCAGATAAATTTCTCGGATACTAATGGTCTGTGCGTCAGACCATGGAGAGGTTGTTTTAAAATCAATATTTGTATTTCCCTGTATAAAGTCGTGTGCGTGTTCATCATGCTTTGGGTTATTATTCCATTTGTTTTTGATATTGCACTTATTTAAGATGTGGCAGATAAAGCAGGTGGAGCGGCTGATGGCATGCACTTATCAAAAAAAACACTCCCGGATTATGCACTTTAGTTGATGGTGAATAAAATCCCATCGCTGAGCCTCATTAATTAAATCGCAGCCAATCCAGGCTACATTGAAATGATTTTTTGCCATTGAACACGAGGTAAAGATCGGCTGTGCCTTCGAAGCTTTGGGTCAGGGTTCCAGCGTATAATCCATCACTTTTTTGGTCGTGCAAATCCACGCTTCCCAGCAGTTGCCCGTCAGGACTACCCAGCCGTATTTCCATAAAAGCCTTGCCGCTCAGCTCTGGTACGCTTATAACTATTCGGTCTTTGGCTTGTTGGAAGGTGGTGTTGGCGAAGCGCAGCCAGCTGCCGTTGGTAATGCCTTCTACTTTGAACCCATCTTCGCGGGTGCCCGATTTTTTCAGACCCTCGGAGATTTCGTAAAACCATTCGGCCTCCAGGCGCTCCCAGCCGGCGTGGTACTGGCCTACACCATTTTCATAGTGCTTGTCCAGAAATCCGGTATCGGTCACGATGCGATCCTCGTCGTCGATGTGGCAGTAGGTCATGATGGTCTCGCGGTATTTGTAGCCCGGGCGGAGGTAGCGGCACCAGAGGTGGTAAAACTGCCCCTTCCAGTGGAAAAAACTGCCGTGGGCATATTCGTTCAGATCGTAGCCTTCGCCTACTGCACCAACGGAAGTGTATGGTCCATACACGTTTTTGGAAACAGCATAATCGCGGCCCCAGCTCAGGTAGTAGGTGTTTTTATAGTTAAAAATGTAATTTTTGTCCATCCACTGGGGTGCCTGCTCCCACTCCTCGCCGGTTATTTCAATGGGCTTAGGCGCTTCGGCCAGCGATATCATGTCGTCGTTCAGCCTGGCGATATGAAATCCGCCACCCTCTTTGTCGCCATACACCAGATAATGGGCTGAGTCATCGTCGACCAGTATGGTGGGGTCGTGCATTGGCGACACCAGCGGCTTACCGAGCGGATCGGCAAATGGGCCTTGTGGCTGTGGGGCCGTCATAACGCCTACGCCTCGCTTGCGGTCGGAGAAGTAGAAATAATACTGGCCATTTCGTTTGATGGCATCGGCGGCCCAGCAGTCGGTGCTTTGGTCGTCCATGTAATTATCCTCAGGCGAAATGGTGCCCACCTGCTCCCAGTTCACCAGGTCGGTGGAGCGAAAAATCCGCCACTCTTTCATCACCCAGGTTTTGTCGTTAGGGCTGGTATCGTGGCCGGTGTACAGGTATACGGTGTCGTTGAACACGCGTACATGTGGGTCGGACATGCCGATGCCGGAGATGAGCGGGTTGTCGGCCCGGGCATGAAAGAAACAAAAGAGCAAAGCGAGTATGATGAAAGCTTTGTGTTTGAGCATGACTATAATTAACAGTGAGCTGATGGATTTTAGATAGCCGTTTGATGTTCGTTTAACTGAGCTATTGCTGGTAAACCTCTTCCTGCATCTTCTCCAAGAGAGGGAAGATGAGAGCCTGAAAAATGCCATTCCCTTACCATGTTACCTTAATTTCTTGTGGGCCTTCTATCACGTAGTCGAATTTCTTTTCTTCCCCTTTGTGCCGCACGGTCAACTGATACTTGCCATTGAACACCCGCGCCTCTGCGGTTCCGTTGCTATTGGTTTGGGTGCTTTCACGGCTCCACCATTCGCCGTAAACATACTTTCGCCAGGCCTCACCGGCAGGCTTTATCTGCCAATTCTCTGACCACAGCGCCGCCTGTGGCCTCCAGTGCATGCCCTCCCAAAAGCCCCAGTTAATGATCCCCTTCATGGCCGGGTGACTAAAAGCCGTGAGCAGAATATCCCTGAAATAGTCGCCCTGCAGCTCAAAGTCGTCGCCAGCTTCCACATCGAACTCCGTAAGCTGCAGTGCAGGCACGATTTGCGCAAATTCGTCCAGCACCTCATACACTCGGGCTGGTGGCGTGAGGGAGCTTTCGCGAAAATGCGCCATAAAGCCGATGCCATCGGGCGCGGCGCCGGCCTCTACCAGGTACTGCACTATTTCTTTGTAAGATACTATGCGGCTGCCCGAGGGAAGCACCTGCCCTTCGTTCACCCACAGCGGCTGGCCGGGGCAAAGTTCACGTCCCCTTTTCATGGCTTCCACATATATTTCTTTACCGCACAAGTCGGCATAGGTGGTGCCCCAGCCTATGATGTGGTTAATGGCGTCCCACTCCGCCACCAGGCCTTTAGACCAGTTTGTTTTGTCGCTCATGTGCGCAAAGAGCGCCTGCCGAAGTTCTACCGGTTTGTCGAGCAAGTGCTCCGGCTGAAAGCGCGGCTCCAGCGGGCCCCACATCAGGTAGTGCCCTCGCACGGGTATGTGGTGCTGCTGGTACCACTGCAGCGATTGCATCAGTTGGGCCTTTCGGCTGGCTATGGCTTTATCGCTTCCGCGAAACCAGTTTTGCCAGCGGAAGCCCGTTTCCGTGGTGGTTTTATTAAAATTTTCGAGAAAGGTTTTACGATACTGTTCGCCATCGGCGTCTTCTTTCAGCAGGGCGGTGAAGTTGGTGGCGCTACCAAAGGCAAAGGTGTGGGCCGTCATGTGGAGCTCCACCTCCGCATTGGTGAGTGGGCGGCCTTTTTTGTCCGACACTTGCACGGTCACGTCGGCTTTGCGGTGCTTTTCGATTCGGGCCAGGGCTTCTTTGCGCCAGGGGGCTTGGGGCTCCCGGCCTTCGTAGCTCAGCAGGTGGCGGGGCAGGTCCTCGGGCTTTAGCTTGCTGCCATAATTGATGAGTTCAATACCGGCAAGCTCTATGTGTTGCGGATAGTAGCCAAGGTGTACAGAAAGATTAATGGCCTGCTTATCAAAATCTTCATTGATTTGGATGGGCCTGGCAAGGTGAAGCCATTGCTTGCCCACGGCAGCGGTAAGGTGGCCGTAGCTATCGTACGGGCTTTTATTTTGTTGCAGGCGTATCAGCAGGCGTCCATCGCCCGACTCGTCTTCACTCAACGTACAGCGCGCCCACAAGGTGAGCAGGAGCACATCGCCCTTTCTAATGCTTTCATTTACCGGAAGTTCAAACCCTATTTTAGAGGCACTTTCCGGTCGCTCGTCAAAAGCTACTTTGATCGCCTCGTGCGGAAGCCAGGCAGGGCCATCCACCTCGGTGGCGTAGCCTTGTTGCTTCAGTTGCTCCAGCCGGCTCGATTGCTGCCAGTCGGCCGACTGGGCGATCACCTGCCCACCGGAGGGAATATCCAGCTTTTGGGGAGCAACCAATTGCGCAAAACCCAGCACCGGCAGTAGACAAAGCAGGAGGGTACAATTTAGGTAATGGGTAAAAAAAGCCTTGTTGTTCTGGTAAAGTATTCGTTCTGTCATTCGGTGTATTTTATCTGTTGTAAAATGAGCCGGCCGACTGGTGGGCCGGCTCATGATGTAATTCATTATTCCAACAGTATTTTTTGCTTCATCACTGATGTTGCTGTATGCACACTCAGTAAATACATGCCTTTGGTGTACCTGCTCAGGTCGAGCGTGGATGGGCCGGGGCGCAGTTCACCATTCAACACCACCATACCCGATATGTCTGAAATGCGCATGTTGGCTACCTCTGCTTGTTCATTTGTCCACTCTATCTGTATCGATCCCTTGCTGGGGTTGGGGTATACCTGCAGCATACTTTCTTTGGCTATGTCCGCTTCTTCTGCAAGAGAGGTTATCCGAACATTTGTGTCCACCTCCTCGAGTCGCCACTGGGCGGTATGCCACTGAGGCTCAGCAGCCTGGTGCTCTACCACGCCACCCGAAGCCTGATCGCCACGTGCCCGCAGGTATAGATCGCTGGAGCGGTTTTGTAATCGGTAGTAATCTGCACCACCTGCATTGTGGGCAAACTCCAGATGCCAATCGGGGCTGGCCCAAGCCGGCTCCACAGCGCTATGCTCCACGGGGCCGCCGTTGGGCTTGCTTATGTCTGCCTTCAGATAGAGGCCGCTCCACTTGTTTTTAATCCGGTAGTAGTTTTTGCCTCCTTCCGATCGTGCGAATTCAAAGCGCCACTGTGGGGTGGTCCAGCCTTGCTGAATGGCCATATGCCTTACTTCGCCTCCACCGTTCCTATCGCCACGGGCGCGTAGAAAATGATCGCTCCACCTGCTCTGCAGGCGATACCATTTATCAGTATCAGGCACAAAGCCCTGATTGGCAGGCGTATCAAAATCTGCCTTCAACTGCATCAGCCAGGCGGGTACGCTGCCCAGGCGCCGAGCCAGCTGCGCTTCAAACAGCGATTTTGGGTTTACGGCGGTGCCGTTGGATTCCAACACCTGCAGGTAGCTTTCATCAAACGTAACGCTACTGCCGTGTGTGCCGACAATGATGGGCTTCACGTAGTATTGTTCATACCAATAGCTTCCGGGCCGGTCGTCCCAATAGCGCGTGTTGCTTCTGGCTTCATTTGATTTATAGTTCCAGAGCACGAAATGGCGGTAGTGGTTGGGCATGTTCTTCACGTTGCCGCCGTCGTTGAAGGCAAATCCTCCTTGGGAGTCGTCGAGCAGGGTGGCGTGCGGGCCGTTGCCGTGGGCATCGATGAGGGCGTCGGCATTTTTGATGTGCCAGCGTACATGCCCTTCTGCGCCGTGCGACACGGTGGTGCCGTGCCAGTGGTTGGCTTTATCTTCAAACAGGCCTATGAGTGTGCCGTATCCTCCACTCGTATTGATGCTCCCATGGCCCTGGTTGCCGCTGGTGACTACGTTGAGTACCGACACGCGAAAGCTCGCTCCCAGGTCTATGGCACGGTTTACATTCACAAATTCACAATTGCGAATCCAGCCGTCCATCACATATTCCATTTTTATCATGCTCCAGCCGCCATCGTCGATGAAGCTGCGGTGGTGCACGAAATCATCTTTCCAGTTGCCACTGAAGCGAATGTTTTCCACGCCGGCTTTCTTCCAGGGCTTGTAGGGCACGATCCGCCAGTTGTTGTCGCCCGTATTCAAGGGCAGGTTCACGTCTATATCCAGATGGATGGGTTCTGAAAAACATATCTGATTTTTAGCGGCATCCACCGAATTGACACGGTGCGGAATTTTGAACAGCACCGTGTTGTTGCTCCAGCTATCCTTGTGCGTGTAGGGTTCTATAAATGAATTTTTAGCCTCGGGCGTGCTCGACTTAAACCGCAGCATCACCAGGTCGCCGGCTGAAATCTTGCTCACATCATCGAGCTTCAGACAGAAATACTCACGGGTTTTGTTCTCCACCACATTCCCCAGATTGTTGTAGGCCTGTGGCTTAGGGGTCCAGGAAAACATGTAAGGCGATGTCCACATATTGCCGGGTTCTTCTTCCTCCAGGTAGTGTTCCATAAAAATCTCCGTGCCACCCGGGCCGCTGCCTTCACCGCGCAGCACTATGCCGTCGCCCTGAATTTGGATGTGGGTGGTGCCTCGCGGATCCTGATTGGTATTGACCAAGTACTTGCCTTTAGGAAAGAAAACTACGCCGCCCCCTGCTGCCTCTGCCGCATCGATGGCTGCCTGTATAGCCGTTTGATCGGAGTTGTTGTCGTTGGGTACAGCGCCGTAGTTAGTGACGTTGAATACCGGGCCGGCTACATCGGGTATGGGCTCGTTGCAATATTTGTATCCGGCATAGGAAAAGTCGGGCAATGTGGGCTCATAGCCATTGGCTTTGGCCGTTTCAAACTGCTGCCAAAGCTGGGATGTTTGTGCCGGCAACCGGGGCAACACTGCGGTGATCAATAATATTATTATGAATAGCTTTTTCATGTCGTAGGGTTTTAGGTGGAACATTATACGCTGCAAAGCCCAGGCAGATCGCCCTGGCCTTTATTCAATGTGAGGGCATCGAAAGATCATCGATGCCCTCAACCATTGAGACTAAAAAAGTGAGTCACTAGAAAGTTAGGAATCCTCGTGCAAGCCCGGCACTAAGGCATATCCATCACCTTCACGAAATAGATCTTGCTGTCGCGTGAGTACTCGCTGGGGTCGTCGGAGTTGAGCGAGGTGGCCCACATGATGAGCTTATGGGTGGCCAATTCGCCATAGGTATGCCGCAGTGGAGAACCCACAGGGAAGTTGGTGCCCAAAACATTGCTGGACGAGCCGAAGTAATTGCTATTGCCATCGCCGTACCACAGGGAGAAATGGGTACCCGAACCCGTATTTCTAAACTCCAGTTCCTGGTTCAGCGCCACTACAAGGGTGTCGTATTCATCGCCGGCCACCACAGTCACCGGGTTGAAGTTTTCGACTGGCACACCTTCCACCACATCGACCAATTCTACGCTGTACAATTCAAAGCTGGCCTCTGGTGATATGTATTCGTCTTCTACACAGCCCATAGCCAAGAGTGCCACAGCTGCCATACACATTATATAGTTTTTCATGATGTTCTTCAGGTTTAAATTAAGGTTCAACAATGGTGAGCGTCGCGCGCGCCGCATCCAGACTGTACTCCATACCATCATCGCTGTAGTTGACGGCATAGGCTACTACATTCATGTTCCCGGCGTGCTCGTACACATACCGTATGATGCCGCTGTAGTAGTTGCCGTTTTCATCTACATACCGCTTTTTGTGCGCGTAGCCATAGAGATCTTCCAGGTCTTGATTCTCACTGGGAAAAAGCAACGCCTCTACCCGTACGTACTGGTCGTCTTCCGGATTGTAGGCCACATCGTATGGAACCTCTGCAATGCGAAAATCTTCATGCTCACCAGCACTATTGTAGGTGGTGTCGCCGGTGAAAATATAATTTTGATCGCCGGTACATGTACTTCTGAATACCACCGTATCGCCTACGTAAATGGTTCCTGCATCTGCCAGTGGTATCAGCCTGATGGTATCGCTGGGCTGGCCGGTGATGGAGGTAGCTTTGAAAATTTCGAACCCTGCTGTGGGCTTGCTCGCCATTTGCTCATCGTCACAAGCCATGAAGAAAGTCGCCATCACGAGCATCATCAGGGCCGTATATTTATATCTATTCATTGCTGTTGATTTTAAGGTTAAACGCATCATTTCACTACCAACCCTGAGCCTGCTTGAGCAGTGGGTTTGCAAAAATTTCCGGTTGCGGAAGCGGGAACACGTAGTTGCGCTCTGTCAGTGTGCCGTCACGCACTTTGCCCCAATCTTCCAGCTCCAACAATCTGCGCTTTCGCCGCCAGTCAAAGGTACGGGTGCCTTCCCAGAGCAGTTCATAGTCGTATTCGTTGAAAACCTCACTGCGAAACTCTTCAATGCTAAGGTTTTGCAGGTCTTCGGCGCGGATCAGGTACAGGTTTACATAGTCAATGTCTGCGCGTTTGGAGTTTAAGTTTTCCGGTTTGGTAGAGCCCTCGGGCAGCCTTTGCATGGGCACGCCCACGCTGAGGTCGACAAGGCTGTAGTCTATGGCCATACCTTCATGAAAATCCTTAAAAGACTTGTCTGTTTCGCTGAAGTAGAGCACACCGGTAGGTGTAAAAGACGAGCCAAAACCCGCCCATTCTACATCGTACTCCGACGGATTGGCACGGAGCTCCTCTACATTGCCAATCTGGCCGGTGCTGGCATCATATATATTGAAACCTACAAATGTCTCTTTGCCGGGGGTCTGCACATTGCCGAAAAAATTGGTGGCACGCTTGCGTATGCGGCTCAAGGCTTCTGCCGCCTCGGGTGTTACCGCATCAAATCGCTCGGAAGCTGCATCGGCATATATGAGCAGTACCTCTGCAAACCGGATGATGGGTCCGTCGTTGCTGGTCAGGTTTTGCACGGTTATATTCTTCTGATCCCAAAAGCGTGAGGGATAGAAGCGCTTGCGTACAGTGGAATAAATGATGGTGGCCCACCTGCGATAGTCCAGTGGCATAGTGCGTATGATCGGCCTGCCCAATCGGCGAGAGCCCCTCCAGCCCGGATCTTCGCATCCTACAGGATTGTCCGGAGGCATGCAGCGCGCACCAAACTGGTCATTTAGTGCCAGTATATCGTGCGGGAATGCGAAGATATGCTCAGCACCGTATTCGTATTCCGGAAAGGTAGAGCCATTTTTTCTGTAGTCGTCGTACAGGTCGTACTCTTGGCTTTCTATCACCTCTTTGGCATAGGCCATGGCACTGTCGTAAGCGGTGTTGGCATCCATCAGTTGTGGATTCAGCGGGCCGCCCTCCGGAAAATACTTCTGAAAATCGCCCATATACAGATATGCCTTGGCCAGCAGGGCCTTGGCCGCACCTGAGCTTGCCCTGTGCTTGTCTGCTGCCCCATAGTTTGACTTTACCGGCAACACATCGGCAGCGTATTGAAGATCTGCAAGTATCTGGGTATAAAGTTCGGCAGAAGTGCTTTTAGGAATATTGAATCTCGGCCTATCCGCCACCGCATCGGTATATGGCTCCAGCGGCATGGGTACTTCGCCATACAGATTGGCCAGGTAGAAATACGCCAGGCCCCGCAGAAAACGCGCCTCGGCGATGTATTTGTCGCGCATGCTGTACGTTTTTCCGTCGCCGCCTTGCACTTTGCCGAAGATAGTTCCCTGAGGCATTTCGCCTATACCTTTTATAGCCCAGTTCACGTTGTTGATGCCCCGGTACAGTTGCTCCCAGATCACGTTCAGATTGCCATCGTCAGCATTGAACTGGTACTGGTCTATGTTGCCATAGTTGTCGCTCCAGTTGGCCGCACCAAAGTGCATGGACTTCACGCCATGAAAGTCGTTGAAACCCCCGATGCGACCGCCCAGCAGCCAATACCCACCATCTACGGCAGCCTTGGCATCGGCCTCACTTTTCAGCGAACCGGTTGCTGCAAAGGTGCCTTTGGGCTCTTCTTCCAAAAACTTTTCGCCGCAGCCTGAGTAAGCGACCACGAGCAATGCCAGCAGTAATACACTATATATTTTTATCATGATTTTTTTTTTAGAAGTTACAGTCCTAGCCTTACGCCCAACACAATTGATTTTTCCAGCGGGTAGTACCCATCATCAAAGCCTTTCACGAGATTGTCTTTATCGCTGTAGGCAGGGTCCAGACCGGTATAGTTGGTAAGGGTCCATATGTTGGAGGCAGTCAGGTAAAAACGGGCATTACCCAGGAAGCCCCGCACTTTCGCCGGCACATTGTAGCCCAGGGTGAGCGTTCTGAGCCGTAAGTACGAAGCACGCTCCAGCATTTGGGTGCTCATTCTTCCATTCCTGCCGAAGTCGTGCTCTGCATTGGTGGGGTTGTCTGAACTCCAGCGGGTATCCAGGCTTCCGGACAGTACGTTGGTACCCGGATTGCGTGAATACAGCCTCTTGCTCAGGGTGAACATCAAGTCATTGCCCGAAACACCCTGGAAAAATACATTGAGGGAGAAGTTTTTGTATTCGAAGTTATTGGTGATGCCGTAGTAGAAATCGGGGTTGGCATTGCCGATCACGCCCACGTCGTCGCCATTGAGCTGGCCGTCGTGAATGCCATGCCCTGGTTCGAAACACCCTTGAAAGCGTCTGAGGCCTGGTAGTTACGCCTGGAATCATCTACGAGGTCGTATCCGGTGAGCAACTTGTATGTGAGCCAGTCGGTCAGTTCATATTCAAAAGCGGCATTGCCAAGTACGCGAAGTGTCTGGTTGTCTTGTTGCACACCCTCCAGCACGCCTACCGGATTGTAGGTATCTAGTGAAGACAGAGCGCTGGTTTGGGTGAACCTGCCAGAGGCATCGCGAATGGGGAATGTGGGTGAAGCCTCCAGCGCGTAACGCATGTTGATGCCACGCTGCACACCGCGGCTGCTGGCGTATGCCGAGCTGGATTCGGAAGCAGTAAGCTTGGTCGTAATCTTCGCGCGCTCCGACAGTTGAAAGTCAATGTTGAATCGCACACTACCGCGATTGAAGAAGGACTCTCTGAACAGGCCCTCGTTCATCAGATAATTGGCTGATACGTTGTAGCGCACCAGTTCGCTTCCGCCGCTCAGGTTTACGTTCAGGTTGTGCTGCTCCGCTACCTGCAATATTTCATTTTGCCAATCGGTATTGTACGGTACGCCAACGCTGTCGCCGCCTTCTATCTGGCGGTAAGATTCAAATCCGTAGGCAAATGGGGCATAGGTACCGGCCTGGTTTTTATAGGTTTCGTATACATCTACCAATTCCAGATACTCCTGCGTATCCATAAGGTCGTACACCTTGTCTGCTTTTTTCAAGCCGTACATATAGTCTACGTCCACTTTCAACTTGCCCACGGAGCCTGTTTTGGTGGTGATGAGGATGACGCCGTTTGAGCCACGTGAACCGTAAATGGCGGTAGCACTTGCATCTTTCAGCACTTCTATTGATTTAATATCGGCAGGGTTGATGGTGGCCATCACATTCACAGCACCTGATTTGTCGTTGAAGTCGCCGCCGTTTTCCACGGCACCCAGGCTGTTGTTGTCTTGCGGTATGCCATCGATCACGTAAAGCGGCTCAATGCCGCTGGTGATGGAGCTTGCACCCCTTATTTTAATATCTACCACACCACCGGGCCCTGTAGAGCTGCCCACCAGTACACCAGCCATACGGCCCTGGAGTGCTTCATCGAGCGAGTTGACCGGCTGCTCCCGAAAGGTCTCCCCTTTCAGTGTAGCCACGGAGCCGGTGAGGTCACTCTTTTTCACTTCACCATAGCCTATCACCACGATCTCGTCCAACTGCTGAAGGTCGGGGGTCATACTGAGATCAATCACTGATCTGTTGCCCACCGTCACTTCTTCGAAAATAAAGCCTACGGAGCTGTACACAAGGATCGATTCTGTTGAAGGCACGTCAATACGATAGCGTCCGTCAATGTCAGACACGGTGCCCTGGCTGGTGCCTTTCACGATCACATTTACACCAGGTATACCTTCATCGTCTTCCTCGGATGTAACCCGGCCAGTAACGGTAATGCCTTGCAGGTTTACCTCTACAATGGCCTGGTTGGAACCCTTGGTGGCTTCCTGCACATTGATGGTGTTGTTGATCTGCTTAAAGCTGAGGCCGGCCTGGCGTGATAGTTCCAGCAGGATGTCCGACACCGTCTGCGTGCCCGATTGCAGCGTCACTTTCACCTTGCGGTCGATGATGCGCCTGTCGTAGGTAAAGCGGTACTCGGTGAGGTTTTCTACCAGGCGGAAGCATTCTTCCAGGCTGGCGTTTTTCAGGTTCAGGCTGAGCTGCGCTTCCCGCACACTTTGCACGGTATTTTGCGCTTCTGAGGTGCCGGCTACCAGCATGCCCAGTAAAAAGCATTGCAGCACCGTCCCTATAAAGAATCCATTAATTCCCATACGAATAATTCGTAATAGTTTTTTTTCCATAATTTTAGGTATGTAAATAGTTGAACATGTTTACAAGCTGGCGTTAGATTGGCAGATCGCAGGCCAGCGTTAAAAGCGATGTTCCCACTCCGGGGCATCGCTTTTTTTTAGCTTGTGTTTTCCAAGTTTGCTTTCATATCAAAAGTTTATATAAATGGTGTCTCCATCGATTGTATGATTGAAAAGCTCAGCGTAGCCAATGGCTTTCAGCACGTTATCCAGTGATTCGTCGGCAAATTGTCCGCTGTATTTCCAGGCAACATCAGGCTTGCCTTGTACGATAAATTCTACGCCGTACCACGCCGAAAGCCGCGCGGTGATTTCCTCCAGACCGGCATTGTGAAAATGGATCACACCGTCTTTCCAGGCGATCTCCGAGGCATAGTGAAATGAGCTTACCTCCAATGATTTGCCATGCATCACCCGTTGGCCGGGTTGTATCACCACATGCTCCTGCTCCGGATTTTCCGAATCGCTCACTTTCACTTTACCTTCCGTAAGGGCCACGGTCACTGTGCCATCCTCATCGTGTTCGCGCACGTTAAAAGAAGTGCCCAAAGCCTCTACACGGGTGTGATCGGCCATGACCACAAAAGGCCGGCTGGGATCGTGGGCTACATCAAAAAATGCCTCTCCTTCCAGATATACCGTGCGCTGCCCCACTGTGAAGCCTTTTACATATCTGATTTTGCTGCTGGAGTTGAGCCATACAAAACTGCCGTCTTCCAAAAATATCTTTGACTTCTGACCTTTGGGATTTTCCTTTTCAATCCAAATGGCCTGGACGGGCTTGCGTGAAGGTGCCTCCAGGTGCCACAGCAGCGCCATCACGCTGAGTACAACGAGCAGCGAAGCAGCTACTTTGAGGTAGATGCTCCATGAAAATTGTCTTGATCGTGTGGCGGTGACGGCAGACGGACGGCCCAACCTGGCGTAAAGTTTCTCAAAACTCTCTTCACTATCGAGAATGGCAGGATACGATATGCGTGTGTGCCAGCTGTCTTTTAACAGCGCAAAGTGGTTGCGGTTTTCTTCAGACATATCAAGCCACTGTTCCAGCTTATGCAGCTGAGCCGGGGTAGCTTCGCCGGATAGCGCCTGGGCGATTAAAAAGTCTATGTCTGTCTTCTCCACGTTTGGGCACGTTTGGATTGAAGACTACAGGCAGTAGACTTACCCTATAAAAAAAATAAAAAAGATTTTAGTCTTACTTCACGGATTGGCTTCACCTTGATGTCGCGGCTGTGCATGTAGGTGGAAACGGCCTCCCTTATCTCTTTCAGCGCCAGCGACATGTGCAGCTCTATGGTTTTGACAGACACCTCCAGCAACTCGGCTACTTCGCGGTATTTCATGCCCTCTTCTTTTACCAGCATAAAAATGGCTCGGCGCCTGGTTGGCAGCTTTTCCACGGCATTCTGTACAATATCATATAGCTCGCGGTCTATCATCAACCGTTCAGGATCTACCTCGGCGGGATGTATAAAATCATCGCGGTCTTCTGCCGGCTCGGCGGTCAGGTGGTGTTGCTTTTTCAGGTAGGTAAAGCTTTGGTTGCGAACCGCCAGGAAGAGATAATTATTCAAATTTTGCACATTGGCCAAGCCGGCAGGGTTTTTCAACAGCTTGTACAGCACATCCGACACCACCTCTTCGGCCGACTGGTAGGTAGGCAGGTATACCAGGGCAAAATGAATGAGCTTTGGGTAGTACTGATCAAAAAATGCCTTGAATGCTGCCTTATCGGTGAGGTTGGGTGCAGTCTGGCCGGGTACTTCCTTATCGTGTATTTTCATGTTGGGTGTGGCAAAATAGCCTTAACTCCGCTCCCCATGTACCACAGGGAAAAAAATTAAACGCGGACAAAGTAATGATTCAGAATTATATGTTGGACATATGTCGGATTTTTTTTCAAGCGATAAACATATAACACTATCCCCTCTACCAGTTCACCAACTTTAAAACATCGCATTGCACTGATCTCACTCATCCCGACTGATCGCAGTGTAAAATACTTACCTGAAAGTTTTAGCCCATTGGCCAAGTATAAGCATCAGGCAATTGCCATCTTTCCATATTTGTTGCGATAGGCAAGCGGTGTGAGGCCGGTTGTTCTTTTAAAAATATTTCTAAATGCTTTGGTGTCGTTATAACCTACTGCGTACATAATCTCGGAAATCGACTTCAAATCCAGTTCTAAATCTTTTTTGGCTGCCTCCACCTTTACACGCTGAATGTATTCATACACCGTGTTGGCAGTGCGGCTTTTTAATCTTCTTTCAAAAGTTCTCTTCCCCACGCCCACTTCTTCACAAAGCATTTCTATCGTTAATCTCTCATTGAAATGAGACTCTATATACTCCTGGGCTCTCAAAACTTCTTTGTCACGATGCGACTTCTGGCCGGCAAACATCACAAAGGGCGACTGGCTCGATCGGTCAATATCAATCATGAAGGTCTTGGCGGCTGCTACAGCCATTGCTCTGCCTACATACCGCTCTACCAGGTATATCAGTAAATTGGCAAAGGCCAACGCACCTCCACTGGTATAAATGCGATCTGATACTGACACAATCCGCTCATCTTCCAAAATAACGTTGGGAAAAAGCGCACGAAACTCCTCTGCCGAACTCCAGTGGGTGGAACATTTTTTACCATCGAGTATACCCATAGAGCCCAGGAAAAATGCTCCTACGCACATGCTTACCAGATCAGCACCATTGTGATAGTGGCCAATGATCCAAGGAACCAGTTCCTTGTTTAATTGCATAATTTGCTGAGGCTGGCCAAAAGTTGCCGGAATGATGATAACATCTGTATGACTGATCTCGCTGAGGAGACGGCTGGCTCTCACTGTAAACATCCCGCCATTTGGGTTTACCTCTCTGGTGCTACTGACCAGCTCAAGAGTCAAAGCCGGATCAGGCAGTTGATCATTTACCCAGGTAAAAAGCTGACGGGTCAGGTCGATATTCGTAATGCTGAACTCGCCCTGAGGGATGATCAGTGAAATGTGCGTCATATTAAGATCTATCTGTTTGGGTACTCACATACCATGTATTACCGGCAAAGTCACGAAAGCCTCCGCGCTTGTCGGTATCGTTTTCTTTTACTTTGGGTTTCTCTATGAGTTCACACCCGGCAGACATTGCCTTATCGAATACAGCGTCAACATCTTCTACATAAACATGGATCAGCAACCTGTTTGGTGGATGCTGCTCCGTGGCCTCGCCCAACATGATCACGGTGTCATCCAATAGCATTTCAGCATGCATCAGGCTACCATCTGGCCTGTGGTACTGCCTCAACAACCTGCCATCAAACACATTTTTTAACAGATCTATGAATCTATTGGCATCGTCTACCACGAAGTACGGCGACACAGAAGTATAGTCTTTGGGCTTATAATCTGCCATGCAATTGTAGTTTTTAATGGTGTAATTAAGTGAAATGAGCTGTCGCAATTTACCCCCGAGTTTGCCGCTTTTACACTGCGCAGCGCATGCATTCTCATGTTAGCTTTGTTCCATACAACGCTGTTGCAATTGGCAATCCTTTTTTTTAAGTCTATCAATTTACCGCTTAAACTAATGTCAAGATGTTAAAACCATGAAACAAGTATGGCTAAACCTTCCCGTAAAAGATATTGAGAAATCGAAAAAATTTTTCAGAACGATTGGGTTTAGGGAAAACCCGATACACAAAGACGCTACCCATCTTGGTAGTTTTTTGATAGGTGAAAACGATTTCACGCTGATGCTTTTCTCTAAAAAAACGTTCAGTAGTTACACTGGAAAGCCTGTTTCTGATACTTCCCAGACAAGCGAAATGCTCATCAATCTGGATGCAGCTTCCAGAGAAGAAGTTGACGCTTTTGCGGAAACAGTAAAGCGGGCAGGAGGAGATGTTTACTATGAGCCTACAGAAGTCGAAGGCTGGATGTACATCACCAGCTTTGCGGATTTGGACGGGCACAGGTGGAGCATGCTCTATATGGATTGGAATAACATGCCAAAAGAGTAAGTCTGTGAATCCTGTTGTACACTTCGAGCTCCCCTATCAAGATCGTGAGAGAGCCGCTACCTTTTATTCCACAGTGTTTGGTTGGAAATGCCAGTTTTTAGGAGCTGAAATGGGAAATTATGTGCTTTTGGCCACGGCCGAAAAGGACGCCAAGCCCGGCAAACCAGCAGGAGCGATCGATGGTGGCATGTTTCCATTGAAAGAAGACTGGCCGGCACAGTACCCGTCTATTGTGATTGGTGTAGGTGATATCAAGGAGACGATGAAGTCAATTACAAAACATGGGGGTAAGGTTTTAGGAGAACCTTATGAGATTCCCGGAACCGGAAAGTATGTTGCCTTTACTGATACCGAAGGTTCGCGATTGAGTATTTTGGAACCTAAAAGATAACCCAATGACAAAACTCACAGTGAAACCCGACTTAAAAAACGATACCAGAAAGGAGTTTCTGAAAGATCTAAACAAAGCCTTCGCCACAGGAGATGCCGGCTTTATCATAAGGCACGCAACGGATGACATAAGGTGGATTATCTATGGTGACAAGGTAATTGTTGGTAAAGAGCAATTCACTGAACAGCTCAATATGATGAAAGATTATACAGCTGATGAACTGGTCATTCACAGTATGATCACGAGCAACGATGAAGCGGCCGTCAATGGGGAGATGAAGATGAACGGAAAAACCTATGCTTTCTGTGATGTCTATCGCTTTGCTGGTGGTGGAAATATGATCCGGCAAATGGACTCCTATGTACTTTCAATCTAATAATTTTCTATAAACTTAATATCTGCATCATGGCATCAGTAAGCACTTATCTCAATTTTGAAAGGGAAACCAGACAAGCTTTTGAATTTTATAAAACAATTTTTGGTGGGGATTATGCCGGAGAAGGGCCGCTCACCTTCCGCAATGTACCCCAGCAAGAAGGGATGCCTACCCTGCCGGACGATGACCTGGATCTGATCATGCATGTAGAACTCAAAATCACTGGAGGCCATAGTCTGATGGGTACTGATGCTCCGGAGAGTATGGGACTGAAGCTGATCAAAGGGAATAATGTACACATCAATGTACAGGCCGACACCCGGGCTGAAGCCGATCGATTGTTTGGCGCCCTCTCTGATGGCGGCCAGGTCACTATGCCTATGGCCGATCAGTTTTGGGGAGATTACTTCGGCTCTCTCACCGATCAGTTTGGTGTGCATTGGATGGTTTATAGCGACCGTTGATGGTATATAAAAAAGTAAGGAGGATTAATTAAAAACCGTAAAAATCCATTTTCCTTTGTCAAAAAACTATCGATGAAAAACAAAATCCTTTTTGTACTGTGTCTGCTTTTTGGCCTGATGTTCATCAATGCCGGACTCAATAAATTTTTTAATTACCTGCCCATGCCTGATGACATGCCCGAGCAGGCGATGAAAATGTTTAAGGCCATGTCGGAGATCACATGGCTGATGCCACTCCTGGCTGTATTTGAAATCCTTGGTGGTGTGCTTTTCATCATTCCCAGATTTCGCGCCTTGGGTGCGGTAGTCATTACTCCAATACTGGCCGGCATACTGGCCCAACACCTCACACTTGGCGAGGGTTTAATTATACCTATAATCATGTGGGCTGTACTGATCTGGGTGATCGTGGATAACAGGCACAAATATCTCCCTCTGGTAAGCAGGGATGAGCAAGCCAAATATTAGTTATTTGGCTGTCTTCATATACTGTTCCCATTCTTGCGCGCCGAGCTAAGCACAATTTGGTCAGAGCACCACACTTACCGGCTTAGTTGGGCCACTACGATAGTACTTTTCGTTGTGACCATCGACCGGAAGGTGTGTGCTGGCGGCCATCGGTACGCCGACAAATGATACTAATCGAGCCACTGCCAACCACCGTCCCATCGCTCAAATACACGTGTGAGGCCTTGACCTTCTACACTGGAGCGCTCGATGAGGAAGTTGCAGCCTAGCATTTCATATTCTATACCTTGTTTTATAAAAACCCTGTCGTACACATCGATGCAATAGCCCAAGCTTTCAAAGCAAACCTCACGCTTGGTGCTTTCGATGCCGCTGAAAACAACTTTTTTGGTGCTGGAATTAAAATCATATTTTCCCCAAAAGGTATAGTCGTTGATGCGGTGAATGTATGCTGCCTCATTGTTGCAAAAATTTGATTCCGAATAGTCCAAATTTTGGGTTTGCTCCTGCATGCCACCGTTAAATGTGCCATCTTCCAGAAACACCAGGTACTCCTGGTTGTAGTAGGCCGCAGCGGTGTATGTCAACTTTTTCCACTGGCTTTCGGGTATACCGTTGGCTATACAATCCACACTTATGCCATCGAGGCAGCAGCCATTGGTGGTGCCGGTCACCGCCTGAGCAAAGCCTGGGGCAAGGATTATTTGGCCACTTTCTTCGGTAAAGATCCAGTTCCACTTGGCCACTGGGCTGTGTGGTGTGCAACCTGTGTCATCGGCCTTCAGCTCCCGACTGAAGGTATCGATGGGCATGCCGAGGCAGTTGTATGGCGTTATTTCTACTTCCAGGTTTTCAGGAAGCTTCGCCTTATCGTCTTTCAATTCGAGGTAGAAAGCGGCTATGGAATCGCTTTCGATGATCAACGGCTTGAGGTCGATATAGCCATCCTTGCCTTTTATGGTAAGATATACGCCGCATACATCGCCCTGATAATCTTTTGGCAGCAAGAACCGGATGCGGTTTCTGATGCCGGCGGCAAGGTGAATAA
>CAZQVB010000001.1:120650-150620 GCA_964596645.1 uncultured Roseivirgaceae bacterium
GACCTTATCCATCTTCAGATCGGCCAGCTTGGCACCTGCCGGAGCCTTGCCTGTTTTCATGGTGGCATCTCCTGTTTTCATCACATCAAAAACATCTTGAATGCTGGTGCCTGTAATTGTTGTATCCTGTTTGTCGTCATCGTCCATGTCATCGATGGCGTCTTCGGTGCAGGCAAAGCATAGCAGACAGAAGAGTAGATACATCGTGATGCGTAGACCTCGGTTGGTGGTTGTATTGGTTTTCATAGTGCTGGTGGTAAGTTTTTTGGTAAATTACCTTTCTTAAACCGACCTAAGCCATACCGCAATTGCGGTATATTTCAACCACTGCCTTATGAATAAAAGTTACAATTACCTCGACCTGGCGAGGGCCTTTGGCAAACAGGATTATGTCATTTATCAAAAAGACTACCAGCAGGAGCTGCAGTCGCACCCGCTGGCTAAGGGCCTGTGGAGTGCCGGCAAGTGGTTTTCAATCATCGGCAATACGCACAGTTGGAAAACAGAAATGATACTGGGCGACTGCGACGGGGTAACAGGCTACAGCGCTAAGGAAGCACTGCAGGAGCATGCACAGTTTGTGGTGCGTATGGTGCATCCTGATGATATGCCGTTTGTGGCGGCTGTGATAAACCTGGGTATGCAGTATTTGCACAACCTGCCGGAAAACGAACGTGAGTACATGTACGTTTCGTACTTTACCAGGGCATTGCGCAAAGACGGCCGCATGATCATTGTGCAGAATCAAAGCTTTCCACTGGTGTTCGACGCCCAAAAAATACCCTTTATTTTCAGCAACATTATTTCCGACATCAGCTTTTTACAACCCGCTAATATTCCGCATGCCCTCATCGTAAATACCAAGAGGCAAAAGCTGTTTCATATAAATCCTGAGCAACTGCATCTCAAGCCTTACCAGTCGCTATTTACAGAGCGGGAAAAAGAATTGATCCGGCACCTGGTAAAAGGATTTACGGCCAGACAGATCGGCGAAGAAATGCACATAAGCCATGAAACCGTGCGTACTCACCGGCGAAATATTCTTCAAAAAGCCGGTCTTCAAAATACTGCTCAGCTCATACGACATGTGCTGCTGCACGATGCGCTATAAACATTAACTATCACCAACATAACCTGCAAGAAGGCCTTGATCTCTGCTGGTCGCACATCCTTGCTTTGTAGCATTATACCTACGTTATGGTGCATTCTAAGAAAAATGATTAGCCATTACCATCCGCTTTGGAATCTTAAGGGAGTAGTTTAAATTTGTATCCATATGGATACATTTATTCATGGTCAGAATAGAAAAAACAGCTGAATTCGATAAATGGGTTAGAAAGCTCAAGGATATTCGAGCTAAGGCAAAAATTCTATTTAGGATTCAGAAGTTGGAGACTGATGAACATTTTGGAGACTGTAAACCTGTAGGTGGTGGAATTAGCGAAATGCGGATAAATTATGCGAAGGGCTATAGAATCTATTTCAAAGAACAGGAAGACATGTTTATCATTCTATTGATCGGCGGTGAGAAATCAAGTCAACAGAAGGACATTAAGAAGGCAAAAGAAATCTGGAATAAACTTAAGAATTAGTAACATGGCAACAACAAAATTTGACATTGCAGACTATCTTGACAATGAAGAAATGATTGCAGAGTATCTCAATACTGTTCTCGAAGACGGGGACAGCTCTGACCTCATTGTGGCTATCGGAAACATCGCGAAAGCTATCGGAATGACAAAAATTGCTGAGAAAACTGGAATGAGCAGACCAAGTCTCTACAAGGCTTTATCCGACGGAGCCAAACCTCAATTCGAGACCATAATGAAAGTTTTAAAAGCGGTCGGCGGACAGATAAACGTAAAACCATCCGCTTAAAAAAGAAGAAATTCGACACCACAACATCACCTATACGCAATGCCCTTCGGGCCACTGCGCATAGCCATGGCGATAGAGCGAGATCATCCATTTCTGTACGCCTCACTGTCAGGAAATTGATCATTATTCGATCTGTTTATCCCAACTTGACTACCGTTCCATTATTTCATTCTGCCCATCATTTGGCAAGGCAAAAGCGACATACCTGTCGCCGGATTTGGTGCCCATTTTACCCCCGCCACAGGCAATGACCACGTACTGACGGCCATCTATTGCATATACACTGGGTGTGGCGTAGCCCCCGGCGGGCAGCTTATATTTCCAAAGCTCCTCACCGGTACTGCTGTCGAAAGCCCGGAAGTATTCATCTTTCGATGCCCCAATAAATATGAGGCCACCGGCTGTCGCTACAGGGCCACCGTAGTTTTCCGTGCCGGTTTTGGCCATTCCCTGCACCGTCAGTTCCGGGTATTCGCCCAGTGGCACCTGCCACTTGATGCTGCCCTGGCCAAGATCAATGGCTGTGAGTGTGCCCCATGGTGGCTTGATGGCCGGGTAGCCATCCTGATCGAGAAAGCGGTTGTAGCCGGTATGTGAATATGGCAATTCGGTGGCATTGTCCGCCAGGTCGACGGCATGGGCATCAATCGTTTCAGTTTCTTTTCCCAATAAATACTTGACAAGCGCTTCCTTTTTCTGTGCCGGCAAGTGGTTGTAGCCGGGCATAAAGCCCCGCCCATTGTTCACCACCTGCATCACTTCCTGCGCCGACAACCTTTCGCCAAGCGCTTGTAGCGAAGGATAGGTGCCGGTGGCATCGCCCTCGCGGTCTTTGCCGTGGCACATGGCGCAGGTAGCCTGGTATACCATATCGCCCAGGCCTTGGCCTACCTGGCCGGTGTTGGCTGTTTCTACCATGGTGAGTATCCAGGGCATTTCGTTGGCATTCACGTACAGAATGCCTGTTTCAGGATCATATGCGGGGCCGCCCCACTCACCGCCACCATCGAAGCCCGGATATATGATGCTGCCCTCTTTGCTCGGGGGCAGAAATGGACGGTGTGCGGGCAGGCTGTCGAGCATACGAGTGACAAAGTCATGTGCCTCCGGGGTTCTGTTTGTTATTTCATTTTTATCGAAAAGCTGCCGAGCGAATGGTGGTGGTTTTACTGGCACGGGCTGCGTAGGCCAGGCCACCTCCCCTGCCAGATCCGATGCCGGCACCGGCCGCTCTTCTACCGGAAAAAGTGGCTCGCCGCTATGGCGGTCCAACAAAAAGACATAACCGGTCTTTGTGATCTGTGCCAGTGCGTCATGTTGCTTTCCACCCATATCTACCTTCACCAGCACGGGCGGCGCGGGAAGGTCGCGGTCCCACAGATCGTGGTGCACCGTCTGAAAGTGCCAGAGGCGCTTGCCCGTATTGGCATCGAGGGCCAGCACGCAGTTGGCAAAGAGGTTCTCACCATGCCTGTTGCCGCCGTAGAAATCAAATGAGGCCGATCCGGTAGGTACATATACCACTCCCTGCGCCTCATCCAGGGCCATGCCGGCCCAGGCGTTCACACCGCCAATGTTTTGGTATGCATCGGTAGGCCAGGTGTCGTAGCCATATTCACCTGGCAGAGGTATGGTGTGAAAAACCCACTCCAGCGCACCCGTTTTCACATTGAAAGCCTGAATATAGCCTGGTGCAGCATTGGCATTTTCGGACACACGCGTGCCCATTATGATCTTATCGCCATGCACGATACCCGGCGAGGTGGACACCACGTGCAATTCCTGCGCACGCTCACCCAATCCGGTTTTTAAAGAAACCCTTCCGTTGCTGCCGAAGCTTTCCACGGGTAGCCCACTGTCCGCATTGAGGCAAATGAGCTGTGGCCCCGCGGTGAATAAGATGCGCTTGTCGTTGCCGCGCTGCCAAAAGGTGACGCCGCGGTTAACATTTCTGGCAAAATCAATTTCCTCATCAGGATCGAACCGCCAACGCTGCCGACCCGTAGCGGCATCGAGGGCAAATATTCTCAAAGCAGGTGTGGTGCCATACAGCATGCCATCGATGATGATGGGGTTGCATTGAATTTGTGTATGGCTAAGGCTGTCCACATCGCCGGTGGCATATTCCCAGGCGGGCCTTAGCTGGCTTACATTGGCGCTATTGATCTGATCCAGGGGCGAATACTGTGCGCTGCTGTTGCCGCCGAGATACACCGGCCAGTCGCTGCCGGCCTCTGTCGGTTGACCTTGATTTTGACAACCGGCCAGGCACAACAGGAAGAAAAAAATTAATATGTATCTCTCCATATTAGGGTTCAAAAAATTATAAAGTAGCCAGTTGCGATTATGTGCTTTGGCATCAAAATAAACCTTTTAAGCGTCATGCGTCAAACAAAAATTGTCGCCTGGTTGAAGTGGCCTTTTTGGAAAGGAAGTCGCCGGCCATCTATTCAGCTCCTTTAGCCCCAACATGAGCCCACACACAATGCAGGATCAGCAGGACTGTTTTGGTAGCAAATCGGCTTAGTTCTAAAAATTTTTACAAGATTTGCTCTTGTAGCTTTTCATCAGCACCAATTTTAACAAAGAATGATTTATTTCCAGCACCCCGTCTGCATTCTTCTCTTTTCCCTTTGCATTCAATCACAGATCGCGGCACAGCCAGCGGCCGATTCTCTGTCGCCGGTACAGTACAAGGAAATACACATTCCCGCTGCACTGCGCACGCAGTCGCACGGGCTGGAATACGGCGGCGACCTGCGCATAGGCGACTTACGAAATACCGGTACCGCTGACTTTATTGTTTATCGCACAGCAGCCTTTGTAGATGGCGGTGCACCTCAGCCTTGTTTCATAGGCGCCTTCGATGAAGATGGCCATGTGCTGTGGACCAAAGGCAGCGGCGGCGTGCAGCCAAACCGGCCCGGTCCGGTGGCCATACACGACATCGATGCCGACGGTGAGGCGGAGGTGATCACCCTGTTTGTAGACCAGCCCGATTCCCTGCATCCACACCGGCTGAGCGGCATGGTACTGCAAATACTGCATGGCGCCACAGGGGCAGTAGAAAAAGAGTCCAGACCGACGGAACTGCTCTCGCTCACCGGTGAAGGGCCCAATTGGGTACACCAGCGCATACTGGTGGCCAACCTGCGCGGCACCGCTACTCCTCAGGATTTTATAATAAAGCTGGGCACAACTACACTCGCCTTCGATGACCAACTCAATGTGCTGTGGGCATACACCAACAGCTGGGATGAGTACGCCAACTGCCCGGCTTACGTGCCCGCCGTGGGCGACATGGATGGCGACGGGCGTGATGAAACCAATGGCGGCTACTTCTTGCTCGGGCCCGATGGCCGCCCGATTTGGGAAGAAAAGCTCGGCAAGAACATGGACGCCGTGGCCATCGACCTGTGGGATGACGGCACTCAGCGCCGCGCATTTGCCTCAGCGTATGGCCATGTGCTCAGCAAAAGCGGTGATATACTGCTGAAGCTGGGAGAAGAAGCGGTGCCTCACGGGCAGGAGCTGCGCGTAGGCGACTTCAGCAGTGCGCACCCCGGCAATGAAATGATCATTCGCTACAATGGCCATAGCCGGGAAGCCATGCTGGTGCTCAACAACGGCACGATCGCCCACCGGTTCCTGCTCAACGAATCGCCCAACAATACCGGCATGGAAACGGTGTATTTCCATGGCCGCCATGCACCTGCCTGGCTGTACAACGGTGGCATGCTCTGGAAGGGCGACGGCAGCCAGTCGGCCGCACTGCCCGGCTTGCCACCACCACAAGGCAACAAGAGGCAGGGTTGGTACCACTGCATACCGGCCAATGTAGCCGGCGACGATGCCGAGGAGGTGATCGTATACAACCCCTGGAGCACAAGTGTGTATATATACAGCCACAGGGTTCCGAAGCAAGCGGAATTTGGCGGCTACCGTGCCACACCAAGGCAATACAACGTGCGGCTATTGGATTGATGCCGAAGTCGTCAATCAAAAGATCATAATCCGATCACATTCCTTTCTTGCCGAGCGTGCTGATCTATATTTTTGACCGATAAAATAATATTGCAAGATATGCCTGCACAAAACGCTCCCATGAATTTTCACACCCGTCGCTGGGTGAAGCCCGAAGACCTTAACCCCAATGGCACGCTATTCGGCGGCACATTGCTGCGCTGGATCGATGAAGAAGCGGCCATTTACGCCATTATTCAACTCGACAACCTGCGCGTGGTGACCAAGCACATGTCGGAGATCAACTTTTTGAGTTCGGCACGACAGGGTGAAATATTGGAATTGGGCATTGTGGCAACGCACTTTGGCCGAACCAGCATTACCCTGCGTTGCGTAGTGCGCAACAAGATGACACGCAAGACGATCATCGAGATCGACAAGATCGTATTTGTGAACCTCAACGAAAGCGGCACGCCGGTACCTCACGACAAAACGAGGATCACCTATGTGAAAGACAGATTTAAGGAAGACTAGATGGCCTGGCAAATCATGTTGGGCTGGCTTGGTTCGATCATATACCTGGCCGCTTACCTGCTTCTGAGCTTTGGCCTGCTCAGGGGTGAGAGCTCGCGTATCAATTGATGAACATACTCGGTGCTTTGGGCCTGATCATGAGTGGTACATATCTGACCGATCTTCCTTCTGTATTTCTCAATGTGGCCTGGCTGCTCATAGCCTGTATAGCCATATTGCGCCTTATTTGGAAATCGCTCAGGAAGGAACGTCCTGCAGATTGAGCAAGAGGAGAGCTTGATTTTTATAGAACGAAAGCCGCGCTTCGTATTCAGCCTTATCACCCACCATGCTCAAATAGTAATAAGCCCCCTCGAGCAGTACAAAAATCATTTCGGAAGATTGAGCCGGATCATCCACTGCGAGCCCTTCACTGCGGCATTGTTCCAACATTTGCCTGAGCTCAGACCGCAGCCAGTCGTGTATTTTTTTGTATTTCTCGCGTATCTGCCTACTGCGAAAAACCTGTGCAAAACAGCTGTAGAATACGCCGTCGTCAAACAGTTCATTCCACTTTCTGGAAAAAAGGCGGTCAATTAGTGCTATCAATTTCTCTGTGGCAGAGGCAAAGGTACGATCGAACCGAAAAATGGTCGCGTAGCGTTCCAGGTTGTAGTCAATCAGTGCTTCTATGAGTACTTCCTTGCTCTGAAAATAGTGGATGATCAGGCTGGGATTCACTTCCATATGACTGGCGATTTTGGCTATAGAAGTATTGTCCAGTCCTTCCCGCTTGGCTACCTGATAGAAGCCTTTTACGATTTCCTTTCGCCTCTCATCTTTTATGCTCTTGCGACCCATTATGCTTGTTTTTGGCCAAAATATGCGCTTTTGGCGGCTTTCATGTGAAGCCAATATTAATAAAAATTAATTGAATGTTCATTTAATAAAATGTTAATGATGGACTAATGATTATTTAACCGGCCATGAAAAAATTGATGTAAGGAATTGTAAACCTTTGCACAAGGAAGGCCGGGTATGCGGCCCGGCCTTCTGTTTTCCAATACCGGTGCATACAGCTAGTAAGCCGTGTGCCCGGCACCAGAGTCAGTCTATACAACTAACCATGTGAATCTATGAAAAAAACAGTACTCGCACCGCGTGGCTACCGGCTTCGCCTGCATCTCAAACCTCTTGTCACACTGCTGCTGGCAATGGCTACCTTCTCACAGGCCATGAGTCAGCAGCGCATTGTAGAAGGCACAGTGCGCAGTCAGGAAGACGGCACAGCCCTACCGGGCGTGAACGTAATCATTCAGGGCACCTCAAAAGGCAGCGTTACCGACTTCAATGGGCACTATGCATTGGAAGTGGCGGATGACGAAGCCGTGCTCGTCTTTTCCTACGTGGGATATCAGACCGTAGAGCAACCTGTGGGTGCACTGTCTGTCCTGGATCTTGAACTGCCGGAAGATCATACCGCTTTGCAGGAAATAGTAGTAGTGGGCTACGGAACACAAAAAAAGGAAAATCTTTCCGGAGCCGTTGACGCCATCGACTCCAAAACACTGGAGGATCGTCCGATACAAACCATAGCACAGGGCTTGCAAGGTGCAGTGCCCAACCTCAACATCGACTTCCTGAGCGGTGAGCCCGGCGCTACGCCACGCATCAACGTACGCGGCTTCACGTCCATCAATGGCGGCGAGCCCTTGATACTGGTCGATGGTGTGCCTACGGAAGCCAGTGCGCTGAACTACCTTGCCCCTAATGATGTGGCCGGTATTTCGGTGCTGAAAGACGCTTCTTCAGCAGCCATTTATGGTGCCCGTGCGGCATATGGCGTAGTGCTCATCACCACCAAAAGTGGCAGCAAAGATGGCGTACGGATCAATTACAACAACAACTTTTCCTGGGGCACACCTACGGTGATTCCCGACAAAATAACCGATCCCTACATATATCTCCGCCTGCGAGAGACATCTACCGACAACACCCCCTGGGACAATCAAAACTACAGCGATGAAACGTACGCATGGGCCAAAGCGCGATCGGAAGACCCTTCAGCTCCGGCAGTACGTACCAACCCCAACGATGCTGCTTTTTGGGAATACATGGGCGACCAGGACTGGACACAGTACTTTCTGGATGACTATACATTTTCTCAAAACCACAACATATCGGTGGGGGGCCAAAAAGACGATCTTAATTTCTTTCTTTCAGGAGCCTACGACACACAAAGTGGAGCGCTGAAAATTGCCGATGACTATTTCGATAGATATACCATGCGCGGCAAGCTTAACTTTCAGGCGGCCGATTGGCTGTCGTTGGGCAACAATACCACCTACTCATTTTCGGAGCGTAAGAAGCCAACGCATCTGTCCATGTGGGAATTATACAATTTCCATCCTACTGACTATCCGACCAATCCTGATGGCACATGGGGCAACAATGCTTTGGGCCGCACGGGCGCTTTACTCACCAATGGGGGCAACATCAGCAACCGGGTCAACTTTCTGCAGTCGACCTTTAGCGCACAGGCCAATATCGTCGGCGACATATTCAAAGTAAATGCCGATTACACCATACGCACCATCAACACAGACTCGGCCAGCTACCAAACAAAATACAAAATAGGCTATGGACCCGACTACATACGAGAAGAGGGCACAAACGCCGCCAGCAGAATGGCCGGGTTCAACAACTACTCCGTCTTCAACCTATACGGCACGTATGACCAGGCCTTTGGCCGCCACCGTGTAGGTGCGATTGCAGGCTTCAACCAGGAATACAGCCGTAGCGAATATTTCATCGCACAGCGCGACAGGGTGATCTCTGCCTCACTGCCCAGCATAGGGCTGGCCACAGGCGAATCTATAGTGGACGAATACATTGCCGACTGGTCCGTCAGAGGTGCCTTTTACCGCCTCAACTACATGTTCGACGAGAAGTATATACTAGAACTCAACGGCCGGTACGACGGCAGCTCGAAATTTCCTACCACACAGCGCTTCGGCTTTTTTCCCTCTGTGTCGGCAGCCTGGCGCATCGATCAGGAACCCTTCTGGCAAAACATGGAAAACACCATCAACTTTTTCAAGCTTCGCGCTTCTTACGGATCCCTGGGCAATCAGTTCGTGTCTGAGTACGGTTACATCGCCACTATGGACTCGTACCGGGGCAACTATCTCATCGGCGGCAGTTTGCCTCAAATAGTCACAGCGCCACCTTTGGTATCTTCCAACTATACGTGGGAGAGAGTATCCTCGCAAAACGCCGGAATTGATCTGGGGTTTTTTGAGCAACGCCTTGCACTCAATTTCGACTACTACGTACGCGAAACAGAGGGCATGCTTACCCTCGGCAAAGACCTGCCCGACGTACTGGGCGCCCTGGAGCCTAATGAAAATGCGGCTGACCTGAAAACCAGGGGATGGGAGCTATCCATAGCCTACAACGATGAGATGCAACTGGCCGGGAGACCACTCAGCCTGAGCAGCCGCTTTATACTTTCCGACAGCCGCTCGTTCATCACCAGCTTCGACAACCCCAGCAACAGCATTTTGCAGTACTACGAAGGGCAGGAAATTGGCGAGTTGTGGGGCCTTCAAAGCGATGGCTTATTTGCCAACGAGCAGGAAATCGAAGCATTAGACCAGACTGATATCATTCCTTGGGGAGCCCTCACCATAGTGCCAGGCTGGCCAAAATATCAAGACCTGGACGGCAACGACCGAATAGAAAAAGGATACACTACAGACGACCCTAAAGACCTTTCGGTGATCGGAAACATCATGCCGCGTATGCGTTTTGCTTTCAACCTTGGAGTAAACTATATGGGCTTCGATGTCAGCGCATTTTTTCAGGGCGTCGGAAAGATGGACTACTACCCCTTGCACCACCTCTACTGGGGCTTTTATCAGCAACCATACGCCGGCGGGTATACACACTTGCAGGATTTTTATCGCGGCACTTCAGAAACAGGGCCCGACCGAGAGCGGCATACACAATCATACATAGATGCCGGGCTGGCCGATGCCAACACCGATGCCTACTATCCTGTGCTGCAGGCATGGCTGGCCGATCGCAATCTGGGTGAGCGTATAGATGAATCGCAGGGACTTGCCATACCGCAAACACGCTATCTGCTGGATGGCTCCTATCTTCGACTGAAGAACCTCACCATAGGCTATACGCTGCCAGCTTCGCTGCTTGAGCGCTTGCACCTGGGCACACTGCGGATATACGTGAGCGGTGAAAATCTGACCACATGGTCTGAAGTAAAACCCTATTTCGATCCTGAAGCCATCACAGACAATACCGCAAAAACCAACCCCACGGCTTCCACATCCAACGGCTGGGGGTATGCTTATCCCTTTCAGCGACGGTATTCTTTTGGTCTCAATTTGCAATTCTGATTAGTTAAAAATTTCTACCATGAAAAAAATACTTCCCATAGCCGCATTGCTTGTGCTCTGCCTGTCACCGGCTTGCAACGACGATTTCCTTGAGCGCTATCCACAAACTGAGATCGCTAAAGAAAACTTTTTCAAAAGTGAAGAAGACTTGGCCACATACCTCTACGGCCTGTACGACTTGCCCGATGTATGGCTGTATGTATCTGATGCCGCCACAGACAACGCTGCCACTACAGGAATCACGGAAATGAAGAACATGATGACGGGCAACCCCTCTGCTGAAAACATCAGCGGTGGATGGGACTGGACACGCCTGAGAGACATCAATTTTTTCCTGGAAAACATGAAAAATGCGGATGTCACCAGCGAACAACTGAACCACTACGAAGGGGTAGCCCGTCTGTTCCGGGCCCTTTTTTATATGGATAAGGTGAAAAGATACTCCGATGTGCCCTGGTATGATAAAGTGCTGTCGGCTGATGACCCTGACTTGTTCAAAAGCCGCGACAGCCGCGACATGGTCGTGCAAAAGGTATTCGAAGATTTCAAATTCGCCACAGAGCATATTTCGGAAGATCAACCCGAGGGCGCTGTCAACCGCTGGGTGGCGCTGGCTTATATGGCACGCAATGCACTGTACGAAGGAACCTACAGAAAATATCACGGAGAACTGAATCTACAAGCCTCCGCCGACGACTTTCTGCTCATGGCCCGTGATGCGGCCAAAGACCTGATGGAAAATGGCTCCTTCAGCCTGCACTCTACCGGAAACCCAGACAGCGATTACGCCGCATTGTTCAACAGCACGTCGCTGGAAGATAATACGGAAGTAATTTGGGCTAACCATCATGTGGCTGACCTCAAAAACAGCAATTGGTGGGCCTTTATGTTTGGCAACTATGAAGTGAGCCTGTCTAAGGATCTGCTTCAGGCGTATTTGATGAAAGACGGTTCGTTCTACAGCAGTCAGCCCGACTATGAGCAGAAGCTCTTCGTGCAAGAGTTTGTAGACAGAGACCCAAGACTGTATCAGACGTATGCCTATCCCGGCTTCGAGCTGCGCAACATCGACACATACTCACAGGGTGGTGGTGTGTACGTGCAGCAATTGCAGAAAAATTTTTCAGGGTATCATCAGCTGAAAGGGTTCGTCAATATTCCTGATCAGCAAGTATTCAACAGCCTGGACGTGCCCATATTGCGATATGCCGAAGTGCTGCTAACCTACGCTGAGGCATTGGCGGAGTTGGGTCAACTCACCCAAAATGATCTCGATAAAAGTGTGAATCTGGTACGCGCCAGGTCTGGCATGCCGGCTATGACCATGAACCCTCCGATAGACCCCGTACAGAGCGAGCGCTATACCGGCAGCCAGAGTAGCCAGTGGCAGGAAATACTAGAGATAAGACGGGAGCGCAGAGTAGAAATGGCACAGGAGGGACTTCGCTTTGACGATCTGATGCGTTGGAACGCCGGAAAGCTTTTGGAGGTAGAGCCTAGAGGATTGTATTTTCCCGCATTAGGCAAATACGACCTCACAGGCGATGGTGTAGACGACATTTACCTGATACCCAATACCCAATCGATACCGGCCAACAAAGAACAGAACAGCCTGGGTGTGCCACTGGTGTATTACCGTGCGGGCCAGTCTGGCAGCGATGCAGCAGTATATCTTTCCGGTGGCACTGAGGGCTATGTGGTCACCGTGCCTGAGCGAGGCACCTTTATTTCGCCAAAGTACTACTACCGGCCTATACCCGAAGTGCAAACCGAGCTCAATCCCAATCTGAACCAAATATTTGGCTGGTAGCTGATTCACAAAATAACATTCATTGACTGCCAAAGACGGCCACTACTCTAGTGCCGTCTTTGGCTCATTCAACCACGTTTTATTATGTCGAAAATCATCCTTTCAATATTTACTGTACTTGTGCTGGCTATGCCATGCAAAGCCCAAAAGGCCGTATTTGTCATTTTGGACGGTATACCTGCCGACGTGATGGAAAAAGTAAATACACCAAATATAGATGCCATAGCCAGTACAGGTGGCTACTCCCGGGCCTATGTTGGCGGTCTTAAAGGTGGATATTCAGAGTCGCCCACCATCTCGGCTCCTGGCTACAATTGCCTGATCACGGGCACCTGGTGCAACAAAAATAATGTGTGGAACAATGACATCGCCAAGCCCAACTACCACTATTGGAGTGTGTTTCGCATGGCAGAAGAACAAGGCAAGAAAACTGCACTATTCTCTACCTGGCAAGACAATCGTACTAAACTAATTGGAGAAGGTAAAGAAGAAACCGGGCAACTGAAACTTGATCATTACGCTGACGGTTTTGAGCACGACACAGCCCGATTTCCTCACGATGCCAAGCGTTGGTTCATTTATCAAATAGATGAGCATGTTGTCTCTGAGGCAGAAGATCACATAAAAAGAGAAGGACCCGATATCACATGGGTATACCTGGAATATACCGATGATATAGGGCACAAATACGGCGATGGCCCCGAAATGGAAAAGGCTGTGCAACTGGCCGACCAACAGATGGGCAGGCTATGGAAAGCGATAGAGGCCAGGCGTGACGCTACCGGCGAAGAATGGGTGCTGCTGGTGACAACAGACCACGGCCGCGACGCCAAAAGTGGCAAAGGCCACGGTGGCCAAACGGAGCGGGAGAGGACGATCTGGATGGTAGTTGGGGGCGCTCAGCCCAACGACTACTTTTTTCTACATGAACCCGGTATTGTAGATGCGGTGCCCGGCCTGGTGCATTTTCTCGGCCTGAACGTGCCAGAGCATATACGCCGCGAATGGGACGGAACGCCCATTTTAGGACCAGCCTCTGTCTCGCATTTGACCGCCCAACACCACCAAAATCAGCTGAAACTGAATTGGCAACCACTCAGCAATGAAGATTCGTTGCAGGTGTTTGTTTCCGCCAATGACAATTTTAAAGAAGGCAAAAAAGATGATTATGAATGGTTGCAAGATGTACCTGCGCAGGCAGGTGAAGCCCTCATTCATTTACCGTCCAATAAACCAGTAGCCAAAGTGTTGCTGCAGGGCAAGCACAATTCAGTCAATTTTCACCTGACGCAAAAGTGACGATAATGATAGTAACATCAAGCCATTCCAAGGCCTGTGGCGCAAAGGCCATTACGGATGGTGCTACCGGAGTGGCGCCAATAGCCAGCAGATTACTTTGCTTCGCTCACAATGACGGAGCGGGAGGCTTGTCAGCCTGATGGAGTTTTCCTTCCATCCGCCCTCTCTCAACAGGTTGTTTTGATCGGGCATACATAGAATTCATTTTAGGGTCTAATCTGTTTACTCTTTACACAGATCCTGAAACAAGTTCAGGATGATCTAGACTTTTAGCTTTCAGCTATAATTTCCACCAATCACCAGTCTACGAGTCTACGAATCCACCAATCCACCAACACAGTCCGGTCCGACTATCGTCTGACTTGGTGATCTTTTTGCTTTTTGCATTCAGCTTTCAGCTATTCATTCCACCAATTCCCAGTCTACGAGTCTACCAGTCTACTAATCTACCAGTCTACTCCATTCCATGGCCAGTGGCGCAAAGGCCATTACCATGGTGCTACCGGAGTGGCGCCAATAGCCAGCAGATTACTTCGCTTCGCTCACAATGACGGAGTGGGAGGCTTGTCAGTCTGATGAAATTTTCCATCCATCCGCTCTTTCTCAACAGGTCATGTTGAACGGGCATCCATAGAATTCATTTTAGGGTTTCATCATCTGTTTACTCTTTAGACAGATCCTGAAACAAGTTCAGGATGACTTAGGCTTTTAACTATCGGTTATACACTCCACCAATCTCACTACACTGGCCATGCGGCCGGGTCGCCGGTGCAGCGTTGGCAAGTCCTTCTTCAAATTAAGTTTCTGTTTTCTTAGATTTGACTTTTCAGCAAATCAGTCCCAAAATGAAATTCACTTCAGGCACCAGCATTTATTTTTTCCTCTTCTGTTCACTCATTGTTCAGGGCTGCAGGCCTCCGGCTGAAGAGTCCGCTAAAGCCATTGCAAAACCCAACTTCCTCTTTATACTGGCCGACGATCTGGGCTATCACGACCTTAGTGTGATGGAAAGCGAGTATTATGAAACGCCCAGCATCGATCGCATAGCCAATGAGGGCATGATCTTTACCAATGGCTATGCCGCCTGCCAGGTGTGCAGCCCCTCCAGGGCCAGCATTATGCTCGGCACCTTCCCCGCACGCCACGGCATCACCGACTGGATTGGTGCCAAAACGGGAGAAGACTGGCGAAAAGCCGGGCGATTCAATAAGCTGCTGCCTCCAGAGTATGTACGAACACTACCTGCCGATGCCGTTACACTGCCAGAAGCACTCAAGGCACAAGGGTACAAAACCTTTTTTGCCGGTAAGTGGCACCTTGGCGACAGCACCTCCTGGCCCACCGATCACGGTTTCGATATCAACGTGGGCGGATGGGACGCAGGCAGCCCGCACGGCGGGTATTTTTCGCCGTACAAAAACCCCAACCTGGAAAATAAAACAGACGGGGAAAATCTCTCGATGAGGCTGGCGGAAGAGACGGTGGCCTTCCTCAAACAAAACCAACCCAAAGATACCGGGCAGCCATTCTTTGCTTTTCTGTCCTTTTATGCTGTGCACAGCCCCATCGAAACCACGCAAGAGAAATGGGCCAAGTACCGCCAAAAAGCCGAACAAATGGGCATAGCAGAAAGCGGCTTTGAAATGGGTCGTTTTCTGCCGATCCGTCAAACACAGGACAACCCCATATATGCAGGCCTGGTGGAAGCCATGGACGATGCCGTGGGCCGGGTATTGCGCGCCCTGGATGAGCTGCAGCTCGCAGACAACACCGTGATCGTATTCACCTCCGACAATGGCGGAGTAGCCGCCGGCGATGCCAACTCCACATCCAACCAGCCACTCAGGGCAGGCAAAGGATATCAGTTTGAAGGCGGCATCCGCGAACCTTATTTTATAAAAGCACCGGGCATAACCAAAGGTGGCGCGCGCAACGATACCCCCGTAACAGGCACCGACTTCTACCCTACCTTCCTCGAACTGGCCGGCCTGGATCCTCTACCCGATCAGCACGTCGACGGCGTCAGTCTGGTGGCGGCACTACAAGGCGGCACGCTGGCACAGAGGCCGTTGATATGGCACTACCCACACTACGGCAACCAGGGCGGAGAGCCTTCCTCTATATTGAGGCTGGGCGAGTGGAAACTGATACACTACTACGAAGACGGCAGAAAAGAGCTTTATAACCTGAAGGAAGACCTGGAAGAAAAAAATAATATCGCCGCTACCTACCCTGAGCGTACAGAGGAAATGAACGAAAGACTATTTGCTCTGCTGAACGACATGGGTGCCCGCTACCCGAGCCAAGACCCGCAATGGACGGCCGCTCAAGAACAGGAACATTTGCAAAAAATAGAGGAGGAAGTGCTGCCAAAGCTGGAGGCCCAGCGCATGGAGATACTCTCCCCCGACTTTACACCTGGCAACAACTGGTGGGGCAGCGAAGTCACCAAAGACTGATTATAAATTGACACCGTGCGTGAGGATTAATTCCAAGTCAAGCGAATGTCGGATCTTAGAATAAGGAAACCCAAATCGCCTGGCGGGATAAATACAGACCAGGCCCCTATTCATTTGTCTGGCAAATCGTGAATGGTGAGGCCTTGCATGGAGCGGGTATCTACCGGGAATAAAAAGCTGGCCAGGTAGCCGCTGATAAAGCACACACCGATACCAATGAATGAATACAGCAAAAAGCTGACGGCGGTACTCTGCTGCGCCAACGCCAGCGCCACAATGCCCAGCACCACACCGACCATCGCTCCGGGGCCGTTGGCCCGTTTGGTGAAAATGCCCAGCAAAAACAAGCCGGTGAGCGGCCCACCCACCAATCCAAATACCGAAAGCATCAAGTCCCACAACGATTTGATGTCGGAATTGGCCATAAGCAGGGCGAAGAAAGTGCCGATGGCACCAAAGCCAAAGGTGAGCAACCGCGCCAGGTTGAAATACGCCTTTTCGCTTTTGAGCCCGTTGAAGCGCCGCACAAAATCAGTGACCACGGCGGTAGAGGTGCTGTTCATACTGGTAGAAACCGTCGACTGCGCCGCAGCAAAAATGCCCGCTACCACCAGCCCGGCAATGCCCACCGGCAATTCGCGGGCAATGAACAGTGCGAAAATGGCATCTGTCTGGAACGAGGGGTCGAGCTTCTGCGGAAAGTTGTTGTAGTACACGTACAACGCAGCGCCAACCAGAAAAAACAGCAATGTGGCCGGCACTACCATGATGGCGTTCGTCCAGATCGCCTGGGCCGCTTTTTTCTCAGAACTCACCGACATGTAGCGCTGTATGGCCGACTGATCGCTGGCGTACATGATCAGCGCCTGGCCTATACCACCCAGTAGTATGATCCAGAAGGCATCTTGGGCAAAGCCGGAACCTGCCCAGTTGGAGTTGATCGCGTGAAACTTGTTGGCTGCCCCGGCAGTGTCTATGAATCCTGCTATGCCTCCATCTACACTATTGAGAATGACCACCAGGCTCACCACCGCACCGCCCAGCAGCACTATGGTTTGTATGCTGTCGGTCCATGCCACGGCTTCCATACCGCCCAGTGTGCAATAGATGATGCTGAGCACGCCCATTATAAGAATGCACTGCTCTACCGTAAGGGGCAAGATGGCTGCAAGTGCCAGCGAGGGCAAAAACATAACAATGGCCATACGCCCAATCTGGTACAGCACAAATGAAAAACTGCCGAACAGCCTGATGAAAAGGTTGAAGCGCTTCTCCAGGTATTCGTAGGCGCTGGTGGCATCGATGCGCCTGAAGAAGGGCAAAATATACCGGATGACAAAGGGGGCAATCAATACCGCACCCAAATTGATGAAGATAAAAACCCAGTCGGTGGCATAGGCCTTGGCCGGCAAAGACATGTAGGTGACCGAGCTGAGCATGGTAGCGAAAATGCTGAGGCCGGCTACCCACCAGGGCAGGCGCTGGCCCCCGCGGAAGAAGTCTTCGGTATTTTTATTTCTAAAAGAAAAAAACACACCCACGCCCAGCATGAGCAGCAGGTAGATGATCAGTGTGGTGAAATTGATGGCGCCAAACTGCCGTGGCAACTTCACAATGTCGACACGCCATACCCGGTGCGACCGTGTACGGGGCTTCACTTCACCGCTGGGAATGATGATGTCTTCGCCCCATTGCACCGCCTGCGTCGTCACATGGTTTACCGGCGACGGGCCCGCCTTCACCCACCGATCGGTGATGGTGTGGTAGGCGTAGGTTTCTTTGGGAAAGCCCGGATGGTTGGGCCGCAGGGAATCGGGCATAAAAAACAAAGCACCATCGTCACCGCCAAATACGAAGATATGGCTCTGGCCTACAGCCGCAGCCGTGCCGGCCATCACACTGGCAGGGGCGTCGCTCTGCTTCGTCCAGGCCTCTGCGCCTCTACCGGATTCGTAGTGCTGAGTGTTGAAGATGTACATGTCTTTGAGGAAGTCCGTACCGCCCTGGGCATTGATGTGCCTGCCGCTGAGCACATAGATGCCATTGGCCTGGCCGTTGTGCTGGGCAATGGTAAGGTTGTAGGCACGGGCCGGGCCGGGCCACGACGGCAGCACCTGCCATGCAAAATCTGCCTGGCCTTGTGCGGAAAGATCGAGTACGTAAAATGCCTTGGTGGCCGTGCTGAGATCATGGCCGGTAGAGCCTCCGGCTAAATATATCTTATCCTCCAGCAGCGCGGCACTGCTATAGGCAAGAGGCTGAGGCAACTTTGGCAGCGCCTTGCGCACCACCTCGGTGCCATTCCAACTCAGCAAAAATACTTCGTCAAAGGTTTGTTCTGCATTATTGCCCCCCATGCATACTATACCCGCTTCTGTGCTCACGGCGGCGCCATAGGCTACCGGCACATCCAGCTCACCTACTTTTTTCCAGTCGGCAAAGTCGCCGCCATCGCGCTCCAGCAGCCATATTTCCCGGTGCCATGTCTTGTCGCTGTCCCACCGTGGCGGCGCAAAGTTGGCACCTCCTGCCATGATCAGTGCACCGTTGTGTACACCTACGAAAGCACCGGCCACACCTTCCGCCTCGGCCTGGCCGCCAACGGCAGGCAAAGCGGGCAGCTCCGACCATTGCAGGTATTGACTATCCGGTACATCTGGCTGGGCAACGGTGATATGGGTAATGAGAAAGAATGTGAGGAAAAAATAGAATGGGTGGCGCATGTAATCTCGGTACTTATTGATGAGCGATAATGAAATGCTGAAAGTAAATAAAAAGTCGATAATATATCATTATGTCCAACATAATTGGCACACGTTGCCGCTTGTCGTCTCTGTGTTTTAATACAACCAAAGCAATTTATGGATGCAAAGTCGGCTGATGGTACGGATTTTTAATCTGTGAATAAATTTGCACTTTTGCTTGCTTCCAGGCAAACCAACTGCCGCCATACTACACTAAGCGATGAAAGAAAACAATACTCTAACCCCTCCGCTCAACATTGGGCTCGATCCCATCATTCCCCTCACCATGGCGGAGATTGTAGAAATAAAGCTGCTGGACTACCTGAAGAGGGAGGAGTTCAACCCTGGCGACCCTATACCAAAGGAGCTGGAGCTGGCAGAGGCACTGGGTGTAAGCCGCAATGTGATCCGTGAGGCTTTGAGCCGGTTCAGAATGTTGGGGCTGATAGAAACCCGGAAAAAGCGGGGCATGATCCTCAAAGCGCCCGATCTGTTTGGAGGACTGGAAAAGATACTGCACCCCGACCTGCTCAGCGACAAAGTATTGAGGGAAATATTTGAGATGCGCCTGATCATCGAAATGGGCATTGCTGATATTGTTTTTTATAAAAAAACCCCGGAGGATATTAAGTATCTGGAAAACCTGCTAAAAAGCAAGAAGAAACTGGGCGCCACCCGCTTCAGGGCAGAGCACGAGGTAGAATTTCACGGCAAGTTGTACGAGATCACCGGCAACCAAACGCTCATTCGCTTTCAGCACCTGCTGCTGCCCATTTTTCAATACGTCAATGACTATGAGTCTCAACTCAGCGAGCCGCCCAAAATCGGCAAGATGAACCACTCCGACCTGGTGAATGAGCTGAAAACAGGCACACCGGAATCGTTCCGCCAGGCCATGTTTATACACCTGGAGCCCCACTTCGACATGTTGAAAAATTGGAAAGATTGACTGAGCAGGACTATTCACCTGCTCGCCGCTTCGTCCATAGGGAAATTAAATGATATCGGTTGATGATCCGATATAATCAAATATCGCCTAATAAACCTATATTTTCATATATCGGATAATTATCCGATAATTGTTTCTATGGCATTCAACGTATCATAAATACTTCCGACTGACTGTGGCTAAAACAGCGACTGCAATACTTACGGGCGACCTGATCAACTCAAAAAAAGAAAAGCCGGACATTTGGCTGCCCCTGCTCAAAGGTGCTTTGGCCCATTTTGGAAAAGAGCCTGTGGCTTGGGAAATTTTCAGGGGAGACAGCTTTCAGCTGGAGGTAAGGCCATCCGAGGCTTTATTTGCGGCTATTTATATAAAGGCGGCGGTAAAACAGCAAAAGCACCTGGATGTGCGCATAGGCATCGGAATCGGCGAGAAGAGCTACGCTGCCGATAGAATAACGGAATCCAACGGCACTGCCTTTGTATACTCCGGCGAGTGTTTTGACCAGCTGAAAAAACAGACCATGGCGGTGAAAACGAGTATGCCCTCACTCGATGAACAAGTGAACCAGTTGCTCTCATTGGCACTGCTCACCATGAACAACTGGCCTCCCGCGACTTCCCTGGCCGTGAAAACCGCATTGGAAAACCCGGCATTGAAGCAAAACCAATTGGCTGAAAAGTTGCAAATATCACAGAGCAGTGTAAGCGAAGCCCTTCAGAGGGGCGGGTTTGAGGAAATCAATCATATGATCACCTATTTTAGCAAACTCATTCCCGCATGATGCAACTCGGCCTCCAACTGCTTCTGGCACATATTGCAGGCGATTTTCTTTTCCCTGCCCAAAGTCGACTGTTGAAGCAATTGCCAATCACTGCCAGGCACGTGCTGTGGTATGTGTTGATCCATGCGATTGCCCTGGCACTGGCATTTCAACTTGAGCTGAGGTACTGGCCGGCTTTTCTGTTCCTCTTGTGTACGTATATCGCCGGTGCCGTTATTGCCAAAAGCTCGTATGGGCGCAGCCACCCTCGGGCATCCTTTTTCCTATTACAGGCTTTTTATGTAGCCTCCATCATAGGAGTGGCGCTTTCTTATGCACCATTTCGCCCGCCGTGGCATGTACTCTTCGGCCCTGATACGCTGCTGCTGGCGCTGGCACTGCTTATGGTCACGGTGGTATCGGCCACCATCATCAAGGTGCTCATCGGTCAGTGGCCTATGAAGGAAACATCTGCCAACGACTCGCTGCCCCAGGCTGGCCTGTACATAGGCATATTGGAGCGGCTGTTTGTATTCACCTTTGTAGTGATGGGCCAGTGGCAGGCAATAGGCTTTTTGTTGGCCGCCAAGTCTGTATTCCGCTTCGGCGACTTATCAAAGTCAAAGGACCGCAAACTTACTGAGTATATCCTCATCGGCACATTGCTCAGCTTTGGGCTTGCCTTGTGTTGCGGACTATTGTATCTGTTTTTTAAGCCTTTGCTGCTCAAACAGGGCCCTTACTGATCTTGCGTTTTTTCAAAACAGCAGATCAGAACGTTTCATCCCTCCGCATCACCTTATGGAAAGATTCAACAATGGCTGCTCATAAGGTTGCCATCAACCTACTGACTTGGTGTAGAGCCTACAGTGCGTAGCCCGCTGAAAGCGTGGCGACTAAAACACGCCCCCTCCCAGAAATAAGCGCACTAAGCCAAACAGCATGGCAATACTGCACATGATGATGCCGGACAAGGCCGGATTTTTGGGCTGGCCGTCGTCTTTGTTGTAGGCGATCAAGCTTACCACCAAACCCACTATAGCAAATGGGATATTCAACCAGTTGAATGCGCCAAGGCACGGTATGAAACCTACGATCATGCCGACGATGGATAAAACACCAAAAATTAAAGCTGCTGTCTTCATTTTAGATTAGGGTTGGGATGGCTAAAAAAATAATAGTATGAATATCTGAAAAAGAAAATGCTATTGATGATCATCATAAACCATAGAAATATACTGCCTTTATTGAGCATATATGCGTTTTTAAAATTAAATCCGCCCAACTCAAAGAAAGCACGGGAATTTCCACAAAAAGCACAAGAGCCGCCACTTTTTCTTGCGGTACATTCTGGCATGGCGGCTAAAACAAATTCCGCATCGAGCAAAAAAGTAGCGAGCAAAATGCCTATGAAAATAATGGATATGCAAACCCACACGATGAGGAAGGCATCGCGGTATATTTCAAATAATTTGAATCGCTGATTGCCCTTTTCCATGCTGCTTGTTTTGCCGTGTTGACATCAAAACCTGCTTATTCATTTACACGAATCATATTCATTATTGAAGGAAATATCAGCGCACATCCAATTCCAGCATCTCTTTGCCGGCCAGCAGAAAGGCCGCTGTGCCGTATTCCATGCTGTCGTCTTTGCTCACATCGCGTGGGTCGTGGCCTACCTGCTGTACCCAGCCGAGTTTGCCATTGTCTTGCAGGGCCCAGTTGAGTCCTTCCCAGGCTTTGCGCACATGGGGCAGGTAGGTTTCTCTGTCGAGCAGGTGGTTGTTGATGCCCCAGGCCAGTGCATAGCAAAAGAATCCGCTGCTGCTGGTTTCGGGATCGGGAAAGTCTTTGGGGTCGAGCAGGCTGGCGCGCCAAAGGCCTTCTTTCTGCTGCAGCGTTATCAGCTTTGCCGCCATCTGCCTGAATTGCTCTTCGAATGCCGGACGTGTGGAGTAGTCGGCAGGCAAGGCGTCGAGCACGCGTACCAGTCCGCCCATTACCCAGCCATTGCCACGTCCCCAGAATATTTTCATGCCGTTGGCACTGCGCGGCCCGCTGCCATCGGGGTGCACTAT
The DNA here is from genome assembly GCA_964596645.1 of uncultured Roseivirgaceae bacterium. Classification (GTDB taxonomy): domain Bacteria; phylum Bacteroidota; class Bacteroidia; order Cytophagales; family Cyclobacteriaceae; genus CAVQEK01. The sequence continues at coordinate 143,525 of CAZQVB010000001.1, forward strand.
GTACTTGGCATCGCGGTAGTAGAGGCTGTCTTGCGGAGAGTACAGATATTCACTGGTTTCCCACCACATGGTATTCATCAGGTAATTGTACTTGGGCTCGCCTATGGCGGCTGCCAGCTTGCTCATGGCGGCCGGTGCCATGTACAGCGCATCGCACCACGACCAATTCCTGCGATTGCTCCAGCCGCTGATCGGCCCTGGCTCCGGCGAGGCGATCATAAGGTTGAAGCGCTGTATGGTCGGGGCAATTATGGCCGGGTCGTGAAATTTCTCATACAAGTCGATGTACGTCTGCGACACGATATGGTCATCGGCATGCTTTAGCCGGGGGCCTGTTTCCCAATTGTTTTTGCGGCCCCACTCCAGCGCCTGGCGCAGGTATTTCTCATCGCCGGTGGCCTCGTAGGTCGCCATTACCCCGGTGTAGAAGGCGCCTCGAATCCAGCCTGTTTCCGGCACGGATTCCGTCTTCCCGCTCACCAGCTTGGTTTCGGTGTGTAGATTGTTGAGCTGCCAGTCGCAGGCTTTTTTCATATTTTCCCTGATGGTGGCAGGGTCGAAAATTTGATCCTTTTTTTGCGCCATTGCCGGTGCGGTTAGGTAGATACTCAAGGCTAAGATGGATAGTAGAACTGTATTGATTTTCATTGTATGAAATGTTTGAATGAATAATGATCGCATTTTGGTTTTGCTTTGCCATTGTAAAGGGTGCGCTTGATGGTACCCTACCGTACGACATGGTGATAAAACTATTAAATATACCGGGCATTGAGCCGTAAAGCTCCGTAGAACTTATCTTAAAAAGCCTATAATATTGCCTCTCGTGCAACCTCTTGAAACGGCTTCTGTCAGCCTGTGGAGCACCGTATCTGTTTCCTGAATTAAATGCTTTCGTTTCCTGGCTTCTTGTATAAGAACACCAATTTTATATGCTTCTAATCCTTCATCATATTTTTCACGAGAAGGAGTTCCGGGTTTGCCATATTTCTCATCAACATGTTCATCTCAGGAAACAAGTTTATTTTTTTCGTTCTTCATGATATTGTCGTTTTAATCGTTCAGCTTTTATCATTTCGTTTTTAGGTGTTTTCTGTGACTTCTTTTGAAATCCATCGAGCAGAATTATCAGGTTGCCCTCATCAAAAAAGCATAATATACTGAAGATATGGAACGCCTGGCATGAAGCACAACAAAAACTATACACACTAGAAACTCCAGTCTAATGCATCTGCCGATGGATGCTGCGCCAAATGTATGCGCAACAGGCCGGCCAGGAGGTCACCCACGCCGAGCTTGGCTTCGTAGTAGTCGTCATTCACCTGGCGTGCAAACAGGCCGTTTTTCCACAGGCTGCCTATCGCCATATCGGCAAACTTTTTCGCCTCCGTCAGATATCGCGCGTCGCCATTGATGTCGTACACATCCATGCACATATTGATGGCCTCGCCTATATTTTGGGCGGTGTATTCCGCAGGCAGCGCTTCAGCGATCAGAATATCGGCACAGTTCACGGCCATTTGCTTCAAGCGTTCATCCTTTTGGTGCTGGTAGAGGTATGCGGCTGCACGGCCAAAGTTGATTGCGCTGGATGAGCCATAGCCGATCTGCCATGCGGTGGCCATCTCCGCTTCTTCACCGGGGGTGCCGTCCAGGTTCAGGCTGTTATAGTAACTCTGCTTTTCCTCATGCCAGCCATATTTATGATAGGCCACCATCATGGCAAGTGCTGCCTCCTTCATACGCGCATTGCCGGTAAGTTGTGCCGCGCGGTAGACCCAATACGCGTATAAGCCGGTCGCGGATACGCCTGGGTTCTTTCCGGCTTTGGGCTCTGTGCTGTGGTAGTAGCAGTTGAACACCAGGTCGGTGTCATATTCGCGCAGGTTCCAGTAGAGCAGGCCGATGTCTTCGGCCCAATGTTTATACTTTTCATTGCCGGTTTTATCGTACAGGAATGCCCATGAGTAAGCATACAGTGCCGCATGCTTGATCCATGGCATCACATCCTGGTTGTAGACAGGTTCGTTCCATTGGGCGTGCCTGTTAAACAAATAGGTTTTTGGGTCGGGCCCGTTGAAATGATAGATCAGCCCTTCTATGGCTTTGGCGGTTTTATCTTCATTTTCCTGCCAAAGACGCTCCCATGGTGGCGTCCATGCCAGCAGCTCGTGGGGCATTTTGAAATAGTCGCGGGGCTGAAAAAAGCGGCTTTCGGAAATGGACACCGTATCAGTGAAAAAATTGTAATACAAGTGCTCGCCCCAGCCCAGCAGGCCGGTTTTCGGGTGTTGGCCGTAGTGGAGAAAGTCCTGTGAATAGGCTTTTGCCGCATGGGCATACCTGGCATCGCCGGTGATGGTGGTGAGCACATCGAAGGCCCGCAGCGTCTCCACATCCTGATAGTAGTTGGCACCGCCAAGGGCGCGGTCGTGGGGGCGCACACCTTTGGTGGGGGCCACCCCGCGTATGGGAATGCGGTAGTCGCGCGTATCGATCACCGAAGCCCACATAGCGGTAGGCCGCTGCCCAACACGATCGAGGCCGTGCTCCAGCAGATGATCGGCAAAGGTCTGCACATAATACAAGTACTTCTCATCTGCCTTGGCAGACTTGCGCTGTTGAGCCTCTGCCACAGACCCCACAAGCATGAGCATTATGATCAATTTTATTTTCATTGTCTCCTTCATTTGTTTAAATCTACTATTCACGCTGATGCATTCTTATTTTTACCGACTGATGGTATGCGTCCAGTTCGCCCAATAGCTAATTAGTGAAATCGTATAGCACCACCTGGTAGGTGGTGAGACCGTCCATAGAATGACCAACTCATTGGCATTATAGTAAGAAGAATCAAAAACACGTGGCCATTTTTCCAAATTGAGCGGGCTTGAGGTTTTGTGGGCCCTAAACCTGCCATTTGCTCCATAGCGACTTCTTTAGTTACATCGGCATTGGGGCCACCATAAACGATCTTACCATCTGCCATCCTATGCCGTTTGTACCTTTTCATAGCCGAAAATATCCCTAAAAAGCTCAAATTTCTTTATTTGAGCTTTTAGAAGTGCCCTAAATGTAATAGTGCTTTTAAAATGTACAGCTATGCAGTGTTTGGATGTGGTTGGGAAATTCGGCTATTTTTCCTGGTATGAGATCATTGAAAATCCATTTTACCAAATACTCAATAAAATTATACCCCTCCTTCGGCAGCGTGGCTTAAAGGCCTCCAAGGCTTCTTGGTTGATGTAAAAGAAACCTTGGAGGTTGTGAGGTAAAAGCAAGTGCAGAGGCTTTTGGCCCCCTACTCGATTCTAATTGTCTGTTTTTCTACCTTCCCTTCTGATATGATGTGCACGATATAAAACCCTGATGGCAAGCCGGACACGTCCATGCGGGCCTCACCTTCCGATGCGTTCAGTTCGCCCACTCGCTGATTGGTGAAATTGTACAGCACCACCTGGTAGGGTTCAGGTGATTTTTGCAAGACATCTTTGGAGTCGTTCATTTCCTGCCTGGTCACATTGAGTATAGAGGAAGTGGGGTTGGGATGTACTACGAAGTTGCTGGTTTGGCTACAGGGGCCGTAGCCTGCAGAGCCTACGGCATAACAACCACAGTCATTGCAGGCAGAAACAAGAAAATAGCCACTGCCGCCGCTGGGGCTGTTGAGTGGGGTAGGATAAAAATACACTCCTTTATCATTGAGCTGACTCCAAGAGGACGCCAAACCCTGCCATTGCATGTAGTTGTGCCCTTCTATATACTGGAGGTTGCCATCAGGGATTCCCATATAGTATTCGTGATTAGAGTCATAGTAATATATGCAAGGAAAGGGGTTTTCAGCGAGGCCTATTGGACCAAAAGAATGTTGACCTACCAGCCCAAAAGCATAGTTGTTGTTGGGGTCAATGATGTCGGGGATGCCCACCCATACCGATTCCTGCACCTGGATATCGCCACAAGCACCCTGGACAGTGAAGTTTATTTGCCCGGCACCGTTTTGACCGGAAGCCGCCCTGACCGTAGCCGTGGCACCGATACCGCTGCGCGTAGCAGCATGAAAAAAATTGGCCGGTGTGGCCGTCCAGCTCACGTTGGAGCCAGGAGGCACATTTTGCAGAGTGAAGGTCTTGTTGGTGGTACAGACGGGAGAGGTGCCTGTTAAAGAGATTCGCGTTATAATAGCTTCTCTCAATGCCCTGCAAGCGCTTAATCTTCCAAAACCAAGTTCATCACTTCTTCCATTGGTATACACATAGCCACCAACTCTTTCGGCTGATGCGGTAATAATATCAAAAACCTGTGTAGGTGTAAGGTTGGGATAAATAGACAAAATCAAAGCTGCGGTTCCTGCAACTTGAGGGCAGGCAGCCGAAGTGCCGCCAAACCTTGCCGTGTAAGCATTGAAATTGACTCCCGCACCTGGGAGTTGCTCGCCCCAAGCAGGAGGATTAAATGTTTCTGAATCTGGATTTCCCGGGACGATCAATTGGGGATACGGATTGTAACCTGTGTTTCCCGGAATATCAATGGTCCACACCTCCAAAGTTTCCCCTGCTATTCCTCCTGGCTCGCCAGGAGGATATGCATTAGGCGGATATGCCCTGTGGGAGGGTGCAGCAATGTCTATAATTTGATTATTTGAACTGCCAGGCTGACTCGTTGGACTATAATCTGCTTGAAAGTCGTCTCTATCGGAAGCCCCAACTGTCAAAACACCCGGAATATTTACATTCCCAGGAAATGAGACAAAACCATTGTCATCTTCTGTATGTCTCGCGCTATTACCGGCAGCAAAAACCACCACACTTCCAGCATCAACAGCAAACTGAATAGCATCAACTATTACAGGAAGAAGATTTGGATTATCAGAACCATAGCCCCAGCTATTAGATATGACTTGTGCTCCATTATTAATCGCGAACTCAATAGCATCAGCTGTTAAATTAGGAGCCACACCATCACCATTATTATCAAAAATTCTAATCGGCATGATCATGCAGTTTGGTGCAATGCCTGCAATGCCCTGGTTGTTATTAAGAGTGGCGCCTATAATTCCGGCACAGCTATTTCCATGATTGCCATTATTTGTTGGCGTGGGGTTGTTTGGGTCACCATCGGCAAAATTACTTCCATTGAGCCTTACCTGTCTGGCATTTGGTAAGTCGGGATGATTTGGTGATACACCTTCATCGAGAACGGCTACTACAATAGCCGCATCGCCCTGAGTGACAGTCCAAGCTTCCGGAGCATCAATATCGGCATCGGCTACACCGGCATGCCCATCTGCGAAAACCTTTCCTGTATTGTTTAAATAGAACTGATTGTTGAAAAAAGCATCATTGGGTATAACTTGATACAGCTTTGGGCTCACAACGAAATTTGGATGAGCATATACTACTAGGCCCGATTCCTGAATATTATTGGCAATGCGGAGAGCATCTGCCCCTTTTGGCACCCGCAACATGGTGTAGATTTTCCCTGCTTTTAGTGTTTCCAGTCCATTGTCGATGTATTTCTGATATTTGTTTCAGGGATATTTCTGCCTTGTACTTCACGACAATATCATCACCGACCCCCATTTCAAGAGACTTCTTTGTCAAATACACCGGTTGAACCGTGCGGACGTTTTTCATTTCAGCAATTTCTGCCATCAAATCTTGCTTTTTAGTTTCATCAGAAACATCAACTACAAGCGTTTTGTCATCGCGCCATTGCTCTTTTAACGAAGCCGATACCGTTCTCAATGTATTGCTCATTTGTATTTTTTCTGAGGGATCTTCTAAGCGAATCAGTACTTTGGTTTTTGATTCACTCAGTGGCACTTTCTCATAGAAAGCATAATAGTAAATACCACCCCTATTCGGAGAGTAAAGGCTAAATGCAACAAGAAACATACTCCCTAATATGATAGTCGTGGTAAATCTTTTCATATTAAAAGTAATTTTCATGAGTTAATTAGATAATTTCTCAGCAGACAGTATATATACTTCCTTTTCTATATACCTGATAAAGCCCGGCCGGAAGATAGAGCCACTACATAGAAAAGTGCCTCCAAGTTTCTCTTCTTCGTCAGGCAATCTGTAAGTAAATCGAACCTGGTAATTATTTTGATAATGCTGCGGGAAAAAATAATTCCATTGATAATTTTCAAAAACTTCATCCGGAAAATCCAATAATTCCCATTGTAGGTTATATGTGAGAAATGTATCACTGTTGCTCCCGGTTGTTTTGATCAGTAAACCTCTGATCGAGTCTTGTGGGACGTACGGAGCACCCTTTTTACAAGGATCAAAGCCTATCACATAACCTTGTGCAATTAAAGGTTCAATATTATCATCATGACATGCGACAAAGAGGATCAAAGGAAATAATGTGAGAACTGGAATAAACTTTTTCATGATACCACGAGATTAATAATTGTCGATATTTAAGTTGATTTATTCTTGTGTTATTCTTTACATTAGGAAGAAAAATAAGATTTTAAGGAATTAGCATCCTTTGCTTCCCTGGAATATCCAAATTTTTATTAAATTCTTCTTCTTGTAGATATCGATCCGGATTATGATCATCCTTAAAGAAAACAACCCCTTCTTCTATAGGCATCTTGTCTGTGTCTTTGTTTGGTTTGGCATGGTATTTATCGTTACGGAATCACAGCCGCAAAGGGCATTAAGTCCAGCTTCCTCCTTGCAGCCAAAAGAAATGATGATCAACACTATAAACAGGAGTAATGCCTGCCTGAGGTTTTTCATTAAAAACGGGTTGTAATCTATGGTTAGATACAAGACCAGATTTAAGAAAGAATGGTTGTAAGTATAAGAGTAAATTATTGAAAATTCGTGAGCATTAAATGGGATACAGCGTTGAGGTTTGTTGGGGAATTTCGGCTATTTTTTCCGCTTTGAAACCATTAATATTCCATTCCACCAACACGCTATTCTACCAAATACTCAATAAAATAATATCCCTCCTTCGGCAGCGCAGGCTTTAAAGCATCCAGCTCCACTACATTGCGCCCATTGGTGAGGGCTATATTGTCGTACCTCTTGCGCTGTACTACTGCGCCACTTTCATCCTTTATCTCAATTTGCAGTTG
>CAZQVB010000001.1:150630-163006 GCA_964596645.1 uncultured Roseivirgaceae bacterium
CCCGCGCGAGAGACACCCGGCGGGCGAATTCACTCGCCTCATACGCCTGACGCGCGCCCGCACCGGCCGCCGCGAACTGGGCCGGGATGCGGGCGATTTCAGGAGAGAGGCGAAAGGACATCATGGTGGGTTGAAACACCATTTTGTTGGCATACCAGGCCAGCTTGGCGTGGCCGTCGAAGTCGATAAGCGGCTTCTTATAAGTCACAGAGTTGGCGCCGCCATGCAGGCAACACCAGGAGAACCCATCGTAGTCGAGAAAGCGCTGCTTTTTCATGGCTTCCCAGGCGCTGAAAGCTTGCCAGCCCTGGCTTTCGCGCCATTCGTCGAGGCTGAGCCGTCTGCCGATGGTGCCTTCATCATATTCCCATTCATAGGAGTGCAGCCTGTACCAGGGCTTTCCTTTCACCAGGTTCCAGTTGGGCTGGGCCATCGATTCTTCGTGTTCAAAGTTGAAGTATGCCCTGTCGGGGCTGTTGAGAAAACTGGCAATGTAGTCATCGGGCCAGGTGCGCAGGTTGGTCCAGTCGTTGGAGTAGCCCACTATGCCGTCCTGATTGCCACGGGTCACCATGGGGGCCGTCCAGGCGTAGCTCGGGGTGATGGGGTTGCCCTGCTGATCGATGGTGCCGGCATCGTTGCCATAGTGCAGGTGGCGCACATAGGAGTTGAAGGAGATCAGGCGGCTGGAATCGACCGGATACACCGTTTCGTAGGCTTTTTCTGAAAACATGTTGGACTCCGCCACATCGCGCCCCTTAAAGCTCTGCGTGTGGTTGGCTGTTTCCCATATCACAATAGACGGATGGTTGAATACCTCCTTCATGTAGGTGGGGTAACCCTCCCAATCGATCTGCCCCCAGCCTTTGCCTGTGCGCACCCACGCTGGCGTGCCCCATATCATCATCATGCCCAGCTGATCGGCGATTTCCGGGTAGCGCGGGTCGTTGATGTTGACCGCCGGAAACTCCCAACCATGCACATGCACGCGCAGCAGGTTGCCGTTCATCTTCTTTATCATCATCATTTCGCGCACGATCCACTCTTCGGGCGGGCACAGCACCCACTTGATCATATTTTCCAACGGGCCGCGAAAGCCCATGATCTGCGCGCCATTCAGCATATATGGTTTGCCGTTCAGGTGAAAAGTGCCGTTTTTCTGGCTCAGCGTGCGGATGCCGGTGGTCTCCACTCCGTCGTCCAATACTTTACCATCCTCATCGAGCAGGCGTACTTCCACCTTGTACAAGTTGGGATTTTTATCCGTCCACAGTCGGGCATCCGGCACGGTGATGCTCTCCACAAAATCCTGGCTGCCATGCCCAATCACTACGGGGAAGCTATGGCTCACCGCTGCGCTGGCCGATTCTGTTGGAAACCACGGATACAGCTTCACTTCCGCCTTGCCGCGAAAGGAGACGGGGCCCGTATGCCTGATGGGTATGCGCATGCGCAGCGTGGCCTGAGCCTCCTCTATATTGGTGGTATGTACATAAATGTCTTCAACAAACGTTTCGCCCAGCAGATCGAGGTGCATGCGCCCTGCAAACCAACCAATATTGAAATCGAGGCTGGAATGAGGCATGATCTCACCCTCTGCGGCATTAAGGAAAAAATGATTGACTTTTACGGCCAGGGTGTTTTCATCGTTTTTACGCAGAAAACGCGACACGTCCAGCCGGTGCGGATAGCGGTCGCTCACCACGGCCACCACCCGACCGTTGATGTAAATCTCACCGCCGGGGTTTAAGGTTTCCAGGTTCAGAAAAGCTTTGTCAAACGCCCCTACCTGCACCTTTTTGCGCAGGTACAGATCTTCGCGGCTGTGGCGCTCTGAGCCGTGCACGATGGGCAGCTCTTCTGTTTGCCAAAGTGTGTCTGAATAGTTTTCACTATGCCAGTTGAGCATATCGGGCATACTGTCAAAGTCTTCATCCAGAAAGGTAGCGGTGGTGTATGGATAGCTCTCTCGTCCGGTGAGGTGGTAGCCCACGCCCCACACGTCGTCAATCTGAAAATCTTTCGGCGCCTGCACCAGCAGTTGATCAATGTGACCAATGCTCACGAAGTTGGCTGCATAGCCCACCCCGCCCAATACTACCCGCTCCAGCGGTATGTAGTCGGCAATCAGTTGATCATTGAAATACAGGTTATAGCGGGCCACGTCTTCCTTGCGCTTATATGCACCCAGGTCAAATTCTATTTTGAATTGGTGCCACTCGCCGGCGGCAAATGCTGGCCCTTCCACTACTTCGCCATCGGATGTGGTACAGCGGAGCCTGCCTTCGGCGGTCATGGTGATGGTGGCGGCACGATTGCTACCGTCGGAAAAAATGAACGTCGCCGGCTGGTTGGCCACAGGTTTTACCCGCCACTGAAACGACATGCGCCAGGACTGCGGGCTGAATTGCCATTGGTGGGTGCCTGCCGCTGCAAAGGTGAGCTTTCCATCGCGCACCGTCACATTGGGGCTGGCCTCGTAGTAGGCCAGGTCGGCAGCCGTTTGCAGTTCCTGCCCTGGTCTGTAGCCTGTCCACTTCCACTCCTCCAGCAGTATACGCCGACGCACATTGGGTAGAGGTTGGGGTTTTATTTCAGTCACAATGTCGTCCACTTCCTCATCTTCCACTACCTTTTTGTTCAAATCCTTGTCGTTGTAGAAGGTGCTGGCATAGTCGGCGTATTTCTTCAAAAAGTTTACCCGCTCCTCTACGGGCAGGTATTCATTTTTCCCTTTAAAGTCCGTTTCGCCATTGGCCTTTGGGTCAGTGCTGTAGTAACGCATCTCAAAAGTTTGGGACTGTTGGGCATGGGCCGAAAAAATCAGCATAAAGGCCAACGGAATAAAGCTGAGTCGAATCATTGTTTGCTGTCGTATTATCGTTGTAAAAAATTTTATTGTTAAGGGGTGCGAGCCTCCACTCTGGCCGTATTGTACAGGGCGATATCACTAAAAATATCGGTCCAGGTAACGGTATCATGAAAATGCTCTGGCAAGAGCTTTTGCAACAGGCCAAATGTGCCCACCATAGAAAGTGTGCGGTGCGGGTGCAGGCTGCGCCAGTCGGTATCTGGTGCATGCCAATACTCCATCACCCGGCTGGCATATTTTTTTACGGCTGCCGCAATGTCGTTTTTGCGATACCCGGGTGCCAGTTGCTGCATATAGTTCAACGCGTACAGCGCGTCGAGCTCCAGGTAGTGCATCACCTGATTTTTGTCCTTTTCTCTGTTCAGCCAGCGGCCACTGGGGAGCTGCAAAGCGAGCACGGAATCGATCACTTTTTCGGGCAGGGGAAAGATTTGCTGATGGTGCTGGTAAATGGGCAAAATGTGTACTGAACCTCCCAAAGGCTGATGCCTGTCGGTATAGACAGTGCCCTTGCGCCACCAGCCGGTGGTGGGATCCAGGTTGTGGTTGAGCCACTGGAATACGGTACGCAGCCAGGGTTTTTCGCAATGTGTGCTGAGGCTGTAGCAATGTATGCCTCCCCAAAACAAGTGGCTGGCGCCCCACTGTTTTTCCCAATTGACCTGCTCCAGCCATGGCCCTACTTCTTCGGGTGTATCGAAGGGTTCATACAGTTTCACAGGATATTGTTGCCTGCCGCCCAGCACCCCGAGCGCGCCGATGCTCATGCCATTGGCGTGCAGCTCGCTGTGATTATAGCGCTCGCTATAGCTACCATCGCCAGGCTGTTGATAACTATTGATGTACTCCACCCACGCCATGCGATCGATTTTGCGAAGACTGCCCGTGAGGTTTTCGCCCATAATATGCCGTGCAATGGCGATGTCGCAAGTGGCGTACATATCGAGTTGATCACTGTCTACTCCAACGCGGTAGGCACCGAAGGATACATCGCGTGCGTGCAGGCTCTCAAAATGTTCGTTCACTGCTTTGCGCACCTTGGCAAGGTCTAAACGGCCAGGGCCTGCCACTGCAAAGGCCGTGGGTAGAAATGACATAGCAGCCAGGGCGCCAATGGCTTTCGTTGCTTTGCGTCTGCTGCTGTCTGTGGGGATCATGCTGGGCCGTGTCATCGTGCGGGTGGTGGTATGGGCAGCGGAAGGTAATCCTGATTGAGGATCATCCACTCATGCAAACGCGCTTTGAGGTCTTGCTCGAGATCTGCGTATTCTTCTTTGCCACTCAGGTTGTTGAATTCATTCGGATCATTTTCCAGGTCATACAGCTCAAACATGGGCCTGGGCTCTGAAAAGAGTACATCAAATTTCTCTTTCAGCTTGCCTTTTTCATGTTTGTCGGTCAGATCCTTCCAAAAGTCTCTGTTGCCAAAGTCGACGGGATTGTATGGCAGTTGCCATAGTGCGTTGTAGATCAGCTTATATTCCTTATTAAAAACTGCCCGGCTCAGATCGAAGTAGGCCGTGTGCAACGGCAGCCCCGAACTATGAGGCACACGTGTGGCAAACACATAATCGTTTATTTCCTGCACATCACCTGTTAACACTGGCAGGTAACTTTTGCCTGTCATCGCCGGGTGCACCGGCACACGACACGCCTCAAGAATGGTTGGGGCCACATCCTGGCCACACACCAAAGCATCGGTGGTGCCACCTGCCGGCACAGCGGCGGGCCATCGCACGATCATTGGCACGTGCAGGCCCATCTGGTAGAGTGTACCCTTGCCTCGCAGCAGCGCAGCACCATTGTCGCCCATGAATATGACCAGTGTATTTTCATCCAATCCTTTATTTTTCAAGTCTTCCATCACCTGCCCTATCAATTCGTCCAGGTGCATGACCTCACCTAAGTGGGCGGCCAGGTCTTCGCGCAGCAAGTCTGTGTCGGGCATGTCGGGCGGTACTGATATTTTTTTAGCCTCTGGTGCATAGGCATCGGCGGTAAAAGGCCGGTGCGGATCGCTGTAGTTCATCCACATAAAAAAAGGCTTCTCTTCGGGAACCTGATCCAGAAACGTGCGAAACTGCTCCCGCACCTGGTCGTCGGAACCTACGCGCAAATAATCCACCCTTTCCGGAAAGGTGATCATCTGATTTTGCATCAGTGTACGTGCCGTTTCGTCGGGCATACGCGCGCTGCCATCGAGGTGATAGTGTCGGCCGCATATGCCTGTGTAATAGCCAGCCTGGCGCAGCAGATCGGCAACGGTCGGTATATCGCGGTTCAGCGGAGCTGAAAAACGGCTCATACGAATGTCGACCACATTGCGGCCAGACAGAATGGACGCACGCGATGGCACGCACTGTGATGCCACCGTGTAGGCTTGAGTGAGAAGCACACCCCCCGTGGCCAGTCTGTCCAGATTGGGCGTTTTGAGATCGGGGTGGCCATACGCGCCGAGGTATGGAAAGCTGTGGTCGTCGGAAAGGATGAGCAACACGTTGGGTCGTTCTGGCCAGGCTTCGGTACTGCCCCAGGCGACATTTACGGTAACGATGGCCAAAAAGCATATTCGAAAAAAAAGACTGAGCGGGTGCATCATCATCTTACTATGTTTTTAATGTCAATCATGTATATCTGGCGCTTGTCGCCATTGTGGGTAGAGTCGAAGAGTACGGCGGTGCCGTCCTGATTGCAGCGCGGGTGCAGGTCGCAGCGCCATTCACCCTCAAACTTGTCCGGTTCATGAAACCGACCCAGGATTACCTGCTTACCGGTGGGTATGTGGTAGAGGTAAAGCGTCTGCTTGCGATCGCCGCGATCGGGATAGGTGTCGTTGAGCAGCCACTCGTTGTTGGTATTGGGCACATAGGTCTGATGCCCATTTTGTGTCATGTCGCCTTTGCCGATCCACTTTACGTCACGGCTCTGGTCTTTGAAAAGGAAGAAGCCACTTTCGTCGTTGTAGCTCGTCCAGGCCAACACGTGCTGCGGGTCGCGCCAGATGAAGTGTGAGGTTCTGCCCGACTGATCGAGTTCATAAATGTTGCTGCCATCCATGCCCGCCGTAAACATTCGGGTGGTGTATTTGCCTCTTACGTATTTAGCGTTGGCGTCGGGGTCGGCCCTCATTTCGGGTGTAAGCGTGAAGTCGCGGTAGCGATTGAGAAAGATGAATCGCTTGCTGTCGGGGCTCACCAGCAAGTGGTTGAAGTAGTGCCACTTCTCCTCTATGTTGTTGCCCTGGTGTGGTATTTTCGATATGGTGTCATAAGAAATGATCAGCTCCGAGTAGCCTGTTTTCAGGTCTACTTTGTAAATCCCTGCATCATCCGGCGCCTTCACATGGTAGTTGGGATCCTGCCCGCCCACGTAGCCATAGCCCACCCGCATATTGTCTATGCGGGCAAAGTCGGTACCTACGGCATGGCGGCCGTCGGCAGAAAGCGCATAAATGGCCTTGGGCAAAATCCTCTTTTCCCCGGTTTTTATGTTGTGTATGATGCTGACAAAATCATTCTCCAGCCGGGCATTCCAGATCACTTCTTCTCCGGAGCCGGGCAGCCATTGCAGCATACAGCCTTGCTGCCAACTCCAGGCCGTACTTCTTCCTATTTCAGTCCACTCATTGTTGTTGTGCAGGTCGATGAGGCCTATGCGCACAGGGTCGTCTTTGGTGGGTGATCGAAAAAAAACATCGACCTCCATACCCAGGGCATAGCGGCCGGTGGGGTCTACCTCGTATTTGTCGTAGTAGCCATACCAATGCTGATGGGGGCCATCGGTAAGCTGCTGCACCTGTACATCGGCTGCTGGTTCAAAAAAGCTCATATATGGCAGCACGCCGGCTAAGGCTGCACTTTGGGTGGTCCTTTTTACAAAAGCTCGTCTTTTCATGCGTAGTGTTTTTTTTATCTCTCAAAAATAAAGACGGGGATTGAGGCCTTTTCCCTATTCTATACGCCCGGATTTTGAAACCGCCCGTCCATGTTTTGAATACGGACGGGCGGAGTTACTTTTTCCCATTGTCTATTATTCCCTTCCCCTCAAATATTATATCCTGCCAGGCACTTTGTTACTCATGCCAGAGGCTTTAAAATATGGCATTTGTACTTCGGCAGCTCATGGCTTCTTCATCCATCTTTTATTCACTGCTACAATGGAAATTTTCTCGCGATACACATCTTTGCCATTCTCAAACAGGCACAGAATGTGGCCATCGCGCCGCTGGGCGATGTCGGAATAGCCCGACGGGCCTGCATCGAGCGTAAGCGACCGCGACCATGTCCGGCCTTCATCATGCGACACTCGCAGCGTCACATTGCGGCGATACTTGCTATGGCCTACCTGGTCGGTGGCCGGGTTGGAAAAAAGAAATTTTCCCTCATCGGTGCGATAGATACTACCCTGACAGGTAGGGTCTATCAAAGTAGAATCGAGTGTGGGGCTCGTCCAGGTAAGGCCGCCATCGTAGCTGCAGGCTTCTGCCCTGTGGCCAGCGTTGCGTGCCCGCATATTGATGAGCAATTCGCCGGTGCTGCGCTCCACTACGGTGGCTTCATTCATCAGCGGCACGTCTGCCGATACCAGGCCGCCGGCACGCCAGCTTTCACCCGAGTCGTCGGAAAAGATGATGCCGCAGCGCATGCGATCGGCGGGCACATCGCCTTTGTACCGCTCTTCGCGCGTGCTGTTGCAGACCCATATTGGCACCACCAACCGGCCATTGCCGGTATGGATGCCATGCCCGGGCCCGGTGGCCACCACCACCACGGGGTAGTCGAATTGCCCAATGACCTGTGAGATGTCCTGTGGTGTTGACCAATTCAAGCCGTCGTCGTCGCTGTAGGTGTAGTAAATCTCCCGGTATTCCCTGGTGAACAACAGGTGTATTCGGTCACTGCCTTCCTGCACTATGGGGCAGGGATTGCCTATGGTGATGTGTGCATCGCCGCCTTCTTCGTATACCACCTGCTGCCTCTGCCAGGTCTTGCCCCCGTCGTTGCTGCGCTTCAGCAAGAGGTCTATATCGCCCATATCCTCCGAGTCGTTCTTCCTGCCTTCGCAAAAGGCCAACACGGTGCCGCTGTTGGACACCACCATGGCCGGTATGCGGTAGGTGCTGTAGCCCTCCTCACCGTTTACAAACACATCGGTGCGAAACAAAAAAGGCTTTTTATGATGCTGAAAGGCGACCAACAGCAGCACACAGCTAAAGATGATGATACGGACAATTCTTATTGAAGCCATTTATCGTTCTATTTTTTTCAGTTCTTCCTGCAGATCTACAGAAGCTCCTCCGGCAATGATCTTTTGTGCATACTCCGCCTTCATTTTTTCCGCTTTACCGGCAGGAATGTCTGCGTCGTCTATGGCTTTTTCTATCATCCTAAACGTATTGAACAGACCGGCGAGGAAGTTGAAATCGTCGGCAATGAGCACGCCGTTGGAGTTGTTGACCCGCTTTTGCAGCGTTTCCAGCAGCACTTCAAAGCCTATGGAGTTGTCGTTGTAGTTGCGGTTGCGCCTGGAGATAAAGCGACGCAAAGCCTGCCTGGTATCCTCTCCGCTGATGTTGTGATTTTCGCGGATGCGCAGCAGCTCCTCAATCACGACCAACCGATCCTCATATTCTGCGTCCCGCTGCACGGCTGTGCGACCTTCATCATTCAACACCGGCAGCGATAGCCAACCGGCAGGGTCGTTAGGCGCCACGGCATCTATGGTGATGCTGGCGGCATCCAGGCCGGGCGAGCTGACGGACACAGTAATGCTGCCCGCTGCACTGCCGGCACGCACCACGTTGCTCACAGGCACCACGGTATAGCCTGTGCCCCGCATTTCTTCATGCTTCATGATATCCGTTTCGTAGGTATGATAGCCCACCAGACTGCCAGGCCCTTCTACTGACCATTGCAGCGTGTTGGAAGCATCAAATACCGGCTGGTCATTTTCATCTAAAATATTGGCCGTAACTATGGCCACACCGGATCGGTCGGCGCTGATGCGCTGGTGACTGGCAGAAAGTACGACTTTGGCTGGTGCACCGGGCATAGCCCAAGAGTGCGTGTACTGCTCACCATTCTTTGTGCCTACCGCTTTCAGCTCGCCCTCTTCCACAAGCACATCGCTGAAGGTGACGGTGTTGAAGTTTTCTTTAGACGGGCGCTGTACTCCTACAGATACATCATTGACAAAAAGCTCCACCTGATCGCAGTTGCTGTCGACCACTATGGGTTTGCGCAGCCCTATGTACTGCTGCCGCCAGAAGTGCGGATGGATAAATACAGTAGGATTGTCAGTGTAGTGAGCTTTGGTGAGCCAGTACAGATACTTTGGCTGCCGGTACATATCCACCCAGCCTTTTGGGTTGATGTGTTTCAATATACAATTCAAATATTCTCTGTCGGCGCCATGGTCTTCGTATAGCCACGCTACACAGTTGTGCCCGAGGAGGCCACGTACGCTTCCACCTTGCACGCGGGCCATCTCGTGCTGCCAGGTTTCGGTACTGGAGTGCTGGCCGTTTTCGGGTTGTGCGTTAAAACTGCCCGGGGCATCGTCTTCATCGAACCAGCCACGTACCGTCACACGCAGCAGGTTTTCCATGTCGAGATTGTTGTGGGTGTGTTGAATGTAGTCGCCGCCTTCTTCGCCCTTGCGCAGATGGATGATGCGGGTGGTATCTTCTTCCCAGGCCCATTGGGAGTCGGCCGCATCGCTCGTCTCATTGCCCATGCTCCAGAAGAAAATAGAAGGATGGTTGCGGTCGCGGCGTATCATCTCCCGTACATTTTGCTCCTGCACTTCTTCGCTAAAATCAATGTTTTTGATGTTTGGCACCTCTTCCACTGTCACTATGCCGAGGCTGTCGGTGAGCTGATAGAGGTATTTGTCGTTGGGGTAGTGCGTGAGCCTGGTGAAGTTGTGGCCCAGGTTGTGCTTAATGTCGTGCATATCCATGCGGGCTATCCATTTGGGATGCGCATCGCCCAGCCAGGGATATTCCTGATGTCTGTTTACACCGAGTATGTTCATCTTTTCTCCATTCACATAGAGGTTGTCATTTTCGTAGTCCCAGTGAAAGAAGCGAAAGCCTAGAGGGCTGACGATACGATCTTGCAGCTGGCCATTGTGGTATAGCTCGCTCACCACCTGGTAGAGGTTGGGATGGTTGGGATGCCAAAGTAAGGGTTGCTCTACAGCCACAGGCTCATGTGTGAAAGCAGACAGTTGGCCGGGGGCTATGGTTTGGCCATCGCTCCATGCAGCCACTTCCTTACCTTCCGGATTGGTGATGGTGGTGCGAAGCTCAGCCTCTACAGTCTCTTCATATTCATTTTTCACGTACGTCTTTACCTGCACTGTGGCCCTGTCGGCACTTACTTGCGGTGTGGTTACAAATGTGCCGCCTTCATGCTTGTATGAGCCCTGATAAGGAAAATGTAATGGATTTTTCAGCACGATGCGCACATCGCGATAAATGCCCCCGTATACGTCCCAATTGCCGGCCGTCATGGGGGCAATGCGGTATTCATCGTTGCGTCGATTGTTTACGGCTACAGCAAGCACATTGTCGCCTTGCCAGTTGATGTGGTCTGTAAGGTCGAAATAGAAAGAGGTGAAGCCACCTTTGTGGTCGCCAATGAATTGGCCATTTAAGTATACCCTGCTGTATTTCTGCACTCCGTCGAGCTCTACAAACACCCGTTTCTCCTGAAGCTGCTCATCGAGTGTGAAGTGTTTGCGGTACCAGCCCCAGCCATACCACCAATAGGCATCGTCCTGCTCCGAGGCATTATAAATAAATGGATGCACTTCGCCGGTGGTCTCATAAGTTTGCCAGGTGTGTGGCAGCGCTATGGCCGGCCATAGGCTGTCGGCAGCATCCGGTGCGGCATACGCCTCGTCCAGTTGGCGGGCAGGAAAATAATTGAATGTCCAGTCGGCATTAATGGTTTCCGTGAGCCGGCCATTGGGCGGGTTTACCTTGTGAGACTGGCAGCCGGATGAAAAAAAAGCAAAGAGACAAAGAACTAAAAAATAAGCACGTAGGGTCATGATGGTCTTTTAAATAGCTGATACGATATGATTACCTGTAAAACGGCCAAAAGCTGTTTGCATTGATTGCTTCATATATATTTCGTGCGGAAGCCAACTCGGGTAAATCCGCTGGTCATTTCGCGTGCTTATGGCCCTTACCACTGGTGTGTGTGTATTGCGTGATTTCTCCTCTTTATTGATGATTTTTCAGAACATTTTTTTCTGGTCTGAAGATTTTCTGGCCGGCTATTACCGGTCTGACTTGTTTGCCTCTACCGGTCTGACTATCGTCCGACCTTGACCAGATTGCCTTTACCGGTCCGACTATCGTCCGATCTTGACTAGCGAGCCTTTGCAGTCTGACTATCGTCTGACCTTGACCAGATTGCCTTTGCCGGTCTGACTATCGTCCGACCTGGACTCTTTGGCCGGTCTGACTATCGTCTGACCTGGACTTTGGCAAGTTTACTCTTCGCTCAACTCAGCAGCCAATCTGTCTGCCACGCGCCGCGTGAAATTATATTTGTTTTCCTGGGCTTGCGTGATGGCGCCGTATATGCTGCGCTGCTGGCTGGTGGTAAGGTCTTCGATAAACAATGCGCTGTACAACCCGATGATGATGTTGTCATTGTCGAGCTGCCGGGTAAGAAAATCCAGCGCATCGGCCGACTGCCGGTGACGTGCCAGGCCGCGTGCGGCAGCGATCTGCACAGCAGCCGAAGAATCCGACATGGCCGTCTCTAAGGCGTCGAGCAATGCCGGCGTAGGGTTTACCAGATTGCCAATGCCGTAGGCTGCCCAGAAGCGCACAGCCGGTTCCTCGTCAGTCACACCATTCGCAAGCACTACGTTATTCTCAAATTCATCGGCCGTCATTTGGGCGAGGCAGTTGTTGATGAGGTCTTGATGGGCAGCTTGCTGCAATATGGCATACTTAGAACCATATCGCTGGCCCATTTCCTCAGCCACCGGCTCCGGGATATAGCCCAGGTCGTTGGTTTCATTCGCCCAGTTGTACAGTACCTCTTGCATGTGCCGCAGGGTTTCGGCCATGGCGGGTTCCTCAGCGAGGTTATTCATTTCCTGAGGGTCATTTTCCAGATCATACAGCTCAAAGACAGGCCGGGGCGCTTCGAAGTAGTGGTTGAACTCTTGTGGCAACTGGCCACTGCCATAGTTCATCCGCATCTCCTGCAACATTGCCTTGCCATCTTTGTACTGGTTGGGCTGAGCGTGGGGCTTGTTCGGGAAGAAGTTTTGAATGAATTTAAGTCGATCGGTGCGTACAGCGCGGATCATGTCGACCGTTTCGTCGGCGCGGTCGCGGGCGGCAAATACATATTGGCGCGGCGTGTAGCCTGCACCGTAGAATGGGCGCGCCTGCATGTTTTCTGGTATATCAATGCCGGCCATATAGAGTGAACTGGCGGCGATATCGATATGTGCCACAAGCTCTTCCCGGCG
>CAZQVB010000001.1:163016-178862 GCA_964596645.1 uncultured Roseivirgaceae bacterium
TGCCCGCCTCGGTAATGCCTGGCGCACGCACGATGAGCGGTATGCGCATACCTTCGTCATACAAATACTGCTTGCCGCGCAGGTGGCTGATGCCGTGGTCGGTGAAGAGAAATACGGCTGTGCTGTCGGCGATGCCTTCGTCTTCCAGCCGCTGCATAATGTCTTTTACCTGGTTGTCGAGATGTATGATGCTGTTGAGATACTGCGCCCAGTCCTGGCGCATCACCTCGGTATCGGGGTAGTATGGGGGCAGTTGCACATCGGCGGGATTCACCGGATTGGCCACCTGAACACTCCTGTTCTTGCCGCCTTCGAGCTGAATCTGCGCAAAAAATGGCTGGCCAGGTGCGCGTTCTTCCCAGTCGGCGGCGTCGTAGAGTGCGTGATCCCAGGTGAAGTTGTAGTCCGTTTTGCCCTTGTCGTGTGGTCCGCCCTCTTCGCGGCCGGGGTGCTGCTCGCCACCATTCACTACAAAGTAGCCAGCCTCCTTAAACAATCTGGGCAGGAAAGGCACCGCTTCTGGTAGCGCATAGCTGTCGTAAAAGGCTTCATTACCACCGGCCTTGCCGACGGTGTTCTGGCTGCGATGGTTGTGCGCACCGATGGTGGTCTGATACATACCCGTGATGAGGGTAGATCGGGCCGGCGAACAAATCGGCGCCGTCACAAAGGCATTTTCGAACAGCTCGCCCTGCCGGGCCAGCGCATCAATGTTGGGTGTTTGTATGACCGACTCGCCATAGCTACTCCAGTGTGCCGACATATCTTCCACCATTATCCAGAGGATGTTGGGGCGGTAGGTATCTGTTTCAGTTTTTTCTGAAGAGCATGAGAAAAAGAGAATAAGTATGAAGGGGATAAATAATTTGAATTTTAAATGCATGATACCGGGTATGAAGGACTGACAATAGTTTTCAATCGTTAAAATTAGCCCTGTCACTGAGAAATCAAAAGGTTTATTGCTGACCGTGCAGCAAGTGTGCTTGAATGAAGGGCCGCTCATTCAATGTAGTGGAACATTAAAAAGAATGAGAAGCCTTGGTGTATGGCTTCTCATATCTTTATCATTCATCGTTGCGGTTTAAGGCATCAATACCTCTATGACCACCTCATTGGATAGTGTTTGCCGTACTTCTCCATCTTTTTCATTGGTGGCCAGTATGTAGGCACTATACATACCGGGGCTTCCCTGATATTTCAACGAGGCAGACATCTGCCCTTTAGGAATGGTGACTACAGAACCCTTATAAGCCGAAGTATCGCCGGCCAGGATTGCCGCTGAGTTGAGTTTGCTTTGCAAATCACTAAAAAGCACGTAAAAGTCTGCGCCACCTTCCACTTCAAATGACACCTCATCGCCAACATCGATGGTCGTACTGTTGGCGGTGAGTACCACTGATGGGTTGGTCACATCTTCGGAGCATGCTGTCAAGAGAAGCATGGCTCCCATGACAAAGTATATTTTGATTTTATTCATGACGTTCGAATATTTTATAGCGCAGGAAGCATGAAACCATACTTCCTGCGCTGATGAAACGATTGAATTAGTAACCGGGATTCTGTTGGATGTTAGCCGTGAGCACTCCAGATGGCAATGGCAGCAGATAGTCGGTCTCTGTCACCACGGCTTGTTTTTCTGCCACGCCGGCCACTCTTTCCAGCTCGCCCCATCGCTTCAGGTCAAAAGCCCGGTGGCCTTCGAAATACAACTCTCTGCGACGCTCCATACGAATAGCTTCGCGAAGCTCTTCCTGCGTAAGCCCGCTCACAGGATCAAGTCCTGCCCTTTCGCGCACAGCATTGAGGCTGTTGTAGGCCAGTTCGGTAGGCCCGTTCTTTTCGTTTTCTGCCTCTGCAAGCATCAGGAGCAGGTCGGCATAGCGCGAAAACACATACGGGGCACCGGTGTCGTTGTTGTTCTGTGAAGCCACCGGATCGGCAAATTTCAGCGTAAAGGCATAATCTACTTTTCGCTTGGTACCGTCGTCGGTCAGGAATGTGTCGGTCACAATGATATCGCGTCTGATATCATCTTCCTCAAAAGTACTGATCAAGTCTGTAGTGACGCGCCAGTTGGAAAATCCCGGCCCGCGTATGCTTACCGACGGATTGTACTGGCCAGGTGACGGCAGCAGATTGGTGACCAACCAAGACTGCAGTGCAGAAGGTCCGGCGCCTCCGGGAAGTGAGTTGACCCAGAAAATAAATTCCGTATTGTTCGGATTGTTATTTCTAAACCAAAACATCTCTTCGTAGTTGGGCATCAGCTCATATACGTCTGAGTTCACCACCCGACGTGCCCTGCTGATGGCGCTGTCCAGGTCGGACGCACTGCCAAAGTCGGTAGAGTGTTGGGTAAGAAAAACCTTTGCCAAGTAAGTATTGGCTGCTCCCCGGGTAATGCGCCCCCAGTCATCTGCCGATTCATACTGCAATGGCAGGTGTGCCGCGGCAAAACGGAAATCTTCCAATATATAGTCATACAGATTTTCCACAGTTTCGCGACCGAGCGAGTCACCTATACCGAGCTTCAGGAAGTTTTCGTCGGTAAAAAGCGGCACGCCGCCAAACAAACGCACGAGCTGAAAGTAGCTGAACCCCCTGAGAAAGCGCACTTGCGCCCTGGCCAGGTCGGCACTTTCGTCGGCTTCCGACAAGCTGAACAATACCAGGTTTGAATTGCCCACGGTAGTATACAATCCATTGTAAAAAGCGGCCAGTTCGTTGCCACTCGCTGTGGCCGATATGTTGCTGGCATTTCGTCGCTCGGAGTTGCTGCTGGCCGTAAAGGAGTCGTCTGAGTACAAGTCCATATACATAAAGGGTCCACGTCCTCTAAAGCTGATACGGCCAAGTTCAGAGTACGCCGCAGTAGTAAATTTATTCACGTTGCCCTCAGAGTCGAAGGCATTTTCCGGGGTCAGGAAGTCAATCGGCTCCTCCTGCAGGAAGTCTTCGCAAGCCATGAAGCTTATCGATAACAGCCCGATCAAAAAGATTGCTATTTTTTTCATTTTCTTATTTTTTACTATTTAAAAGCTAATGTTTATACCCAATAAATAGGTGCGGTAAAACGGATAGCTACCGATATCTACACCCAAAGCCAGGTTGCTGGCATTACCGGCAAATCCATCCACCTGTCGTGCATTCACCTCCGGATTGTAGCCGGTATAGTCGGTGATGGTGAACAGGTTTTGTGCGGTAGCATACACCCTTAGCTTGGTGAGCCAGTTGAGCTTTTGCACCGGCACATTATAGCCCAGCGTGAGGTTGGTAAGGCGTACGAAAGAAGCATCCTGCACCGACTGGTCTGTGACAAAAAGCGGTGGCCTGTAGCCTGCGCGCGGTATGGTGGTGCTGGTGCCCGGGCCTGTCCATTGGTTTTCAAAAGTCTCAACCGTGGTATTGCCGCCGGCTTCTACCGTGTTCAGTATGAAATCGTTGATATTGAGCACGGAGTTGCCAACCGAGTATCGGAAGAATGCGCTGAGATCGAAATTGCCAAATTTGAAATCATTCGACCAACCACCACTGAAGTCCGGTTGCGACTGTCCGAGTATTACAAAGTCGTCGGAGGTGATTTTATTGTCTCCATTGATATCAACAAACCGTATATCGCCCGGCTTTGCATTGACAGATTCCGAACCTGAAGTATAGGTGACAGGGTCGGCCCTTATTTCCTCCTCTGTCTGATAGATGCCATTGGTGCGCAAACCAACAAAAGCACCCATTGGCTGCCCAATTTCCAAAATGTTTGAGGCTCGAACACCCGCTACTTCATTCAGCTTGGGGTTGCCCGTGGTGGCACCTACGTACTGGTGTGAAAGCCCTTCGGCCAGCTCGGTGATTTCGTTGCGGTTGTAGGCTGCATTGAATGAGGTGGTCCATTGAAACTTGCCGCGGAGAGGCATGTCGTAAGAAATGCTCAGTTCAATACCTTCATTCATTACCGAACCTACGTTGCGCCATTGGTTATTATACAATGGGTCGTTTTGCAGCTGGGTGAGCAGCAACAAATCTTCCGTAGTCTTGTGATAGTAGTCGGTGATCACATTTAACCGGCCATCGAGAAAACTCATATCAAGGCCTATGTCAAACATAGCCGTGCGTTCCCAGCCCAGCTCCGGATTTGCTTTCGGATCGGCAAAGCCGAGGCCACTGCTCACTTCACCGCCAAATATGTACTGGCCGCTGTTGCGGATGCGCTGCTGTGTGAAGTAAGAAGGCAATGCCTGGTTGCCTGCCAAACCGTAGCTGGTGCGCAGCTTCAAGTCGTGCAGTATACTTTGATCTTGTAAAAACGGCTCATCGATGACGCGCCATGCAAAAGCTGCTGATGGGAAAAAGGCATATTTCTCATTGTCGCCAAATCTTGAAGAACCGTCGGTACGCGCCGTGGCGGTAAAAATGTACTTGTCATTCAACACGTAGTTGGCCCTGCCAAAGAAAGAAACCAGCGCAAACTCACCTGAGAATATGCCCACCTGGCTCACGTCGAATGTTTCGGCCAAGGGAAAGCTGTATACACCCAGTATATCGCTGGGGAAACCACCCGCCCGTATGTTGAGGCCTTTGCCAAAGCCCTGCTGCAGGGTATTGCCCACCAGCAGGTTGAGCCTGCTCTTCTCATTGATGTCCAGATCGTAGGTAAGTGTACTCTCGCTGAGGTAGTTGTAATTTTGGTTATACCATACCCATGCCGCTCCCGGATCGCTCAGGCTGCCCGGAGAGTTGAAGCCTTCCTGTATGATGGTAGGATAGTAGCGCTCTCTGTTGCTGTTGACAAAGTCGCCACCCAGGGTGGTTTTAAATTTCAGCGCATCCATGATCTCCCATTCCAGGTACACGTTCAGCTGGGTACGTGTGCGTACAAGTTCATCGCTTGCCTCTCGCATGAAGGCCACCGGATTGGTAAATTGTGGGCCATAGCCATAGCCATCCTGACCATTTTGCGTATACCTGCCGTCTTCTTTTATCACCGGCAGTATGGGCGGATTCACGATGGCGTTTTGCAGAGGGCTCTGATCGTCAAAATCGTGCATGGTCTGGTTGGTACGGCTAAACAGCACATTCATACCCGCGGAGAGCTTGTCGCTCAGCTGAAAATCACCATTGAGACGTGCCGACAGCCGCTGGAAAAATGTGTTGGTCACTACACCGTCCTGGCCAAAATATTCACCGGAACCATAGTAGCGTGCTTTGTCTGTGCCACCCCGGAAGGACAGTTGATACGACTGTACCGGCGCCAGCTCGATGATTTCATCCTGCCAGTCGGTATTGTACACACGGATGGTGTCGTCCAGGCCTGTGTCGTAGTACAAGTCTCCGCCGATGGGTATCAGGGCCACAGTATCTTGTCCGGGGCTCGGGAAAAGTGCGGCTTGGTTGGCCATTGCAGCGTTGGCGCCTTCAATAAATTGCTGACTGTTCAGCACGTCGTACTTCTTTGTTACCTGCTGAAAGCCATATGATGAGTTTACATTAAAAGTTGCTTTTCCGTCTTTGCCTTTTTTAGTCGTGATCATTACTACCCCGTTGGATCCTCGGGCACCGTAAATGGCAATAGAAGAAGCATCTTTCAGAATGTCGATTGACTGTATATCGGCAGGGTTCAAGTCATTGATTCCATACTCTGAAGGGTAGCCGTCGATGACATAGAGCGGCTGGTTGCTGGCATTGATGGAGTTGCCACCGCGGATTCGGACAGATACGGAACCTCCTGGCTCTGCCTGAGCCTGGGTAACCAACACGCCGGCAGCACGGCCTTGCAAAGCCTGATCGGCCGATATCACCACCATATTCTCTATATCTTCAGAGCTCACCTGAGAAACGGCACCTGTAAGATCGGTTTTCTTTACCGTGCCATAGCCAACCACCACCAACTCTGCCAACGTGGTAATATCGGGCGATAAAGTGAGGTCGATGACAGATTTCTCGCCAACCTCTACCTCCTCAGATATGTAACCTACTGAGCTGAATACCAGCGTACTGGCATCCGGTACCGATAGTTTATAAATACCGTCGAGGTCGGTAATGGTGCCTTGGGCCGTGCCTTTTACTATTACGTTGACACCCGGGAGTGGCTCATTATCTTCGCCGCTGATCACCTTGCCGGTGACGGTACGATCCTGATTGACCTCGTACATGTCAGTAATGCCTTTGGCGCTCAGTGTGCCTACATTACTGCGCTGCGCCGATGACTCGACATCAGAGATCGCCTTGCTGGTAAATTTTTGAATTTCAGAGGGCTTGGCCGATACGTTATGAATAACGTAGAAATTGTCCACCTTCGATTTGGAATAAGTGAGCTTGAAGGGCGCCAGAATCTGTTCCAGTGTTTTGTCCAGATTTTCATCCTTTTTCAATTCGATGGCGGTGAACTTATCACTGAGAATATTGCCATTGACGGCAAAACGCACCCCAAATTGCTCCTCAAGATCGTTGAGCACATCGATAAGTGGCTTCTTCTCTTTTCCGGGCTGTATGGTACCCGCTTTGGTGCTCGAGTGGAGCTCAGACAACAGTGCCAGATCCTGGCCCTGCACGTGTAGATTTGCTAAAAACACCGTAGCCATTATGGTGGCCAGCAATGTCCTCGTAGCTGTTTTCATAGAATTAAAAGGATTAGGTTAAGAATGAAAAATTTCCTTCGACGGCTTTAGCCAGGATTACCCGGCCTCAAGCCCTACATCTCCACAGTTATATATGTGTCATATTTTCTGATCTTTAGTTGAAACGTTTCCGATAAAAGGGTGAGAAGATCACGTACATCTTCCGATGGCACCTTAGCGGTAAAGGTGAGTTGCTGAATGCGATAGCTGTTGGGGTGTACTTCCAGGCCGTAAGTGTCTTCAATACGCTGAAATACCTCATTAAGTGGTGTGTTGTTAAAGACAAAAAGTCGATCCATCCAGCTGGAATACTCCCCCGGATTCACCACTTTTTTCACCAGGTTGTCGTTGTGCGCAGTGTACTCGATCAGCTCTCCCGGTTCCATGGTGATCATTTCATCGGAAGGAGTTTGAGCATTTTTTATGGCCGTGATGTGCACTTCGCCTTCATCCAGCACCACCTGGGTTTTTTCCCTGCGGGCATGCACATTAAATTCTGTGCCGGTCACTACCACATCGAGCTCGCCGGTATGCACAATAAATTTCGCCCCGGCATCACTATGCTGTTTGGCTGCCTCCGGGGCTATATTCTGCACATGGAAGTACGCCTCGCCTTGCAGCCATACTTCCCTATCGGTATTGGCCTTCCATTTTTTGGCAAATTCTATACGTGAGTTGCTGTTGAGGCTCACCACAGAGTTGTCGGGCAGGGTCACTGAGCGCAGCTCACCGTAGCCTGCCTGTATCACGGTATTATTTTCGTAGTTGATCCAGTAGATAATGAAACTGCTTACAACGGCCAGTAAGGCAAATACCGCTGCTTTTTGCCATGTGCGGATCGCCAATGGACGTTGGGCTATGGTTGACGTGTAGCGATAGGGTTTTGCCTGAGGGTGCAGGCTCTCGTGTATCCTGCTTTTGATTCGGCTATACGTACTTACCGGTGGGTGGTATTCTTTAAACTTAATGGCCGACAGCAATCGTCTGGCCTCCTGCACTTCGCGTTCCTTTTCCGGATGCTCCGCTACCCACTGCTCCCACTCTTGCACTACCTGCTCGTCGGGATCGAACACCCAACGCTGGAACTGCGGGTCCATCATGAAATCATGAACGGTATAGTGGCTTTTGGGCATAAAAAACTTGATATACACCTAAGAGCAGGTGACCGGGCAGATTGGACACTTTCTAAAAAAATTATTTTTGTGCCGGTTTGGGGCAACGTCGTTCCAGTGGATATTGGTTAGACCATGCAGTTCACGGCCGATCCGGCCGTAGTCTGGACAGTCGTTAGAGGCTGAAGGCCAGGGCCAACATCAGCGCTAAATCGCTGAGCTTGGTGCGCAGGATGGTCAGCGCCCTTGCCACGGTTTTGTACACATTGCTTTTGGACTCGCTCATTACTTCGGTCACCTGCTCGTACGACATATTGTTGAAGAACTTCAAAAAGATCATTTCACGCTGCCGGGGCTTCAGCGCATTGAGTGCCTGGTAAAGCGCCTTCTGTTTTTCGTACTCCTGCTCAGCAAACATCATCTTTACTTCCACTGAGGGCACTATCTCGAAATCGCAGCCTGCATGGTCGTCGCGTAGCCAGCGTTGCTGTTGCTTTAATGCCCGCATCAGCTTTCGCCGCAGCGCTTTGAAAAGATATGCCTTCACATAGGTGACATGGGAGAGTTGATGGTGCCGCGTCCACAAATCGCAGAACAGATCCTGGATGCTGTCTTCCAGCAGAGGCAAATCTGTGGTAAAGTGGCGGCCATAGTTATACAATTCGAAAAAATAGAGGTCGTACATCTTGTCGAAAGCCTGTACACTTCCCTGCCTGAGTTGCTGCCAAATCTGCTCCTCATCTTCCCTACCCGTCAACTGCCTTAGCGCTTTCATCTTATATATCGATGTATTCAGACCCCAACACTGGAAAACCAAAAAGTTTGGAAATGTAGTCTTTTTTCCGATTGTGTGAAAGTGCCGGAAATGGCTATTTTCCTGGCATACATCTACACCCACACCTTTGTGCCTTCCGTGCAGTTGCGGCAGATGTCTATTTCCTTGCGCGACCGCAGCACAGCCGACCTGAAGGCCGTGTAGCGCTCGTTTTTCCAAATGTCGGCCCAGGGCGCCTGTTGAAGATTGCCAAAGACATGGCGTGCATCTTTATCGAAACAGCACGGCACCACGCGGCCGTCCCAGGTCACTACGGCTGAGTGCCAAATTTTCCAGCAGTGGTTCAGCAGCTTGTTTTTGATGCGGAAGCTGCCATCGTCGCTTTTGACGTAGCGCGACAGGCCGGTGTTGTGCGGCATCATCGCTGAGCCTGTTTCAAAATCGTAAATCTGAGCTGATTTTATGCGCACATCCTGTATGCCTATTTCTCGTGCGAGCCGCCGCACATTGTCCAATTCGTGCTCATTGTGCCCAAAGGCAATGCACTGAAAAATGATGTGTGGCGTGCGTGACTTCAGGGCTTTCTTTTGGGCCACCAGCCTCCGTGCCCCGTCCAGCACCTTTTGTAAGTTTCCGCCCACGCGGTATTGTTCATAAGTTTTTTGTGTGGCGCCATCTATGGAAATAATCAACCGGTCCAGGCCGCTTTGTACAGTTTTTATGGCATTTTCTTCTGTGAGGTAGTGCCCGTTGGTAGAGGTGGCCGTGTATACGTTTTGGTCGGCGGCCATGCGCACCATTTCCAAAAACCCGGGATGCAGGTATGGCTCACCTTGAAAGTAGAGCAACAGATACATCAACTTGCCCTTGAGCTGTGCCAAAGTATTTGCCAGCAGCTCTTCCGACAGCATACCGGTGGGCCTGGAAAATGCGCGTAACCCACTGGGGCACTCCGGGCACCTGAGGTTGCAGGCCGTGGTGGGCTCTATGGCGATGCTCATGGGCAGGCCGGCTGTATGGGGCTTTCCGGTAAGCCGCGCAAAATAGTAGCTCGCCAGCAGGCGCAACACATTGCCCACCTTGGCCATAGTAAGCTTGGATGCAAAGTTGATCCCGTCTGTCCATTGGTCTTTCATAGGCCGCGCCTTCTATTCTGTCGCAAAGTAACAAAGTCGGCTGGCGCCATTGCGCATTTTATTGCGATCCTTGCAATTTGCACCCATTTGTAGAATAGTGGATTGGTAGACTCGTAGACTGGTAGACTCGTAGACTGGTGATTGGTGGAATGGATAGCTGAAAGCTGAAAGCTAAAAGTCTAGGTCATCCTGAACTTGTTTCAGGATCTGTCTAAAGAGTAAACAGATGATGAAACCCTAAAATGAATTCTATTGGATGCCCGTTCAACATGACCTGTTGAGAAAGGGCGGATGGAAGGAAATTCATCAGCCTGACAAGCCTCCCGCTCCGTCATTGTGAGCGAAGCGAAGCAATCTGCTGGCTATTGGCGCCACTACGGTAGCACCAACGGTGATAGCCTTTGCGCCACATGCCATGGAATGAGAGACTCGTAGACTGGTAGACTGGGAATTGGTGGAACTAAAAGCCATTAGTCTAACTCATCCTGAACTTGTTTCAGGATCTGCCCAATAGCCAACAGATGCTGAAACAAGTTCAGCATGACCCGCTAAACCCTTTCCCATACTATTCTACTAATCTACGAGTCTACCAATACAACCTATATTCAGTCTTGTCCGGAAAACCTTCGAAACACCTTTGGCCGTTTAGCCTGGCCTTGTGCGGGTGTTTCGTCAGATACGGAGTGACATGACGCGGCCCCACGGCCCGTGGAGTGAAATGCGGCAAACCGGCGCTGTGGCGCGTTAAAGACTTGTGGAAGCATGGGTTAACGAAAGCGATAGCAGTGATTTGGAGATCAAAATGCTTCGAAAAATGCAGACAATCTGTGGCTGTTACGGATGTGTGGCTAAAGATTTCACATTAGAAATATCGCTGAGCGTATTTGTAAAAAACCCGGAACTAAAACCGGCGCTCTGCTCGTTCTCAAAACTTTATAATTTAGCGGAATAATCCATCACCAAAATCTTTGCATGAAACGAACAACATCTTTCTTTATCGGCTTACTAATGCTCACTGCCTGCGCAGAGCAACCGGATAAAAAAACTGAAGGGAATACTATGAACGACTACAATGATGCTCACTCATATGCCCGGCCTGCCCAGGCAAGGGTAGCCCACATCGACCTGAACCTGGAGGTGGATTTCGACCGTCAGGTGATCGAAGGCCTGGCTACCTTGATCATCGAGGCGCAGTCCGGGGCAGACTCCATAGTGCTGGACACCAAAGCCCTGCACATTCGACGCATATACAACTCCGAAGGTCAGGATCTCCCATACGAGCTCAAGCCCGCACGGGAGCATTTCGGCAGCGCGCTGACGGTATCACTACCCGAAGGCGAGCCGCGCATACACATTGCCTATACCACAGATCCCGATGCAGAGGCGCTGCAATGGCTTTCGCCGGTGCAGACGGCGGGCAAAGAGCAACCCTTTCTTTTCACCCAATCGCAAGCCATACTGGCGCGCTCCTGGATACCCCTGCAAGATTCGCCGGGCATACGCTTTACCTACACCGCGGAGGTACAGGTGCCGCAGGGCCTGCTGGCCGTGATGAGTGCGGAGAACCCGCAGGAGAAAAATGCTTCCGGTAAATATTTTTTTGAAATGAAGCAGCCCATACCCGCCTATCTGATGGCACTGGCCGTAGGTGATTTTGTTTTTGCGCCTATTGGCGAGCGTACCGGGGTATATGCCGAGCCGGACATACTGGAGGCGGTGAAGTACGAATTTGCCGAAATGGACGAGATGCTGGCCATTGCCGAGTCGCTCTATGGCGCGTACAAATGGGAACGGTACGACCTGATCGTGCTGCCACCAAGCTTTCCCTTCGGCGGCATGGAAAACCCGCGCATCACGTTCGTAACGCCAACTGTGGTGGCCGGCGACCGCTCGCTCACATCGCTGGTGGCACATGAGCTGGCCCACAGCTGGTCGGGCAATCTGGTGACCAACGCCACCTGGAACGACTTCTGGCTCAATGAAGGCTTTACCGTGTACTTTGAATACAGGATAATGGAAAAGCTGCACGGCACAGACTACAGCGAAATGCTGGCGGCGCTGAGTATGCAAGACCTGAGAAAGGAAATAGACAACTTTATGGAGGAAGAGCGCGCGGCGGACACGCGCCTGAAGCTGGACATGAGCGGTCGCAATCCCGATGATGGTGTTTCTTCCATCGCCTACGACAAAGGCTACTTTTTTCTGCGCTACCTCGAGCAATATGTGGGCCGCGAGCGCTTCGATGCTTTTCTCAATACGTACTTTCAGGAACATGCTTTTCAGGCCAATACCACCGACCAGTTCATGCAATACCTGAAGAAGAATTTATTTGAAAAAAACAACATAGAGCCTCCGGCCGATCTCGAGGAGTGGGTGTTTGGCGAAGGCCTGCCGGCTACCGTGCCCAACGTACAATCGCACAAGTTTGATGCCGTGAACGAGACGCTGGAAGCTTATAAGCAGGGTGCTCCGCCAGAAAATCTGCATACCGGCGGGTGGTCTACCCACGAATGGCTACATTTTTTGCGCAATCTGCCTCAGCCGCTCACCCCCGCCCAGATGGAGGCACTCGATGCTGCCATGCACCTTACCCAGAGCGGCAATGCAGAAATACAAATGGCCTGGTACCTGCAAGCAGTGCGGCATGGCTACTCAGCTGCCTACCCGGCTATGGAAAAATTCCTGATCAACACCGGCAGGCGCAAGTTTTTGGAGCCCCTGTACAAAGCCCTGATAAAAACAGAAAAAGGCCGCGAAATGGCAAGAGACATCTATGAGCAAGCGCGGCCCAACTACCATTTTGTAGCGGTAAACACCATCGACAAACTGCTCGATTGGCAGGATCAAACAAACGGCTGACCGTGTGTTTTGCTGATCACCTGGCGCGCCAGGCCGGGCCAGTAGCGCATGAGTGCTACCGGCAGTTGGGCCAGCCGGTGAAAGGTAGCCTGGGCCGTACGACCCACCTGCAGCCTTAGGGCAAACGCATGCCGCCAGCGCTGGCGATACTGCGCCTCCATAGCAGCCCTGTTGCGTTGCCCGTGTTGGTAATAAGCGGCCACTACATCGGCAGCTATTTTGCCTGCATGTATGGCCATGGCCATGCCATTGCCACAGAGCGGCGTGATGAGCCCTGCCGCATCTCCGGCCATCAAGATGTGGTCGGTGATGGGCTCCTTAGGTAAGAAAGATACCTCGCTGATGGCTGCAGGTTTATCAAATGCAAATGTTGCCTCTTGAAAAATATCGCGCAGCCAGGGGTTTTTAAATAGTTTTTGCCGCTCCATTTCTTGTATGGAGCCGTAGTGCTGCAGCTGCTTTCTGGAGCCCAGATAGCAAAGGTTGTACAGGTCGTTTTCCACCCGGCTGATGCCGCAATAGCCACCGTCGAAGTTGTGCAGTGCCACTGTGTCGGCCTCAAAACTACCCCTGATGTGGTATTTCACGCCGATGTAGTCGGAAGACTTTTTAATAAAATGGCGCTTTAACTGATGGTCCAGCCTGCTGCGCTTGCCATAAGCACCGATCACCACCGGCGCTTGGTCCACATGGCCATCGGAGCGCTGTACAAAAAACCGGTCGTCTTTATAAGTGATTTCCGTCACCTTGCAGCCCAGCGCCAATATAGCGCCGGCCTCCTGTGCTTTGCCGGCCAGGTGCTCGTCCAATACGTAGCGGCTGATGCCAAAGCCACCCATTTGCAGTGGGGCTCTGGCCGATTGGCCAGAGGTGGTCGTAAGCAAAAACTGATTGATCTGCGGCAGCTCCAAATGCTCAGGATATAGGCCATGATGCTGCAAAAAAGGCAATACTTCATTGGAAACATATTCGCCGCATACACGGTGAAAGGGGTACTGCTTTGCCTCTATCAGCAGCACGGCATACTTCTGGCGAGCCAACAGAATGGCGCTGGTGAGGCCGGCGAGGCCTCCGCCCACTACAATGGCATCCCAGCGCATGGTGCGGAGTATATAAAGTGTAGAGAAGAATTATGGGCGCATGGCCGGTGGTCGATCATGTGGGAAATTTAATTTTATGTGAGTAGAATAAAAACTTTAAGCACAGCACCAACCTGTATTTATACTATTCGGTTTAATACACCATGCGCTTACTTTTTTTTCTGTTAGTCTGTTCTCTTTTTTCATCTCAGTATGCACTTAGCCAGAAGGTAGCGCTTGTGCTCAGTGGCGGTGGCGCCAAAGGCCTTTCGCATATTGGCGTGCTTAAAGTACTGGAAGAGAATGACATACCCATCGATTATATTGTCGGCACCTCCATGGGCGCCATCGTGGGCGGCTTTTATGCTGCGGGCTATTCGCCAGAAGAGATAGAAACCATAGCCACCTCCGAAGATTTTCAGACCTGGGTGAACGGCACTTTGTCGGAAGAACTTGATTTTTATTTTAACGCACGCGATCAAAACGCCTCCATCCTCAACCTGGAAGTGCAGCTCGACACCACGCTATCCACCATCATCAGCAGCAACATTGCCAGTGATATTGCCCTCAACTTTATGCTGGCCGAACTGCTGGCACCGGCCTCCGAGGCAGCCGGTTATGACTTCGACAGCCTTATGGTGCCTTTCCGTGCCATGGCTTCAGAAATACTGACCCAGCGCGAGGTAGTGCTCGAAAAAGGTCGGCTAAGTGAGGCCATAAGGGCTTCCATGTCGGTGCCGCTCGTCTATCGCCCGCTCAAAGTAGACGGACAATATCTGTTTGACGGCGGACTTTATAACAACTTTCCTGTAGATGTGGCCAAAGCAGAATTTGACCCCGACGTGATCATAGGGGTGAATGTGGCCTCTAAAGTGTATGCGGAATATCCGTACGACAAAGATGATGACCTGATTTCTAAGTCGCTGCTGCTGATGATACTCGACAAGGCCGATCCGGGTCTGCTCAGCGAGAATGATGTATTCATTGAACCTCATCTGGAAGATTTTTCGGGCCTGGAATTTGGCAAGGTGCGCAGCCTCATCGACAGCGGATATGCCTCTGCCATGGAGAAAAAGGAAGAGCTGCTGCAAAAGATCAACAGGGCAAAGTCAGCCGCAGAGGTGGACAGGCAGCGCAAGCTTTTCAATGAACAGAAAAAAGATTTGGAATTCGCCGAAGTGCGGCTCACTGACTTTGGTCCGTCAGAAAGAAACTACGTGCAGCGCTTCTTTCGCGAAGAGGAAGAAAACATCATGCAGCTTGATGAAGTAAAGGCAAGCTATTTCAGGATGGTTTCTGACGACTACTTCAAAAATGCCGTGCCACATATATACTATTCCGACAGCCTGAACGGCTATATTTTTCAATTGCAAAACCAGTCGCACAACTTTCTGGAGGTGAACCTCGGCGGCAATCTCTCAACACGCAGCATCAGCGAACTATACCTCGGGCTGGGCTATAAAGCATTTGCCGGCATCTTGTTCGACAATTACGTAAGCTTTTATTCCGGCAGGTTTTATCAATCGCTGGCGGCCAGTTCGCGCATACAAGTGCCCGGCAAAAAGCTCTTTTATATACAGCCGGAGTTCACCCTGAACAAATGGGATTTTCTCAATGCGCAGGATTTTCTTTTCTCTGATCAGGAACCCAAAGTACTGGAGCAGGTAGATCGCATGCTGGGCATCAAGATCGGTATACCCATCGGCAACCGCTTTAAGCTTGACATAGAAAACAGCTTCATCGACATGGACAACGATTTTTCCAGTACCCCCGATCTGTCGCTGCTCGACACGCTGGACCGCATGAGTTATAGCGGAGGCAAACACGGCTTCGTTCTTTCTTCCAATCATCTGAACCGCAAACAATTTGCATCACAAGGTCACGCCTTCAAAGTGCAAGGTCATTTTTTCAGCGGTTATGAAGACTTTAAGCCCGGTAATGTATCGGCTGATGCTGCCAAAGATAAGGAGCAGCGACAGTGGCTGGTTGGTCGGCTGCATTTTGAGAAATACCACCGCCTGGGTCGCCGGTACCGGTTGGGGTGGCAGGTAGATGCCGTGGCCTCCAACCAGCCGTTTTTCAACAATTATATGGCCAGCCTGATCATGGCGCCGGGATATTACCCACTCATCGATAGCCGTACTTTATTTCTCGACGATTTCCGGGCACATCAATTTGTGGCTGCCGGACTTAAAAATATTGTTGTGTTCAACAACCGCTTTGAATTGCGGGTAGAGGGCTATGGCCTGATGCCGGTGCGGGCTTTCGAGCAGG
>CAZQVB010000001.1:178872-234041 GCA_964596645.1 uncultured Roseivirgaceae bacterium
CGGTGTATGCACGGCCCTTTTCCCAACAGCACTTTGCCGGTATGGTGTCGGCCATTTACCACTCGCCGGTAGGGCCCATCAGTGCCAACCTAAACTACTACGACAGCCAGAAAGAGAAATTCGGCTTTTTCCTCAGTCTGGGTTATCTCATTTTCAATGAGCGGGCCGTCGAATAGGGCGAATACTATGTGAATTTATCGCTACAGAAATGCTATGCCTACTACCTGCTGGTGGTGTATTTCGGCTTAAAAAACACAATGCGAAACGCCTCGAACACCAGCACCACCGCCAAAACCAGCAACACCGCCGAGATGATACCAATGGTGGTGAAGCCGAACTGGTAGATCATCTGCCCCAGAGCCCAGAGGGTCATGGTGAGCATAAAGACCATCGGAAGGGCTACAAACCAGGTTGGCTTGCCCAGCTTCTTTAGCCATACAAACACCACGAGCAAGGCCAGACCGGCCAGCAGTTGGTTGGTGGAGCCGAAAACAGGCCATACTGCCTTCCAGGCAGCTATCGGCATACCGCTGCCGTCGTATAGTGTGATGAACGAAAAGATGAGAGGCAGCGCAAGTGTGAGCACAGTGGAGAGGTACCGCACATTTTTGCCCTTCATGTCGAAAAGCTCCTCGAGTATATACCGGGCAAGCCGGGTAGAGGTATCGAGTGTGGTGAGCAAAAAGGTAGAAACTGCCAATATGCCAAATGAATTGCCGATGGCGAAGGGTATGCCAAAAGTAGCCATGAAATTGCCCAGCCCATTACCAAACACCTCCAGGGGTGCGCGGCTCACCAGTGTGTCGCCTTGCACCAATATGGCCACCGTAAAGAGTGCTATCACTGCTACCAGCCCTTCTATGAGCATGGCGCCATAGCCGATACGCCGGGCGTCCGATTCTTTGTCGAGCTGCTTGGAGGTGGTGCCCGACGCCACTATGGAGTGAAATCCGGAGCAGGCCCCGCAGGCTATGGTGATGAAAAGGATGGGAAAAAGTGTGCCTTTGTCGATATCTGCCCAGGTGGTGAATGCCGGGTACTGCGCGTCGAAGCCGCCGATCATAATGCCGACAAAAGCGCCAAGTATGGCGGCGTAGAGCAGAAAGGAGGACAGATAATCGCGCGGCTGCAGTAGCACCCACACCGGCGAAATGGCCGCTGCAAATGCATACATGATCAGGAGTATATTCCAGGTGCGACCGGGATTTTGTGCCATAAAGGCCGGCATTACGCTGCCATCGAGCGGCGCTATATGCCCCAGCCATACACAGAGAAACAGCAATGGCACAAATATGACCGATGTTTTCACAAGGGAAGCATTGAGCCGTGTGAGAATGAGGCCCAGCAAAATGGCCAGTCCGATAAACATGGTGGAAGAAGAGGCCACTTCGGGGTTGGAAACAAAGGTGGTAGAGGTGAGGTCTACAAACACAATGAGTATGTAGACCATGGTGAGCCAGATGAAAATCAGAAATAGCTTGTACGACAGCGGCGTCATATATTCGCGCGCTATCTCTGCCACCGAACGGGCTTTGTGCCTTATGGAAGCCACCAGTGAAGAAAAATCATGCACACCGCCAATAAATATGGAGCCGATGACGATCCACAACAAAGCTGGCACCCACCCAAAAGCCGCCGCCGCGATGATGGGCCCCACTATGGGGCCGGCACCTGCGATAGAAGAAAAATGATGCCCGAGTAGTACCGCCGTTTTCGTCGGCACCTTGTCTACCCCATCGTAGTCGGTATGGCTGGGGGTAGGGCGTTTGTCGTCGATGTCGAATGTGGTGGTAAGAAAACGGCCATAATATTTGTAGGCCAACAGGAACAGAACAATCGCCAGGGCGAACACCAATGCCAACATAACTCAGGGGGTAAAGGGCAATAATAATGAATATTGGAACAAGGCGCCACCTGCGGCGCACACACCCTGTAAAGGTATAAAACAGCTGCGTACGTGCCCATGGTACAGGTCAAAGATTCTCGTTTCTAGATGGACTGTGCGCCACAGTCCATGGATCGATTGTAGGGCTATACGCCACAGTCCATGGAATTAGGGTATGACGGTGGGTCACAAATGTTATTTTTTTACCACCAAGGGTACAACGAATTCACTAAGGACACGAATAATCTTAGTGAACCTGGTGCTGATTCTTTGTGTTCATTGTGGTAAATGTCTACGGCAATAGATTAGGACTGTGGCGACAATAGGCAATTTTTTTAACCACGAAGGGCACAATGAATCCACTAAGTACACAAAATATCTTAGTGAACTTCGTGCTTATCTGTGTTCATTGTGGTAAAACTTGCCCCTCCAGCCTGGCCCATACAGCTCTGAGTTTTCAGCTATTCATTCCACCAGTCTACGAGTCTACTAATCTACTATTCCAGCTTAGCCCTTTCAGCTTTGAGCCACCTACTTAATCCGGTACCGCAGCCCGATATAGGTATTGCGACCAAAGATTGGCCCCCACACCATGGCGCTGTCGAAGTAAGGGCTGAAGGGCTCGCTGCTGGCAATAATGGGGTTTTGCTGTCGATAATTCAATAAATTCTCCACCCCCACGTATACCTCAAAGCGCTCATCCCAGCTTTTGGTCACCTGCGCGTTCATCACAACAAAGTCGGGCGAGCGCTGTGGCATTTGATATACCTGCGGGTTGTCGCCGGTAAACGGAATACGCTGGCTCCCCTGCCAGTTTACGGTGTAGTCAAACTTCCAGCCATTGGGTGTTTCATACGCCAGGTTGGCAAATGCCCGGTGCGCCGACACAAAGGGTTTTTGCAAAAGTTGTTCTCCAAAGTTGGTCTTCACATCAAACCAGCGGTAGGCCAGCCGCACATCCAGTCGGTCGATCAGCGCATAGTCTGTCTGCACCTGCACACTGTTGGAATACGACTTTCCGTCGAGGTTGTAAAAGACCACCTTGCGCGCACTCTGGTCCATGTCGGTCACGATCTGATTTTCGAAATGTGTGCGGTAGAAGTCGACCGAAAAGCTGCCGGGCTGCCTGTTCAGGTAGAATTCCTGGGTGAAATTAACGCCGTAATTCCACGCCACCTCGGCATCAAGGCCGTAGGGCTTGTCGCTACCATCGCCTCGTATCACCACCTCGCGTGCACTGGCCAACAGGCCGTTGTTTTCGGCCAGTATGTTGGCAGTGCGCTGGCCGCGCCCGCCAGAGACCCGCAGCACGCCTGTCTCAGACAAGGCATAGCGCAGGTGCAGGCGCGGTGTCACAAACAGCCCGTATGTATTGTGATGATCTGCCCGCAAGCCGGCGATCAGGTTAAACTTATCTGCATAGTTATGTGTGTACTCTGCAAAAATACCCGGCACCACTTCCGTACGGTCGTACACGGCGCTGTCCAGACTTTCGTCGTAGCGATCGTATTGCAGGCTGGCGCCGGTTTTTATGATGTGGTTGGTATTGCCAATGATGCTCTGATAGATCAGGTTGCCGTACATACTTTCCTGATACGCCTCGTGGTGGCGCTGACCAAAGTAAGCTTGCTGGTCGTGCCGTACGCCGGAGAGTTGCAGCCCGATGCTGCGCCAGGGTAGTTGTTGGCTTACCTTACCTATTTTGGCCCAGCCTTCCAGGCGCTCTACATGCTGGTGCATGCCCCAGATGCTGGCGCTTCCTTCATCACTTTTGCTAAAAGAAGTTTCGCCCCCCACATTGTCGATGTAGGAGCCTTTGAGTCCAAGTTGCAGGTGCAGGCCCTTGTCGCTGTAGTGCTCCCATCGGTTCAGCGCTATCAGGCGGTCTGTCAGCGGATTGTCCAGAAATCCGTCGTCATTGCGGTCGTTTCTGGTGGCGAGTCTTGCCCCGTGCAGCAGCAGGGCGGTGCCCCAGGCCTTGCCTACATCGGCCTGTAGGTTGGCATTTGCCTCCAGTCGGCCACCTTCGTTGGCATAGGCATTCAGGTATAGCTTGTCCATACTGGCCGGGTGCCTCAGCTGCACGTCGATCTGCCCCGATATGCTCTCGAAACCATTGACTACAGAGCCCACACCTTTGCTCAGGCTCATGCCCTGCACCCAGGTGCCGGGTATGTAGGTGAGGCCGTACATGGCAGAAAGCCCCCGTACGTTGGGTATGTTTTCGCGCATAATCTGCGTGTAAGGGCCGGCCAGCCCCAGCATCTGAATCTGTCGAGTACCCGTCACCGCATCGGTAAAAGACACATCCACGCTCGGCAGAGTTTCGAAGCTTTCGCTCAGGTTGCAGCAAGCGGCTTTCAGCAGTTCCTTTTCGCTTACCTGCTCAGTTTTAAGCGGGTCCATAAAATTTATCTCCGTGGAAGTGCGCCGGTGCACCACCTGCACCTCATCCAGCGTCACCTCGGCGGCGAGTGTAACTTCCAGAAAGCTTTTTCCCTGCGTATCGATGGTGTCGGTGGTGTAGCCGATGAAGCTCACCACGAGCTGCTGCGTTTCGGCAGACCGCTTCAGACTAAAGCGGCCCTCTTCGTTGGCTACTGTGCCGGAGGTGGTGCCTGCCCAGTGAATATTGGCACCCGGAAGCGGCATGCCCGGTCCTTGTTTGGCTTGCTCGGTCACTACGCCTTCCACATTATTATCCGACTGCTGTGCCCAGCCACTCGTGGAAAGTATGACTAACGTAACCACACAAATCGCCCAATGCTTCTGCATATTCATGGCGTTAGT
This sequence comes from uncultured Roseivirgaceae bacterium, assembly GCA_964596645.1. Classification (GTDB taxonomy): domain Bacteria; phylum Bacteroidota; class Bacteroidia; order Cytophagales; family Cyclobacteriaceae; genus CAVQEK01. Next base: position 183,548 of record CAZQVB010000001.1, read on the forward strand.
GTACATCTACCCCGTCGCGGTAGGCACAGCACGCGGGCAGGGTTTGGTAAGCGCTGTCGGTGGCTTGTATTTTCTCCGTATCGTGCCCCACCTGCGCTATGGCTTTTTGTATGGCCTCTTCCGAAGTCTTGGTGCTGTTAAAGTACACCTTGGCCGACTGCGCTTTGGCATCCCACTTTACCAGCTTCACGCCCTTGATCATAGCGGCGGCTTCTATGCGCTCTTTACACATCTCGCATACGCCGCGCACCTTAAAATCGACCTGCTTGTTTTTGTCGTCCTGTGTGAAAGCTGTCGCCACCAGCGCTACCACCAGGCACAGGGATATAGAATAATTTTTTATCGTTTTCATGTGAAAATTTTTATCGACCGCTGCCAGCAAGCACACGAAGTTTGCATGACGCAAGCTGCGGATTTCATTAAAAAGAAAATTAAAAGTTGTATTGATATCGCCGAAAGGCAGAGCGTGGAGATTAACCGTAATATGTCAGGCTGCAATGCATAAGCCACAGGGGGGGAGATGATTGAAGTTGTTCAGCCCGGTTCGGAGGAAACTCGTTTCTTTTGTCGGTAAAAATATAGAGTGCAGCGCTGTGTGACGAGGCGGCAGCAACAGCAGAGCCACCGGATATTTCAAAAGTTTTGCCGGGGTTCACAAACTGCTTACTGTCCAGCTTGTACCAATTGGTTTCGTCGGAGCAGCAGTCGTCGGGTTTTTCTTCATCGCCACAGCAGCATGTGCCGCCATCGCTCATTAGCGCCACAGATTCCACCTCGCCCGAGCAATAGTGAGTATTCACCATCAGCCCGACGGAGAAGAGCAGGTAAAAAGCGGATAATATAGTTGCCGAAAGGATTTTCATCTACCGTTTGATAAACGCAAAACTACCAATTTTGTGCGAATGTGGCTGAGTAAATGTTGGATAGGCTTTGGACTCTAGGGTGAAACTCCCTGCTACAAGAAGGAGTAGAACCGCTTGAACCGGAATAGGCCAATATACGCGAAAGGATCGCTGCCCCTAACCTACAACCCGATGGTTACCCATATGGCATGAATACTCATTTTATGAAATGTATGTGGCATAATTTTATGTTTTTAAACCGTTAAAACGGTTGGGTTTGTCCGTTGCACCTCCATAGCCCACGGTTTAAACCGTGGGCTATGGGTGGCATTCGATAGGTTGCGAATGGATTTTATCCATTTTAATGGCTTGTTGCACTTTGTATCGATCGTAGGCCCATCAGCTTACAGAGCCTTTCTATCCATTTTTTGTTCACCGCGTAGTTCTTTTCCAGAGTAAGCCATGTGTGCATCCGGCCAACACCTTTTTCAGAATATTCCAGATAATGGTGGTCCATCAGATGAATTAACTTAAGGTTCAAAACGTTCTCACCGCATTGGCATACAGTAGAGTGTGGAGCGGTTAAGGGACAGCAACAAGCACTGTATTACCAGGAGCATCACACTGCTCTGTAAAGCCAAATTCCATTCCTTCTGATTGTCTGTTAATGTCGGCGCCGGCCAAAACTCAGCCAAACATGTTCGTCATAGCTGCCATCCTTATTGAAGGTAACAAGCACAAGCCAAGATGGCACTGTAGTAGATCTATTCCGGCCTTCTATTCGCATATCCATCAGAACCGTGTTATTAAAGCGCCATTGCTTTTCAGGCCGTATATAAACCCTGTCTCCAACAATGGTGCTTAAGCAATTAACAATATCCCGATGCATGGCGGAGTCATAGCGCTTCGGTACCGCATTATCATAAACCAATATAATATCACCTTTATGAATATAAAAGAAGGGTGTTGGCTTGTCTTTATATCGGTCATCAATCTGAAAGTCCAATCGCCATTCCTCCTTACCATCAGGGAGATATTTTCGATTCAATACTACTATTCCTTTATTGTTTACCCATGCATAACTATTCCATAGCATTTGAAGATATCGCTCAATCACCTCAAGCTTCTGCTCTGTGTTTACAATCTGAACAAATTCACAGGGTTTGGTATTAATGCTGTCTTTATTTAAGTTTATATAATAATAAAACTGATCTTCCGACGGCTCCCATGGCTGAGCTTTCGCGCTCAGGCCTACTAAAATCATGTAACTAATGAGAAGTGCTGCTTTCATTTTATTTTTAGATGACACATCTTATTATTGTGAAACTGCTTGAACAGAAATGGATTTTCCCTCAGGTGCATTTTTCTCACATTGGCATTGCTGCAGTTCTCATGGTCTTTCAAAACTAAAATAATCATCCTCCTCATAGCTGCCATCTTTCTTAAAGGTAACCAGGACACTCCAGCCTGCGCCTGTAAAGTCTCTGAATGCTCCAGGCATTCGGCGACTGTTGAAAATCTCATTGTTCCAGCGCCACCGCTTTTCAGGACGTATATACACCCGGTCACCAATGATCGTATTATAGCAATTAACAAGATCCAGTCGCATGGCCGAGTCATAACCCAGCGTATCCCCCTCATCATAAATGAGTATAATGTCACCACTATAAACAGAAAATTTTTTGGTGAGTTTATCTTTATACCCATCGTCAATTTCGAAATCTATCATCCATTGCTCCTTTCCCTTTGGAAGACTTTTTCGATATAACATAATTATTCCTTTGTTGTATACCAATGCGCGTTCTCTTGACAGCTTATCTATATATCGATTCATTACTTCACGCTTTTGCTTCGTATTAACAATGTTCTCAAATTCACAAGGACTAACATCTATCGTGTCATAATCCGGATAAATTTTATAGACTCTATAATCGATACTATCATACGTATATGATTGCGCAAGGGCAACATCATACGACACCCAAATAAAGAAAATTAGTAGATATCTCATAGTCTCATAGAATACGATTGATTTGTTCAATGAAGTTGCTCAATATTATCAACTGAACCTGCTGGAGTTAAGAATCTTTTTTAATTGGTACTGCTTTATAATCTCATTCCATTCTTCATAAATCGCTTCATTCAAAATTCATAGACGGATCCACTTCATAACTTCCGTCTTTTTTAAACACGACAAATGAACTATAGCCTCTACCTGTAAATGACCGCCTTCTTCCTGTGAGTCTTTGGCCATTAAAGACCATATTGCTCCAACGCCACTTTGGTTCGGGACGGTTATATACGCGATCTCCAATAACTGTTTCCAAACAGTTAACATAAGCCCTGCGCTCAACAGAATCCCACTTAATGACCTCATCTGAGTCGTTATATATTAGAATAATATCACCATCGTAAATGGAAAAATGCCTCGCAGGATTATCCTTGTATCGGTCATCGATAACAAAATTTAACATCCACTGCTCTTTTCCTCTTGCTAACTTTTTTCGATCAATAGTAATTATTCCTTTATCATGATCCCAAGCTCTTGAATCATACAGCCTCTGGATATACCGTTCCATTACTTCACGTTTCTGAACGGTATTCACGATCTGCTCAAATTCGCAAGGCTCAATTTGAATGGAATCATTGTCTGCATCAATTGTATATTGTACAGAATTAGTAAAAGGCTCCCATGGCTGAGCTCTTGTACTCAACTCTGATAAAACTGTGCAAATAAAAAGGAAGGTGGCTTTCACATAAACCCTATATAAACATTTTTGACATGTTAAAGAGCCTGATATATTCATTCTTTCTTTGATACTGCTTTTTAATAGAGTTCCTTTATTCATTAATCGCTTCATTCAAAATTCATATAATGATCCACTTCATAACTTCCGTCTTTTTTAAACACAACAATGGTATTATAGCCTTTACCGGTAAATGACCGCCTTCTTCCTGTGAGTCTTTGGCCATTAAAGACCATATTGCTCCAACGCCACTTTGGTTCAGGACGGTAATATAACCGATCTCCAATAATTGTTTCCAAACAGTTAACATAAGCCCTGCGCTCAACAGAATCCCACTTAATGGGCTCATCTGAATCGTTATATATTAAAATAATATCACCATCATAAATTGAAAAAACCTTCGCTGGATTATTTTTGTATCGGTCATCAATAACAAAATTCAACATCCACTGCTTTTTGCCATTTGGCATGTCCTTACGATGAATTGTTATTATACCTTTATCGTATGTCCAGGCTCTTAACTTGGACAGCTTCTGCATATAGCGTTCCATTACTTCACGTTTCTGAACTGTATTCACAATCTGTTCAAATTCGCAAGGCTCAATTTGAATGGAATCTTCGTCTGCATCAATTGTAAATTGCACAGAATTACTAAAAGGCTCCCATGGCTGAGATTTTGCTTCCGACAGAATTAAAATTACAAAAATAAAAATTATCGCTATTTTCATCTTACTTACTTTTAATGGTAAACTTCATATCGTATTCGGATTACATCTCTCTCATTGACAATTGTGCCTGTTCGAATTGATAATCTTCTTTCCTAAGTATTGCTTTATTCGGTTGTTTTCCAATATGTAGAAATTACCTATTCCTGCAAAATCACCAATTGTAGAAAATTCAATATCATCTTCAGACAAAGACGTAAGAGGCGGATGTGTATGTATATGGTCCTTGATATAGAACGTTGTAAATGTAGCTATCTCGCCTTGAGAATAATCGCCATAAGTTGCCTTGAATACTCCGTTATCGACAAAAATCCTCCAGATAATCCGGTTATTGCCATCCATATAAATCCAACCTGTGATTGATATATCGTGAGAATTACCGCCCCAAGGCAAAATCAGCACCTCACCACTGGTCATCACAAAGGCGGCCACTTCCTTCTTCTCTTTGGCCTGTGTTGCCAGCATCTGTTTATAAGCGGCGCAACGGGTAGAAACCATTTCCGGAGTGGTCTGATTATTCACCACTCCTTGGAAAGGCGTGGGCATAGACGATGCTCCATTGCCGGAAGCTGTAGAGGCGCCACCACCACCACCGCCCGAATTCCCTCCACTGTACTGTGGATATCTAAAGCCAATCTGACCACTTCCTGAAATAACACGATCAATGGGATATTCTTCGCATTCACGATAGGTATGTACACCTGCGCCAGGTACACCCGGGGTGTATGCAATATGATTCCAGCAGAACGCTACATAGGCATCACCTCCTTTGCCCGTACCGCTATCCTCGCCGAACTCTTCCATGTCTGTAGGGTCATACTTGCTTTCATTATTACTTTGTGATACCGCAGGCTCATCGTCCAGGTCACCTGGCGTTCGAGGAAATATGCTTAGGCTATCAGCCAATTGTAACTGAGGTTTGGTAAAAATATCCAGCTTTAAGGCATCGACATACACAGCACGACGACTATAGTTGCGAATACCAACCTCGAGAAACCCATCATGCTGAACCTCGGTATTTAATTTTAGTTGCTTCCAGGCGTCCTTTGCTTCACGCGTTATCACCGCTTCAGATTGTTCGATGAGCTTGCCAGTCTGGTCAAATAACTTATAGTAGATGTAGGCATCGGGCACAGAGGCTCCATTTTTAACCTTGTTCTTGTGTTTTCTTTGGCCATCCATTGCTTTTATCCAGGATGGCGCAGTGATGAGCGCTACTCCGACCAATGGCGAGGCGGACCTTTTGGGTGAGTTGGCAGCATCTTGGCCGTTCGGGGTCATATCCGTCTTTACTAACGGCGAAACAACCAACCCCAAACCGGTGGCTCCGGATACAAACCTGAGCCAGTTGTCATTTTTTACCGTATAATGTGCTTGTACCTCTACGGAAAAACGTTCGCCTTCATGTACTGTCAACAGCCGTGAGCTCATCTCATTATGCGTGCGTCGTGACAATACCATAACGGTTGGATCATCATAGGCATGTGCAGCGTCATAATGCAACACCTTATTCAGGTCGGGCATCAGCGGAAGCGACTCTTGAGCAAAAGCTGATTTAGAAAGCAGTAATAAGAGAGAGAGAGAGAGAGAGAGAGAGAGCGTAGTACGTGTTTCATATTTTTCTTATTTGGTGGTTGGAGTATAACATAAACAATGTAAGAAAAATATACTCATTGTTGTCCAATACCTGAAATATTTTAAATACACCAGCTCACCAGTATTCTCCTTCAAGTCAAAAAAAAGCCATGGGTATGAATAAACCCCACGGCTTGTAACAAAGAGTAAGAAATTGCCTAGCCCGCAGTGTGCATTTTCTTTCTTTGTCTTTTTTGGTAAAAACAATCAGCGATAAAACCCCACTGCCTCACCGACCCTCTACCCGTCTCAGTAAGGCCAGGGGTATTTTTTCTGTAGCTTTTTCTTCGGCATGGCTTCTACCTCCACCGTCATGGGCACATCTTCTCTGGGCTTGTCACCGGGGCCGGTGATCACTGCAGCGATCTTGTCCACCACATCCATGCCTTCCACCACGCGGCCAAATACGGTGTAGGTGTCGTCGAGGTGTGGCTGGCCGCCGAGCGTGGTGTATAGCTGAAGCCGCTCCTTGGAATAGGGCACGCTGAATGATATGCCAAACCGCTCCTCCATTACGGGCACCAACTCGAACATTTTATCATTAAAGGCCTCCATACCGGCACCGTAGTACAGCGCATTGAGCGTGTCGATGACGCCCTGGTAGCCGGGCACCTCGGCCAGCTTTGGAATATACTGATTTACTTTTTTCATATCAGTAGTGAGCTCCCGGGCCGACCACACCCTGCCTTGTACTATATAAAATTGCGAGCCGCTGGATGCCCGCTTTGGGTTCATTTGGTCGCTTTGCCGGGCAGCCGCTACTGCACCCCTGTAGTGTATCAGTGTGTCGACAAACTCGGCCGGTATGGTGTATTCGCTGCCTTCGTAGCCCGGCTTTGCCATTACATCGCCTCCCTGTATCATAAAATCTTTGATGATGCGGTGAAAAGTAGTAGAGTCGTACGCGCCGCTGCGGGCCAGCTTCAGGAAGTTTTCTTTGTGGCGTGGCGTCTGATCGTACAGCACCATTTTTATTTCGCCAAACTCCGTATGCAGCGTGATGAGGTAATAATCATTTTTCTGGGCACATCCTGCACTTATGCAGGCACAGAGCAATATGAGAAGAAGGATATTTTTCATACAATCAATTTTTAGCATGCTTATGATCTTTCTGTATCAGCACAGCTTTACGTATGAGCCGAGCCACTTGATGGCATTGCGGTGCTTATCAAACACTTTACTGACCGGTTCGTCATCGAGGTGGCCGTCAATGTCCAGGTAAAACAAATATTTGAACGCTTTGCCCCGCTTGGCCGGACGGCTTTCCAGCTTGGTAATGTTGATGCCCTGCTCGTAGAAGTCCTGCAAGAGCAGCATCAGGCTGCCGGGCTTGTCCTGGGTACGGGCCAGCAGGCTGGTTTTATCCGTGCCGCTGCGCTGGTTTTTCATATCTTTTCCAATGATGAGGAAGCGGGTGAAATTGTCGGAGGAATCCTCCACATTGTCGAACAGTATGGGCAGCTGGTACAGCTTGGCGGCTATGTGAGAGCACATGGCGGCACTGCCTGGCTCTTCCAGCGCTATCATCACCGCTTTGGAAGTAGAATTAACCGGGATCAGCTCCACCTTGTGATCGGCAAATGAATCGTCGATAAACTTGCGACACTGCAAAAAGCCAATATCGCGGCTGTAAATTTTCTTTACATCGCGCAGGTGCTCGCATTTGGTGGCAAAGGCAAAATGGATGGGCAGGGGGATTTCTGCGGTGATCTGCAATGAGGTTTTACCCAGCAGGTCTATAGTTTCGCTCACGATGCCTTCCTGGTTGTTTTCCAGCGGCACCACCCCAAACCTGGCCCGCTCGGTCTCTACCGCCTCAAATACAGACCGTATAGACTCCAGGGCGATGTACTCGCTCATGGCGCCAAAGCGACTCTCGGCAGCCTGATGGGTAAAGCTGCCTTCGGGGCCCAGGTAGGCGATCATTTCGGGCAGCTCCAGATTGCGGCTGATGGCAAATATCTCAAGAAAAATAGCCTCGATGGCCGAGCGCTTGAGCAGGCCATTGCTTCGCTTGCACAGGCGGTCGATGATCTCTTTTTCGCGCTCGGGCCGATAGATTGCCGATTTGTTGGCTTGTTTCAGTTTGCCTACCTCCCTTACCACATTCATGCGCTCGTTGAGTATATCGAGCAGTTTGTCATCGTATTCGTTGATCTGCCTGCGCAGCTTGTCGAGTTCTACTTGTTCCATGAAAAAAAATAAAGGTAAAGTGGCAGAAAGAAACTCAACAAAACTATTCATTTTTCAAGAGTTGGCCAATCATTGGGCTTTAGCAGCGGCCGATCTGTGCGGTGCAATTGGCCAATTCATGCCACTGGAAATGCGCAATAAAATTTCCTGGCCCGCCGGCAATTATACTTTCGTTTTAGTTTTACAAAAAAAACCAACACATGCGGGAAGAACTGAAACGGCTACAGCAAGAAGTGGCGCAACTAAAAGAAGAAAAATACAGCTTGCTCAAGTTGATCGCCCACGACATACGCTCGCCGTTCAACCGGGTGTATGCCCTGCTGCAGTTGTTTGAAATGACGGCCGGGCCTATAGAGGGCGAGTCTGCCGAATATGTGCGTTCTATGCACCTGACGATACTCAGCGGACTGGAAAGCATTCAAAACCTGCGCGATATGCGCGAGATAGATTTCGAAGATATGGAAGTCTCGATGGGCAGCGTATCCATCGGTACGGCAGCCAATCTGGCACTCAGGCCCATCAGCCAGCGGCTGCAATTAAAAAATCAACATATTGACATGCAAGGCCTGGACGAAGTAGTGATACAATCGGACGAGTTCCTGGTATCGCGGGTGCTGGAAAATCTCTTTTCCAATGCCTCGAAGTTTTCTAAAGCAGGAAAGACCATCCGTATTTCGGCCGAAATAGTCGACGGCTACTGCGAAGTAAGCGTGGCCGACGAAGGTGAAGGTATAAAAGAAGAAGAGGAAGCCGGACTGTATGAACGCTTCAAAAAGCTTTCTCCCCTACCCACTGCCGGGGAAAGTGCCGTGGGCCTGGGCCTCAGCAACGCACAAGCCATGGCCAAAATGCTGGGCGGAACTATCGAGCTGAGGCGACCACCGCAACAAGGCTCTGTCTTTGTGCTGCGCATACCTGCCAGTACTGCCGTGCCTCATCGGGAATAATAAAAACAAGGAAAGAAGCGGCGAAACCATTATTGTTCTGCCGCATTTGCCGAACACACGGTCGCATAAATTATAGAATGAAGGCAGCCTATTTTATCGATTCTATGGCTATAGAAAAATCGTCCACAAAAAGTTCTGCCTGGTTGGTCGTTGGGTTGGCTGTGACGCCAACCTGTACGCGTTCATAAAATACCGGCTCTTGCAGCTCGAACGCTATGCCGGCATCGGCGTACGCCTCTTTAAAAATCCGGGCATTGGGCATATTCATCGCCGCCTGATCGATCACCAATATGCCGTCAATGAGCAGCCTGTTTTCCCCTGTGTCTGTGTCGGAAAGGGTCATTTCCCACTGTACGTGTACCCACTCATTGCGAGGCAGGGCTACTTGCGTCTGACGGATGGTGCTTGCAGAAATTTTGCCCCTTTCTATGGAAAGATACTCACCAGACAACTTCAGCCGTACACCAGGGCACTGATTTTCGGCGCCGGAATGAGGATCCCAGCAAGAACAGCATTCCAGGTCGATGAGCAGCAGGTTGTCCAGAGATTGGTTGCCTTTGATGTAAAACTTAGCCGCAATGGTCACTTTATCGCCCGAGGCTGCCTTGAATCCATTCTTTTCAATATCCATTTTCGACAACTTCGAATCGGACGGCTGCGCCAGGATATGGAGCCCAGTCTGGCCTTCCGTAAAGTATTGACTGGTGAGTGAAATAGCGTTGGTGGCATTGGCCGGATTGGCCTGCTGTATGGCAGACCACCGCGTGCCATTGGCAGGAAATAATTCATTTATCGCATTGCCGGCAGTTTCAAACCCATCTTCAAAGCGATAGTCATTGCCTGCCGGCGCATCGGCCTCATCCTCTCCGCATGCACACATGCACAACGCTAAAATAAAACCTAAGGCTTTCAAATGCATGGCCATCTTTGTATCCGATCGTTGGTGTAGCCATTGATAACTGTGCCAACAAAAAGTAAGTGGCTAAGCCTGGTCCTGCACAAGTTGCATCAGATAGGCACCATAGCCGCTTTTGAGCAGCGGCCGTGCTATTTCCTCCAGTTGCTCCTTCGATATAAATTTCTGCCGATAGGCCGCCTCTTCTATACAGCCGATCTTGAGCCCTTGCCGCTCTTCTATCACCTGCACAAAGGTGCCTGCCTGCATCAGTGAGTTGAAGGTACCCGTATCGAGCCAGGCCGTACCGCGATCGAGAATGCCCACTTTCAGTGTGCTGCGTTTGAGATATTCTTTGTTTACGTCGGTGATCTCGTATTCGCCCCGCTTACTCGGCTTTAGTTCGGCTGCTATGTTTACCACAGAGTTGTCGTAGAAGTACAGGCCAGGTACAGCAAAGTTCGATTTGGGCTTGTCGGGCTTCTCTTCTATGGAAATGGCTACGTTGTGCTGGTCAAACTCCACCACGCCATAGCGCTCGGGATCTTGCACGTGGTAGGCAAATACTACGCCGCCATCCGGATCGCTGTTGGCCTGTAGCAACTCCGACAAACCGCTGCCATAGAAGATGTTGTCGCCCAGTATAAGGGCCACTTTGTCGTCGCCGATAAAGTCGCGACCAATCACAAAAGCCTGGGCCAGGCCGTTGGGCACTTCCTGAATGGCGTAGGTGAACCGGCAACCCACCTGCCGACCGTCACCAAGCAGCTTTTGAAACAGCGGCATGTCGTGCGGGGTCGATATGATCAGTATCTCCCGTATGCCGGCCATCATCAGTGTGGAAAGCGGATAGTAAATCATTGGCTTGTCGAAGACAGGCATCAGCTGCTTGCTGATGGCCAACGTGATGGGGTGCAAACGCGTGCCGGAACCACCGGCCAGAATAATTCCTTTCATTCTATAAAAAATTAATAAAGCCTGAGCCCAAAGAAGTGGGCGCGACTATCTGTTGCCGTACTGTTCTTTATAATAATTTTGATACTCCCCGGAGGTAATATTTTCCAGCCATGACTCATTGGCCAGATACCAGTCGATGGTTTTGGCTATTCCTTCTTCAAATTGGAGGGAAGGCTCCCAGCCGAGCTGGTTCATGATCTTTGAAGCATCAATGGCATAGCGCAGGTCGTGGCCGGCCCTGTCCTTCACATAAGTGATCAATTTTTCGGAAGTGCCCGGAGCCCTGCCCAACTTTTCGTCCATCACCTTGCACAGGGTTTTTATCAAGTCCAGGTTTTTCCACTCGTTAAAGCCGCCGATGTTGTAGGTATGGCCAAGGGTGCCTTGGTGAAACAACAGATCGATGGCCACAGCGTGATCTTCCACATAGAGCCAATCGCGCACATTGTCGCCCTTGCCGTATACGGGCAGCGGCTTGTTCTGTCGTATGTTGTTGATGAAGAGCGGAATGAGCTTTTCGGGAAATTGGTTGGGCCCGTAGTTGTTGGAGCAATTAGAGATGATCACCGGCAGCCCGTACGTATTGCCATAAGCGCGCACAAAATGATCGGAACCCGCCTTAGATGCTGAATAAGGCGACTGAGGGTCGTACGGTGTCTGCTCAGTAAAGAAGCCGCTGTCGCCCAGCGATCCGTATACTTCGTCGGTCGACACGTGATAGAACCGTTTATCTTCCTGCTCTTCGCGCCATAGTTCTTTGGCGGCATTGAGCAGGTTTACGGTGCCCACTACATTGGTGAGTATAAATTCCATAGGGTTAGCGATGGAGCGGTCGACATGCGACTCTGCCGCCAGATGTATGACGCCATCAAATCGCTCCTGACGAAAAAGTTCAAAGATGAAACCTCCGTCCTGTATGTCGCCCCGTACGAAACGATAATTTGATTTTCGCTCTACATCGCGAAGGTTTTCCAGGTTGCCGGCGTAAGTGAGCTTGTCCAGATTTACGATCTGGTATTGGGGATAATGATTGACAAATAGCCGCACCACATGTGAACCAATAAAACCGGCACCTCCGGTGATCAGTATTTTTTTCATGTCTTCAGTCATTATTTAGTTGAACACACTCGCGTGCCACACCGGCAAAAAAAGCTTAGCGCTTAATGTATTTCTCAAAGTTGTTGTGATCGGTTTTATACAAATCTGCTTTCGAAAGCGACTTAAAATAATCATAGGTGATTTTTAAGCCTTCTTCCCTGCTCACCTGAGGCTCCCAACCCAGCAGCTTTTGGGCCAGTGATATATCCGGGCGGCGCTGGGTAGGATCGTCTTTGGGCAGGGGCTTGTACACCACCTTTTGCGTGGTGTTGGTGAGTTTGATGATCTCATCGGCAAATTCCTTGATCGTGATCTCACTCGGATTGCCGATGTTCACCGGGCCGGCGTAGTCACTGTGCAAAAGCCGGTATATGCCTTCTATCAAGTCGCTCACATAGCAAAATGAACGCGTCTGGCTGCCGTCGCCAAACACGGTAAGATCTTCCCCCCGCAGGGCCTGCCCGATAAATGCCGGCAGCACGCGGCCGTCATTCAGGCGCATGCGTGGGCCGTAGGTATTGAAGATGCGCACCATGCGCGTTTCTACCTTATGAAAAGTATGGTATGCCATAGTGATGGCTTCCTGAAAGCGCTTGGCCTCATCGTACACACCGCGCGGCCCCACCGGATTTACGTTGCCCCAGTAATCTTCCGTCTGCGGGTGCACGTGCGGGTCGCCGTATACCTCTGAGGTGGAGGCCACGAGTATCCGCGCATTCTTGCTTTTGGCCAGGCCGAGCAGGTTGTGCGTACCCAGCGAGCCTACTTTCAGCGTTTGAATGGGGATTTTCAAATAATCGATCGGGCTGGCCGGAGAAGCGAAGTGCAAAATATAGTCGAGGTGGCCGGGCACATGCACAAAGTTGGACACATCGTGATCGTAAAAGACGAATTGGGGCAGCTTGAACAAATGCTCGATGTTGCGCAGGTCGCCGGTAATGAGGTTGTCCATCCCAATCACTTCAAAGCCTTCGTCGATAAAGCGGTCGCAGAGATGCGAACCCAAAAAGCCGGCTGCCCCGGTGATCAATACACGTTTTCTATCCATGAATTTCTTTTCTGCCTATGCTGTAGTATGTGAAACCTAATTTTTCCATTTGATCGGTAGGATACAAGTTCCTGCCGTCAAAGATCAGTTTATTTTTCATTTTTTCCGCCATTTGCTCAAACTGCGGCTGCCTGAAATTGGGCCATTCCGTCATGATCATCAGGGCGTCGGCGCCTTCCAGCGCCTTGTATTCATCTTCCACTATGCACACCTTGTCGCCCATAAGCTTTTGCATATTCTCTGCCGCTTCCGGGTCATAGGCTACTACTTTGGCACCTTCATCGGTGAGAGATTGTATGTTGTATATGGACGGTGCTTCGCGTATGTCGTCGGTATATGGTTTAAAAGCCAATCCCCACATGGCAATGGTGAGCCCTTGCAGGGAGCCGAAGTGTTGCTTCATCTTTTCGATGAGCTGCGTCTTTTGATGTTGATTCACTTCCATGACAGACCTCAGTATGCGGAAATCGTACTGGGCGTCGGCAGACGACTTGGCCAGGGCCTGTACATCTTTGGGGAAGCAACTGCCGCCATAGCCGATGCCGGCAAAGAGAAAGCGCTTGCCAATGCGGCTGTCGGTGCCTATGCCTTTGCGCACGTCGTCTACATTGGCGCCCAACTTTTCGCACAGGTTGGCTATTTCGTTCATAAAGGTGATTTTGGTGGCTAGAAAGGCGTTGGCAGCGTATTTACTCAGCTCAGCGGAGCGCTCATCCATAAAAATGATGGGGTTGCCCTGGCGCACCAGCGGGGCATAGAGCGCATCCATCACCGAAGTGGCCTTGAGCGATGTGGTGCCTACTACCACACGATCGGGCTTCATGAAATCATCGACCGCTACACCTTCGCGCAAAAATTCCGGGTTTGATACCACGTCGAAATCCGAAGTGGCATTGGCCGCTATTCTGTCGCGCACTTTTTCGGCCGTGCCCACCGGCACTGTGCTCTTATCGACCACTACGGTATATTCCGTAAGCAAGGGGCCCAGATCGTCGGCCACTTTCGAAATGTATTTGAGATCGGCAGAGCCATCTTCTCCTGGTGGTGTGGGCAGTGCCAGAAAGATGACTTTGGCACCCTTGACCCCCTCGGCAAGGTCGGTGGTAAACTTGAGGCGGCCATGCTGAACGTTGCGCTCAAAAAGCACTTCGAGACCTGGCTCGTAAATGGGAATTTGGCCATTCTTTAGCCTGTTCACCTTGTCTTCATCAATGTCGACGCAGGTAACATGATTTCCCAGTTCAGAAAAACATGTACCCGTCACCAGGCCCACATATCCGGTGCCTACTACTGCTATTTTCATGGTGGTGGTTGTTTGGTTTCTTTAAATTTTATAGCGCGGCAAAACTATAAATTATTTTATAAAAAATAGTACATATCAAAGAGCTTCATCTAAATATAATAATCGGCGCTAGATGGTATCGCGTACTTCTACTTTGGTGGCAATGGAAGCCGGCCGGTAAGATGCGGCCAGCGTAATGAGGATGATGCTCACTGCGGTATAGAAAAAATCCGGGAACTGTATCTTGACCGGGTACGCATCGAGCACGGCGGTGTTCATGCCCATAGAAACCAGGCCAAATTGCTGCTGCACCACACAGATGAGCAGGCCCGCCAGCAGGCCCACTATGGCGCCTGAAAGTGAAATGATGGCGCCTTCTGCCAGAAAAATTTTTTTGATGATGCTGCGTGTGGCGCCCATGGCGTAGAGCACGGCGATGTCTTTTTTCTTGTCGATGGCGAGCATGGTAAGGGAAAAGAAAATGTTGAAAGACGATACGGCCAGAATGAACGTGAACGCGATATAGACAAAAAGCTTTTCCACCTTTATGGCCTTGAGCAGGCTGCTGTGCTGCTCGTCGCGATTGAGCACTTCAAATCGGGCACCAAGCAAATCTTTCAGCTCTTTTTGCACACTATTGGCGCTGAAGCCATCGGCGACTTTTATTTCAAGAGAGGTGCGGCGGTTTTCGTATTCCATCAGATCGGCCGCAAAGTCGAGCGGCACAAATGCGTAGCTGGCATCGTACTGTTTCTCTATGGCGAATATGCCACCGATGAGGATTGACTTCTGATTGGTAAGTTGGGTAGGATTGAAACCACTCACGCGCTTTCGCCGCGGATAGTAAAATTGCAGCGTGTACAGATCGTTCAGCTTCACAATGTTGAGCGTGTAGCCCACGCCCTGGCCTATCACGGCATAGGGAACGCCATTTTCCCTTAGCTTCATTTCGCCAAGCCGTATGCGTTCATCCAGCCGGTGGTGGTCTACGAAATTGTCTTGCACACCTTTCACCTTCACCACCATTTCGGCGTTTTTGTAGCGCAGGTAGGCGTTGTCTTCTATTACCTCCGTTACGATGGCTACGCCGGGCACGTGACGTATAGAATCAATGAACTGATCGCTCACCGGAAACGATTTGCCGGCATAGGCCTCAATTTTCAGCTCAGGATCGAAGTAGCCGTGCAAGGAGCGGATGAGATCTTCCATGCCGTTGAAAACCGACAGTACGATCACCAGCGCTGCTGTGCCCACCGCCACCACAAACATCGAAATGATGGAAATGACATTGATGAAGTTCTTTTTCTTTTTAGAAAGAAAGTATCGCCGCGCTATAAAAAAAGGGAGGTTCAAGGTTGAGTGTCGCTATCGTCTTCCGCCGGGGGAATATTCAGTTTGTTGAAGATTTTTTGCATCTCGTCGGCATGCTCGGCGCCGCGGTCGAGGTAAAAGATAAGCTCCGGTATTCGGCGCACCTGCTTACCAATGCGCTTTGACAACATGAGCCTTATCTCCTTCTTGTTGTCTTCTATGGCCTGAAAAATGGCTTCCTTGTCCTTTTCCAACACAATGCTCAGAAACACCTTGGCCACAGAGAGGTCGGGGCTCATGCTTACTTCCGTCACCGATATCATGTTGTGATGAAACAGACCTTTCTGATCTCTCTGTATAATCTCGCCCAATTCCTTTTGAACCAGCCTGGCATATTTGCGCTGTCGTGTGCTTTCCATAGCGATTATTTCAATTGGAAGTTTGATAAAGAGCCAGGCAAACCGCTATTTTAGGCGGCAAAATGTGACACCTGGTTAACGACAAATATACGATTGTTACGCTATTTTAGAATTAATGACCCCTACCGCTTAGTCATAATTTTCTTTTTGCTTCTGATCGTTCGGTTGCCTTTTATTTTCAGCGATGGCCTTATCACGGTGCAGGAACTGAAATGGATGGTAATCGGTGAGAAGCTAAGCGCTGGCGGACCTATGTATGTAAGTGTGTGGGACCATACCGGGCCACTTTCCTCCTTACTCTACTGGTGCCTGCATGAGCTTTTCGGGCGCTCGCACCTCGCCTACCAATGGCTTGGCTTTTTGGTGTTTTTCTTTCAGGCGGCCTATTTCAACACTTTCCTTATTCAGCGCAAGGCGTATAATGAAAACAGCTATGTGCCTGCGCTCATTTATATTCTGCTGGGCCAGCTCATCTTCGACACCATGTACCCGTCGCCTGAGCTGCTGGGCATGACCTTCTGGCTGATGGCGGCCAACAGCCTATTTGCGCATTTGGAAACGCGGCAAAAAAATGATGTAAACCTGCTCAACATCGGCATATTCAGCGGCATAGCCTCACTTTTCTTTTTGCCTTATGTGCTGTTTCTCATTGCTTTTGCCCTTGGGCTGCTTTTCTATACGACCACCATTCCCCGCCGATACCTGCTGCTGATCTACGGGGTGTTTTTTGTCTTTCTTCTGCTGTGGATGTTTTACTACCTGGGCGGCCACTCTGAGGAATTGCAAGTGGCTTTTTTCACAGGGCTGTTTAAAAGTGAAACCTATCAGTTTCTTGATTCTCGCAGCATTATTGCGATTATAGTGGTACCAGCCTTGCTGGTGATGTGGGGCATATTGTCTGTTTTGAACTATCCAAGCTACATCAATTACCAGGTGAGGATACAGAGTATTTTTCTCATTTATCTCGTGATCGGCACATTGGGCTGGTTTGTGTACAGCGCACACTCCGGCAGCTATTTCATCATCTTCGTGCCTGCTGCTGCTTTTTTTCTCACACACTTTTTCTTACTCATCAGGAGGGCTCTGAAAAGGGAAGGCATCTTTGCGGGCTTTGCCGTAGTCATGCTCCTAATGCTATACGGTCCGGTATTTTCAATATTCGGCCTGAACAGGCTGGTGGATGTGCAAACCCTGCTGCTGCCCGACGCCGGCAGTATGCCCAATCGGCCAGATGATCGCCTGCTGGTGCTGGGTCAGGACATGGTGCCGTATCAACAGGCGCGGTTGGCGACGCCCTATCTCGATTGGCAGCTTTCATCGCTGCAACTGGGCCGTCTCAATTATTATGACAACCTCATCGCCATTCACGATCATTTCCTGGCTGATAAGCCGCAAAGGATCATCGATCATCACAACATCATGGAAGGTGTTTTTGAGAAAATACCGCAACTGCAAAGCATGTACATTAAGCGAAGTGCCGATCCTGCGGTGTATGTACTTCGATCGCCCGAATAGCCAGGCAGGCTTTGCGCCGTATGGAAAACGCCCGGGGAAGTGAAGGAGGAATTTGATTCAATGCAATTTACAACGAGTAAAAATCGACTAACCGCACCTTATCTTATCTATCCTGTTTTGATGGCGGCCACCTTCAAATTTGGTACTGAAGAAAATCTCAAGAATTTCATCGGCCGTTTTGATATCTATAAAGCGCCCTGGCAGACTTAAAATATTAGCGTTGTTGTGGCTTCTGGCCAATTTGGCGATGTCTTTATTCCAAACCAGCGCCGAGCGAATACCCTGGTGCTTGTTAGCGGTAATGTCCACACCTATGCCGGTGCCACATACCAGCACACCCAGCTCATATTCACCCTGCTCTACTGCCGAAGCCACAGCATGTGCATAATCGGGATAGTCGGTGGAGTCTGAAGAGTTGGTGCCGAAGTCTTTTACAGAAGCCATTTTGCCCTTTAGCCAGGTGAGCACGTGGCTCTTTATTTCCAGTCCGGCGTGGTCGCTGCCTACTGCTATTTTCATATTCCTCAGGTCATCCATGTTACAGGTAAGTTGGGTTTTATGTATGATTGCCGGCTATCGCAAGGCTTCTTCGAGCTTTTCTTTTTCTTGCCGGTACACCGCCCTGGCAATCATTATGCTTATTTCATATAAAAACAAAAGCGGTACGCACATGAGCATTTGGCTCATAATGTCGGGTGGGGTGAGAATGGCCGACAATGCCAACATGAGCACTATGGCATGTTTTCTATACGTCTTCAGAAAGGTAGGTGTCACTATACCCGCCTTGGTAAGGAAAAAGACCACCACAGGCAATTGAAACATAATGCCGCATGCGAGCACGATCATAATGAGCGTGGAGATGTAGGACGATATATCGATTTCATTCAAAATGCTCGGGTCGAGCTGGTAGTGCGACAGAAAATTGATGGAGATGGGCGCTACTACAAAATAGCCAAACATAATGCCGCTCAGAAACAAAAGGCTTACAAAGAACACTGCACCGCGGGTGAGGTTGCGCTCATTGGGGTACAGGCCGGGGCCTATGAAGCGCCAAAGTTCCCAAAAAGTATAAGGAAAAGCACATATAAGGCCGATCACAAAGGAAGAGGTGAGGTGCAGGGTAAATTGGGCCGTCATGCGCCGGTTCTGTATAATGAAGGGCAGATCATCAATACAAAATGCATCTGTGCCGGTCATTTGACCCAAGTGGCAAAACATGCGGTACGTCCAGAAATCGGCCCGGCTGGGGCCCAGTATGATGATGCCGAAAATGATAGACTTGGCCAAAAATGCAATGACTGCAAACACCAGGATAGCAATGAGCGACCGCACAATATGCCACCGCAGCTCCTCCAGGTGATCCAAAAAACTCATTTCCCGTTCATTGCTCATCGCACTATTCTCCCCTCAGGTATATGCATTTTATTTATATAGCGGGAAATCCTTCATCCAGCGGTTCACCTCAGACTTTATGGCAGATAGTTTGGCTTCATCGTTTTTATGACTGAGCACTTCATCGATCAGCTCAGCAATACGGCGCATATCTGCTTCCTTCATTCCACGCGTAGTGACGGCGGCCGTGCCTACCCGTATACCCGAGGTCACGAACGGAGAGCGGTCGTCGAAGGGAACCATATTTTTGTTGATGGTGATGTCTGCTTTGATCAGCGCATCTTCGGCATCTTTTCCGGAAATGTCCGTGCCTTTGGAGCGCAGGTCGATCAGCATGAGGTGATTATCGGTGCCGCCACTTATGATGTGGTACCCCATATTGGTAAATGCATCGGCCATGCTGGCTGCATTTTTCTTCACCTGCACCACGTAATCCATGTATTCATCGGAGAGCGCCTCCTGAAAGGCCACCGCCTTGGCGGCTATCACATGCTCGAGTGGCCCGCCCTGTGTACCCGGAAATACACCGGAGTCGAGCAGCGACGACATCATTCTCAGTGATCCCTTGGGCGTTTTCAGTCCAAACGGATTTTCGAAATCCTCGCCCATCATAATCATGCCCCCCCTCGGGCCGCGCAGTGTTTTATGCGTGGTGGTGGTTATGATGTGGCAATATTCCAAAGGGTCGTTGAGCAGCCCGCGGGCAATAAGGCCTGCCGGGTGTGCAATATCTGCCATGAGCAAAGCCCCTACCGCATCGGCTATGTCGCGCAGGCGTTCATAATCCCAGTCGCGGCTGTAGGCAGACGCCCCGCAGATGATGAGTTTGGGTTGCTCCTTCTTTGCTGTTGCCTCTACTTTATCGTAATCGATGACGCCACTATCGCGCTCCACGCCATAAAAAGACGGCTTATAAAGCTTTCCTGAAAAATTGACCGGAGAGCCGTGTGTGAGGTGACCACCGTGGGAGAGGTCAAAACCCAAAATAGCATCGCCGGCTTGCAACACCGCCAGCATCACCGCCGCATTGGCCTGAGCGCCGGAGTGCGGCTGCACGTTTACCCACTCAGCACCAAAAAGTTGCTTTGCGCGGTCTCGTGCCAAATCTTCAATTTCATCTACCACCTCACAGCCACCGTAGTAACGCTTGCCCGGCAGGCCCTCTGCATATTTATTGGTCAGTACGGTGCCCATGGCTTCTATCACCTGCTTGGAGGCAAAATTCTCTGACGCTATGAGCTCTATACCATCTTCCTGGCGGGCTTTTTCTTTTTCAATAAGGTTAAAAATGGTGGTATCCCTTTGCATGGCGGATTTTTGAAATGAACGGCAAAAATACGCCAAGCCAGAGAAATTCACAATTAATTGTGAAATTGCTTGGACAGCCGTTGAAGATGCTGTCAAATGCTTAAATTCGGCTGAAATTACACTTTTGACTATGTCGCCTAGCCTCTCTTGCCTACTCAAAATAATCCTGCCCACCCTGCCGCTCATCCTCGCTTCTTGCGATCTGCATCTGGAGCAAGGCAATGGTGAAATCACCGAAAAAAGCATCCCTGTGCCATCCTTTCGTCAGGTAGTGATCGGGGGGAACTATGAAGTGCACCTGAGGGAGTCGGATGAGCAGGGTGTGCGGATAAGGACGGATGAAAACCTGCTTGATTTCATCAATGTAGAAGTGAACAATGACCGGCTGTACATCAACAGCATACGCACCTTGAAAGGCACAGAAGGTATTGCCATTGACGTGCTGCACACCGGGCTGGAGCATGTAGCGGTAGACGGCGCATCGGCCGTAAGCAGCGAGGGGATCATACGAAGCGAACAACTTACTGTGGCGCTTTCCGGCGCCGGAAGCTTACAGCTCAATGTAAACGTCGATTTGCTGAATTTGGAACTCTCCGGCGCCGGTGCTGCGGAGTTGAATGGATATGCACGACAGCAGAACACCGACATTAGCGGGGCGGGCGGACTTGCCGCCAACAACCTGGAGACGGAAAGGTGCGAGATATCACTCAGTGGTATTGGCGGTGCGGAAATCTTTGTAACCGACTACCTGAAAGCCACCATTTCGGGCATTGGAGGAATAAAATACCACGGAAGACCACGGGAAATTGTGCGAAAAATATCTGGGATTGGAAGCATATCGGCCGCTGATGAGCCTCCGCAAGCTCCGTAACCGCCCTGTGTCAACCTTTGGCATTTTACAACGCGATACTTACCATCTACAACTACGATAAACATGAAAATACTATACCTCGTGCGACATGCCAAATCGAGCTGGGACGACCCGCAACTGATCGACTTTGAGCGTCCGCTCAACCCACGAGGCGAACAGGATGCACCGGAGATGGGCCATCGGCTGGCGACTGCCAACGCACGCCCCGACATGCTGGTGGCTAGCCCGGCAAAGCGCGCATGGAGCACAGCGAAAATCATTGGCCAATCGCTGGGCTTTGCCAAAGAAGATATTGTGAAAGAGACCAATTTGTACCTGGCTTCGGTGACGGATATCATTCGCATAGTGCAATCGACACCACCGCATGTGCACAAGCTCATGCTATTCGGGCACAATCCCGGCCTTACGGAAGCTGTAAATACGCTCTGCAGCACTCGTATCGAAAACGTTCCAACCAGCGGCATCGCCGGTATGGCATTTCCGGCCAATGACTGGTCGGGGGTGGTTCGCGGGAAAGGTGAGCTGCTGTTTTTCGATTATCCGAAAAAACCATTCAGCCTTAAAGAATATACTGGCTGAGGTCTTTGTTTTTCACCAGTCCGGCCAGTTTTTCATCCACCAGCGCACGGGTGATCTCGATCTTTGCATTTTCTCCGATCACATCGGGCACATCAAACAAAAAGTCGTTGAGGATTTTGCTCATGACGGTGTGCAGCCTTCTGGCCCCAATATTTTCCACTTCCATATTGATGGCAAAAGCATGCTCGGCTATGGCCCCAATGGCGCTGTCGTGATAGGTAAGTGATACGTTCTCTGCTTCAAAAAGGGCTATATATTGTTTGGTGAGAGCATTCTTTGGCTCCGTCAGTATGCGTACAAAATCATCCTGCGTCAGGTTTTCCAGCTCTACACGTATGGGGAACCTCCCCTGCAGCTCGGGGATAAGGTCTGACGGCTTGGACACATGAAATGCCCCGGCAGCTATGAATAAAACGTGATCGGTACGGATCAATCCATATTTGGTGTTCACTGTACTGCCTTCTACTATAGGCAACAGGTCGCGCTGCACACCTTCGCGGCTCACGTCGGGGCCGCCACCTCCACCTTTGTTGGTGCGGCTGGCTATTTTATCTATTTCATCGATGAATATGATGCCCGTGTTTTCAGCTTTTGTAATCGCCTCGTCCTTTACTTCATCCATATCGATGAGGCGCGATGTTTCATCTTCCAGCAGCAGCTTTCTGGCCTCCGCGATGGTGACTTTGCGCTTTTTGGCTTTTTTCGGCAGTATGTTGCCCATCATTTCCTGCAGGTTGATCATGGTGGATTCGTCCATCATGCCACCGCCGATCATGCCTACGCCGGATGCATTGGGCTGGCGCACGTTTATTTCAATCTTTCGATCTTCCAACTCGCCATTGCGTATTTTTTCGCGAAAGCGTTCTCTGGTTTTTTCGTTGAGCTCAGCATCGGTGAGCGTGGCTACGTCTTCGCCTTCACCGGTGCCGGAGCCGTTGCGGACCGGTCCTGGCTTCATGGGTGGAATTAGTGCATCGAGTATGATGTTTTCCACAATCTGCTCCGCCTTTTCGCGCACATCCTCTTTCATCCTCGTCTTCACCAGATTCACGCTGTGCTCTACCAGATCGCGCACCATGCTCTCCACGTCGCGGCCTACATAGCCCACTTCGGTAAATTTCGACGCCTCTACCTTTACGAATGGCGCGTCGGCGATTTTGGCGATACGCCGGGCGATCTCTGTTTTGCCTACGCCCGTGGCACCGATCATCAATATGTTGTTGGGGATAATCTCGCCTTTTATCTCGCTCTGCACGTGCATTCGGCGCCAGCGGTTTCTCATCGCAATGGCCACGTTCTTCTTGGCATCATTTTGCCCTATGATGTATTTATTCAGTTCGTCTACTATCTGCCGGGGCGTCATTGCCTGTTTCTCCAATGCTATTTGTTGCATATTATCTTTTTAGAAAAGCCGATCGGTTCGGTGTTACTCACACGACCATTGGCTGTTTTAAATCATCCGTTACAAATTCTACATAATCGCTCACCACTTCATCTGTAAGCGCAATAGAGAGCACATCTTCCACATTTTCGACGTAGCGTATGCTCAGGTTTTTTAAGTATTGATCATCGATTTCCTCCACGTCTTTGCGATTGCGCGCGCACAGCAGTACTTCCTCAATGCCTGCACGCCTGGCGGCCAGCAGTTTTTCCTTAATGCCGCCTACCGGCAGCACTTTGCCGCGCAGCGTTATCTCCCCGGTCATGGCCAGCTTGGCTTTCACCTTGCGCTGGGTGTATACCGAAGCCAGCGAGGTGAGCATGGTGACGCCCGCCGACGGACCATCTTTTGGCACTGCACCTGCCGGCACATGGATGTGCAAGTCGTAGTTTTCAAAAACTTTATAATGTATGCCGAGCTTGCCGGCGTTGGAGCGGAGATAAGAAAGTGCCGCTACGGCCGACTCCTTCATCACGTCGCCAAGCTGACCGGAGAGGGTGAGCTTGCCTTTGCCGCGGCTCAGGCTCGACTCTATAAACAATATTTCGCCGCCCACCTGCGTCCAGGCGAGGCCGGTCACCACGCCGGAGTGGTGGTTGTTTTCGTAAATCTCTTTGTCATAAGGTGCCGCACCGAGTATTTCGCGCACGGTAGCCGGGGTGATGGAGCGTTGATACTCTTTGTCCATAGCCACCGATTTAGCGACATACCGTGTCACTTTGCCGATCATGCGCTCCAGGCTACGCACACCCGACTCGCGGGTATAGTCTTCAATGATGATTTGAATGGCCTTTTCCGTCATTTTCATGTCCGACGCCTTCAGGCCATGTTCGGAGCGTTGCTTAGGCACGAGGTGCCGCTTGGCTATTTGCACCTTTTCTTCTATGGTGTAGCCCGTCAACTCTATGATCTCCATTCTGTCGCGCAGGGCAGGCTGTATGGTGTCCAGCGTATTGGCCGTGGCGATGAAAAGCACCTTGCTCAGATCATACTCCAGCTCCAGGTAGTTGTCTGTAAAGGCATTGTTTTGCTCAGGGTCGAGCACCTCCAGCAGCGCCGAGGAGGGGTCGCCCCGAAAATCTGAGCTGAGCTTATCTACCTCGTCCAGCACATATACCGGATTGCTTGTCTTCACTTTTTTCAGGTTTTGAATGATCTTGCCCGGCATAGCGCCCACATACGTTTTTCTGTGGCCACGTATTTCTGCTTCATCGTGTACGCCACCCAGCGACATCCGCACGTACTTCCTGTTCAGCGCTTTTGCCACCGACTTGCCCAGAGATGTTTTTCCTACGCCCGGAGGGCCATACAAGCAAAGAATGGGGCCTTTCAAATCATTTTTCAGTTTTCGTACCGCCAGATATTCCACCATGCGCTCCTTTACTTTCTCTAGGCCGTAGTGGTCTTTGTCCAATATCTTCTGAGCCCGGTTCAGGTCGAAGTTGTCCTTGGTCACTTCGCCCCAGGGCATTTCTATCAAAAATTCCACGTAGTTCATGGCCACAGGATATTCGGCGGCAGCAGGATTCATGCGCATGATTTTATCGCACTCTTTATCAAAATGCTCCTGCACATGCTCGGGCCATTTTTTCTTGGCGGCTTTTTCTTTTAATGTATTGATTTCATGATCGGGACCTTCATTGCCCAGTTCATCTTGTAATATTCTTATTTGCTGGCGCAGGAAGTAGTCGCGTTGCTGCTGGTCTATGTCAGAGTGCACCTTATTCTGTATCTCCTGCTTCAGCTCCAGCATCTGGATGTCCTTCATCATGTACTCCAGAAGCAAGGTCGAGCGCTCTACGCCATCGTTTATCTCCAACAGCTCCTGCTTATCTTTCACATCGGCGCTGATGTTGGACGAAAGAAAATGGGTGAGAAAGCTGGGGCTATCGATGTTGTCGAGGGCGATCTGCGCCTCTTGCGGTATCTCAGGATTTAGCCGAAGGATTTTATAAGCAGCGTCTTTAAGCGACTGCAGCAGCGCCTTGGTTTCTCTTTTCTTTTTATCAGGAAAGTTGTCGGGCAACACCGAAATTTTGGCCTTCATAAAAGGCTCGTCGCCGATCTGCTCGTCTATGCGAAAACGGTACTTGCCTTGTATGATGATGGTGGTATTGCCATCGGGCAGCACGAGCATCTTTATGATGCGGGCTACGGTGCCAATGCTGTACAAATCGGCAAAACCGGGCTCTTCAATTTTGTTGTTTTTCTGAGCCACCACACCTATGATGCGGTCGCCGCGATAGGAATTCTTAACAAGCCTGATGGACTTCTGGCGTCCTACGGTGATGGGTATCACCACGCCGGGAAAGAGTACGGTATTTCTGATGGGGAGTATCGGCAGCTTCTCGGGCCTTTTGTCATCTTCACCCTGATCCTCCTCTTCGGGTGCTATCAATTGTATTAATTCGCCTGATTCTTCCTCGTTAAAACCGCCTAACTGTACGCCTGAAAAAAATTCGCTTTTGCCTCTACTCATATAATGTTTTGCTCCTGTCAATATGACATGATTCCCTAACAATTCCTTATTCTTGTGCTAAAATTGCAATCGGTATGCCAATCTCCGGCACCAGTCGGGCAACTTGTATAAATAATAAAATTATGACATCTTTAGCGCCATTAGGGCCCAAAACCACTCATTTTATTTAATGGAGATCGATGCATAGTGGCAGATTATGGTTTGGCATTTTGACATTGATTTTACTGATCAACGTTCAGGCTTTTTCTCAAAAAGAGTCGCGCAAAAAACGGGATAAAAAGTCAGTTGCTGCCGATACCATTCAGGTGCAATCGGCCATCGACGTGGTACTTGAGTTTCCCAACATCAATAAAGTGCCCTACTACTACAATGAAAAAGCGCTCGACAAAATAACGCAGTACCAAGCCGCCGAAAACTGGCAGGAGCTCTATCCCGCCCTGGCCGAATATATCTATCAATTTGGCATACAAAATTTTTATAAAGACACCGAGCTGCTTTGGCAATTTGCCAAACTTACAGAATTGTATGGCAGTGCGCGCGATGCACGCCTTCTATACAAACTGGTGCTGAAGCATCATCGCGAAGACATAGACCTGACAGAACTGGAGGTATTTTACGATTCACTCAATCGCTCCAATCTGGCGCAATATGTGCCCATAGACTACTACTACGACCTGGTGGATTACCGGCGCGAAGTAGATACCCTGGCGCCCCCGCGCAATTGGAAGATCAACATGGGCCACTATATCAATTCAGAATTTTCTGATTACGGCCCGGCCCTCTCGGCCGATGGCAACACACTTATATTTACTTCCAAACGCCATGTGGTGCCCAAGGGCATCGACAACATTCAGAATGAAGACTTATTTTTCAGCACTGCCCACAATGAAATATGGGAGCCGGCCGCACCGCTCAAAGAAATTAATACCGCATACAACGAAGGCTCTGCCTGCCTGAGTAAAGACGGCAAAACGATGTATTTCGTGCGCTGCGACGCGCCGGATACCTATGGCAACTGCGACCTGTTTGTAGCAGAAATGCAGGAAGACAGCGTGTGGGGCACCGCACGCAACCTCGGCCCGTCCATCAACAGCGGTGCCTGGGACTCACATCCCTCGCTGAGCCAACATGACGACACCTTATATTTTGCATCTGACCGGATCGGCGGCTTTGGACTGGCCGACATTTACTATACCAGTAAAGATGCTAAGGGACAGTGGCTGCCTGCCCGCAACCTCGGGCCCATCATCAATTCACGGGGCAATGATGTAAGCCCTTTTATGCACCCTCAGCAGCAGGTGCTCTACTTTAGCTCCAATGGTCATTTGCTTAATTTTGGCGATTTTGATATTTATAAATCCACAAAAGGGCGTCGCTGGTCTGAGCCAAAAAATATTGGGCCACTGGTCAACACCGCCGGCGGCGAGTTTTACTTCACCATCGATGGCGCATCGCGCAACCTGTACTACGCACGCTCCATCGAAAACGACCTTCAAAATCTGGACCTGTATTCGTTCCCACTGCCTATGGAGGCCCAGCCGCTGGCCAATACGCTGCTGACGGGCTCGGTGCGCGATGAGCAGGGCAACCCATTTCAGCGCGGCATTGTGTCTATCATAGATATGGACAACGGCATAGAGGTAGCGCCCAAATACCTGAATAACGAGGGCTCCTTTGAGTTTGACCTGATCAACAATACCGAATACTTGCTGGTGGTGCAGGGCGAAGAGTTTTTCCGTATAGAAGAAATTTTCTTTCTGGATGGCGACACCAACCTCGACTTGGTGACACAGTCTATCACCAGCCGGCTCAAATTTGCTTCCATCGAGTTTGATGAAGCCTCTGCCGAGCTTAAGACCACCATGTACCGCGACCTCGACCGTGTGGCCAATTTTTTACTGGACAACAGGGATTTTAAGGTGCGCATTTCCGGCCATACCGACTCCGACGGCAGCGCCGACTTCAATATGCAGCTCTCGCAGCAACGCGCTCAGGCCATTGCCGACTACCTCATCTACTTCGGTCGTATTGCTGCCGCACGCATAGAAGTGTACGGCCTGGGCAGCACCCAGCCCATAGTAGAGGAGAAAACTGAGGCAGACAAAGCGCTGAACCGCCGTGTAGAATTCGAGCTCTTTCGCCCAAGCAAGGAAGAACTCGATAAGATGCAGCAGGAAATAAAAGAAGAAAATAATGACGGCTGGTAAAGGGGCATAGCCAGTGATCCGCTTTACCACTTCTTCCCGATCTGGGAAAAATGTCCATTTTTGAAACCTGGCACGCTACGGCCTGAATTCTATCTAATTCATTTTCAACATCTTACAATTGCAGCATGATTTTGGCAAATCGGGTATGTGTGTTTGGTATGGAGAGAAGGAAATGAATAGGAGGCGGCCAGAGCGAAGAAGTGCAGTTGGCTGGAGGTGAGAGAAGTGAAGTTGAATTAGTCGTCTCCTATTATTAATAATATCGATTGCAGTTGGCTTAGGGTTATTTGGTTAAAACAAAAGCGACTGATGGTGTGAGGAAGAACCGTGAGGAGGATCCGTCAGTCAGAAATTGCAGCAGCGTGGGTGTATGAATGTAAAAAGCTGCTCAATTTCAAAAATTGGAAAATGGTGATTGCCCGGAAAGAAAAGTGAAGTTGGTAGAAGGGCTTGGATGGTGGAGTTGGAAATGAAAAGCGTCACCTTTTCCCTTTTTTAGAATCAGGTGAGTGAAAATATAATTTCATTTTTTAGTGTGGTTGGTAGTTAGGTTGTAAAAAACGGGACTTTGGTCCCGTTTTTTCTTTTATAGGCCATAGGAAAGTATAAACACGAACAGCTGTGCAGCTTGCACAGTTTTTCGAGGATAGAACAGTATTGAGCACAAAAAAATTGAGACAACAGCCACGGGCCATACAATAAAAAGCCAATCGGCCGTTTGGATATTTGGATGATTAAAAGATTAAGGATAGGATTTCTTTTTTAGTGTGGTTGGTAGTTAGGTTGTAAAAACGGGGCTTAGGCCCCGTTTTTCATTTTTGATCGTCTCTAAGTTTGCACCGCACTGTCAGCCTGGCAAGTAGTGATTGATGGCCTTTGCCGGAGCGCACTTATATTTTTTCTTTCAGTTCATTCACTTTTGCTTCCGCATCTTCCCGGCCGTATGATAGCGCCTTTTGGTATAGCTCCATGGCTTCTTTATACGTTTCTTTCTTCTTTTTTGGTGCCAACTTGGTGCGGCGTGCTGCCTCCTCTACGGCTGCGGCGCGCGCAAAATAGGCGTCGGCCTCATTCACCTGCGACTGTACCATAAGCTCCTGAATACGGTTTTCTATCAGCGCCAGTTCCTCTCGCTTGCGCTCCAGCTCTTCCGTTTGCACCTCAATTTCCGATTTCTGCAGATCGACCGTGGATAATAGCTCTTCGTTTTCATTTCTATATTCTTCTACTTTGGCCTGCAGGGTCTGTATTTCCTCCGACTTCTCGGCCAGGTCTTTTTTCAACCGGGCAATGGCAGCGGCATACTTTCCTCCCTGGGCTGTAGAAGAAGCGATCTCCCTCTCCAGTTCAGATATTTTCTGTTCCGATTGTTGTACATAGTCCGTAATTTCCTCCATTTTTTTCAGGTAGTCTTCGTAGCTGGTACCCGACTCCATGCTCAGGGCAAGGGTGTTGCGCATGCGATCTATGGAGTCGATGAGTGTGCCAACCTGTTCGAAGGTCTGCACTGCGGCTTGTGCGCGTGTGAGTTCTGCTTTAAGCTCTTCATTTTCGCGCTGTAGCATTTCCGCTTGCTCTTTATCCTGGCAGCCTGCAGCCATCAGCAGCAGTACGGCAATCATTGGCATTATTGTTTTCATAGTTGTTTGTAAGTTTTTATATTTTGACATAAAACTAATGCAAGGAATCAAGATAATGATATTCCTGCTTTTAATAATATCTCTGTAGCCCTGTTTAGCTTTTCATTTTCCGAAGCTTGTCCGTCGATCCAGTGTATTTTGTATCCGCTGCGTTCCATTTTTCTAAACCACGTCATCTGTCGTTTCGCAAACTGGTGAATGGCTATTTCCAGTTTCTCTATCATCTCCTCACGACTTAGCGTACCGCACAGGAACATCGTCACGAATTTGTATTCCAATCCATAATAAATAAGCGTTTGCGACGGCACTTTCTGTAGCAATGTGCGCACCTCTTCTATGAGGCCATTGTTTATACGATGGTGCAGGCGTTCACTTATTCTTCTGCGCCTGCTCTCCCTGTCATACAGAATCGCTAAGATGATGCTTCTTATGCCGGGCAAGCTTGCCTTATCTACCGGCTGCTTCGTGCCGTAGTCGGCGATTTCTATGGCGCGTATTGTCCGCTTCCTGTGGGTGAGGTCGGTGGTATTGTGCAGTGGGGTAGCGTAGCTTTTCAATATTTCCACCAATTCCACCTGGCTTTTTGGCTCCAGTGATGCACGCAGCCTGTCATTTACAGGCACCTTGGCGAGGGCGTAGCCGGCAAGTACCGCTTCTATATACATGCCGGTACCGCCTACAAGCAGTGGCGTTTTTTTTCGCTGATGTATGTCTTCGTAGGCTTTTACAAAGTCCTCTTGAAATTCATACACATTGTACTTGTCGCCGGGGGGCCGAATGTCCAGGAGATGGGTGGGCACCGTTTGGCCATCTACCATGTAGTCTTCCAGGTCTTTGCCCGTCCCGATGTCCATTTGCCGGTACACCTGGCGGGAATCTGCGCTGATAATTTCGCCATGCAGCTTACTGGCCAGCAGTGCGGCAAAACGTGTTTTTCCGCTGGCTGTAGGCCCGGTAACGGTGATCAAATCAATCGGGGCCATGTCAGCGCTCTTTCTGCCAATATTGTTTATGGTCTTTTATGAACTGCCTCATACTAATGGGTGCACGACCCAGCAGTCGCTCTGTGGTATCGGTGAGATGCGCCGCCTTGCCCAGACGGGCTACAGAGTACAGCGCGATCATCACGAGTATGAACTTAACGGGTATGCCCTGGCTGCGCATGTGAAAAAAGAAGCGAATGGCCGATGGCCTGGTGTAGGTAATGGGCCTGCCGAGCTCTTCCGTCATCAGCTCAGCCACCCTGTGGTAGTCCAGCGCATCATTGCCGGTAAGCTCATAGGCCGCATTAATGTGCCCCGGCTCAGTAAGCACTTTGGCACCCACCGCCGCTATATCGCGCACATCGATAAAGCTGGTTTTGCCCTTGCCCGCCGGCACCACGATTTCATTGCGCAGGACAATGTCATCGCGATGGGTGGTGCTCAGGTTTTGCATAAAAAAAGAAGGGCGTAGGAAGGTATAAGGCAGCTCGTGTTCTACAATCAACTTCTCAATTTTGTGATGCGGCACCACACTGTTCTTCTCTACACCCTGCAAAGACAAAAACACCACCTGCTCAATA
This sequence comes from uncultured Roseivirgaceae bacterium, assembly GCA_964596645.1. GTDB lineage: Bacteria > Bacteroidota > Bacteroidia > Cytophagales > Cyclobacteriaceae > CAVQEK01. The sequence goes on from CAZQVB010000001.1 coordinate 214,643, forward strand.
TTGGCGCTTTTCATAGCTTTTATAAAAGGCAACATGTCTTTATCGGGCTTGGCCAGCTGGGGTGGCCGCACCAGAAAAACTTTATTTATTCCTTTCAGCGCTTGCTGAAAAGTGGCGCCTTCTAACAAATTGAACTGCACTACTTCATACGTATCTGCCCAACTCTTCCTTGCTTTCGCTGCGTTGGTGGCGGCAATGCGTACGCGCGCGTCCGAGGGGCCAAGTAGCCGGGCCAGTTCTCCGCCGACATTGCCAGATGCACCGGTTATTAAAATTTTACTCTTTTTTATGTCTTCTTTGTTCACCGTGTCTTTGTGTTTTTAGCCATCTTCATTTGTCTCTGCCAATGTCTCTATGGCGCAGTCTTTTTCAAAACGCTCGCATACATGCTCCGCAAAGCCGGTACCGGCCTCTGCATATAAGTTGAACACATCGTCCACGCCGAGCTCCATAAGCTCACGCAGTTCATCGTCATAATGAGCAATGGCTGCGATACGCCCGGAGAAATGACTTCTTTGCAAGCGTTGCGCTGCTATGCGATTGGCAGAATGATTTTTCATTGCTAAAATAACCAGATCAATGTTGCCTGGTTTCAGTTTATCCCAAAAGTCTGAGTCTGACGCATCGCCAAGGATCACATTTCTATTGCGGCTTTGGTGTTTCTCTACCGAATACCAGTCGGCATCCAGGGCCAGCACCTTAGTGGGAAACCGGTCATTCATATAGTCATACGCCCTCGCCCCTATTTTGCCCATACCAAAAATCAAAATCTTTGCGCCGTCCGTTACGATGGGCGCATCTTCAGGCAGTCTGTTTTTCGATTCAAACGGCAGCAGCCACTTTTCAAACTTTGAAAAATACAGGCTGGTATTGAGCGGATAGCCGATAAGGAAGGAAAATGACAGCGCTATGGCAAACACAAGAATCCAGTCGTTGCTCACCCAGCCATTTACGACCGCCACACTCATTACTATCAGTCCGAATTCACTATAATTGGCCAGCACCAATGAAGACAAAAACGAGGTGCGCGCGCGTAGCCTGAACCGCGTGAGAATCCAGAAAAAAAGCATGCCCTTCAGTGGGAGCACCAAGGTGAGGCCCACGGCCACACCCACCATCCACCACTCCGGCTGGCCCGACAGCCCGATGCTGAGAAAAAAAGCCACCAGAAAGAAATCCTTGAAGTTCAGCAGGGTTTTGGCCAATTCTTCCGATTTGGCCGAGTTGGCCACGATAAGGCCGATCACCAATGCGCCAAGATCGGCTTTGAGGCCTGCAATGCGAAACACCTCTGCCCCCACGAGTGCAAGCAGAAAGCCATAGAGAATGAGCATTTCGCCATGTCCCGATTTTTTCATCAGCCATATCAGCATGGGCCTGAGCAAGGGCAGGCCAAGCAGCAAAAGTGCCCAGGGAGAGGGCCATTCGCCTTTCGAAAAGGTAAGGAACAATACGGCGATGATGTCTTGAATAATGAGAATGCCGATGGAGGTGCGCCCAAGCATAGTGCGCATTTCACCTTTATCTTCCAGCACCTTTACGGCAAATACGGTACTGGAAAAGCTCAATGCCAACGTAATAATCAGTATTTCTACAAAGGTGAGGTCGGTGAGATAAACCATACCCAACAGGCTGAGCAGGCTGAGTATGACAAAGAAAAATAAAATGGTGAGCCCCATGTGCATGGAGCCACCCACCAGCACAGGCTTTTTGAACAGGCTGCGCACATTCAGCTTAAGGCCAATGGTAAACAGCAACAGCAGCACGCCCAGATCGGACACGTTGTGCAGGGTGCCTTCATCTTCCACACCGATGACCTGCAGCGCAAAACCCGCCGCCAGAAAGCCCAGCAGTGGCGGCAAACCCACCAGACGCATGATGAAGCCCAATACAAAAGCTACGGCCAGGGAGACGAGTTGCATGAATGGAAGGTTTGTTTAGCTGAGGATTGTAAAAATCCCTGCTAACTTAATTTTTTGGGCGGTGATATTCAAAAATGATTCTGCTGATGAAGCTGATAATGCGGAGAAAAAGACAAAGGCCTGTAGACAACTAGGCGGGGATGGAGAGCAATGGTTCGTGGGGACACAAACCGTGGCGCGGATATATGGTTTTTTGGGGACACAATTATAGTGATGGAAATGGTTTTTGAGGACACCAACCAGGGCGTGCTAGATGGAGGGGGTGTTGCCACCATCTACCGGTATGCTGGTGCCGTTGATGTAAGCCGCTGCAGGGCTGGCCAAAAAGGCGGCGAGCGCCGCTACCTCATGCGGCTCGGCAAAGCGCCGGGCAGGTATATCTTCTTTCATCATTTCGGCCAGTTCATCCTGATCCATTTCCAGGTTTTTCGCCCGGTTTTCAATGAGCCCTTCCAACCGACCCGTCTTGGTGAGGCCCGGCAATATGTTGTTGACGGTGATGCCGTGCGGCGCAAGCTCCCGCGATAAAGTTTTTGCCCAACTGGCTACTGCCCCACGCACCGTATTGGACACGCCCAGGCCTGGTATGGGTGTCTTTACCGATGTGGAGATCACATTGATGATGCGACCATAACCATTTTGCTTCATCACGGGCACTACGGCCTGCACAATCATCTGGTTGGCTACCAGGTGTTGCTCGAATGCGCGAACGAAATCTTCCGGCCGGGCCTCAATGGCGTCACCCGGCGGCGGCCCACCGGTATTGTTTACCAATATGTGCAGGTTGGTCTTTTTGGCACCGTACTTCTGCACCACTTCCCGCACACGGTCTGTTTTTGTGAAATCGGCTACCAGATAGTCGTGAAACTGCCCCTGGGAGGTGTCCAGCGCTCCAATGGTCTGCGCCAGTTTCAGTTCGTTGCGCGCAAACAGGGTAACATCGGCACCCAATAGCGCGAGTTCTATGGCGATGGCTTTACCTATACCCTGTGTGCTGCCACACACCAGTGCTTGCTTACCTTTCAGGCTCAAGTCCATTATTCCACATTTTTGTTGTACACGATCCTCCATATTTTGCCTTTCACCGAGTCGGTGATGTACAATGAGCCATCAGGCCCCTGGGCCAGGCCCATTGGCCGGTGCGCTGCCTCTGCTGGCGTCATTATTTCGTCCATACCGGCAAACCCGGTGATGAAGGCCTCCCATGGCCCTGAGGGAACACCATTTTCGAACGGCACGAACACCACCATATACCCGGCCTGTACAAATGGCGCACGGTTCCAGCTGCCATGCAGTGCTACAAAAGCACCATTTTTATATTCAGCAGGAAACATGTCGCCGGTGTAAAAGAGCAGGTCGTTGGGTGCGGAGTGCGCCGGAAACGACAACAGCGGTGCCTGCAGATCAGTACATCGGCCTGTTGTTTCCCCATCGCCACCATACTCCGGGCTGAGCATGAATTGGCCTTTTTCCGGATCAAAATAGCAGTAAGGCCAGCCATAGTCTTGGTTTTCTTCCACGCGAATGAATTGCTCGGCGGGCAGTTCGGCATTTTGTTGTTGATCAAACTTCTCCGGCCAAAAGCCTCCCAATTGATCGCGACCATGCACTACGGCATACAGGGCCGACTCCCGGCTGTTCCAATGCAGGGCAAGGGCATTGCGCACACCTTGGGCATAACGGGCATCCGGCGAATACTTCTGGTTGGCCCGGGAGGCATCGAAGCGCCATATGCCGGCATGATTTTCCAACGCAGGGCAGGGATCAACACCGGGGGAAGCGGGGGCAAACGCCCCCTCTTCGCAGGCGTTAGTGGGCGCACCAATGGTCACGTACATGTGGCCACGTTGATCAAAAGCCATAGGCTTGGAGGCATGCGGCTTTTGTACCGGAAAACCCGATACGATCAGTTCGGGTGCACCACCCGGCACCAATTCATCGCCCGAAAATGCATATCGGTATATGGCCGTGTCGGACGAGGCATATAAGTGCTCATTGTGAAACTCAATGCCCGTACCGCCATAGTCGCCAAAGCCTTCCACCCTGTCGGCACGTCCGTCGCCGTCGGTATCGCGCAGGGCCGTAATGCCTTTGCCATCATTGAGATTGCGCATTTTCACATACACATCGCCATTGGGCCGCACCGCAATATGCCGCGCACGACCTATGGAATCGGCTACGACCACCGCACTGAAATTGGGCTTTAAATGCAGCCCCCCCTGGTCGGGATCTACGGCTAAAGTAGTGATGGACTCCGTGCTCTCGCTTTTGAACGTACTGCAAGAAAATTGGCCAGTGGCGACTACAAAGGCCGCGATTAATAAATAATTACAACGAAACATAAGAATTGCTTAGGTAGGGCGGAAAGTTAAAAAAAATCTTTATTAGCCTGCATAGGCCTGTTTTTCCACCAGTCAGCCTATAAGGTTTAATTTTGAGGCAAGTATGAAACGTTTTGCATGTTTTGATGATTTGATCGCTCAGAAAACAGGGCGGATTTGTGAATGATTTCAGCTTTATTGAAATATATGCTTAAATTTAGAGCCATGTCTTAAACATTTGCATTAAAAAATGTCTCTTGCAGTTGTTTTGACGTCCATCACATCAAACACTGCAGGGTATTTATACTTTTATTCAAGATTTTTACATTCGCGTCGAATTGTACAGGTGATTAACACGAATCTTTATGCCGGTAACTGCTTACATACAAATACAGATTAATCCCCAGCTCTATCTGAAAGATCCTGAGAGTACAGAGTTGGGAAAGCGCATCATTTCCTCTTCCATCTTTCTGATGGATGAAATCGGCTATGAAGACTTCAACTTCAAAAAACTGGCAGAATCCATACTCTCCACAGAAGCTTCTATATACCGGTACTTTAAGAACAAGCATCAGCTGCTCACCTACATTGTGTCATGGTACTATGGCTGGCTGGAGTATCAGATTGACATGCAAACGCGCAATTATACAGCGGCCATCGATAAGCTGAAATCAGCCATTCACATCATTACCGACAACATCAATTACGACCCCACCTTCTCGCACATCGATGAGGAGATATTGCACAAAGTGGTGGTGCGGGAAAGCAGTAAGATCTACTACCTGAAAGATCAGGATCCTGCCATACAAAAAGGATACTTCGAGCGCTTTGAATCGGTGGTGAATGTGCTTACTGATTTTATCCGAGACATCAATCCTAACTTTCCGTACCCACAGGCGCTCAGCAATATGATATTGGTGATTTCTTATAGGGAGAAATTTTTCGTGCAAAACATACCCTCCGTCACCGATTTGGAAACCCTCACCGGCGGTACGGGCAATGAGATTGCCAACTTCATAGATTTCGTCATTTTCAAGGTGCTACAATAGCTTTATTCCTCTTCAAAAAACCTCATCGGGTCGGGGTGCTGGAAGCGAAAGCCGGTAGTGGTCAATAGCTTTTCGCTTGATATTTCACGGATATATTCATCGGGCTGCGCATCAGCAAATATCGGTTTGGCCTCACCTAAGCGTTCTGACATGGCCGTGTAAAACCGGTCTTTAGTGGGATGTTCAGGCGCTGCTACATTGAAGATGCCACAATGCCTGCTGTGCAGTAAATAATGAATAACAGCCACGGCATCGTGCAGGTGCACAAAATTGACAGCCTTGTGGCCCCCCGCTATGTCGGTCTTCCCGGCGAAAAACCTGCCCGGATGCCGGCCAGGGCCGGCCAGGCCTCCAAACCGTAAAATGACAGATTCAATATCCTGCGCCTGTATTTGCTGCTCTGCTTGCACCAGTGCTCTACCGGAGTTGCGCGTCGGACTCAGTGCCGTAGATTCATTGATGACGGTATGGGCATCGCCAAAGACGGAAGTGGAGCTTACAAAAATGATTTTTTGTACTGTACCCGGGTGTAATGCCGCGGTGATCTGCCGGATCGCTTCCGGATACTCATCGGCCACACTGGCATTCTTTCGCCCCGGCGGTATGTTGATGACGACGTATGGAGAACGAAAAATTTCCTCCGGCAGCTGCTGTGCCGAAGGCAGCCTCATTATGTGGCTCTCGATCCCTATTTGCCGAAGCGGCTCAATTTTATCCTCAGATGTGGTCGTACCCAGCACGCGCCAGCCTTCGTGTACGAGTTGCTCTGCGAGTGGCAGGCCCAGCCATCCACAGCCCGCTATGGTAATGGTTTTTTGCATAGATCAAAACTCTTCATTATATCCGGCTTAGGCAAGCGGGTGGCGGCCCTGCTTATCGACGGTTAATGCTGCCAATGCCTTCAGCGTTCATCTCCACTACGGCCGGATCGCCCCAATAGTCGACAGAGCCCACACCGCTGGCCCGGCCGATCAGCTTTTTGGCAGCATGTATTTTTACACTGCCTACACCTTCCGACTGCACCATGGTGTAGTCGCTGATGAGTGCACTGGCGTCATATTTTCCCACACCTTCAAAAGATACTTTGTGATAGGTAGTACTGCCGGTAATTGTATAATTGCCTACACCTTCAATATCGGATATCAGCTTGTCTGCATGTACGTTGAGCGCTGCGCTGCCTGTTCCTTCAAACTCGAGCTTTAGGTTTTTGGCATTGATAAACCCTTCACAAGAAAGGTCGCCGGTGCCTTCCATACTCAGATGGCTCATTGCTACAAAATGGACAACAACCTTCACCTTATCGCGATTGCGCCAGGGCCTGTCTACATCTAAAGCCAGCACGCCGTCTTCTACAGTAATGTCCACATGTTCCAATAGCCTCTCATCGCCTTCTACTACTACGCTGTGCGACTGGCCCGGCACCAGGCGTACATCCATCGGGCCATCAATTTCTATACTATGAAAAGGCTCCAGTTCGTATGTTTTTACAAAAGGGTCGTTGGCTACAGCTTGTGCACACAGGCCTATCGCCAGCGTGATGGTGCATATCAGGTTTTTCATAGGTTCGTTTGTGGTTAAGGAATAATACCGCAGATGACACCAAGATGGTTCAGGCGCCGCTATAGTTGCACGGCTTTCGCCGTAATCGGTTAAATATTTTATTTTTGCACAAAAAGGAATTTTTATGTTCGATAATCTCAGTGTAAAGCTCGATCAGGCTTTCAAAACAGTAAAGGGGCAAGGCCGGATCACGGAAGTGAATGTGGCCAAAACCGTGAAAGAAATACGCAGGGCACTGATCGATGCTGACGTCAACTTTAAAGTAGCCAAGGAGATAACCGATGAGATAAAAGAGGAAGCGCTGGGGCGCGATGTACTCATCTCCGTATCGCCTGGTCAGTTGCTGGTGAAGATCACTCAGGAGAAACTTGCCGAATTGATGGGTGGCCAGCGTGCCGACTTCGCCGTGAAAGGCGACCCAGCCGTCATTCTCATTGCCGGACTACAGGGTTCTGGTAAAACAACATTTAGCGGTAAGTTGGCCAGTTTTCTCAAAAAGCAGGGACGCCAGGTGCTGCTGGCCGCTTGCGACATTTACAGACCCGCCGCCATCGACCAGCTCAAGGTGCTGGGCTCCCAGATTGGTGTAGATGTATACGCCGAGCCTGAAAACAAAAATGCTGTAGAGATTGCTCAAAATGCCATAAAGCAGGCCAAGGCACAGGGCAAAAAAATACTGATCGTGGATACCGCCGGCCGGCAGGCTGTCGACGAAGCGATGATGGAGGAAATTGCCCAGTTAAAAAACACGCTGAAGCCGTCAGAAACACTCTTTGTGGTGGACTCCATGACGGGCCAGGATGCGGTGAATACCGCCAAAACCTTCAACGAGCGGCTTAACTTCGACGGGGTAGTGCTCACCAAACTCGATGGCGACACACGCGGCGGTGCCGCGCTGTCCATACGCAAGGTGGTGGAGAAGCCCATCAAATTTATAAGCACGGGCGAAAAAATGGAGGCGATAGATGTCTTCCACCCCGACCGTATGGCCCAGCGCATACTGGGCATGGGCGATGTGGTGTCGCTGGTAGAAAAAGCACAACAGAATTTTGATGAAGACGAGGCGCGCAGGCTGAACAAAAAGATGCGCAAAAATCAATTCGACTTCGATGACTTTCTGTCGCAACTGGAGCAGATAAGGAAGATGGGCAACATCAAAGACCTGTTGGGCATGCTGCCGGGTATGGGCAAGGCATTGAAAGGTATGGATATAGACGACGACTCCTTTAAGCCCATAGAAGCGATCATTCGCTCTATGACAAAAGACGAGCGTGCCAACCCCGACCTGATCAATGGCAGCCGGCGCAAGCGCATTGCCGATGGCAGCGGCACCTCCGTACAGCAGGTAAACTCCCTGATGAAGCAATTTGCCGACATGCGCAAACTGATGAAAACGATGAATAAAATGGGCGGCGGCAAGCGGGCCCTGGCCAGCCTGAATCCTTTTGGGCAATAACATAAATCTATAAGAGATGGAATCAGCGCAATTGACATTGAGCAAAGAGAAAAGGATTGCGCTGGTGGCGCACGACAATATGAAGGACGATCTGTTGGAGTGGGCTGAGGAGCACGCCCATACCTTGGCCAATCATAAAATATACGCCACAGGTACCACAGGTAAGCTTTTGGCCGAAGAGCTCAATCTGCCCATACACAAGTTTCTGAGCGGCCCGCTCGGCGGCGACCAACAGATCGGCGCTGCCATTGCTACCGGCGACATCAACTTTCTCATTTTCTTTTGGGATCCGCTGGAGCCGCAGCCACACGATCCGGATGTAAAAGCACTGCTGCGCATAGCCGCCGTATGGAATATACCGGTAGCCTGCAACCGCGCCACCGCCGATTTCCTCTTTCACTCCAGCCTGTTGGGCAGCGAGTATGCCCGCAACATGACCAACTACGACGCCTACCTGAACCGCAAGATAAAATAGCCGGCTGATGGCTGTGGCTGGTGGCACAAAGTTGAAAAAGTTAGGTGAAGTCTATCGACCTATCGACCTATCGACCTAACTACCTAACAATCCCACTTCTGGCCACACATAAGCTACACACCCCGTTGCTTTTCGGCCACATTTCTCCTCAAAGGCATACCCATAGTACGCAACACATTCCCCTCTCACTCTGTCGATTAGTAGGTTTTGAGGCTGGCATGCTATTATCTGAACGCTCCGGCACACAACCAAACATAGAAAAACATGGAAACGTACAAAACACAGGAAACAGGAACGGTGACGGGAGTATTCCGAACCAAAGAAGACGCCGAACAGGCATACGACTCACTCATCCGGCGCGGCTATTCTCCGGAAGAAATCACCGTGCTGATGTCGGACAGCACCCGTGATCGGTATTTCAATGACAGTGATCACGACAAAGACAATCCTGACTATGATAAGGAATCGCTCGGCAATAAGTCGATGGAAAAAGCCGGTGTGGGCTCTGCCATTGGCGGCACCGTCGGAGCGATAGTGGGGGCCATTGCCGCCATTGGCACTTCAGTGGCTTTGCCTGGCTTGGGCCTCATCGTAGCCGGACCAATCGTAGCGGCACTCACCGGTGCAGGTGCAGGTGGCCTCACCGGCGGACTGATCGGTGCGCTGGTAGGCTCAGGCATTCCGAAGGAAAAAGCCGAAGTATACCACAGAAGTATAGAAGAAGGTGGTATAGTGGTGGGTGTGATACCGCGCAGCCATGAAGACCGTACGGGAATCTCAGAAGACTGGAACCGCTACCGCGGTGAAGAGATCTACAACAACAGCAATTACGAACGTTCACTTTAAACACCATTGAGATGAAAAGTATAATAAGAATAAGCCTCTTTTGCCTTGCCATTGGCAGCTTTCAGTTGGCCATGGCACAAACCAATACCCAACCACGCACAGCGACCGGTGTGGACAACAACTGGAATAATAGCGACATACGCGACCGGTCACAGCGCGATCTGAACAGCCGATACCCTGGTATAGACAATGAGGTGGTCACGTGGGATCATGAAGACTCCAGGGCCAACACTGCCTACTACCGGAGGGACGGGCGCGATTATATGTCGCGCTATGATGCCGAGGGCAATTGGATGGAAACGCTGGAAAGGCGCGACTGGAACGATAACGATATACCTGACGGAGTAAAACAAGGCTACGACAACAACAACTATAAGTCGCGCGATATCGACAGCTATTGGCAGGTGACAGAGTCCAGAGACCAAAACAACAGAGATGGTCACTTGCTCTTCATGCGCGATAAAGACGGCAAAAACACGAATGTACGCATGGATGCCAATGGTAATGTAACGTCGGAAAATGAATACACTACTCCGGATAGATCGTGGAGAAAGTAAAGAGGAGGCTGGGCTGGCTTGAGCAGGAATAACTGCTGGCCTGAGAAAACTTAATATTGATCAATAAAAATACTTGTTAGGTATCTTCTATCTCAGCAACCCATTGAAACATATATATTAAGAAAAAGGCTGATGCTTACACATCAGCCTTTTTCTTGAAATCATATGCTCAATCTTGCCTTTGGTAAGGCGCAATATTCATATCGCTCAAGAGTCAGAAGTAAGGTAATCCGGGTTTTGATTCAAGTTGGGGTTGGCATCTACCTCATTCTGGGGAAGCGGAAAAAAACGATGTTTCGGCCAATCCACCGTCACACCCTCACGCACAGCTTCCACATTTTCTTTCAGCGTACCCCACCTGACCAGGTCAAACCAGCGCTGGCCTTCTCCGTGAAATTCAAGGTAGCGCTCGTCGCGAATGGCTTGCCTCAATTCTTCCTGGCTCAAGCCTCTGTCCAGCGTGCTGGCATTGGACCTGGCCCGCACCATATCGATGCCCATGTATGCATCTGCAGTTGCTCCCTGTGTTTCATTGATAGCCTCCGAATACATCAGCAGCACATCGGCGTATCTGAGCAAAGGCAGGTTGCTTCCGTGGTTGTTGTGAGAATATTTACTCCACTCCGGATCCTGATATTTCTGTGTAAAAGCGTGGCCGTTGGTCGTTACATGCACAGAAGAGTCAACAAGCGCACCGCTTTCGTTGTAGTGGTAGGCTGTATAATCACCCATTATCATCAACTCTTTGCGCGCATCCTGCTCTTCAAGCATATTGTACAGCTCAGGCACTACGTAAAAGTTTTTATAACCCCTTTGATTATAGGTATCGGGGTTTGGGCTGAAGTCGGCCATTATGCTGTTGTTGTTTCTTGTGTTGGGTTCAAACTGGTAAGAAAAGATATCTTCCGGGCCGCTCTCATATACAGGCCAAAAAACAGCCTCATATTCATCCACCAGCCCATATCCTTCGGCATCAATCACCTCTTTCAGCTTGGCCGCTGCTAAGTTGAAAAGATTAGGATCGGCTGTTTCAGGAGTAGTGGCCATGGTAAGATACACCTTGCCAAGAAGCGTTTTTGCGGCGCCACGTGTGGCACGTCCGCGTTCGTTCACTGTTTCCTGCCATGCTGGCAACACTTGCTCTGCCTCTTGCAGGTCTGCAATGATCTGTGCATAAATTTCAGGTATGGTGCTGACCGAGGGGAATAGTTCGGCTTTTTCAAAATCGGTAAGCAACGGCACCTCACCATAAGCACGTACCTGGCTGAAGTAGTACCATGCCCGCAGAAACTTTGCCTCGGCTATGATGTGCTTTCTAAAATCTTCCTGTGGAAAATCCTGTATGCCTTCAATGATCTGGTTGGCTCTGGCGATGCCATAGGCGTTGGCCTGCCACACCCTCGACAGATTATCATTGTCCGGAGTGAATACAAAATTTTGTAAGGCAATACGGCTGGAATTACTATTGAGATAAGTGATTTCGTCGGTAGTGATGCCAAACGCCATGACATAATACCGGCCTCGGTACAAGCGGCGGCCGGCCTCGTATACCCCGTGCAGCACCTGCGTGATGCCGTTGGTGGAGTTGAATAAGTTTTCGGAAGAAGCGAAGCCTTTAGGCTCTTCCTCCAGGTAGTCTTCGCAACCTGTGGCCATAATAGTAAGTAAGGCCAGTATGGGTATTATTATATATTTTTTCATCATTCTATTTTTTCTGTTCAACATCTTAGAAGGTGAGGTTTAAACCCACAATAAAGGTCCGCGCCCTGGGATAGCTGCCGTTGTCAGTGCTGATCACATTGATGCTACCGCCGGCTATATTCACCTCCGGATCGTAACCGGAATACTCGGTGAAGGTGAGCAGGTTGGTGCCCGTCACATACAATCGCAAGCTGCTCATGCTCAGTCGCTCCGACAGTGCTTTCGGCAACGAATAACCCAACGTGACCTCCCTTAGACGCATGAATGAAGCATCTTCAACATACGTGTCGTAGATCACCTTGGGCAGTAAGGTGCCCGCCCGCGGTATATCGGTGTCCATATTCTGCTCTGTCCAGGCATCTTTCAATGCAACATGCTTGCTGCTGGTATTGCCCGGGTTCCACAGATTGTGCCTGGTGGCATTGAGCACATTGGCGCCCGTAGACCATTGGAAGAACACCGACAGGTCGAAGTTCTTGTAGGTAAAGAAATTATTGAACCCGCCATAAAACCTGGGCTGTGCCTGGCCCACAATGCGGCGGTCGTTTGCATTTACGTCGCCGTCTTCATTGGCATCAATGAGTTTCACATCGCCAGGCTCTACCTGAGAGCCAAATTGCGTGTATGCATCCAGATCGTCGTCGGTATCCCATGTGCCGTTGGTTTGGTAGCCAAAGAATGAGCCGAGTGGCTCGCCTACGCGCATGATCTGCATTTGGCCAATTTTTAAGCTCCCACCAAAGTTACCTGTGATCAGCTCTTCATCACCACCCAAATCGAGTACTTCACTGTCTTGTATGGTGGCATTGGCGGATACATTCCACTTGAATTCTCCAGCCACCGGTGTCGCGTTAATGCCGAATTCAAACCCTGTGTTTTTGATACTGCCTATATTCTGACGGATACTGCTCACGCCAGAGGTCTGTGGCAGTGGGCGATTGAGAAATAAATCTTCTGTGGTTTTTTCAAAGTAATCCATCACCACACCAATGCGTCCTTCGAGTATGCTGAAGTCCATTCCTATATCAAGCTGGGACGTTTTTTCCCAGCGCAACTCCGGGTTGGGCAGTCGATTAAGCCAATAACCTACCACTGGCACTCCGCCAATATTGTATGCCTGGCTGTTGGAGTTCATGGCCGACAAACTATTGTATGGGCCCAGAGCCTCACTGCCCGATACGCCATAGCTGGCCCTGAGCTTGAGGTCAGTAAAGAAGTTGAGTTGTTCTACAAACTCTTCGTCCGATAGTCGCCACGCAAATGCACCCGAGGGGAAAAAACCGTACTTGTAATCCGTACCAAATTTCGAATTGCCATCGTATCGGCCATTGAGTGTGAACAAATATTTGTCGTTCAGAATGTAGTGCAGCCTGCCGAAGAACGATACCTGATTCCATTCGTTCATATCAGAATTGTAAGTATCGATGGTAGTGCCTGCACTTATGTTGTGGTATTCGAAGTCATCTACGGCAAAGTCATACACGACGGTGTTCAGCCGCTCGTACGAATTGCCCTGTAGCGTAATACCCGCCGTGGCCTGCAGTTGATGTATGCCAAAGCTCTTATCGACGGTAAAATAGTTTTCATTGAGCCAGCCACTGCTAAAGCGCGTATCAATGTCTGCGCGATTCCTGTTGCCATCGTTCGATTCGAACACGTGCGATGGCTTGTAGCGGTTCATCTTGGTATTGTTGATGTTGAACCCAATGGAGCTTCTGAAGCTCAGTGGTTTTAGCAGCTTTATTTCGGCGAATACATTGCCCGTGAAATTGGTAGTAAACATGCTGTTGTTCACATTCTCAAGATGATACAACGGGTTCTCCCTGGCACTGCCCTGGTCATCGATGATGTAAGACAGCAGCTCTCCATCTTCACCCCGCGGTGAGCGTGTGGGTGGCAGAAGCAAGGCCATGGAAACCGGGTGGAAAATATTGGAAATGCCCCCAAACTCTTCACCCTGCTGGCGGGTACGGTCTACTCGCGCAAAACCCAGCCTGCTGCCGATAGTAAATCTGTCTGACAGCTTAGCATCAATATTGGCCCTTATGTTGTACCGCTTGTAGCCCGTTTCTTTTACTATTCCCTGCTGATTCACATATGTGCCAGACAGATAATAGCCAAGCTTATCTGTGCCACCACCGGCAGAGAGATTGTAGTTTTGCCAGGGCGCCACGCGCAATATTTCATCCTGCCAGTCGGTGTTGGTATCAATGCTACTCAGGTCTGGATAAGTGAGCGGATCGCCCCGGTCCTCGTCTATACTGTTTATAAAACCCGCATAGTCGTCGGCTTCCATCAGGTCTATCTTATTGGCGACAGACTGAAAGCCATAGAAGCTGTTGAACGACACTTCGTTCTGACCTCTCACACCGCTTTTGGTGGTTACAATCACCACGCCATTGGCACCTCTGGAACCATATATGGCTGTGGATGAAGCATCTTTCAGCACATCCATCGATTCTATGTCGTTGGGATCTACCGTGTTTATATTTCCTCCAATATATCCATCGATGATGTACAACGGCTCATTGTTGCCTTGTATGGAGTTGGTGCCGCGTATTCTTATGTTTACTGCACCGCCCGGGTTGGCATTGTTATTCGCCACATATACTCCCGCAGCACGGCCCTGAAGTGCCTGGTCCAGACCGAGTACAGGCACGCGCTCTATCTCTTCCGAATTGACGGACGATACCGAACCGGTAAGGTCGCGTTTTTGTACGGTGCCATAGCCGATCACCACAATTTCGCTCAGCGACGTGATGTCCGGCGACATGGTGAGGTTAATGACCTGGCGCTGGCCAACGATTACTTCTTCGGTAATAAAACCAATAGAACTAAAGACCAGTACCGATTCCGGACCCGGCACATCAATGGTAAAGGTGCCATTCAGGTCGGTGACGGTGCCCGTATTGGTGCCTTGTACAATCACATTCACACCGGGCAAGCCTTCCATATCCTCACCCGACTTAATGGTGCCGCTTATGGTCACGCCGTCTATTACGATCTCCACAGTACGCTGAATGGCACGACTGGCCGGTTTTTTCACATTGATGTTTCTGTTCACCTGCTTGAACTGCAGCTTCGACTGCTTAGATATGTCGAGCAGTATGTTGTAGAGGGACTCGTTGTGATACTTGCCACTGAGCTTAACGGCCGGGCTAAAGTCTGACTGACGAAAGGCAAACCGGAAATCAGTGACCGCTTCGATTTTACCGAAGGCAGATACCAGGTCATCATCCTGTAGCTGAACGCTGATCTTCACGTCCTTTACGCTTTGGAGTTTCTGTGCTGTACCGCTTTTGGCAATGAGCATACTCAGAAACAAACACTGAATGATGACTCCGTAGAGTGTGTATTTGGTCATCATCATGAATTGTTGTAACAGTTTAATTTTCATAATTTTAGGGATAAGTGAAACAAAACTTTCTTGAGCATTGGGCACCGGACTCATCGCCAAATGTCTTCCGGTACCACAAGGTTTTGGGCAGCGCCTTCGGGCGTTGCTTTTTTTTTAGGATGAATTAAAGTGAATGCGCATCTTCATAGTGTATGGTGACTTTGTCTTTGTCTATTTCAAAGCGAAAATTCATGGTATAGCCTATGGAGGTAAGCACGGCTTTCAAATCCTGTCGATCGAATATGGCTGTGTAATCCCATGGTTTGTTGGCTGTGTCGAGCACTTCAAAGCGTACATCATACCACTGGCCCAGGGTCTGCAATACCTCTTGCTCCGACGCCTTGCGAAATGCAAGTATGCCCTCCTTCCAGGCGGTGGTTCTGAACACATCAAATTTTTCTTTTCTGATCTCACGGCTTTGGCGGTCATATCGGGCCATTTCGCCTTCTTGCAAGATCAATCTGCCTGAATTTGCCTCAGAGCCATCATCTACAGCTACCTTTCCCTCTACCAGCCCTACGGCGATCTCATCTTCCCATTCGAAAGAGCGCACATTGAATTCGGTGCCCAAAGCCTGCACCATCACTGACCGGGACTCTACCATAAATGGCCTTTCTGCATCTTTGGCGACTATAAAGTATGCTTCACCTTGCAGCGATATTCTACGTTCATGCACATCAAAATTTTCTTTGTATTCTATGCTGCTCTCAGAATTAAGCACCACACGCGACCCGTCGTTGAGAAATACTGTAAGCTTTTGACCCCGTGGATTCTGCTTTTTCGTCAAGACCTCGTTGGCTGAGGTGGGCACGTAGCCGGGAGTGTATAGTGTGAGGCCCAAAAGAAATAGCGCCACGGCGGCTGCTATACCGGCAGCCCAACCCATCTTCCTCTTTCGGCCTGCTGTACTTGTCTGCTGCTGGTGGTGCAGGGGTTCGCGTTGGAGAATGGCTTCTGAGTGTATGGGTATTATTGAGGTGTCTTGCGCTTCAGTTTGCAACTCGGACCCACGCTCTATGGCCTTCCATAGGTCTTCCTCTTCTTCAGTGGTGAGGCGATCGATAGGAAGCCAATCGCATTGCACGAGCTTCTTGGCCTTTTTTACAGCACTAAGCTTATCCGGATGGTCAGCTAAAAATTTCTCCCAGAAAAGATTGGAATCTTTGTTGGGAGTAGCTACCCACTGCCTGAATGCAGGATCCATGGCAAACTCTTCAACTGTAAATTTGGTGTACATGAACGAGGCTTATACACTACAGTGATGACTGTATGAACAATCTCCTCTTCTATTTCAAATAAAATCAGGACATGTGCCGCTTCAGGGTATTGAAGGCTTTCCAAACCAATGTATAGATGGATTTTACATTGATGGCCATTACTGTGCTTACTTCTTCGTAAGAGAGTTTTTGATAGAAGACAAGGGTAAGCACCTCGCGTTGCCGATCGGGCAATTGCTTGAAGGCACGTGCCAGCGCAGCATTGTCTGCTTCCTTGGTTTGCTTGTCTATCAGTTGGCGCTCATAAGACGGTACCGCAAACTCCTGACCGGCGGCGTCGTATGGAGAGATGTGGTGAACAGCGTCGTTTTTGGTTTTTTGATGGATGATCTTCCAGCGGAGCGCCTTCAGTAAGTAGTATTTGATGTTACTCACCTTTGCCAAGCGCGACTTGGTACGCCATAGATCGAGAAAAAGCTCTTGGATGCAATCTTTCACCATGCCGTCGTCGGGCACGATCTTCATACCGTAGTTGTACAAATCATTGACGTGGGTGCGATAAACATGCTGAAACGCGCTGCGATCACCCTGCTGAAACGACTGCCACAGATCGGACGTGGGGGTGTTGGCCCACGGGGTTTTGTGTACTAATTTGGGTGTTTCGGCCATTGCCGATGCTATTCAGGTGAAAAGTTATTTCACATCAATAACGGGTTTTTCAGCCGCGAGCACAAATGTTTTCAACATTAATTGACCTTATTATGTCATACATTTGATCATTTTGCATATTCCGGGGCTGCTATTTCAAAAAATCCTACAGCCCTCAACTCAGCGGCCAACTGCTCTTCTTGCTCGCTACTAAGGTTTGACGATGGCTGCCGCGCAGGACCACAATCCAGGTCGAGCAATTTCATAAAGCGCTTGCCTCCGGCAATGGCCCCGCCGTATTTAATGAGTACATCCACAATTTCCATCGCCTTTACCTGATGTGCCCTGGCCTGTGCAATATTGCCCTGTTCGAAGGCGCTCTTTACTTTGAGGTACAGGGGAGTGATGTAATTGTAGGTACTGCCTACTGCACCCTGTGCGCCAAGGGCCAGGCCACAAAGCAAGGTTTCATCGCGGCCGTGCAGTATATCGAACTGGCCATTTTTATAATCTATACACAAGGCCATATCCATCAGGTCTTCAAAGGTGTACTTGATGCCTGCCAGATTTCTTATTTTACCTTCGCCCTGCTTCAGAAAGTCCAGCATACGAAAGGCCACGCCGGTCATTGCAGGCATGTGGTAGTAATAGAAAGGCATGCTGTTAGTTTCTCCGCTTACGGCAGCGCAGTAGTCGACGAGTGCGGCAACGTTTGCCGGCCTAAAAAATGATGGGCCTATGAGGCCAATGGCAAAGGCGCCAATCTGCTCTGCATGCCGGGCTAGTTGCTGGCAATCGGACAGGCAGTTGCTGCCTACGTGCACTATAATTTTAAACCCTTGTGGCGCAGCCGCTATCCAGGCCTCCGCTATTTTCATTCTTTCTTCGATGGTAAGTGCCGACCACTCCCCGGTGGTGCCGTTCACAAAAACACCGCTCACCCCTGCCTGGTGCAGGTAATTGGCGTATTGGCCGATGCGCTCGTAGTGCACGCTTCCATCGGCCGACATGGGCGTATATGGCGCAGAAATCAATCCTTGTATCTTGTTCATATTGTTCAGTTGCTATTGTCTATAAGTGCCTTGTCGCTATTTTTTTCTCAATGCTTCGGCACCATCGGTAATCCACTGCAGGTTGAATTTCACCACGCTCAGTTGCTTTATTTCATATTGATTGCCATCCATGCCCTCGCGCTCATACAGCATGAAGATATTGCCGTCGGCATCTACTGCCATATCGCTGTAAGCGGATATGCCCGGGTCAATCATTTTCTTTACCGGCCAGGTCTCTCCCTCATCGTAGCTGAGATATACCGTGAGCTGCTCGCGGGCACGCGCCACCTTGCCAAATCGCTTCGGGTCGTTGCGCGTATCGGGACAGGCGAAGAGAATGCGATTCTTTTCATATTCCGGTTGCTTGCTCAGCCGCACCAGACTGCCCATGCATACCGGATCGAACAGCGCAGGATCAAACCGGGGGGTATCCCAGTTGTGCGCTCCATCGGGGCTGCGCGTGATCACCCGGTAGTGCTCCGGCGACTCACTGCGGCTGTTGAGCAAAACACGGCCATCGATGAGCTCTACCGCCATGGTTTCGTTGGGGTCAGAAAATGCCTGTGGTTGGTTGTTGGCCGGATCGAAATGGGGCAACTGATGGTGCACGGCTATGTCGCCCACTTGCCAGGTTTTGCCCTGGTCGTCGCTGTAGAGTGTTGCGACTTCGCTGGGACGGTGGCCGTTTTCAAACTGACCGGTAGACATCCAGAAAGGTGTGAGCAGCCTGCCCGAAGCGAGCTGAATGCCATGCCCGGGGCCTGTGGCAATTACTTTCCACGGATATTTATCCTGAATGGCTTCAAAGGCATCGGTGATGTCTCTGGGTTTACTAAAACTTTTACCATCATCTTTACTCACTGCATAGAAGCAACGGCGGTATTCTACGCAAAAAATCAGGTGCACGTCGCCATTGCGGTCGGCTATCAACACGGCGTTATTGGCAGTGGCGCGTTCAGTATCGCCGCTGATGCTGCTGGCCAAGCCGGTGACGTCGCTTGCTTCTATATTCAGGCCATTGGCATCGGCAATGATCTGCATGTCGCTCCAGCTTTGGCCTCCATCGGTACTTCGCCGCATCATAATGTCAATGCCAGCCCAGTCGCCACTGGTTTGCCGTGCTTCGCACCAGGCCAGCAGGGTGCCCTGCGCGGTGATCACTATACCGGGTATACGAAAGGTGTGATAGCCGTTGGTA
>CAZQVB010000001.1:234080-236490 GCA_964596645.1 uncultured Roseivirgaceae bacterium
CCGCCACAAAAAGATCTTGCCGCTCAAAAATGGCCCTCTGTGCACAGGCCGTGTGCGCAAAAACAACAGAAGACAGCAGCACAATGCTGAACACTATCTGACACAGTTTCACTGATCGATTACAAACCATATTTTTTATTTGAGTTTTGGTATGCTTCATTTTTCATTCGAGGCCCCCAGAGCAGCTCCAGGTCGTAATTGTAGGCAGGGTTTTCAGTGGGCAGCTCAGCCTGTGTTTCTTTTAACCATGCATCCAGTTTAGCCTTCAGCCTGCGGGCCACCTCCGGCTCTTCTTCGGCCACATTGTACTGCTCGCCAATATCGTGCGCCAGATTGTACAGCTCAGCCGACTCATTTTCATAAAACCAGATCAACTTGTAGTCGCCTGAGCGAATGGCCGAGGCGGGTCTGGAGTGGTGGTAGTGCGGATAATGCCAAAATATATCTCGGGTTGCCATAGTCCCGTCCAGGAGCGCCGGTACAAAGGACTGGCCGTCTATGGTTTGGTTCTTGGGAAGCTTGCCGTTGGCGAAATCCAGAAATGTCGGGAGAAAATCTACGCACATCACCGGCGCATCGGCCACTGTGCCTGGTGCGGTATGTCCGGGCCATCGCACAATCAGCGGTACGCGTATGCCGCCTTCAAAGAGCGAACCCTTCTCGCTGCGCAAGGGCCAATTGTGCGTCACCACCTCTTCGTACCCATGAAAGAGAAAACCTCGTTCTTCTATTACGCCACCATTGTCGCTGTAGTAAATCACCACCGTATTCTCATGGAGGCCCAGCGCCTTCAGCACATCGTCAAAAAGCGCCACCGACTCATCTATGGTTTCGCACATGGCGGCATATTGCGGATGAATCACCGTGCGGGTTTTCGATACTATCTTTTTGTATTTCTCTGTGAGCGCCGGGCGGGCCTCCAGTGCGGTGTGCACCATGTTGTAGCTTACAAAACAGAAGAAAGGCTTGTCGCGGTTTTGTTCTATAAACCGTACCGACTGCAGAAACTGGGCGCCGAGCCCTTTGTACGGGTTTTGAGCGACAAAGCTATCGACCGCTGCACGATAGGGACCGGCCAGATCACGCGCTTCAGGATATACATACCCCTGATCTTCTGGCTGATGTGTGTCTTTATACCCAAGGTGCCACTTGCCAAACAGCCCCGATACATAGCCTGCATCGGCCAGCGCTTCAGCAAGGGTGGTATACTCTAAAGGCAACTGCCAGCGCACCTGAGCGGGTACCAGTTTGGCATATGGCCGCTGGTGCGGATTAGGAATTCCAGTCATTTTCAGGCGCGCGGGGTATTGCCCCGTTTGCAATGCCGCACGTGTGGGTGCACATACCGGGTCGGCATAGGCATTGGTAAAGCGCACACCCTCCCTGGCCAATTGATCGATGGCGGGCGTCTGTATTACAGGATTGCCATATACCGCCAGATCCGACCAGCCCTGATCGTCGACCAGAATGAAAAGAATGTTTGGCTTTTCTTGTGTCTCCGCACCCCATGCCGGCCCCAGCAAGACCAGGCATGCGACCAATACGATATTTATATGTTTATATGTCATACTTATTTAAGCGTTGGCAAAGGTAAAAATTGTATCGTAAGTAAAGGATAGATGAGGCTTAATATTATGCATATGGGCATACATTCATCCCTCCTAACGAAGTAGCTGTGGAAACTGAGCGTAGGACTAGCAACTTTCAACATGGCGATTGACGCATTCAATTGGCTATTGTACAACCATAGAATAACTTAAAGAAAATTATTATTAACATTGGCATAGTGACCAGACACCTGATGGATATATCCTTTTTCAAATAAAAAATAATTTGATGAACGACACACCCGAAAAAACGAACAGGCGACAATTCATTGCCACGGCGGCAGCAACCGCTGCGGGCATTTCTTTGGGCGCACCTGCCTTTACGGCACCACTGATCAATGTGAAAAAGGGTGCCAACGACAAAATACGCGTTGGCTTCATAGGAGTAGGAAACAGGGGCACTCAACTACTCGGCGACTTTATGGACAATAAAGATGTGGAAGTGGCGGCACTTTGCGATGTGTACAAGCCGTACATCATGCGCGATAAAAGCCAGATAGACCCCACCATACTGGCCAGCGGCAAGGTGCCCGGCATGAAGGAAAATTTTGGCAAAGAGGTGAAGCGCTACACTGATTTTCGGCAACTGCTGGATCAGAAAGACATCGACGCCGTGTGCATCGCCACACCCGACCACTGGCATGCCATACAAACCATACAAGCCATACAAGCAGGCAAGGATGTGTATGTAGAAAAGCCGCTTACCAATACGCTGCGCGAAGGCAGGGCCATGATAGACGCCGAGAAAAAAAGCAAGAGCATAGTGGCCGTTGGGCTCAATCGTCGTGGCTCATCGGTGTACC
>CAZQVB010000002.1:0-84435 GCA_964596645.1 uncultured Roseivirgaceae bacterium
TGAATTTAAAAAACTTATCCACAATTTTGACGTCAACCTATGCCATGAGAGAACATATAGCCGAAAGCTCAAAGTCTAAATCATCCTGAACTTGTTTCAGGATCTGTCTAAGAGTAAACAGATGATTGAATCCTTAAATAACTTCCGAGCAGGGTAATTATAAAGCTTTACCGGTCATATTGCTATTAATTTTGGTACGAAGGATGCAGAATGCCTCTGGTTGTTCATTTCTTTGTGCTGTGAAATGAATTAAATGATGCGGCCGGCATAATATGTACTACATATTTTTGCCAATATTAAGCCCATAAGAATTAACTTTTTTAGATTCGCCAACGCAAAGATTTCATTCGATCGTTGCCTTTCAAAACACAACAAGCATTCACATGAGCATGAGAAAATCCTCAATCTTTTTTTTGCTATCTTTTTTGGTATCCGGCTTCATCAATGCTCAACCAGTGCCCAAACGAGCACCTGTACGGGTAAATGAGCTTATACCTTCCGAGTCGCGAAATTACATACGCCTCAGCGGCACATGGGAGTTTCAGCTCGACTCTGCACGTACCGGTATTGCAGAAGAATGGTTTGCTCCCGGCCATACCTTTGCCGATCGTATAGAAGTGCCGGGCAGCCTGGAAGGTCAGGGTAAGGGGCTCACTTACTTGCCGCTGTCGCAGCCACTTTGGGCAGGCACTTCCGATAAGCCGTGGCTGGGTGCTTCCTGGTATCGCAAGCAGTTTTCACTGGAGGAATCATTTAAGAAAGAGTCCGTCAGACTCAATTTTGGCGGTGTAATGACTGACTGCAAGGTTTGGCTCAACGGCGAGTATCTGGGTGAGCATAGTTATGGCAATGTTCCTTTTGGTTTTGAAGTAGATAAATATCTCAAATATGATGCTCCCAATGTGCTGGTGGTAATGGTAGACAACCGGCAGACCTATCAGGGAAAGACCCCACAAAATGCGCATGGCTTCGGCACCACCACTATGGAGATGCGTTGGTCGGGCATATTTAGAGATGTGGAGTTGGTGGCCTGTGCTGAGACTACCCTGGAAGATGTATACGTAGTACCCGATATACAGCAAGGTGCCATCATCTGCAACTATACGATACAGGGTAAAATTCCCAAAAATACGACCATGGTGGCAGAGGTGCGCCCCTGGGGCAGTGCTACACTCGCTGGTACGAAAAAGATGAATTTGTCTTCTTCGGAAGGCTCCATAAAAGTAGACGTAGCCAACGCACGGCTTTGGTATGACTATGATCCCGTTCTGTATACCGTGCAATTAAAAATTGTACAAAAGGGCGGCACCATTGTAGATGATGTGAGCACACGATTTGGTTTGCGTGAAATCACCACCGATGGTCATCACATCTATTTGAATGGAAAGCCGACATACCTCAGGGGTGAGTTGTGCCATTACCACTGGCCCCACACTGTATCTACGCCAACGGATCGCGATGCGATCAAAAGCAAGTTGCAGGTAATGGTGGACTATGGCTTTAACTTTAATCGTCATCACACCCATTTCCCTACGGTTGAATACATGGAAGTCTGTGATGAGCTTGGCCTTTTAAATGCCAACGGCATTAATGTGGTGCATGGCTCTATGGAAATATTTGATGCTGACAAAGAAGCACTTTGGACACAACTTCTGCTGAGAGATCGCAACAACCCTTCAGCCATCATCTGGAGCATGGGAAACGAACACGTACCGGCCAATGATGTAGTAGAAAAATATCATGCACTTACCATGGGAATTGATTCCACGCGCTTGCTGCTTACCAACAGTCCTGGCTGGTTTATAACTCCTGATGGCCAGCGCTACCGCATGAATATACACCACGAATTTCGAAGACCAGGCGCCTCTTATATTGATCAATCCATCAAAGACAACTACAAAGATAGCCCGCTGCGGCCATGGCGCGTGCTGTATACCGAAGAGCAACTGAAAAAATCCGGGATTGATTCTTTGTTTCCAGTCTTTACCAGAAACACACAATTGCTGCAGGCCAGGAGCAGAAAAATACTGCTGGAGCAGGCGCGACTGCTGGACGACGAATTGACCGATAGCTGGAATATTCCGGGTATCAACTATGTGGGATATCAACTGGCCACCTTCCGAGATGCCGGTTCATTTGTATGGGGTGTGGTCGACGATAGCTTTAATCCCAAGATTGTTTCTCCGGAGGAGCTTACCGACTATAATGCAGCGTCGGTATTGCTGTGGCACCAGCATTGGTCGAAGCGTACCTTTTTTGCGGGCTCAGCAAAGGATGAAGAGCATTGGGTAATGCCCGTGCTTTTAAAATGCTCGCATTTTGGAAAAGAAAAAATGACGGATGCTACGCTTGATTGGGCAATAACTGATGAAAAAGGAAAGGTATATGCCGATGGCAATGAGCGTGGACTGAACATAGAGATCGGCGAGGTAAAGACGATCGCCTCGGCGGGCTTTTTCCTGCCAGATGTCGACGAACCTACACGAATGCATCTGAAAGCCAGCTTGCGCTACGGTGATGGGATGCTGAAGAATGAGTGGGATTTTTGGGTTTTCCCTAGAATAGTGGAGCAAACAGGAGATGATGCTCCTGGCGAAGCTGCAATGAAAAAATCGCCTCTTCCGGTATATCTCAATCACTCGGATGGCCGGCTATCGCGAAGGTGGAAGACAATGTATCCGTTTATACAGGAAGGCAGTGCAGTTGCTGAGCGCGAAGCATTATACATCACAGACCAGTTCGATCAGCACACAATAGCGCTGTTGGAGCAGGGGCACCGGGTACTACTGCTGGGCAATTCACACTTCGACGGACACAAGACAGATTGGGGGGCGGGCCGGTCGGAATATGGTAGAGGAACGAAGATTTATAGCCATCCACTGACGGAGAAAATGCCACACAATGGCTGGTGCGATATTCCTTTTGCCCAGATGATCAGCGGAACCGAAGCCCTTCACGGGAACAGAAGCGGACTTGGTATAATGATGGATATGCGACCATGGCCAGAGCAGGTGCATCCACTCATTATGGGCTTCCCAAGCTACAAAGACGAAGAGCCTCAGCTTTATTCATTCCTGTTGGAAGCAACTGCCGGCAGCGGTAAGTTCATAACCACTACCTTTGATTTAGGGCAGGAAGATCCGGCCACCACCTATTTTTTCGATGAGGTGCTTCGCTATATGACAGGGTCTGAATTTGCGCCTAAAGCAGCGGTGCCTGTTGAGTTTTTAAAAGGCCAGCAGCAAAAGAAAGCTGAGATCAGGAAGTTTATTGTCGAATTTCAGAAAGACGACCCCATGCCGAACCTAAAGCGGCCCGATGAACAATAATTGTTTCAACTATGAATTTTGCTCTATGATAAAGAAAGTAGCTGTACTCGATACAGGGTACGAAAGTTATGAATTCGAAGAAAAGCTGCTGGCCGAAGCGGGCTACGAGCTGCAGATATACACGGGCGACAAATCCGACCATCTGGCAAAACGGGCATTTTCTGAGGATGCCGTCGGTCTATTTATTCGATGGACAGAGATTGACGACGATTTTCTGACGGCCTGCCCCAATGTGAAGGCCATAGTGCGCTATGGCGCAGGCTACGAAAATGTAGACTTATCGGCGGCCTCAGCACATGCTGTGAAGGTGAGCAATGTGCGGGGTTATGGCAATCATTCTGTTTCTGATCATGCACTAGCGCTGATGTTTGCCTGTGCACGGGGACTGTTCCCGGGTGTGGCTTCATTTCAGGAAAATTTTGGCAAGCCTCCCTTTGCCCGTATGCCCGAGCTGCACCGCAAGACGCTCGGCATCATTGGGCTTGGCCGTATCGGGGGCACGCTTGCCGCTAAGGCCGTGCATCTGTTTGAGAAGGTGATCGCATATGATCCATACATTACTCCAGAGCGTTTTGATGCGCTGAGTGTTCAGCAAGTGTCGTTGGATGAACTGTGTGCTTTGAGCGATGTGATCAGTTGCCACTGCAACCTGACAGAAGAGACGACCAGCCTGGTGGATCAACAGGCATTTGAAAAAATGAAAAAAAAGCCCATCGTGGTCAATACGGCACGGGGTCCTGTTGTGAGCACATCGGCTTTATTAGACGCATTGAACGCAGGACAAATACAAGCCGCCGGCATCGATGTATTCAATGCTGAAATACCACGAGAAATTCCGAGTGCACTATTGTCGCACCCGGGCATTATAGCTACGGGCCACTATGCCTGGTATTCCGAAAATTCGTCGGCAGAGCTGCAGAGAAGGGCTGCACTTAATATGGTGGGCTTGTTGAAAGGAAATAATGTGGATGATGTCTTAAACTAAAGCGGTCAGCATGTGAACAATGACGGTTTCATTGGCAAACAGATGGTCGATTTGGTGCGCTCGTACGTTTGTCGACTGATATATTTGCCATAGATACACATCCCCGCAGGTACTTGCCTTGCCAACTAGTGAAGAATTAATACACAAACACCCTAACCGCCTTTTTTCGTATGAAATTTTGCCATCCTGTTTTTCTTATCCTTTTGCTGTTGGCTACATCGGCCATAGCACAGAAAACAAATGACATCGATCTCAACCTTTCGCAGTGGGGCCCTTACTCCACTAAATATGCCGGCGTATCGCACATTCACGATCAGTCCAGCGGCATGCGCTTCGACTTGTCGGTGTTTCCGGGCTTTTACCGTCAAAAGGTGGTGGTGCCCAATGTCACTTTCGAATCGTCTTATCATGTCTGGAATGCTTCCACCGACCTAAAAAACTATACCTACCGCCACCAGATGGAGTGGAAAGATGAGGTATACACCGATGTGTCGTACATGGATGCCGGCCCACAGGCCAGGCTCATCCATGCCGATATGGTCAATAATACCACCCTGCCACAGAGCACCTCGCTGCACATGGTTGCCTATATCGACTATCCCGCCGACTGGGGCTGGGAGGTGACCCTGCCGAAGGGCGGACTGTGGCTCGATGGCACTGCCTACCAAACGCTGGAATACGCTGAGCCCAATTTTCGCGATCAGCTGCCCTACGACAACTGGCTGCGTGGCGAACTGCGCGATCCGGATTTTGTGAATGGCACAGCCCTCGCAAAGGGCGGGCGGGTGCGCGGCTTTGGCTCAGCCGGCGATCGAGTGGCATATACGCTTCAGGTACCCGCCGCCATAGAGCAGGCAGTGCTGTTGCTGCGCTACCGGGTGCAGCAAGGAGAAACCGCACAGTTGGACATGCAAATAGGTGACGCGGAAAGCCGCCCCGTCAGCTTCGCGGGAGCGGATCATTTTCAAGTGCAAAAGATTGCCCTGGGTCGTCTGCCGGAAGGCGAAAGCACGTTGGCCTTCAAATCCAAAGGCGGTGGCTTCATAACCATTGACGGTATGGCTCTGGTGCCGGAAGCTTCGACAGATGAAGTCACTTTTGAGAAAAGGACAATTAACCTGCGCCCTGAAATATTAGAAGGCCCCACCGCTTCCAGCATTGTGATCAAGTACCAGCACATCGACGCTTACTACGGCCTGACCTGGGACTTTCCGCGGCATAAGCAGACGCAGTATCGCACGGATGATTTCGATACTTTTTTCAAAAAATACTTCAACACACACTGGGGTACCATATATGGCAGCGACGATGGCGGTCATTATCTGGAAATAAAGCTGGACCCGATTGAGCTGGCACCCAACAGCGCACAGGTGGTAAGTGGTCTCATTTGCGCCGGCAGCCTTGAGGAAGTCCGCACCCGCTTGCAGACCTTTCGGCCGGAAGAATCGGAAACAATCTATGAAAAAGGGCTTCAGACTTTTGTCGATTTCCAACCTGTGCCAGCCGGAGAGCAATATGTATTTAGCCAGGAGCGCATGGCGGCTACCACGCTCAGCAATGTCATTTACCCCGTATACACTCAGGGTGAATACATTAAGCACAACGTGCCCGGCAACCAATGGCTCAGCCTGTATACCTGGGACGCCGGCTTTGTTGGCCTGGGCCTGGTGGAGCTCGATGTGCAATACGCCATAGATGTGCTGAACCAGTATGTAACCAGCCCGGACAGCTACTCGGCATTTACCCATCACGGCAGCACGGTGCCGGTACAGGTGTATTTGTTTCAGGAGATATGGAACAAAACACAGTCGGAAGATTTCTTGAAAAAATATTATCCGAGGGTGAAGCAAATGCACCAATTTCTGGCCGGGGAAATTGGGCATTCCAGCACGAAAAACCTGCAGTCGAACCTGCTGCGGCCCTGGGACTACTTCTACAACTCTGGCGGTTGGGACGACTACCCGCCGCAGCATTATATAAAGGAACATGAAGAGCTGGCGGCCAATACCACACCGGTAGTCACCACGGCACAGCTCATCCGTACGGCCAAAATACTCAAGCTGGCGGCACTGCACCTGGGGCTGAAGCAGGATGTGAAGCTTTACGACAGGCAGATTGAAGTGTTCAGTCAGGCGCTGATTGACCACGCCTGGGATGAAGAATCGGGATATTTTGCCTATGTGCAGCACGATGAAAAGGGTGAGCCGACAAGTATTCTGAGCCACGAAAGCAGTGAAAACTTTAATAAAGGTCTGGATGGCGTATACCCACTCGTGTCGGGGGAGTTTCCGGCCGATCAAACGGCTGCCATGATGAAGCACCTGCAAACTCGGGGAGAAATATGGTCGGATATTGGGCTGTCGGCGGTAGACCAAAGTGCTCCATATTATTTAGAAAACGGGTATTGGAATGGCACCGTGTGGATGCCGCACCAGTGGTTTTTCTGGAAAGCCATGCTGGACCACGGTGAGGGTGCCTTTGCCAATAAAATAGCCACCACCGGCCTGGATGTGTGGAAGCGTGAGGTGGACGCCAGCTATTATACCTTTGAGCATTTCCTGATCAGCACCGGCCGGGGTGCCGGATGGCACCACTTCTCCGGGTTGTCAACACCCGTACTGGCCTGGTTCAAAGCCTACTTTGTGCCCGGCAACCTCACCTGCGGCTTCGATACCTGGATATCACAGAAGGAATTTAATGCCGATAACACCAGCCTGACGGCCAAGCTGGAGCAGGCCAAGACCTCAAAAAATACCAATGGCCGCGGGAGCAATATTGTAGTGTGTATGAATCCCGGCTTCGACTACGAGGTGCTGTGGAATGGCAAGAAACATCCACACGAAAAACTGCATGAGGGCGTGATGATGATCACCATGCCAAAGGCAGCAAAGGGGCGGTTGGAGATAAACCAGGTGCAATGAGTGCAAGGCATTGCATGCACAATTGGCAGTAGTGAGGGTATGTTATTATTAAAAGAGTTTATTGTACTACATCATTCCATTTTAAATAAGGCCTATAACTCCTGAAATGAACCAATGAATTACAAAGAAAAGAAATTGAAGGGCGTCACATCTTTGGCCTTTATCGGCTGTATGTTATTATCAGTTTTTCTTTATGGGCAAGACGATAGGGTAGGCATCACAATGCGTTTTGAACCTTTAAGTACTGTAGAGGAAATAAACGACATTTTTCTCATAGAAGGAATCGAAGGATATAGAATGATATTTACAGGTGAGGAGTTGATTGATAAACATTATATACTCACCGTAAAAGAATTTTGGAATGGCACAGTGACGGCGGTTGATACAATAATGAATACAAGAAAGTATAATGACTTACTGAAAATAAAAGACGACTCATTACTAATAAAGGTAATTTCTAAGTCCTTGTCGGATGATCGTATTAAAGTCATATTTACTTTTCCAAAAGTGAGGAGTGAAAAGTATTTTAAGTCGACAGGATCGGATGATTATAGTCTGCGAAAACTAACCAGCCAAAAGAACTTACCCATACAGATAGATGATGCTTTTTATGTTTTATCGCACATTCTTCCTTACGAAAAAGACGAGATTAAAAATTGGTGTACGGTTGATCAAAATGGTGAAGATATTGAGAATTGGGGATTGAAATTTGGGCTGGATCATTACCTGACATATCAATTGGTCTTTGTCCATTGACCTTCAATTTATTTTAACGTGTTCCTAAATTTACTACCGCTCACCCTCTACCGGCCCATCATGTGCATAGCGAAACCAGTTGAACGAGGCCGTACCGCCAGCTTTTTCTTTTTGTGTATAGGAAAATAGCGCATACTTGGCGCCTTCAAACCATTCACGATCTATAGGCGCCGGCTTGCCGATGGGTATATATTGTCTGCCATCGAGGCTGTAGAACATCCAACCGGTGGCTATGCCCTGCTCACTGGTAACGCGGGCTTTCAGCCACACCCTGTCTCCCTTCACAGCAGGCCCGGCGATGGAGTCGGTGTTGGTTTTAAACAAAATCCTCTTGCCATCGCCCTGGTTGGTGACACCCACCGAGAGGTAGTGCCGGTTGAAGAGTGAAAGCCCGGCAAATTGCCCGTCGACCATTTGGTCGATCTTCATTTCCGTTGCCGCCTCGCTTTCCTTTCCCATAATGAGCTGCACCAGGGTATTCTTGGCAAAGACCACAGAATTTTCTTCAAAGGGCACCGGACGCATATTGTGGTTGGTGCCCGACTTGCGCACCAGAGGCATTGCCCGCAGTGTGAGGTGCCCCGGCACCTTGCTCAGCGACCAGGCGTCGGGCACCGGGTTGTGGTTCCATAGCCATTGCAGGCCGAGGTTCTCGCTGTCGAATTCATCAGAAGCTACAGGCAATCGTACGGGATGCTGACCGGTTACGGTCGGTTTTTTAGCAAACTTCACCGGTTCACCTATGCCATTGCCATCGTAGTCTTCGCCCATCATGGGCCAGCCATCTTTCCAGCCGGCGGGCTCCAGCCAGAGCACACGGCCATATCCGGCGATCTCCTGAAAATGATAGAACCAGTCCTCACCATTTTCAAGCGTGATCCACGCCCCCTGATGCGGGCCGTTGATGTCGGTAGTGCCCTGCTCCAATATCACTTTTTTCTCATAAGGCCCATATACATTTTTTGACCGGAACACCACCTGATAGCCCTGTGCTATGCCGCCTTCCGGCGCCAAAATGTAGTAATAACCATCGCGCTTCAACATTTTCGGACCTTCCAGGGTAGGGCCGTAGGCTATCACAGCGCCGCCATCAAGTATCTGGTTGCCTTCGCTGTTCATTTTGTGTATGATCACCGGCCCGGCGCCCACTTCACTGCGCAGCAAATAGGCCTGCCCGTCGTCGTCCCAGAAAGGGTATGGATCTTCCCACCGTACCTGATCTACAATGTGCTCCAACGGCGACCAGGGTCCGGCCGGATGGTCCGCCACTGTGCGGAAGAGTCCGTCGATCGGCGAAGCGAAGTATACCATAAATTTATTATTGTGGGACACCAGCGCGGGTGCCCAGCTGCCCTGCTGGTAAGCCTGGCCTGGCTCATTGTATTTTTCAGCGATATCCAACCTGCGCCACAGCCGCGATACGATCTCCCAGTTTACCATGTCTTTGCTGTGCAGTATGGGGTTGCCCATGAAATGGTGCGAGGCAGCCACCATGTAGAAATCGTCGCCGACGCGGATCACATCGGGATTGTTGTAATCGGCAAAAAGCACAGGATTGCGAAAAGTACCATCGCCCTGGTCTCCCCATGCCGGGAGAAGGCTTTGTGCTGTTGCCGTATACGTGCTCAAAATGGCACTGAAGAGGAGGGCGAATATGATGGTCTTTTTCATTGTTGGGCGCGTTTTAATTTTATAAGCTGCTCTTTCGGGCCATCGTGTTGGTAGCGGAACCAGTCAAAATCAACATAACCACCTTCATTTTCACGGTTATAGGTAAATAAGGCATATTTAGCTCCTTCAAACCAATTGTAGTCCAGGGGCTGAGCAGCACCTGCTTTTATAAAATCATCACCGTTTTCGCTGTACATCACTTCGGTAAAGGGCTGGCCGTTATTGTGGGTCACTTCTATGCGCAGGTATACCTGGTGGGCATCGAGGGGCCGCAGCATTTGCAGCGTATCCGGGGTGGCATATGCCAAATAGTTCTTTCCTTGTTTGCGCTGTACACCGATCCAGTGATAGTTTTTGTTGAACATGGCCAGGCCGGCATCCTGATCGTCTACCATGCCCGATAAGTCCATCTTTACAGTGCCTTGATTGTTGCGTCCCATCACCAACTGCACCAGAGTGTTTTTGGCATATATGACAGAAGAATCGAGCGGCAGTAATCTGCCGGAAGGATCGCGGCCCGTAGCCATGGTGAGCATCGAGGCGTATATGCGCATGTGACCGGCTCGTTCCCTCAGCGACCATTTTGATGTATCGGCGTTGTGGTTCCAACGCCATTGGAATCCAAGGTTCGGTTCTGCAAAATCATCCGACGATTGAGGCAGGGTAATCTGATAAGATTTTTTCACCACGGGCTTCTTCCAGCCTGGCACCGGTTCGCCTACCCCGTTGCCGTCGTAGTCTACACCCACTACGGGCCAGCCGTCGTCGTTCCAATGTGCCGGGTGCAGGTGCAGTACACGCCCATAGCCATCGAGCACCTGAAAATGCAGGAACCAGTTGCTGCCGTCTGGCAGTGCTATCCACGGTCCTTGTCGTGCACCATTGATTTGCGTGCTTCCCTGCTCAAGAATTTTCTTTTTTTCGTAAGGGCCATAGATGTTTTTGGATCGATACACGGACTGATAACCGTAGGTCATGCCGGCTTCCGCGGCAAAAACGTAGTAGTATCCGTTTCGCTTTAATATTCTTGGTCCTTTAGGGTGTACCCCGGGTATCACCACCACGCCGCTATCGAGCAGATGCATGCCATCGGCAGACATGCGGTGCAGCGTAAATGGTGCATCGCGCTTTCCCCCGTGCATCAGGTAGGCATTGCCGTCGTCGTCCCAGTAGGGGAAGGGGTCTTCCCATTTTATGGCTTTGTGCATGAGTTTGGGTTCCGACCACGGCCCTTCTGGCTGGGTGGCGGTACAAACAAAAAGCCCTTCGCGCGGGCTGATGCAGTACATATAAAAGGTGCCATTGTGGTAGCTAAGGTTGGGCGCCCATGCACCGTGCATGTAGGCAAGTCCCGGTATGTAGTAGCGGGCGTCGAAAGGCAACCGGTCAAATACACGACCGATAAGTGTCCAGTTGATCAGATCGCGTGAGTGGAGAATGGGCATGCCCATGAAATGGTGTGTGGCAGCGATCATGTAAAAATCTTCACCCACCACACACACATCGGGATTGTTGTAGTCGGCAAAGAGAAATGGATTTTTGTAGGTGCCATCACCTTGGTCTCCCCATGCAGGCTGTGCGGCAAGTTGATGCACTGCAAGTAGAGTGAGAAGAAGAAAAAGAGTATGTCGCATGCGAAGTTGATTTGTTTTCAATGTTTCAAAATAAGCTTTTATGTAGTACATATTCAAGTGCAGATCGGTGGAATGGTAGACTGGTAAACTGGTAAACTGGTAGATTCGTAGGTCGGTAGATCAATAGGTCAGTAGATCAATGGGTCGGTAGATCAATGGGTCAGTAGATCGGTAGATCAGCAATATAGTTATTGCTGTCGATGCTTCCTGAGTGAAAAGGCAGTGACAGGTTCAAGCTTTCCATGGCTGTTCATTTTTTTCCAGTTGATGAAAAGAAACGAACCAGAGAAAAATATCGTCCAAAATATGCTGCCGTACGCGCTGGGCCAGACGTACCCCCGCTGTTTTGACTGGTCGGCGCGCATTCACCAACCCACCATTCTACAAGTCTACCAATTCACCATTTCGCCGGTCCCACTGTCGTCTGACTTGGAGTTTACCACAGGTCTTGAATGAAATAGATATGCAAGAGCCTCTATTCAGTCTTGTCCGGAGAAACCTTCGAAACACCTTTGGCCGTTTAGCGTGGCCTTTTTGCGCGGGTGTTTCGTCAGTTTCGGAGTGACATGACGCGGCCCCACGGCCCGTGGAGTGAAATGCGCCAGGCTGGCTGTGTGAGATTAAAGACTTTTGGAAGCATGGGCATGTGAAAGCTTTGCCGGTGTAATGGAGATCAAGCTTTAGAAGATGCAAATAATCCGTATCTGTTCATTTCTTTTGCATCGGATGAAAAGAAACAAACCAAAGCAAAATCTTGGCAAATAATGCTGCAAAACGCGCAGGGCATACCGCACGAAATGGTCTGTGGGGCACAGACCATGGAAATGAGCAAGCCTGCTGTTTTGACCCGCTGGCGTCCATTTATCGCGGCCTTTGCCAATAGCCAACAGATCCTGAAACAAGTTCAGGATGACTGCATGGGTTGGTGTATGCGCGGAAGGCCTACCGCAAGATATGTTCTGTGTGGCCACAGACCATGGAAATGGTGGTTTGGTGCATTGATGGAATGGTTGACTGGTGGAAATTATAGCCTAAAGCTCAAAGTCATCCTGAACTTGTTTCAGGATCTGCCCAAAGAGTAATCAGATGATGAAGTCCTGA
Source organism: uncultured Roseivirgaceae bacterium (assembly GCA_964596645.1). Classification (GTDB taxonomy): domain Bacteria; phylum Bacteroidota; class Bacteroidia; order Cytophagales; family Cyclobacteriaceae; genus CAVQEK01. The sequence goes on from CAZQVB010000002.1 coordinate 12,398, forward strand.
AATAACTTCCGGGCAGGCCTGTTCAGCATGACCCGCTGAGAAAGCCTACAGATGCTGAAATAATTTCAATCTGACCTAAAAGCTTAAACCAAAACTCCCCAAGCTACTTACCGCAACTTTGGATTGTTGCGGTGGCGGTCTTTGTCGCGGTTGGTTTTCTTTTCAATATTTTTCTTCAAGGCGTCTGTGAGGTCTACGCCCGTCTGGTTGGCAAGGCACATGAGCACCCACAGCACATCGGCCATTTCATCGGCCAGGTCGCCTGCATCGGTTCGTTTGAAAGACTGGTCGCCGTAGGTGCGGGCCATTATACGCGCCAGCTCCCCAACTTCCTCGGTCAATATGGCCATATTGGTGAGCTCATCGAAATAGCGTACGCCAATGGTTTTTATCCACTCGTCTACCCGCTGCTGGGCTTCTTTTATTTCCATGCTACTGCTTATTTTTGGTGTCGATAATGATGGTGACAGGCCCGTCATTGATCAAATGCACCTGCATATTGGTGCCAAACCGGCCACTCTGTACTTCCCTGCCCAAGGTTTGCGAAACTGTGTTGATGAATATATCGTACAGAGGCTTCGCCTGCTCAGGTCGTGCTGCCTTCATGTAGGATGGTCGATTGCCTTTTTTGGTGCTGGCGTGAAGGGTAAATTGGCTGACCACCAGCAGCTCGCCTTGTACATCCCTGATGCTTTTGTTCATTACGCCCTGCGCATCATCAAATATGCGGAGGCTCACGATCTTTTGGCTCAGCCAAAGTACGTCTTCATCGTGGTCGGCCTCTTCTATACCAAGCAGCACGAGCAGGCCGGAGTTTATTTTGCTAATGATGTCACCTTCTACCGTCACGCTGGCCTGGCTGGCACGCTGAAGCACTGCTATCATGGGTTATAAGAAGATTATCAGCCGGCAGCTGTCAAGCCGGGTCGAGTTGCATTTCTTTTTTGAGGCTTTCTACCGTGATGCCCCGCATTGGCATTTTGGCCGTGCGCTTTTTCATCAGGTTTATGGCCTCTTCACGACTGGCATACATGCCATTGATGTTCACTACGTGGTCGGCCAGCTTGTCATATTTGTCTTTCATGAGGTAAAACCAGATGTGTAGAAAATGTATGCCGTCGAAGACAAGGGCACGATTGGTGGCATATTCATCGAGATTGTCCTTCAGATGAAGGGGGTGTTGTGTCCAGTGCAGACTGGGGGCTATGTGGTGGCTTATGTGGTATCCATCGTTCCAGCACTTGTGGTTGTAGTTGGTATTGATGCAGGTAACGCTGTTTTTGTAGCAGTTGCCCGGATCATCGAAGTCTACAAAGGCGTGTTGTGCCCAGTTGCCCATCATCATCACCAGGCGGGAAAGCATAAACGGAACTATAAATACCCAGATGGTCGCTTTCAAACTAATGAGGCTAAGCAGTGCGCAGAACAGGAAAAAGGCAAATTCTCCGCGGATCACTTTGTTGCGAAACTTGGTGCGGTGGCGTTTTTGGAAATACTGTACGGTGCTGATGATGCCAAGAAAGAGAAATTCCAAATAGTATTTGAAAAAGCCGCGCAGACTGTCGCGTTGGTAGTGCATGGTGCTGCTGATGTCGTCCTCCAGGTTGTTTTCCAGGTGGTGCATCATCAGGTGGTGGCTGAAATATGTCTCTGGTGTTTGACCAAAAAATGGCCCCACCACCCAGGGCAGGTAGTTGTTCAGCCATTTGTATTTGCTTTTGAACCAAGGCCTGTGGCTGGTGCAGTGCAGCATAAGGCCAAAAGGCCCTTTGTAGGCAAAGTTGTTGAAATAAAAGTAAGCCAGCGCCACGGCCCACCACACCCACCCGGTCACGAACGGGAAGTAGAGTAATATGCCAAGCGGTATCATGATCAGCGATATTTTTAGGGTAAGATAAATGAAGGGCAGGTCGCGCTCATCGCGGATCATGCTGAGCCAAAATCTGTCCATTGCTGAGTACGATGCGGGTTTTTCAAAAACCGGATCGGTGGTGCTGCTGTATGTTCTCATTATATATTTTTTCTATTGCCAATGGTGCTTTGTGTCTCTATCGAACATATAAGCGAAAAATGCGCTGCATGCGAACTGCCAGATAATGTCGTATTCAAAAATGGTCGTGATTAAATGCTGAAAACGCACACAAATTTCAGAAAATATTTCAAAACGTTGGACTCTCGCCAATCAATGCTCGGCGAAAAATAGGCTGTAAGCAGTTGCAACGGGAAAAGTAGAGAATTAATGCCAGATGCAAAAAATTAAAGTGAAATCATATAGGCAGCAAGGACTGCTTCAATGGAGGCAATTGCCTTTTTAAGCCCATTGCACAATAAGCAACATGGTTTTAATGATGCTCCTGCAGGTGTTCTATATCGTTGTGTATGCCCTGCATCAGGCCTTGCAGTTCGTCGGCAAGGGCGGTGTTCTCACCAGTATTTTGCCAGAGTGTCTCATTCATATTGTCGAACACATCCTGCCAATTTTCATTTTTATACAGCTCGTTGGCGATAAGTCCAGTGAAATAATCGGGTGCGCCATCGCGCAGCCGTTCCAGGGTACTGGCGGTATTGGCAGTGAGCAACTCTATGGCGTATGGCCCCATTTCCTCGCTCAGTGCCGGCCCCGCCGACTTGGCCATGTGCATGAATGTTGTAAAATATAATGGAAATAAGTCTTCCGGGGCTTCAGCCATTGCCTTCAACAAAGCATGCGTGTTGGCTGAACCAGCCTGTGGTTGCAACTCTCCACGCACATACTTACGCACGGCAGGGTTCATCTCCGGTCTCTCCAGGTAGGTTTCAATGGCTACTCCATCGATATGCTGTTCATCAAAAACATGGGCCTGCTCAGAAGACATGTCAGCCTCCAATTCCGTCCGCCGTTCCTTCTTCGACTGGCACAAAGAAAACATTACAGCGACCACGGCCATACACGCCATAAATGTGCCCGATGGTTTCAGATGAGTCATAGATCATTTTATTGGTGAGGCGTTAAAAGTATAAAAAATATAACGATGGGGGTGTGGGTAAATGCCTTATGTTGACATCAGATAAGCAATAAAGAAGATATAAGATAAAAGTAGCCTGTTCACACCCGCTACTGCAAGTCTAAGCACACACTCATATGGCATAGTTGTACTTAGCATGCAGCAACGGATGCTGAAGGCTCATTTGTTGATTGGGAGAATTCTTATGATTGCTTTGCTACATCCTTTTCAAAGCTTCCATCTTCAATATGAAGGTCACATCCATAAAAGACCCGCCGGAGCCGTAGTTTGTAATCGTGTACACGTGTTGCCCTGGTGCCTTACCTACAATATCTACCAGGGGCACTTCATATGTGGCACTGCCCAAGTGCTCATCGGCATCGGGCCAAGCATCTTGCTCACTGACGTTCATATTGATGACGATCTTGTCGCTGCCCTTTAAATTGCCATAGACTCGCCGGGTGCTGGTATTGTTGGAGAAGGTATGTTTTTGGTTTTTGCTCAGCTTTAGATATGTGCCTGAAGACGATACGGACCAGTGCGTTCTTTTCGTATTACTATTGCTTTTGGCCCAGCTTCTGATTGATCCAAAAAGCTCATTGGGGCTGCCGTTGCCATCTTCAAATTTCGGTGTCATGTGATAAAGACGCACCGATATATCGTAGCGTATGTTGTCGGTGCGGGGTATGGCAGTACGCACAGGATAAGAGGCCGAGAATACCGCCCGGGCTATGGTATTGTCGTGTATATACCGCAGCTTGTATGAAATAGGGGCTCCTGGAGATGTTTTCGAAAAATTGCCCCCTTGCTTGATGTACCGCTTAAAATCCTCGAAGCCGTTGATGGCCGTACCGGCGTCGGCACCAGAGCCGCCCAGCACATATACTTTCATGGTCGATTTGGACTTGAGCTGATCAAAGTCAGCGGAAGAGCTTCCGTCCACCGCACCATAGGAACCTTCCAGATAGGCGTGTACTTCCGACTCGCTCAATTCCGACTCTACCGTAAAGAGCGCCATTCGGCCAAAGGTAACGGTAGAAATATACATAGGCATGAGTGAACCATACAGCGCTGAATTGGGTGCTTCGTCGATCAGGTCGGATGGTGCGGCTGGCAAATCCATATCGAGCGTGTAGTAATTTTGTATAAACTTGGCCACTACTCTCGATTTAATCTTGGTGTTGGAGTAGTTGAAGCTGCTGTTTACATCTGCAACCCCCGATTGATAGCCTACCTGCAAAGCCAGGTTCATATGCTCACGGCTGTAGATGCTCTCCACAGTAAAGCCAAGATTGGCCGGCGGCACGTCATAATCCTGCTTCATCAGTGTGTTTACCGCTTCGCGTACAGTGGATAGTTTTGGATCGTTAACTTCTACAGAAACGTTCGCTGATCCCTGCAAAGAAGTAGAAATGGTGATGGGCTTTCGCCTCACGGAAATGGGAACATAGCTGCCATCGAGTATGCTCTCTCCTTTTATAAGTGCCCCGGGGTATATCACATCCGTCTGTGGATTCAGTACGATCTGCTCGTCATACCCCGCTGCTGCCGAGTAGTAGTCTATGGTGTAGTTGTATTCCAAATCCTGCTCAGTGGCGGTGCTGTCTACTGTTTTGGGTTTTTCTGCCTCAAACGCCACGGGCGGCAAAGACAGGATGAAGTCATTGGTGCCGGTGCTGATGTCGAGGCCGTCATCCGGCTGACAACCGAAGCCAAGTGCTGTAAATAAAAGGATCAGAATGGCGTAATACTTAGACGATCTGCGGTTTACTGTGGCGCAATGGCCCGTAAGTGTTTTTTGAATATTCTTTTTCATGGCGCTACTGTTTTTAGGTTTGTACCCTCAAAACAAGGCCATTTAGCACATTAGAGGCTAATACGTATGTTGCGAAGTATGGCAATTATGTCGCATGGCTTATATTCAATCTTGGGCTTGGGTACGTACCTCGCCGGGGGTGTGGTGAAAGTAGTCTTTGAAGCACTTTGTAAAATAGCCGGGACTATTGAAGCCGACCTGATAAGAAATTTCGGCTATGGTGGCAGAGTTGCCGGCCACCAAATGGTAGGCGCGCTCGAGCCTATACTCCCTGATGAAGCGAGTTGCCGGTTTGCCGGTGAGGGCTTCCAACTTGCGGTGAAGCTGGCTGCGGCTGATCCCTACCTCTTGCGCGAGTTTCTCTACAGAATAGAGTTCATTGCCAATATTTTCTTCGATACAGTGGCATATCTTTTCCAGAAAAACCTGATCGAGCGATTTCACCTCTGTTTCCTGAGGTTTTAACATCAGCCGCTGTGCGTATTTTTCCTGAAGCCTGCGGCGGTTGCCCAGCAGACTTTTTATAGTCAGTTTTAGTTCATCAGCATTGAATGGCTTGGTGAGGTACACATCTGCCTGCACCTCCAATCCTTCGAGCCGGCTTTCCAGCGAGGCTTTGGCCGTGAGCAGGATTATAGGTATATGGCTGGAGAGCAGGTTTTTCTTAAGTTCAGCGGTTACTTCTATGCCATCTTTTACGGGCATCATTACGTCGCTTATAATGATATCCGGGATCAACTTCAGGGCCATATCAATACCTTGCTGCCCGTTGGGCGCTGTCACTATGTGATATTCGTGCAGTACTGAGCGTATGTAGTTGAGCACTTCCGGGTGGTCTTCTATAATCAGCACCACCGGACTACCGGCATGTGCTGCCGGTGGAGGAATGGCGTCGGATGATTTGGGCGTATACGGTACGGCTGCAGTATTGTGCCCTTGCGTGGTAATGGCCTGAGCAAGTGGCAAGTTGGTAGGCAATGTAACTTTGAAGGTAGTGCCGTGGGATCTTGAGCTTTCTACATCAATGGTACCGCCGTGAAGTTCCACCAGTTCCTGGGTGAGGGCCAGGCCAATGCCAGAGCCATGTGCTGCTTTTTGCTCATCGGAAGCTTGATAAAAGCGATCAAAAATGGCCTGGCACTCATCGGCGGGTATGTATGTGCCACTGTTGATGACGCTCAGTTTTACCTTTTGCTTCTTCTCCACCTCATCACTTTGCAGCTTTACAAGCACCTCGCCGCCTTCCGGCTCAAATTTCAGCGCATTGGAAAGCAGGTTGTTGAGTATAGTTTGCAGATTGGTGGCGTCGTAGTGCACGATCAGTTCTTCACGGTCGGCCTGTACCAGTAGCTGCACATCTTTCATTTCCGCCAACGACAGAAAAGCCAGTACGGTGCTCTGCACTGAGCCCACCATATCTGCTTGTGCCACATGAAGGGCGTATTTGCCTGCGTCGAGCTTGGAAAGGTCTAAAATCTGGTTGATCAATGTAAGCAGCCTTTGTGCCTGCTGTTGCATCATTTGAAGGTCTTCCTGGAAGTGGACTGCCTCCGGTTTTTTCAGCAGGTCTTGCAAAGGGCCTATTATTAAGGTAAGAGGCGTTCGAAATTCATGTGAAATGTTGGCAAAAAAGCGCGATTTGATTTTATCAAGCTTCTTTTCATTGGCCAGCAGCTGACGGTTTTTATAATAGGCAAATACAAGGATCAAAACAGCGAGAATGCCAACGGCAACCGTCCACGCCCACAGGGTCATTACCCGGGTGCTGTAGGCATTTGCCATAGTGGCCTCTTGTTCCAGCAAGCTTATCTGCTCTTCTTTTTTCTGCGTGTCGTATCTCGACGCCAATTCGGCAAATTGTTTTTTATTTTCCTGACCAGCTATGCTGTCGGAAGCCTGCTTGTATTGCTTAAAATTTTGCAGCGCCTCAAGAGGCTGATCGAGGGCTTCATAGTTTTTGGATAGCGCCAGGTAGCCGTCTCTCAGCCGGTAGGGGTCATTGATCTTTTGCGCCAATTGTACCGATTGATACAGGTTTTCGATGGCGGCAGGATAAATGCCCTGTTCAAACAGACAATTGCCTATGCCGAGAAAGTTGGCGCACTGGAAGAGCTCGTCGCTCTGATCTTTGGCCAGCGTAAGGCCGTCTTGAAACATTTGCAGTGCTTCGGGGTATTGCTGCCGCAAAAAATAGAGCTGGCCGAGCGAATGCATCGTTTTCCCTTTTTCCTGCTTAAACCCATACTGCTCTACAATTTGGTAAGAAGAGTCCAGGGTAGAGAAGGCCATATCCAAATCGTTGAGCGATAGATAAATGTCGCCCATAAAACGATAGGTGATGGCCATGAACTTTTTATTGTCTGTCTTGCGGTGATAGCGCAGGCAGGTATTGAGTATTTGCAAGCTTTCGTCATATTTTTTCTGCACATTGTATATTTCCACCAGCATGTTCAGTGCGTAGATCTCCCATTCCTGCACGCCTTTGCGCTGAAAGATCTCCAGTGCCTCCAAAATGTTTTTTGTGCCCAGCTCATAGTTGCCTTTCGACTGATACTCGCTTGCGGCCAGGTAGCGGCTGGCACCGTAACCCATAGAGTCGCCATGGGCAAGAAATACCTTACCAGCTTCATCGGCATAATAGATGGCGCTGTCAAAATTGCCAAGTTCGTTTTGTATGTTGCCGAGGTTGTAATATACCGATGCATCAATCTCGTAACTGCCCAATTTCTCGTTGGCTGTTCGTGCTTTTCTGTAGTTTTGTGCAGCTTTTTCATTTTCGCCCAACTGAAACCAGGCGTTGCCCAGCCGCTCATACCCAGTAGCTATACCATGGTGGTAGCGCGACGGTAGGGATATATCGATTGCTTTCTGGGCATACTCTACGGCCTGCAGTGCATTGCTGTAGTTGTTCCAGTCGGCCAGCTTAATGTAGCCTTTGGCTTTTATGGTATCGGCCTGGGCAGAGGCTATGACCTGTAGCAGGCTGTCTTGCGGACTCTGTTGGTTTGCAAAAGCCGTGATGGGCAAGACACACATGCTGGCGAGGGTGAAGCAAAAAGTGGTGATCAATAGTGGCATGGCGGGCTAAGTTAGGCGCTTTCGACTGTGCTATTGCCGAAGGCACCACTGGTAATTATGCCTAAAATAAGGATTTATCGCCAACCTTCCACCTCTACAGCAATAGAGTCACCCATCAATGATTGATCTCCCTCGGATGGGGAGGTAGCAGAACCAGAGGAACACCTATTCATGTTCCACACGGAAACCACCCTTTGCTATGGAATGAGTACGAGAACCTGTTTGTGCGAATGAACAAGAAGTGATTGTCTACAAAATCAGAACTTAAAGCCCACTGAAACCAGTACCCGCCGGATCAGTGTTTTTTCCTCTACTTCTGTAAAATTGGCACCCCAGCCACCCTGCCATGTCCATCGCTCAACGACACGCTGCTGCTTATAGCCAATGTTGGTGATCAGCGCCCAGCTTCTGAAGTGTATTTCATAGCCCACACCTGCCTGCCAGTACAGGCCTCCTTCCGTATCCAGATCTCCCTGTTGCCCGCCGAGCACATCGCGGCTCCATGCAAAGCCATAGCCACCATCTGCAAACACATAGGGGGCTACTTTTTTATTTTTTATATATCCGCGTACCTGCGCATAAAGCGGGGCTGTGTTCACCGCGTAGTATTGCTCCATGCCCAGGCCAACACCAACACCGAGCTGTGAATGCAGCATGTAGCCATTGATGGTGTGCAGGGCAGGGTATACATCATCGCCAAACATAAGCCCGCCCTTTAGTTCATGGTAAAGCGTGCCGGCTTCCAGTGGCCGAAAGTAAGGCCTGAGCTGTTCGGAAAACTGTGCGGCATTTTTATCAGAAACACCACTCATTCGCAGTCTTTTAATGAGTTCCCAGCGAATATTTATGCTGTCGTTGGCTGCAAGCAGCACCGTTAGGAATTTGCCGGTAGGTGGTATCCGGCAATACCCCTCTACTACCGCCTTATTATTCAGCACGATCCGCACTTTGTTCAACGGCCTGTCCTGGGCCTGGCTTGGTATGGTCAGCACACAGAACAGACAAGCAATGATGAGGTTCTTCATGACCAGCTATTTGGAAGCCACCTGGCGTGTTACCGGTATCACACTGAGCAGTTTTATATCCTGTGGGTCGGAGTAGTCGAACTGGAACAGGCCATCGCGCCCTATGAGCAACAGGTTGTTGTTGTAGGGGATCACGTCGTAGGCATCTATGTCTTTGTAGTGCTCCAGCAGGTTCTGATCTATGGCGCGCACATTGGTGGCGTCGAACACCTTCAGGCCTGCACTGCCTTCGCACACAAACAGCGTTCCCCGGTCTATCCCTACGCCGTGCGGGTTGATCATTTCATACGACTTCACAAGCCGGGGATCTTTGATTTGGGAGATATCGATCACATCAAGCTGGTTGGCAAAGCCTGTTCTGCATTCATTGCCCGAGCGCAGCGTCACGTAGGCATACTGACCCTCTACCACTACCGGGTCGCAACTGCGGATGTGCTCGAAACTCGATATAAAGGTAGGCTCGGCCGGGTTGCTGATGCTGTAAATATGCATGCCGACCTGCGAACCGAAGAACAGCTTGTTCTCATAAGGAAAGATCGTCTCTATGCCCCAGCCCAGCAGCACCTTTTTACCGGCAGTGGGTTGGTCAAGTTCTTTTATATCAAATACCTGCACGTTGTTCACGTCGATGGTGTACAGGTAATCATTTACTATCGTAAAGCGCGCCATAGAGCCGCCAATGCCTGTAGGGGTATTGATCGGTCCGCCAAATAAAACATCGGTAGAGGCCGCTTCGGCACTGAAAGCAACCAGATCGCCATTGAACCCTCTCTGATGCCAGTAATACATTTGACCGTAATGCTGCTCATCCTGTGTCACTTCCAGCACTTCTTTCAGCTCCCAATCGATCACAACGCCTTTTTCAGGATCGAAGAAAGGCTCATGAAACGTGTTGAGAAAGATATCTTCCAGCCTGTGCACCTCTTTGGGAGCGGTTGGGTCTGCAATGTCGATGGCCACCAGATCCATATAGCTGTTGGCAAAAAGCACATCGCCCCGTACCGCCATGTCGTAGTTGCCCGGTATAGTAAGGAAGCTGATGGGGTTGGGGTTGGCCGGGTCTTCATTGTCGATGATGTGCAGGCCTTTGCCCGGCTCATTCACCAGCACATACTGACCATACAGATATATTTTGCCTGGAAAAGCGACCTCCACCGGGGCAGTGAGCGCCACAGAGGAGCGGATTTCTTCCACGCTCATGTATACCGGCTTCATGATGTGGTACCGGCTCGTGGTTTCCACCTGGTCGGTGCATTGCTGAAACGAAAAAAGAATAAAGACGGCAAGTAACGCTGTGGTGATGGTGCGCAGCGTGTGGGAAGGTGCGTTAGTTTTTTTCATGATGAATCTTTTTGTAGTTGAGTATGTTGCAGACACCTCACCGGGAAGTATGGTTGTAAGCCGCTTTTGGCCAGCGGCAAAAATAGGTGAATTATTTGGGTCCGTACAGGCAGCCCATTGTCTGTGGACTTAAACATTGGACAGTGATTGGCAATTATAGTGGAATACATTGCCTCGTTAAGAACCACCTGAATCATGTGACTCATCGCAGTCTGGAATGAGCGGTCATTCAAGGTGTATTGTTCTAAAGACAAAGCTCAAAACCTATGCAGCACACACAGATTTTCTTATTTCTGCTCTTGCCGGCCTTCGTGATTTTGCATGCCTGCGATGATCCAAAGCCTACGGCCAATACCACTGTGGACGTAACCCTGGTCGCCTCTTTGTCTATCGATGACCCAACAAGCGCTGTAGACAAAACCATAGCCGTGCAGACCGAGTACGACGCTACGACCAATGCCGATGTGGTGAAATATGTAGAAAACATAGAAGGCTATCAAGTGCGGTCCATCCAGTTTGAAATCGACGGCTTCCAGTCTTCCCTCAGCGATGATGTTTACTTCAATGGCACCATTGGTTTTGGTCGTGTGGATGAGGGCACGCCAGGCATCACTTGTGGGGTAGACAATCTGCCGATCACTAACTTTGCCGGTACGGGGCCCTTCACCCTCACCCCTTGCAACAGCACCACCACCACCATTGCCAATGCGCTGGAGCAAGACGATGCCGTAAAAATATACCTGACCGGCACCTTGAGTAAAACACCGGTTTCCTGTGATCTCCGCGTGATCATGGATGTGCAAATGACAGCCACAGCCCTATAAAGAACCTGCCATAGAGGCAGCACAACGGTTGGCTTTTATATAAAATTCCCTGGCCGCATCACCAATCGGCATCTGGCTCAAAAACCATTGTGCACCACGCGTAGTTTTTTTATGGTTTTCTCACGAGTTTCGCAAACTATCTTCCATTCAATTCAGCGGCTGCATGCACCATATACTTATAGTAGAAGACGATCTCACCTTTCTTAAGATCCTGAATAACTTTTTGGAAAAAAACGGATACCAGACGTCGACTGCAGAGAGTGCAGAAGAAGCATTTTCTATACTGCAAAGAAGCACGTTCGATCTGATCCTGACCGACTTCAGACTGCCGGGCGAAGACGGCTTTTCCATTCTCAAATGGGTAAAAGCCAATCAGCCAGCCACGAAAGTGATCGTGATGACGAAATATACCGATCTGCGTACGGCCATCAATTCTATGAAGCTGGGTGCGCTCGATTTTATCGTGAAGCCTGTGATACCCGATGAGCTGCTCATTACGCTACAGCAGGCACTGAAGAAGCCTGCTGCCGCGCCGGTAGCCGAGGTAGTAAGAAAAGACGCCCCTGCAGCACCCCTGAAGTTGCATTTCGTAAAGGGCACCAGTGCCGTAGCGAAAACATTGTACAAGCAGGCGGAGCTGGTGGCGCCAACCAATATGTCGGTGATCATAGAAGGGGAAAGCGGCACAGGCAAAGAACATGTGGCTAAGCTCATACACGACATGAGCAAGCGAAAAGATAAGCCCTTCATCGCCGTCGATTGCGGAGCGCTTTCCAGAGAGATCGCGCAAAGTGAACTGTTTGGGCACATCAAGGGCTCATTTACCGGCGCCATGAACAACAAGACCGGCCAGATAGAAGCGGCCAATGGCGGCACCATATTTCTGGACGAAATCGGCAACCTGCCCTACGAGATACAGGTGCAATTGCTCCGCGCTCTCCAGGAACGCAAAATCAAACGCGTAGGTGATGTGCACGACCGTGAGGTGGATGTGCGCATCATAGTGGCGACCAATGAAAACCTGAAGAAAGCAATAAGGGAAGGCCGCTTTCGCGAAGACCTCTTTCACCGCTTAAACGAATTTGCCATTGCCATGCCGGCCCTGCGACATCGTAAGGAAGATATTCCCGATTTGGTACACAGCTTTTTAGCAGCATCCAATGAAGAGCTTTCCAAAGACCTCACCGGGGTAGAGGATGAGGCCATGGAAATGCTCATGCAATACTCCTGGCCCGGCAACATTCGCGAGCTGCGCAATATTGTGAAACGGGCGGTGCTGCTATCACCGGGGTCTGTATTGAGTAAGAGCGGACTGCCCGCCGATCTGCTCGACGACCTGACGGATGACATTAATGACAATCCGGAGGCGGCATCCACAGAGATGTCGTCATCTTCCCCCGTCTACGACCTGAAGTCTTTACATACCGAGCGCGAGCGTGAAATCATTCGCGAAACCCTCATCGCCAACAAATACAACAAGTCAAAGACGGCCAAAGACTTGAACATAGACCGGAAAACCCTGTATGCCAAAATTCAGAAATACAACATTGACGCATGAAGGCTGGCGCCGCGTCTACCCGTTGCGCCATTGATGTGCTAATCACCACGACACCATGTGCTACAATGCCGCCTATCTCGTAAAGCAAAAAATCAAATACGCCAAAGCACATGGTGCTACTTCTGGCGACATATCCGACTTGGAAAAGCAGCTCGATGGCTTTAGCGATCGGTATTTCAATGTCAGCGCTTTTGCCTATCCGCCCCTGTTGGTGGTGACCGACGACAAGCCAAAAATTTTCCAACGCCTTACCTGGGGGCTTGTGCCACACTTTGTGCGAAATGTAGCCCATCCCAAAGAGTTGAAGTGGAACACGCTCAATTGCATTGGCGAAAATATGTTTGATACGCGCTCTTTTCAGGACTCAGCCAGGCACCGGCGCTGTCTCATTTTTTTTGATGGGTTCTACGAGCCTCACCACTATCAGGGCAAGAGCTATCCCTTCTTCATAGAGCACGCCGACAGCGAGCCGCTCATCGTGGCAGGCCTTTGGGACGACAACGGTATGGTGCAGGGGGTGAGCCTTGTTACGGTCAGCGCCAGCCCGCTGCTCAGGCGCATACACAACGAGAAAGAAAGAATGCCGCTTATTTTGCCGAAGGAGTTTAAAGATGAATGGCTGGAGCATGGCGAACTGGAAAAAGAACGTGTGATGGACCTTGTAAAACCCTACGATGATGATTTGCTGAAGGCGCGTACCGTGCCGCCCATACGCAGCAATAAGAAAAATGGTTGGGTATCTCCCGGAGATGCACCGGAAGCCTGGGAGGAATTTCACTATGCAGACATGCCCTCCGACCACTACCAGGCGATACTCCACGGCTGAAGGACAGCATAAGCGCTGATGAGACAATCGTGCATCATAATGCACAAGAACATGCCACGAATAGTTGCATTGTTGACGGCACGCTCTTTACTTTTCGGCTTATTCTTTTTGCTATGACTGGTTTCATCCAACACTGTTTTAAAAGCGCACTGCTTATTCTCCTTATTTTATCTGCATCGTACGTCACTCTTGCTCAGGGCAGCTTTTTGCTGGTTGGGGGCGGTGCCGAAAAGGAGGGTGGCTGGAGCGATGCACCGTATAGATGGGCAATAGAGCAGGCCGGCAATAAAAAAGTAGCCATCATCAGCTACGATGCCGGCAGCGATCCAGCCTGGCTTCCCAATTATTTCATCGCTTTGGGCGCGGCTGATGCGAGCAACTTCGAGATTGGCAGTGCTGAGGCAGCCAGCCGTGCTGGTTTGTACGAAGAACTGATGGCGTATGACTTCTTCTTTTTCAAAGGCGGCGACCAGCAACTGTATTACCAGTTCTACAAAGATTCGGAGGTAGAACGTGCGGCCATTGATAAATTTCAGGCTGGGGGCGTCATGGGAGGTACTTCAGCAGGAATGGCCATTATGAGCAGTCCTTGTTTCCCGGCAGAAAACGGCTCCGTCTTGCCCAGTGATGCACTTAGCCGATTCCAAAGCGATTTGTTCGTGCTGCGGTCCGATTTCCTTCCCTTCAATACCGGCTTTCTGTTCGATACGCACTTCACAGAGCGTGGTCGCCTGCCCAGGCTTTGGTCACTCATGGCGCGTTGGTCTCTCGATGGGCACGCGCAGGTGACAGGCATTGGCATAGACGACCAGACGGCACTGGCCATAGACCCGCAGCGCCTGACCACAGCATTTGGTACCGGCGGCGTGTACTTGTACTCCAACGGCACCTACGCTGATGGTGCGCACCAATATATAGCCGACGGCATACAGGGCATTCATCTGAGCCACGGGCACCAGATCGACCTGAAAACTATGGACTTGGTGCAGGGGCCGGCTTTGCCTACCTCCGGCATAGCCGAGGGTGAAAATGGCAATTTTTATGTGCTGATGAGCCCGGTAGAAAATCCCCTCAGCCCCATCTTTTTCGACTCACTGGTGCAAGGGCCCAGGCCCATACTCCTGGTGACGGGAGGCAGCCGGTCGGAAGCAGTGAAATTGCAATTGGCTCTGGAAGGGGAAGGAGTGGCCGGCATTACCATCCTTCAGACGCTGAGCCGTTTCAATGAAACGGAGGACTGGGCGCTGAGAAATACCATACGCGATGCTGCACAAGTGGTGTTTGTAGATGTGAACAGAGATTCCTTGAACACTTTTGTGGATGCAGGGCCTACAGGCGCATTGCTATATGATCACCTTCGCCGCGATGGTATGCATGTAGCCTTTTATGGTAAGGACTGCGAACTGGCCGGCGGCTGGTATGCATCCAACAGGCTGAATGGCAGCGCTGTGGCCTACGAAGGTGATTTGCAATACAAAGCAGGCCTGCGCCTACTAAGCGAGACGATCGTAGTGCCCAATGCCTTTGAGGAGCCCGAGCAGGATTTTTGGGAAAACAACACCCTGGCAGGTTTGTATGCGCTGGGAGACAAAGCCCTGCGCTACGCCCTGTACATCAGCGGTGAATCAGCCGTGAAAGTGACGCCCCAAGGCACAGTAAATATGCTGCACGCTCGCGGTGCGTTCGGTACGGTACTCATCCGCAACACAAGCACAATGGCTGCGCCATTTCAGGCACAGGCATCGGGCAGCAAGCCCAGAAGCAATTATACCTTCGACCAGCTTCAAATTGAAGTATTGGGCATAACCAACGCCCAGCCACTGGGGCAGGTGATTGCGGCCAATCTGCCCGACTATGAGTATGAGACGGAGCCCACCATTACCGGCATTGTAGCGCCACCGGCAGGTGTAGCGGTATACCCAAATCCTACCTACCGCTTCCTGTTGTTTGAGGATAATGTGCCGCATGGCTACGTGCTTACCAATCTGCAAGGAGGTAATATATTGAGTGGCACAAGTGCCTCGATAGACCTGCAAGCGTGCCCGCCGGGTGTTTATATACTGCGACTGACGGATATGAGTGATCCTCCAAAATTGATATTGAAACAATAAATTCGCATTAATCAATAAATTTCATATCAAAAGCGCGTTTTGGTTTGCATTGATGCAATCGTTTGCTTTATTTGGTGATTATTTGTTAATCACAATATCTATCGACAGTGTGCTATCCATCCATCACATCCTCCTGTAAGTCCCTTGCCCTGATGGGACTTCAGCCGATATTCGACTGCTAATTGTAGCTATCGCTGTTGCGGCCTTTACGGTATAGTCACGGTATTCTCCTTGTCTGGTGTTTTCTCTATTTAATTTTTATAAACATGATTAAAAAAATTACTCTGTGGAGTAGCATCACCTTGATGTGGTGCGCTGTATTGCAAGCCCAACCTGCACAAGTCAGCGGGCGGGTCACCGGCATGGGCGATGATGAGCCGCTGCCAGGCGTCAATGTACTGGTAGAAGGTACCAGCGCAGGTACCATCACCGATCTGGATGGCCGGTATACCTTGGGCATTCCCGATGGCGGCAGCACCTTGGTGTTTTCGTATGTGGGCTATGTCACTGAGTCGGTGAATATCGGCAGTAGCACAGTAATCGATATGGAGCTGTCGCCGGACTTGTTGCAGCTCAACGAGCTGGTGGTGATCGGCTATGGCCTGCAGGAAAAAAAGGATATTTCCAGCGCCATTGGCACGGTCGATGCCGACGCCATCGGCACCATGCCGGTGAGCGGGTTCGACCAGGCGATGCAAGGCCTGGCGGCCGGGCTCAATGTGAGCTCACCTTCCGGCGCTCCGGGTACAGCAGCCAACGTAAATATTCGCGGCGCTACCTCCATCACGGCCAGCAGCCAGCCCCTGTACATCATCGACGGCATACCCGTGCAACCTCAAAACAACTCGGCGCTCAATAGCAACATTCAACCCATCAATCCGCTTGCTGAGATCAATCCGTCGGATATAGAATCCATTTCGGTATTGAAGGATGCGGCCTCGGCATCTATCTACGGCACCCGCGGGGCCAACGGTGTCATCATCATTACCACGAAAAGAGGAAATACGGGTAAGTCGAAGGTAAACCTGAATTACTACGCAGGTGTACAGGAAATAGCCCATGTGCCGGAGATGATGAACAGCAGTCAGTGGATAGAATTTCTGAATGTGGCAGCAGCCAACGACGGTCGCGGCGAAAATTATTGGAGCGACATCATCGGCGATCCGGACGATCCGGAGTTGCGCAATGTGGATGTGTATGATGAGCTTTTCCGCTCTGCATTTATACAAAACGCAGACCTGAGTGTGCGCGGAGGTAATGAAAAAACGCAGTTGTACGTCAGTGGCAACTTCTACGATCAGGATGGCATACAACTCGGGCAGGCTTTCAAGCGGTACAGCCTGCGGCTCAATGCCGACCATCAGGTGAGCAGCAGCCTCAAGATCGGTACCAGCATACAACTGAGCCGAAGCAATCACGAACGCACCATCAACGAAAACGATGAATACGGCGTCATCATCAACGCTCAAGCCTGGGACCCTACCGCACCACTGAGGCGGGAAGATGGCAGCTACACCAACCCCTTCAGCTACTACGGCTGGTGGGCGCTGGAAAATCCTATGGTGATAGCCAATGAGTATGTGAATGACGGCCGCACCAACCGCGTGCTGAGCTCTGTTTTTGGCGAGTGGGAAATAGTACCGGGCCTGCAATTTCGCTCCAGCCTGGCCATCGACTACAACACGCTGACGGAGGAGTCATTTACACCGGCAGGCTATAATGAGTCCGACATAGGTACGGGCACCTTTGCCACCTGGGAAGAATTCAGCTACCTCACAGAAAATACGCTGAACTACAGCAAATTGATCAATAAACACAGCTTCAATGCGCTGCTGGGCTTTAGCGTGCAGGGCATCGACCAGGTGTTCAGCAGCATGACAGGTACAGGCTTTCCGACCAATGCGCTTACTAAAATAGCCTTGGCGGCCAACATCACGGCGGCATCTTCCAACGGACGCAATTATGGGCTTGTATCCTACCTGTCGAGGTTCAACTACGACTACGACAACAAATACATCATATCGGCCACCGTACGTGCAGATGGCTCCAGCCGCTTTGGAGCCAACAACAAGTACGGCGTGTTCCCTTCTACTTCCGTGGCCTGGCGAATGTCCGAAGAGCCATTTTTTGAAAACCTCCGCACTACAGTCAATGACTTCAAGCTGCGCGCTTCTTACGGCATCACGGGCAACGAAGCCATAGGCACGGCCGAATGGCGCGGCCGTTGGAGGCTCAATGCACCCTACAATGAGGAGGCCGGTTCGCTGCCATCGGAACTGCAAAATCCCGATCTGAGCTGGGAGCGCACCACCCAATGGGACATCGGCTTCGACCTCACACTATTCGATAGCCGGGTCAACGTGACGTCAGATTATTTTTATAAATACACCAACGACCTGCTTCTTCAGGCCGACGTGCCGGGTACCACAGGTTTTCCCAGTATGATCCAAAATGTGGGTGAGGTAATGAACCGCGGTCTTGAGCTGAGCATCAATACGGTGAATTACAACAGAAACGGCTTTCGATGGAATACAGGGTTCAACATTACCTGGCTGGAGAATGAAATACAGCAGCTGGTGAATGACGGCGAGCTGATCAGCCGAAACTTCATTCTCAAAGAAGGTGAGTCCCTCAGCACATTCAACCTGATCCGCTTTCTGGGCGTAGACCCAAGCACCGGCGATGCCGTTTTTGAAGATTACAACGGTGATGGCATCATCAACCAAGACGACCGCCAGATAGTGGGTAATGCACAGCCAAACTACTTCGGAGGCTTTACGAATACATTCAGCTACAAAGGCTTCTCACTTTTCCTTCTCTTTCAGTATACCCACGGCAACGACATCTTCAACCAGAGCCGGCACGCCTACGAAAATTACGGCTCGTTGCGCGATGGTATTCCGTATGGCAACTACAACACGCGCTCACTCGACTACTGGCGCCAGCCCGGCGACATCACCGCCATACCGCGGCCATCCCTTGCCGGGCCTGAAGATGCTAACGCACAATGGCAGCGCTTCAGCACGCAGTATTTAGAAGATGGCAGCTACCTAAGGTTCAAAACAGCCAAATTGAGCTACCAATTCGACGGCGAACTTACCGATCGGCTGGGGCTGTCATCACTGGGGCTTTATGTGCAGGGTCAAAACCTGCTCACCTGGACGAATTACATGGGCTTCGACCCGGAGGTAAGCACCAACACCAGCTCACAGGGTAGCCTGAACACCCAGCAGGGGGAAGATTTTGGCACCTTGGGGCAGGCGCGCACATTTACGGTAGGCATCAACATTGAATTTTAAACAAAAGCCAATCATGAAAACAAGCTATAAATATATTTTGATGGTATGGCTCGCGCTGGCAGGCACATCTTGCAGCGACTTGCTGGAGCCCAACTCCGAAACAGAAATACTCACCTCAGAAGCCATCGTAGACCGGCAATCGGCAGTATCGGCAGTCAACGGCTTGTACAGTGCCCTGCAAAGCCAGGAATTGTATGGCAGCGACTTTATACTGGCCAATGAATGTGCCGCCAATAATGCGCGCGATGGAGCCTTTCAGGTGTTCTGGGCCGAACTGGCTTCTGCTGTGATACCCACGTCCAATTCTCACCTGGAGTTCAACTGGATCGATTTTTATCTGGCTGTGAATGCTGCCAACACTGTATTGAGTGAGGTGCCGAAGCTAGAAGATGTTTCTGATTCAGAAAAAGCAGAGTTTATGGGTACGGCATATTTCGTAAGGGGTATGGTGTTTTTTGATCTGCTCAGGCGCTATGGTGAGTTCGACGAGTCCGCATCGGCCTTTGGCATTCCCATGCCGCTGGATCCGCCGCTGAGCCCTGTGGAAACCGCCCGCAGCACAGTAGCACAAAGCTATGCACAGATCGAGTCGGACCTCACGGAGGCGTTTGAGCTGTTGCAAGACCATGGCAACCCTTATTATGCTTCCAGTATGGCTGCCAAAGCATTGCTGGCAAGGGTATACCTGCACAAGAAAGATTGGGATAATGCCTTCAAATATGCCGACGAAGTGATAGAAACCGGAGGGTATGTACTGCTGGCCGACTACAACAATGTGTACCGCAATGAAGGCTCGGAAGAGGCAATTTTTGAGCTGAACTTTACACTGCAAGACCCCAGTGGCTGGTCCGAATGGCTTACCGTATCTCCCGGAGAAGTGCTGATGGACAGCTCCTTATACAACAGCTTTGAGAACACTGACAGCCGCCAGGCACTTTTTGGCCCCATCAACAACACCTTGCGCTGCCTGAAATATGGTAGCAGTCCAGATCAGGAAGACGGCAACAGCATATTGATAAGGCTGGCCGAAATGTACCTGATCAGGTCAGAGGCCCTGGCCAACACAGACGGAGCCAATGCCGGCAATGACGAATTGAATGTGATCAGAACACGTGCGGGACTTGGCGAATACGATGCGGATGCTTTTGCCAGCCTCGATGACTACTACGATGCGCTGCTGGAAGAGCGTCGGCATGAATTTGCCTTTGAAGGCGGCCACTACTGGTTCGACCTGGCCCGAACAGGCCGTGTGAGCGAAGTGCGCAATGTGCCTGAGTTTCGCCGCATATTCCCTATACCGCAGAGAGAGATCAACATTACAGATGATGTACTGGTGCAGAATCCAGGATATGTGAATTAAGCGTTGCTGATGTCGAAAATTACTACCATGATGAAAAAAATAATGAGCCATTCATATTTCAACCTGTACTTCCTGACTGCCATACTTCTGGTGACAGCGGCCTGTAAGGAAGAAGAGGAATTTGTAGAACCCGAAGCAGCTTTTACTGTCGAAAACAGCGGCAGTTTGAAGACGTTTGAAAATATTGTTTTTTCAAACGAATCGACCGGCGCCACTTCTTATTTGTGGAGCTTTGGCAATGGTGATGTTTCAAAAGAAGCATCTCCCGTGTATATGTACACCCGGCCCGGCGACTATACCGTGTCGCTGGAGGCCAATGGCGCCGGGGGCAGGGCCGTCTACAGCGCGGCGATCAGCGTTGGCGTGGGTATACCGCTGCCGGTAGCCGATTTCACGGTCGAAGATGCCGATGCGCTCACCGTGGGGAAGCCGGTTATATTCAATAATCTTTCAGCAAATGCCAACACCTACCTGTGGGAGTTTGGCGATGCCGATGCCAGCACATCCACAGAGGAGAGTCCATTTTTCACCTATCAGCAGCCCGGCACCTACACCGTAACGCTTACGGCCGGCAGCATCTCGGGCGAAAGCAAAGTCTCCAAACAGATAGAAGTGAAAAGTGAGATCACCGGAGCGCTGTATTTTATAGACAACGACGCTTTTAAAATCAGAAAAATAGATCTCAAGACTCCGGACAATGTGGTGGATGTGGTGGATCTGGAAGGTTTTGCCATAGGTCTTGCCTATAGCGCTGCTACTGGCATGCTCTACTACTCCGACGACGACAACCAGAAGGTGTGGGCGGTGCAGACAGATGGCACCGGCACTACCGAGATCGCCTCCGGCTTCGTGGCACCGCGTGGTGTGGCGGTAGATGATGATGGAGCGTTTCTTTACGTGGCTGATCGCGATGGGCAGGAAGTCAATCCTGCCGATGCCGTATATGCCATCGACCTCGCCACTAATGCCAAAACGGTTCTGTACAATTATGCCGAAGATGGGCTGGGCCTGGGCCCGGAAGGTATCGCCTATCACGACGGCTACGTGTACGTAATGTGTGTAGAGATAGGTTCGGAAGCTGTCTGGAAGGGCAGCGTCGACGGCAATAGCCTCGTCAATCTGCTGGACTACAATGCCGCCGGATATGGCTATGGCATTACAGTGGATGGCGCGGCCGACATACTGTATTTCGACAACACGGACGTCGGTCAGATATTCAGCAGCACCACCAACGGTGCCGATGTCACCGAGGTGGTGGCGACCGAAGACCGGGCGTATGGTCTGGTGGTCGATGAGGAGTTTGAAAAGCTTTACTGGTCGGAACGCAATGGCCTGACCATAAAAAGCGCTGACCTGGATGGTGGTAATGCCGTAGAGCTGCTCACGGGCACGGGCGATATCAGAGGGTTGGTATTGGTGCGATAGTGCACACATCCACTACAAGAAAGTAAGCTGTGTTTGACAGATAAAAGACATAAACTATGACAATGATTCAATCAATAAGAAGTATATGCGGGGCCTTTATTACCGCAGCACTGCTGTCGGCATGCGGCGAGGCTGATTTTCCCGTTCCCCCGGCCAGCACGGTATCGCAGTTCTCCTATAGTGTAGACAACGCATTTGCCCCTGCTACAGTCACTTTCGTGAACGAGAGCTGGGGGCCGGAAGGCTCCGGTACACTCACGCATACCTGGAGCTTTGGCGATGGCAACTCCTCTACCGAAGCCAATCCAACACACACCTATACCAGGCCGGGTTCATACCAGGTACGGCTGGTGGTGGTGAGCGATACTGACATAGATGAAAGTGTGGCCAGCGTGTTGGTGAAAGACCCTACGGCGCTTCAGGTAGCGCTGTATTATATTGATGCTGCCGGAAGTTTCATTACCGATCTGGACGGCAATGCATTCGACACACCGGGTGGTGGCTTTGGCATCGCCTACGACGCTACCTCTTCTAAAATATACTTTACCGACAATACCAATGGCACACTCATGCGCTCCGATACAGACGGGGGCAATATGGAAGAAGTGGCCAACGGATTCGTGAGCCCGAGAGGCGTAGCCTTGGATGTGGCCAATCAAAAGGCCTACGTGACCGATCGCGGGGCTGGTGTCAACGCCATATTTGAGGTAGATATGGCCGGAAAAACCAAAACAGTGCTCTACAACAGCGCCAACGACGGACTGGGTGAAAAGCCGGAGGGGATCGCCTTTTACGACGATGTGCTTTATGTCACCTGCGTAGAAATTGATGCAGAAGCCGTGTGGACAGCATCGACAGATGGCAGCGGGGTCACGCGCATCATCGACTATGGGGCTGGTGGCTATGGCTATGGCATAGCCGTAGACGGCATGAATGAAACCATTTACTTTCACGACGACGAAAGTGGCCAGATATTGATGTCAGCCCTGGATGGCAGCAATGTGCGCCCATTTACCAGTGTGGGTGGCAGGGTATACGGCATTGCTGTGGACAATACCAATGAGAAAGTGTACTGGAGCGACAACGGCGACCTGGCCATTCGTATGGCCAACCTCGATGGCAGCACTGTGGTAGACCTGGCCGTGGATCTCAACGATCCTCTGGGAATATTCTTTATTGATTAAATGATCAAACCAAGGCCTGGCTGGCTCATTTTATCTCCGGATCTGCCTGCGAGCGACAAATATTTATAGTGAATGATGCATTTGCAACATCGGTATAGACACATTCTGCCCCTCAGCTTGCTGCTGTCGGCTATGCTTATATTTTATTTCACACAATGTGCCGCCCCTGTAAAAGAAGGGGATGAAGCCGTGGAGGCCTCTATAAATAATAAAGGCAAACTGGTGATCATTGGAGGTGGCAGTCGTGGGTCAGAGCTCATTCAGCGCATTGCCGATGAATCGGGGCTGGTAGGAGGCGGCTACGGATATATCTTGCCTATGGCCAGTGAAGAGCCCGACTCTTCTGCCTGGTATGCCGCCCAGTCGTTTGAGTCTGCGGGCGTTGCCGATCAGCTTATTGCCTTCTCGATGGATTCTGCCGTAGCGCCTTCCCCATCACTGCTCGATTCGTTGCGGCAGGCCAGTCTCATTTATATTTCCGGAGGCGATCAGCAGCGGTTTATGGATGCAATTCAGGGCACAGGCGTTGGCGACGCAATGCATGCCGCCTACGCCAATGGCGCGCTTATCGCAGGCACAAGCGCCGGAGCGGCCATTATGAGCAAGAAGATGATCACCGGCAATGAATTAAAACATCCGGAGTACTACAGCACTTTTCGCCATCTGGAAACGGACAATCTGGAATTGAGCGAGGGACTGGGACTGTTGCAGGGTGCCATCATCGACCAGCATTTTGTGCGGCGCAGCCGTTACAACCGGTTGATCAACGCCGTGCTGGTGTATCCTGAATTGATGGGGATAGGCATAGACGAATCGACCGCCATATTGGTATCGTCAGATTCTGCTGAAGTGGTCGGTGTGTCTCAGGTGGTGGTGATCAGCAATCCGGAGCAATCTTATCAGGAATACGATGAAAAAATAGGAGGGAAAGCTCTGAGGGTAGATATTTATTTGCCCGGAGAAAAATTTGCTTTGCCTTGACTCAAACCATCAAAGTTCCCGACACGCTGGTGATCATTTTTGCCATACTGTGTATGGTCGTGTTGCTCACCTGGCTGGTACCTGCCGGCAGCTTTGCCATGGAAACCAAGCAGGGCCGCGAAGTACTGGTGCCGGGCAGTTATAGTCGCGTAGCGTCTCAGCCACAGGGTGTAGGGGCCTTGCTCATGGCGCCTGTCCGTGGTTTCATCTCTGCCGCACAGATCATTGCATTTGTGTTCATAGTGGGGGGCAGCATCTTTGTGGTGAGTGCATCGGGGGCCATAGATGCCGGCCTGCAGCGGCTGGTGGCCATCAGTGCCAGGCGGCCTGCCGCACGAAGATATATGGTGGTGCTGCTTATTGTGATGTTTTCACTGGCAGGCGCCACCTTTGGCATGAGCGAAGAAGTGATCGCTTTTGTCATCATCACCATACCGCTGGCCCATTCATTGGGCTATGACACGCTCACCGGTGTTTTTATTCCTTTTGTCGGCGCTGGGGCAGGCTTTGCCGGAGCATTCAGCAATCCTTTCACCATCGGTATAGCCCAGGGCATTGCCGACTTGCCACCCTTCAGTGGCTATGGCTACCGCCTGCTGATATGGGCCTGCTTTACCTTGCTCACTGTTGTATTTATGCTGTGGTACCTGCGCAAAATCAGCAGGGATCCGTCCAAAGCCTATCGATCTGCCGTAGGCAACGATCTTGAAGCCCCTGCCGAAAGCCTGGATTTTGACGGGCGCAGGCGTGCAGTATTGATTATTTTCCTGCTCACTATCGTAGTGTTGGTACTGGGGGTGGCGCATCTGGATTGGTACATCACAGAAATAGCCGGGTTGTTTTTTGGTATGGCCATACTTACCGGTGTGGTGGCGCGAATGCATCCCAATCGTGTGGCAACAGCCTTTGCCAAAGGTGCCAAAGAAATGATGACGGCGGCGTTGGTCATTGGTTTTTCCAAAGGGATATTGATTGTGGCTCAGGATGGCAAGATCATCGACACCATACTGCATGCCTTGGCCGGATCGGTGGAGGGCCTTCACCGGGTATTGGCTGCCGAGGCTATGTTTGGCGTACAAACAGCCATCAACTTTTTTCTGCCTTCAGGCTCAGGTCAGGCGGCTTTGACTATGCCGATAATGGCGCCATTGAGCGATTTGCTGGGCATCACCCGTCAGACGGCCGTGCTGGCATTTCAGCTCGGGGATGGGCTGAGCAACATGATCATTCCTACCAGCGGTGTCACCATGGGGGTATTGTCAATAGCCAAAATACCCTATCAGGTGTGGGTGCGATGGATGGCCCCGCTCATGCTGCTCTATGTGCTGTTGGCCATGGCAGTACTCGTGCCAGCCGTACTTTTGGAATGGGGGCCGTATTGATGGAGTGGTAGATAAGCTGAAAGCTCAAAGCTGAAAGCTCAAAGGATTGGTGGGTTGGTGGACCTTTGAGCTAATTTACTCCACCTGAGCCCTGATAAGGAGATTTTTACTATTTACTTATCTACCAGTCTACGAGTCTACTGTTTCTTTATGAGATGGTTCAGAGGAATATGAGCTTTGCTACTCTTGCCGGTCCGACTATCCGTCTGACCTGGATGGTTAATTTTGCTTTCAGCTTTCAGCTAATTGCCTTCCATCCTGCGCTCCCTCCAAAGAGGGCAATATTATCTTTGAAAATTGAGTACCTTTTCACCAATTCACCGGTCTACGAATCCACCAGTCTACTATGCAGAGGAATATGAGCTTTGCTACCCTTGCCGGTCCGACTATCCGTCTGACCTGGATATGGGCAAATTTTCCTTTCAGCTTTGAGCTTTCAGCTATTCCACCAGTCTACCTTCCATTTTTTTCCTTTCAGCTTTGAGCTTTCAGCTATCCTACAAAGCTTCAGGCATTCAAATAAATGCTGGTGTGTGGGGCGGGGGCATTTTCGCTGATCCAGCCTCTATACATGCCTGTAGAATTAAATTTCATGGAGATATTGCCTTGGGCGTCTATGGCGATAAGCCCGCCTTCGCCGCCCAGTTGTGGCAGCTTGTGCATCACGAGCAGGTCGCTGGCCTCACGCAGGCTGAGCTGTTGGTATTCCATCAGTGCAGAGAGGTCATAGGCTGCTACGGCGCGAATAAAAAATTCACCATAGCCGGTACACGACACGGCACAGGTGCGGTTGTTGGCATAGGTGCCGGCGCCAATCAGGGAAGAATCTCCGATACGGCCATATTTTTTATTAGTCAACCCACCGGTAGATGTGGCAGCAGCAAGATTACCCGCCTGGTCACGGGCTACGGCGCCTACCGTGCCGTATTTTTTTTCCACCGAATGGTCGAGCTGCACATTGCCCGATGCCTGAGCCTTTTGCCACTGGGAATGCCGGAATTCATCATAAAAATAGGCATCATCCTGTAGGGGCAGGGCGTGCTCCAGCGCAAAATCCAATGCGCCTTTGCCAGATAGAAAGACAAAAGATGAATGTTCCAATACGGCTTTTGAGAGCAATATGGGATTTTGCACCTGTCGCAGTGCAGCCACTGCTCCGGCATTTAAATCTGCCCCGTTCATGATGGCTGCTTCC
Source organism: uncultured Roseivirgaceae bacterium (assembly GCA_964596645.1). Taxonomy (GTDB): domain Bacteria; phylum Bacteroidota; class Bacteroidia; order Cytophagales; family Cyclobacteriaceae; genus CAVQEK01. Next base: position 38,787 of record CAZQVB010000002.1, read on the forward strand.
ATTTCATGCCCCCCATCGGCATCAAACACGGAGCCCTTTCCCGCATTGAACAGCGGGCAATCTTCCAATACGCGTACCGATTCGGCAACGGCCTCAACGGAAGAGCCACCATTCCTCAGTATTTCCTGCCCGCCCAAAAGTGCCTGCTCAAGTGCTTGCCGGTATTGTTTTTCTTTTTCTGCGGTCATCTCCGAAGGTAATATGGTGCCGGCGCCGCCGTGTACGGCCAATGCGTATGTGTGGGTCATAAAAGCTGTTTGTATATCAGATTTGCCGCCCGAAGATATAAATTATATAAGGAAAATGCCTCCGTAAGCAGCGCTGCAAAGACTTATACATTAATGGCCAAACAGGTGGGGCATAGTATGCATGCCGCACCGGATTGTTGCTCAGCGCTATATGCCGGAAGGGGCACAGTTCTGGATTTTTGGGCGAAATGTGATAGTTTCACGGCATTAAAAAAATCTACATGCTACACCCTGTTTTGAGATTCTTCCCAGTGTTTTTGCTTCTTATCATTTTTTGCAGCCCCGTCTTTTCGCAGCAGTCAGCGCCCAATATTGTCTACATCATAGCCGACGATATTGGCTGGAATGATCTGGGTTGCTATGGCAACGACGTGGTGAAAACCCCGAATATCGACAAGTTGGCGGCCGGCGGTATTAAATTCACCAATGCCTATCTCACCGCCAGTAGTTGTAGCCCCAGCCGCAACAGCATCATTACGGGTCGCTATCCGCACAATATGGGAGCCCCGGAGCTGCACATGCCACTGCCGGAAGATCAGGTTCCGTTTCCATTGCTGCTCAAAGAGGCCGGCTACTACACCGTGCAAGCCGGCAAATTTCACTTTGGCAACTCCGTAAAGCGTGCTTTCGATCAGGCGTACGAACTCAAAGAGGCCGGGAGCGGGGGCGAAGAGCGCTGGGTGAAATGCCTTCAGGAATGCCCGAAAGAAAAGCCATTTTTTGCCTGGTTTGCCGCCATGGATGCCCACCGCCCATGGCAGGCCGATGATTTTATGATTACCCACAACCCTGCCGACATCCTGGTGCCGCCATATCTGGTCGATGCACCCGCTACCCGGCAAGACCTGGCCTCTTACTACAACGAAATCGCACGCTTTGACCATTATGTAGGCAAGGTGGTGGAAGAATTGGATCGGCAGGATATACTGGGTAATACGCTCATCATGGTAATGTCTGACAATGGCCGCCCCTTTCCTGGTAGCAAGACGAGAGTATACGACAGGGGAATGAAAACCCCATTGATCGTGCATTGGCCAGCCCGCATAGCTCAGCCGGCCGTGTGTCACAGTTTGGTAAGCGCCATTGATATTGCGCCGACCTGTCTGGCCGCGGCCTCCGTTGGCATCATCCCCGCCATCATGGGCGAGAGCTTTCTACCGCTGCTCGACGATCCGCAGCGCGAGTTCCGGCAGTATATCTTTGCCGAACACAACTGGCACGACTACGAAGCGCACGAACGCATGGTGCGCACCAAGCGCCATCTGTTTCTGGTCAATGCCAGGCCACTGGCCGATCAGCGCGGGCCGGCGGATTCTAACAGGAGCCCATCTTTTCAGGATTTGCAAGAGCAGCGCGATAAAGGCATGCTGACCGCTGCGCAAAGCGATATTTTTATTTCTCCAAGACCACGCACTGAACTTTATGATCATATACATGACCCGCGGCAGCTGGTGAACGTGGCGGCACTGCCGCAATATGCTGAAGTGCAGCGCGAGCTGGAGCAGGTGCTGATGCGATGGATGAAAGAGACCAAAGACGAGGTGCCCCGGCAGATCACCCCTGACTGGTATGAAAAGGAAACCGGTGGTGCAATAGAAGGATTGGAACAGAAACGCGGCAATACGCCCGGAGGGGCCACAGGCGCTACTGAGGTGACCAAAGAAGCATTGAGTATCTTTTAAAAAAAAACAGAAATGAGACAGTTTTTTATTGCCATTTTTATCATGGCGCTCTTCAGTACATGCCGTCATCAGCAAGAGCAAAAGGCCGAATCCGTGCGGCCCAACATTATATTTATCTTCTCCGACGATCATGCCTTACGCGCCATTAGTGCCTATGGCGATGCCCTGAACAAAACCCCGAACATAGACCGCCTCGCCGATGAAGGAATGCTTTTTAGAAATTCCTTCTGCACCAACTCCATCTGCGGGCCCAGCAGGGCCGTGATCCAGACGGGCAAGTTCAGCCATATCAATGGCTTTAAAGAAAACGGCGATACCTTCGACGCAAGCCAGCAGACATTTCCCAAGCGAATGCGAGAGGGTGGATACACCACGGCCATCATCGGCAAGTGGCACCTCAAAAGCGAACCTGCCGGCTATGATTATTGGAAGGTGCTGCCAGGTCAGGGATCGTACTACAACCCCGACTTCCTCAGCAGCGAAGGCATCGAGCGCATCAATGGCTACGTGACGGACATCATCACTGACATGACCGTGGACTGGCTGGAAAACCACCGCGACAAAAGCAAGCCTTTTATGCTGATGACCCAGCACAAAGCGCCCCACCGGGAGTGGACACCCGGCCCGGAACATTTGAATATGTATGACGACGTCACCTTTCCCGAGCCGGCCAGCCTGTTCGATGACTACGCGGGCCGTGCCGGCGGCGCGAAAGAACAGGAAATGGAAATTGGCAGGCATCTGACAGATTCCGATCTTAAAATCATGCCTGACTCATCTGACAAAGAAGACATGAGGCGCTGGCAGGGTCGGTTTGGCAGAATGACCGAAGCGCAGTATGAGCAGTTCAGGGCGGCGTATGAAGATGAAAACAAAGCCATGCAAGAGGCAGGCCTTACTGAAAAGGAAATGGTGCGGTGGAAATATCAGCGCTATATCAAAGACTATATGCGCTGCATTGCCTCGCTCGACGACAACATCGGCAGACTGCTCGACTACCTGGACTCCACCGGGCTGGCCGACAACACCATTGTGATGTACAGCTCCGACCAGGGCTTTTACCTCGGCGAGCACGGCTGGTTCGACAAGCGCTGGATGTATGAAGAATCGCTGCAAATGCCGCTGATCGTACGCTGGCCCAAAGTGACAACGGAAGGATCGGAAAGTCAGGCGCTGGTGCAAAATGTCGATTATGCTGAGACGTTTCTGGACTTGGCGGGGCTGCCGGTGCCGGCGGATATGCAGGGCAGAAGCCTTGTGCCCATACTGAAGGGCGGGCAGCCGGAGCGCTGGCGACAGGCCATCTATTTTCACTACTACGAGTACCCGGCTGTGCATATGGTGCCCCGGCACTATGGCGTACGTGACGATCGCTACAAGCTGATGTATTTTTATGAAAGAGACGAGTGGGAGCTTTTTGACCTTCAGCGCGATCCTGACGAAATGCAGAGTGTATATGGCCAGGCCGGCTACGCCGAAGTACAGCAACGTATGAAAGAAACCTTAAAAGCCCTTCGACAGCAATATCGCGATAGCACAGGTGGCGGTTTTAACATATAGCGGAAGCTGCAAGTTGCTGGGGCTCTTTCTAGGGTTGATTTAATATTACGTGCTATGTTCCAAAACCTATGAACCGGCGACATATTCCTGGGCGGCCAGTGTAGATTCAGTCGCAGGGTTCACGCTTGGCTTAGGCACTGCTTTTGTATATTTCGGCCAACAAATGAATAAGCCGGTATGGACATAAAATTATTCTTTGCGGCCAACGATAAGCTGTATGTGAAAGATCCGTTGGAGAGCGCACTCGGCAAGCGCATACTGCATTCTGGTATGCACATGATGTATACGCTGGGGCTGGAGGAGTTCACCCTGCGCAAGCTGGCCGTAGAGCTCAACACCAACGAGTCGAGCATATACCGGTATTTTGAAAATAAACTGAGGCTATTGCAGTATTTCTACGATTGGTACTGGAGATGGCTCGATTATCAAATCTTTATACTGACTCAGAATATACCTGAACCCACCAAAAAACTTGAAATCATCATAAGGGTGATCACCGGCAACCGGCAGTTTGTACAGATAGAAGACTATTGGAATAAGGATCATTTGCTGCGCAACCTAATTATAAAGGAGGGATCGAAAACCTACCTCACCAGCAATGTGGATGAAGACAACAGCTTAAAGTTGTTTAAACCATATAAAGACTTATGCGGAAAGATTGCCGGCGTACTGCTCGAGATCAATCCTGCCTATGCCTATCCCAGATCGCTCACCAGCACATTGATTGAGATGGCGCATCATCAAATATTCTTTATGCAACACCTGCCTTCGCTTACCGACTTTGGCCAGTCTCAGGACCAGGAGCAAATTTTCCATTTTCTGGATAATCTTGCTAAGGGTGCGTTGGATCAACCGTCATAAGAATGTGACAGGCGTCAAAGTCTGCCGATGGCCTGAAGCAAGCCCAATGTCTCTCCTTCTTTTTTCACGGTGAGCACAGGTGTAGACTGATTGAGTCTGAGCAGCTTTAGTGTGACACTGCCAAGCAATGCAAGCGATGCAGCGGTCTGGCCTTTGCTGCCCATCACTATGATGTCGGCTTTCTCACGGTTGCTGTGGTTCAGCAGCACCTCCGATACTGAGTCTGTATTGCGCAGCAGGTAGTGGCTTTCCACAGGATGGTTAAAATCTTTGAGAAATTCCTTCATATTGCGCTCAGCATTTTGGCGCGTAATTAGAGCAAATTCAGAGTAACTCTTTCCTATTTTATAATAACCGGCAGGCACCTGATATACGTGGGTGGCGAGTATGTTGGCTTTTTGCTGCATCTCGTGCAGGGAGCCCGCCAATTCCAGCGCCTGATGGGCATGATCGGAAAAGTCAGTGGCCAGTACGATGCGATCGAGCCGGCATGCCGCTCCCTCAGGCACCATAAGAAAATGACAGTTCATCTTGCGCGATATTTGCTCGGACATGGTGCCTTGCCCAGAGGTCATGCGGCGTTTGCCGACAATGACCAGGTCAATGTCTTTATTCTTTACCATGTAGGCTATTTCCTCTACCACATTGCCTTCCAATACTTCGTAGGTGTAGTTGAGACCGGTGTTTTTCATTTGCTGATTTACCCGAAATTCTATTTCAAGCTTTTTCTCAGAGAAGATTTGATGCTTGAGTACCTGAAGACCTTCATAAGGCAAACGAAATTCGTCTGCCTCTTTCACCACATGAAAAAAATGGATGGACTGGGGTTTCAAAATTTGACCGAGGTCGATCACATATCGGATCAAATGCCCGTCGGCGCTGGTGAGGTCCAGGCCAACGAGCCATTTCTTAAAAACTTTCATATGGGTTTTCTTCTAAAAATAAAAAATTTATGTTGCGTCAGTCATCTTTTTTTAGTGATTCTCAAAGGCTTGTTTAAGTCCAGTTGCAGCAGGTTAAAATTGGTGTCTTCCGAGCTATGCCACGACTGATAAGGGTGGAGGTACAATGGTGCCGGTGGGGGCGCGGTGTGTGTGAGTAGAACCGAAGGTATATTTGGTTTGATGGTTTTTATAGAATTTTGCTGCACTACTTGCAATAGGAAATCAGCATGTGCCGGAAGAGTGAATTTGGTTGAATGCGTGGTCGAAGCCTTTTTTTTGTCTTCTTTAGCCCATCCTTCGGCAGCCAGCGGCACACTGTAAAGAGTAAGAATAGCAATGGAGGCGGCGATAACAATTGAAGCTGAAGTTTTCATGGCTCTTTATTTAAGGGTTCGTACCAATTATTTCCTGACCAAAAGACCTTTGATGACATTGCCTTTCGGGTACTCATTTTGTGCTGCTATCTCAGCCTAACGGAAGAACCGTTTGTATAAAACAGCCTCACATACTCAGCCTGGTATTTCTTTCGCAGTTGTTGTGCTTGGCGCAAAGCGAGCGATTCGTTTTTATAGACTTTGAAGCCGGCCTTATTTTCCAACTCTTTCTTTGAGCCATCATCTACAAAAACTGATATGTAGACATCTGGCCTTGGATCCGACTCATCTACTATCCACCGCTGCACTTTGCGTCTCCTGCTGTTATATTCAGGCCTCATCGTGTCCTGGTTTTTCATGCACCCACCTTCTGTCGTACTTTTTGAAAGTGCATAGGCATGGAAGTGGGTAGCACACCAAACTCCTTGATCACCCACTGGTTCAGTTTCTCTGTTTCTGCATGGCTCAATCTGTGAAGAGCTTTACCATATTCTTTGTAAAAGAGATAGCGGTCAAAACTCACCTTAGACAGAATCAGTTTGCTGTAGTTCAGGAGTTCTTTCTTCATGCCCCGGATATTTGTATGAGCATTAATGTACCTGTCAATACACTGGTTAGAAGCAGGATCATCTTGTTGCGCATGCGGACACCGCTTTGGGTGGCTTTTCTATACTCCACTGCTTTGCGGAGCATTTTGTTTTTTTCGGCGGAGCGTATCATAACTGTCGGTTTAGAAAATGAAAGTAATACTATTGGTAGTGAAAACGTAACTTTCATTCAAAGGTTGAAAGAATAGCAAAATAATTATGAAATAGGGTTTATGCAGCTGTTGGAACTATAGTTTACTGAGTCTGGTGGAATTAGGCAGGAGTAATACTACCTTATTAAAATCCAAAGGATTAGTAGAGTTTAATGCGCTCATATATGGTGGCAAAGGGAAAAGGGGCCGCAGGCGCTGATCGGGCTGTCATCCACAGCAAATGATCAATTTTGAAGGCGTTGATCTTACGCTCAGTGAAGTGTTCGTTGTTCACCTCAGGCTTGTACGATTTGAATGACTATGATAATCAAAAAAAAACCCGGCCGTTGTTCACGACCGGGTTATACCATCGATTCATTGTGATCAGTTATCTGCTGCGTACGCTGCCGGGTCTGCTTTCAGAACGACTGCTGCGTGTATTGCTGTTGTTGCCCGACTCGCTCGTACGGGATCTGCTGCTGGTACTCACGCGGGCATTGCCCGATCGCTCATTGCTGCGGCTGCTGTAGCTGGGCGTTGCGCTGTTCCTGCTGCCGGACGATGATGAACTTTCTGAACCATATGACCTCTGCTCGTTTTTCTGCGTGGCCTGTACCCGTGCGCTTTGCGGTCTGCTGGTATATCTTTCGCTGCTCACGCGGGCGTTGGGCCGTACGGACTCAGGTCGGCTGGTTCTGGCTTGAGGGTAAGAACGTGTGCGATCCCGCTCTACCCGTCGTGGTTCTGGCCTGCGCTCACCACTGCCACCATGATATTCGTTGTAAATAATCACTTTGCTGGGCCTGGGATTGTAATAGTGCTCGTGGATCACCACCCTGGGCCTGGGCCGAAAGTGCGGGTGATGATGGTGGTGGTATACCGGGTAGTACGTCTGGTAGTATCCGGTATGAAATCCGCAATGTGCACTGCAGGCATGGTCGTACAGCGGATAGTAGTCGTAGCGTACGCTTCTTACCAATCGACCCCAGGGATCGACCCGAACCTCCACGAAGAAATCATTGCGGTGTAATACAAAGTTGAAATAAGGACGACCAAAAGAAAATGATCGGCTTACGTGTGCTATTTCAAAATCGTAGTAGTGATCGTAAATGGGATGCAAAGCGTACTCGGGAACACCCCAAGAAACATGTGCGCCAAAGGAAGTAACAAAATGCTGGGCTTTGGAGACGCTATATGAAAAAGCCAGAAGCCCTGCTGCCAGTAATGTGATCTTTATCGTTTTCATAGCCTTTGTTGTTAATCTGATGATACAGAAGCAACATCCAGGCCAAATCAAATTTCATGGGCGTAACACGCAGAATATCAGCTTTTAACTTTGTTAGAGTGGACGCTTTCAAGATGAAAATTGCCATAGTCTAGTCGATGCCTACCAGTGCTCGTATGTATTGCTGCCGTTCAAAATATTCGGGTTCGCTGGCGTATTTCTGGCTCATCTTGCCATTGAAATCATCGATGTGTGTGTATTCATGCTCGAGCATCCAGCGGTTCAGGTAGTCAAGCATTACCTGTATTTGGCCCAGGCCATTGATGTACAGGGTGGAGCATATCTCCACTGCCCTGGCACCCACCAGCAGTTGCTTTATCAGGGCCTCCCCATCGTGTATACCGGTATTGCCGACCAGGCTGCAGCCTATGCGCTGATACAAGATAGATATCCATCGCAGCGTGTTGGACATTTCGGCCGGTGAGCTGTACTTGTTTCGGGAGAGGTAATCCATGCGGTGTATGTCGATATCGGTTTGGTAAAACCGGTTGAACAGCACAAGTGCCGAAGCGCCTGACTTGCGCACATTTTTGGCGATCCGTGGCATGGAGGTGAAGTAAGGCCCCAGCTTTACAGCGAGTGGTATGTTCACCTGGTTTTTTACCGACGACACTATGTCGCAGACGTGCTTTTCTATGCGGGCAGGGTCTTCGTCGAAGTCATGGGGCATTAGAGCAATATTCAGTTCAATGGCGTCGGCACCTGCGGCTTCTATGTATTTGGCAAATTCCACCCATTTGTTGTTCGAAACACAGTTGAGGCTGGCGATTACCGGTATGTCTACTCTTTCTTTTGCTTCTTCAATTACCTTCAGGTACGCATCGGCATTGGCATGTATGCCCATTTGGTTGATGTAGTCGTATTCTTCCGGGTGAAAGCTGTCCACCGAGGCATTGGCCAGCTGATACATATCAGCATGTATTTGCTCTTCGAACAGCGACTTGAGCACTACGGCGCCTGCGCCCGCGTCTGCACATCGTTTCACGCCTTCGGCACTGTGTGTGAGGCTGCAACTCGACACAATGATTGGGTTGCGCAGGTTGAGATCCATGAATTTTACAGCGAGGTTCAGCATAGTATTGGTCGATTTAGGTGTAGGTCATACAAGGCCGGCAAAGCCCATAAAAGCCATAGAGAGCAAACCGGCTACTACAAGAGCAGCAGGCACGCCTTTCATGCCAGCGGGTATATCCAGCAGTTCCATATGCTCACGAATGCCGGAAAATATAGTGAGTGCCAAACCAAACCCGATGGCATTCGCAATGGCATACACTACGCTTTCCATCAAGTTGAAATCATTTTGAATCACCAGAATGGCTACACCCAATATGGCGCAATTGGTGGTGATCAAGGGCAAAAATACGCCCAGAGCCTGATACAGCGGCGGACTGATTTTTTTTAATATAATTTCTACCATTTGTACCAGCGCAGCGATCACCAATATGTAGGCGATGGTTTGCAAGAAGGTGATGTCGAGCGGGAGCAGTATGTACTGCATGATCAGATACGTGACCAGCGTGGCCAGCGTCATTACAAAGGCCACGGCGCCCGTCATGCCAATGGCGGTACTCACGCGCTGCGATACACCCAAAAAAGGGCAAATACCCAGGAACTGCGCCAGCACTATGTTGTTGACGAAGATGGCAGAAAATACAATGATGGCGTACTCCATGAGATCAGGCCGTTTTCTTTTTGAACATATTGATGAGTGCGATGAGAAAGCCAAGGGCAATGAAAGCGCCCGGTGCCAGTATGAACATGAGCATGCCATCGGCCTCAGCGAACTTTAACCCAAACAAGGAAAAGCTGCCCAGCACTTCGCGTAGCGCACCAAGCATGAGCAGTGCCATGGCAAAACCCAAACCCATACCCAGGCCGTCGAGCATAGAGGGCAACACCGTATTTTTTGAAGCAAATGCCTCTGCTCGGCCCAGTACGATGCAATTCACTACAATGAGGGGTATAAACAATCCCAGCTGCTCATGCAGAGTGGGCAGGTAGCCGGCCATTACCAGGTCTACCACCGTCACAAAAGAGGCGATCACTACTATGTATGCCGGTATGCGCACCTTATCGGGAATAAAACCGCGAATAAGGGTAATGGCTACGTTGGACATCACCAGCACAAAGGCGGTGGCCAGGCCCATGCCCAGGCCATTGATGGCCGTAGAAGTGACACCCAGCGTAGGGCACATGCCCAGCAACTGCACAAAAACGGCATTCTCCTTAAAAAAACCTTTGCTGAAATTTTGCCAGTAAGTCATTCCTGTATGCCCTTTAAATATGTGTCGTATGCTTTTTGCGTCGCCTCCAAAAATGCCCTGGAAGTGATTGTGGCACCGGTAAGCGCATCTACTTGTCCGCCATCTTTGGTCACTTTCAGGCTGTATTCCGATGGGTTTTTTCCCCTAAACTGCGACAGGAATTTTTCTTCAGCCATCTTGGTGCCCAGGCCCGGGGTTTCTTTATGTTCCAGCACCGATATATTCTCAATATTGCCCTCAGGCGAGAAGCCCACCATAAGCCAGATATTGCCTGCATAGCCTTTGCCGGAATAGCTGCGCACGGCTGATCCGGCAAGTGCATAGCCATTTTTTGCCGGGTAAATTTCCAGGCTGTCAAGCCCGTCGGCTGTATGGCCGTAGTACATTTCCTCTACCGGCAGGTTGTCATAATCTGGCACTACTTCATCTATAGCCCTTATTTTCTTTGCCAGACGAGCAGCCTCTATCGGTTCCTTGGTCAACTCGTACACATAGGCCAGTGCTGTAGAGGCGACCAGCGTCACCACCACCAGGCTCAGCACCATATTTTTGAATGTGGATTCTTTTTTAGCCATGATTTACACGTCCAAATCTTGTGGGTTTCACATACTTATTGATGAGGGGCACAAAGCCATTCATGATGAGGATGGCAAAAGAGATGCCTTCAGGATATGCGCCAAACAGCCTGATGACGATGGTGATGAGCCCGATGCCAGCGCCGAAGATGAGCATGCCCTTGCGGCTCATAGGCGATGTGACGTAGTCGGTGGCCATATAAAAAGCACCCAACAGCACACCACCAGTCACTACGTGAAAGAGCGGGTCCATGTATTGCTCGGGGTTTATCAGCCAAAGAATGCCCGACACCACTACGATGGCGCCCATCAATGCAGCCGGTGTGTGCCAGGTCACTATCTTGCGCCACCACATGTACAGGAAGCCGAGCAACAAAGCCAGCCCCGATATTTCGCCCATACTGCCCGACAAGCCACCAATGAAAAGGTGAAAGTAGGATGGCACCTGCTCGGAGAGCTGCTGTAAAGATAGCCCCTGATCGAGCCCTTCTTTCACGATGCCCAAAGGCGTAGCACCTGTGGCAGCGTCAGCCAGTGTCCACCGGCCGGTGAATGGCACCGGCCAGCTCGTCATGGGTACGGGAAAAGAAATGAGCAAAAACACGCGGCCTACCAGCGCCGGGTTGAACGGGTTGTTGCCCAAGCCGCCAAAAGCCATTTTGCCTATACCGATGGCCACGAGGCTGCCGACCACAATGCCCCACCAGGGCAGATTGGCCGGTACGTTGAAAGCGAGCAATACACCTGTGATAATGGCCGAGCCGTCCCAGATGCCTGCTTCACGTTTAAGAAGATAACGTGCAAATACATATTCGAAAGCAAGGCAGCTCACCACCGCCAGCAACGTGATGTATAGCGCGCTGATGCCAAATACAAAAACTGACACCAGCAAAGCGGGAATGAGTGATACAACAACGCCATACATGAGCTTTTCTACAGAAGACTGCGTATGCACATGTGGCGAAGGCGATATGGTGAGTGTGTTGGTGCTCATGCTTTAGCTTGCTCTCTTTTTAGTGTTGTTACAACGCGTTTGCCCAGCCTGATGTAGTCGAGCAGGGGCCGGTCGCTCGGGCAGGTGTACGAGCAAGATCCGCACTCGATGCAGTCGAGTATGCGCTCTTCTTCTGCGCGCTCATGCAGCTCTTTTTGCGTGAGGGTCATGAGGAGAAAAGGCTCCAGGCCCATGGGGCATACCTGTACGCATTGGGTACAGCGAATGCATACCTTCATTTTGCCGCGATGCGCCATTTCATCGGGTATGATCAGTATGCCGGATGTGCCCTTGGCCACGGGCACTTCCAGGCTGTTCAGCGCCTTGCCCATCATAGGGCCACCACTCACTACTTTTCCGGTGGTTTCCGGCAGGCCGCCCGCAGCTTCTATCAGGTCTTGTACCGGGGTGCCTATGCGTACCAGCCGGTTGGAGGGTTTTTGTACCTGCAGCCCGGTGACGGTGACTACGCGCTCTATCAGAGGCTTATTCTTCTGTACGGCCTCATACACGGCGAAGGCTGTGCCTACATTGTGTACTACCGCACCTACGGCAATTGGAAGGTTGCCCGAAGGAACTTCGCGATTAAGCACTGCTTTAATGAGTTGTTTTTCGCCCCCCTGTGGGTATTGCACTTTCAGCGGCTGCACACTTATGCCCGTTTCGCTTTTGCACAAGGCACGCATGTGGGCTATGGCGTCGGGCTTGTTGTTTTCAATACCGATCACCGCTTTTTCTACCTCCAGTGCGCGCATCAGTAGTTTGCAGCCTACCATTATTTCTGCGCCTTTCTCCAGCATCAGGCGGTGGTCGGCAGTGAGGTACGGCTCACATTCCACGCCATTGAGCAGCAGCACTTCGGCTTTTTTTCCTTTAGGCACGGCCAGCTTCACATGCGAAGGAAACGTGGCACCGCCCAGGCCCACAATGCCGGCATCGGCTATTTTCTTCAATATTGCTTCCTTGTCGAGCACTATATCGGCCCTTAGCTCGGTGCTTCTGTCTATATCTTCCATCCACTCATCGGCAGCATCGGCGCGTATCAGTATGGCGTCGCGCTTGTAGCCGGTAGAGTCGGTCACTTTTTCGATTTTGGTAACACTGCCCGATACGGATGCGTGTATGTTGGCCGAAACAAAGCCATCGCCTTTGGCAATAAGCTGTCCTACTTTCACTTTGTCGCGCGGCTCTACCACCGGTTTGGCGGGTGCGCCTATGTGCTGTGAGAGCGGTATGGACGCTATTTTGGGCAAGGCAGCCACTTCTATAGCGGCTTCCGCCGAAATTTTATTTTCGGGCGGGTGCACACCCCCCATGGGGAAAGACTTCAGGCCGTTTTTAAAAAAATCCATCATCAGCTCGCAGTATTTTCGTCTTCCGGTTTATTTACATTTTTGGCCATCTCAATCACATCTACCTCCTGCACGGAGGCGGTCTCAGCCTTTTCCTTCTTGGGCGCTGTTTTTTCCGGCTTTTCTTTTTTCGGCGGGAAGTTGATCTCGTGAATAGCATGTGTAGGGCATACATCCACACATTTCCTGCACAGCTTGCACATATCGGGGTCTATGTAGCTCAGATAGTTGTCGATGGTGATCGCATCGTATTTGCATTCTTTTTCGCACCGGGTGCAGCCGGTGCAAGCTACTTCGCACGCTTTCTTTGCTGCGCCGCCTTTGTCCATGTTGATGCAGGCCACATATATGCGCCGGTTTTTTCTTCCTTTCGGCCGTAGCTCCATGATGTCGCGCGGGCAGGCTTTCACGCAGGCATTGCACGCAGTGCATTTATCTTCGATCACCACAGGCAAGCCGGTGGTTTTGTCCATGTACATGGCCTCGAAGTCGCAGGCATCCACACACTCACCAAAGCCAAGGCAGCCGTAGGAGCAGTCCGTATCGCCGCCGTAGAGGGTGTGGGCAATGGTGCAATTGGCAGGTCCCTCATACACATTGGTGCGCTTTCTGTACTCAAATGAGCCTGAGCAACGCACTACCGCTACATACGGGTCGCGATCTTCTACCTGCATGCCGAGTATGGAGGCTACGTTTTGCATGGTATCGTTGCCACCCACGGGGCAGTGCAGGTCCGACAGGTCGTCGGCTTTTACACATGCCTCTGCAAATGCCCTGCAGCCCGGATGCCCGCACCCGCCGCAGTTGGTGTTGGGCAGCGCCTCTTCTACAGCATCTATTTTAGGGTCTTCATATACTTTGAACTTCCTGGCTACAAAAAACAAGATGGCAGCCGCCACCAGCCCGAGCGAGGAGAGAAATATAATGGTATATATAATGGTGGTGCTCATCATCAGTTGCTTACGGTACTAAGGGTAAAGGTGAATTTTTTGTCCAGCGTTTTCCTGTACAGAAGCAGCAGGAGATAGTAGGGGAGCAGCGAGAATAAAGCAGAAAGGCCGGCGATGGCTTCACTTTGCGTGAACTGCCAAACGGCCACCAGGGTGATCATAAGCACGATAAATGGCGCCAGATAGCCGAAAAACAAAGCTGCAGGTCCGGCTGCTGCTGCAAGGCTCACCACTACCTGATCGCCGCCTTTGAGCGCCTGGCCGGCGTTGGCCACATGTATTACTTTTTGGTCAGTATCCGCTACGGAGCATACACCTTTGGCGTGGCAGGAGCTGCAGGCCGCCACATCGAGCAGGCTTATTTCTATGCCTTCCGCGCTTACCTTTTTCACGATGCCACTGTGCTCGATTGTGCTTTCGGCTCCTCTTTTCATCTCAACCTTTTCGTAAACTGACGGCCCGCCGCTGAGGGATTGATCTCAAGATTTGTAGACCGACAGATGTCCCCTATTTGAAGGGCTAAGGTAGGGTGACCCGGGTAGAAAAATATTGATAATTATCAGCTTTTGTGAAATTAGAGGGTATGCGAAAAAGCTGTGGGTTACAAAAATATTTTTTAACGCAAGGGGCGCAAGGATGAATCGCAAAGGGCGCAAAGGTTTTCTGTAATAGCCAGTATGATGTACGCATTTATCAAAATTGAGGCAGCGTGTGCTTATAGAGACACACTCATCTCAACGGCTCATCAGCAATTTGGCCATTTTGTCAAAACCCCTCTTCATGGCTTCTGTCTGGGTAGTGCGGGCTTGTTCATAGGACTGTTGATCTATGGCAATGGCTGCCTGGTATTGCTGGAAGATGCGGTCGAAGTCTACCGCAAAGTCGTTGCCGGCTACTCCCCAGGTGCTCAGGTAGGCATCTAGTTTTTCAACTTTCAGCCCTACATGTGGCACGGCAAAGCTCAGAGCAGTGATGGCGCCATGTAGGCTTGTACCGATATAGGCTTTGGCATTGGCAATCAGGTACATAATGTCCCAAATGTTGTCGGCATCGAAGTAAGTGGCCAGGCACTGCATCAACTTGCGCACAGCGGCAAGTGCTATGTGGTCGTCGTGATTGAGCGCCTTGCCGATGGGGCAGAGGCAAATGTCGGTCTGCCCTTCCTGAACAATTTTGTCCAGTTCCGCAGCAATGATCTTTTCCTTGCCGGTAGTGGTTTTTTTATTGATCTGAAAAAATACATACCTGCCTTTATTGCTTTCCACATAGTCTCGCACACCATCTGTCACGCGTTTTTCCAGCACAAGGAGCGGGTAAAACTCCGACATGAGTATGGCAGAGTCCGGCATCAGATCAGCCTGTACACCATGCGCCCGCAGGTTGTCGACAGTGAGCTGGTCGCGCACGGCGTGGTAATCGGCCTGTTGCAGCTTTTCTTTTAAAAACGGATAACGGTGAAACTGTGCCTTCTGCAAGCCGGAGCCACCGAGTGAATTCAGAATCACTGATTTTACCTGCGCAAAGTCTGATGGTGTAAAGGCAAATGGCAGGGTAGTCTTGCCACCCAACAGTGTTTTTGCTATTCCGTTGAGGTCGAGCACTTTCGAAAGTTTGACGTGGTGCTTATGTATGCGGGCGTAAAGAGGGTTGAGCGCCGAATAGAGAGAATGCCACGTGACGCCCAGGGCCTCGCCACCGGCTACGATTACGTGCACAGGGTCTCCGCTGCCATTGCACCGATCATAAAAGGCTTGGAGATTCTGCGTGGGTACACCGCCCACATTGGTAAGATCGCTCTGTACTAAGCCAAAATACTCGAATTGAGCCTCAAACGCATAGGTGCTCAGTTGCTGCTCTATGATCAGGGGGAAGAGGAGATCGCCATAGTTGTATCTGTCGAAAGCGCCGATGATCAGAATTTTTTCCATAGTCAGAAAGTGTAGTGGCAAAGGAAAAGCTATTTATTTTAAAAATATCGACCTTGATGGTGGCAAGTATATATTTGCGGTGGAAATAGCTCGAAGGGATAGTAGATTGGTAGATTGGTGGGATGGTAGACTGGTGAGGAAGCTGAAAGCTCAAAGGGATAGTAGATTGGTAGACTGGTGGATTGGTAGACTCGTGAAGAAGCTCAGGGCTGAAAGCTCAAAGGAATAGTAGATTGGTAGATTGGTGAGGAAGCTGAAAGCTCAAAGTTTAAACTTCTGGCTGAAGGAGAGAAGCAAAATCCGTGGCAAGAGGCCGGACGGTTTATGATCGAACACTTCCTTGAACACTTGGCCGATGCGCGGGGGTAGACTATAATTTTGTTATTCAACCAACACTATGGCAGAGGCATCGCCGCTCAAAAAAATTTTTTCGGGTTCGAGTTGGGGAATCGTTGCCAAGGTGCTGGATGCCCTGGCCAAGTTTGTCACCATACCCCTGCTGGTAAGCTTCTACGGCAAGGCCGATTATGCACTTATCGCACTGGCCTTCTCTCTCAATGCTTACCTGCGCCTGATGGATATGGGCATGAATGTGGGCTCCGTGCGATTTTTTGCCATGTGGGAGTCCCGCTCCCGATACCAACGGATCAGCCGGGCATCGCGCTCCAGCATGGTTTTTTATGGGGCGGTGGGCCTGGTCAATGCGCTGATATTTGTAGCCATGGCCCACTATGGCGACCGGTTTTTCAACCTCACGCAGGGTCAGATCCCCACCTACCGCATTATGATGTACATATTGGCCGCCAGCACCGTGTTCAACTGGCTGTCCAATGTGGTGGTGCAACTGCTCAGCGCCAAAGATGAGTTGGGCTATGTGAATAAGGTGACCATCATCAGCAGTGTGCTCAACTTTGCCACCGCCCTGGCCGCCATCCATTTCCGATGGTCGCTGCCGGTATATTTTCTTTTTTATACCCTTTCGCTGCTCATCGTATTGCCTTTTTACATACACAGGCTCAAGGTGTATCCTGTCGGCATTGCTTCATTGCTCATGCCCAGGTGGGACGGCCCGGCCTTTCGGCAGATCATCGGCTACAGCATGGCCATATTTGCGATGGGGCTGTTTCAGTTTTCTGCCAACCAGCTCAGGCCCATACTGCTGGCCAGGTATGCCACCAACATCGATGTGCTTACCGACTATCGCGTCATTCAGACCATCGCCATGCTCATTATGTCCTTTGGCGCCATATTCCTGCAGGTGCTCATACCCACAGCGTCCAAAGCACATGCAGAAAAGGATCATCCGAAAATGGAAAAAATGGTATTTGAAGCCACCCGGTATATTTCCATATTTCTCACGTTTGTGGTGTTCCTGCTCATCGCCAATGCCGACAGCCTTTTGCTGCTGTACATGGGCGAAGAATATGTACACCTGCATATTTGGCTCACCATGTGGCTGCTCACGCTGCTGCTCTCCATGCACAATACGCCGGTGGCCAGCCTGGCGCTGTCTTCGGGCAAAACCAAGGCATTAATATATTCCTCGGCTTTCAGTTGTATCGTATCGTTGCCGGTAACGGTGGTGCTGGCCGACGAACTGGAGGTAGGAGCGGCCGTGATTGGCTACCTCGTGTACATGGTCATTCAGATTGGCTTTTTCTACCTGTACTACACCCCGAAGATATTGCAACTGAATAGCGGCCGCATCTTTGTAAAAGCTTTTGCGCCATCTGTGCTTGGTGCCTGTCTGGCACTGGCACCGGCATATTTACTTAAAAAATGGTTGCACATGCCGCATGCCTTTTTAGACATTCTTATCGTCTCAGCCATTTTTATCACAATATTTGCGGGATTTCACTTGATGTTCGTCACCAGGCCAAAAGAAATACTAGCATTGAAGCATAAACTGTTGAAGAATACCAAATGACAGGGCGCCTGCCATTCTCGATCTGTATATCCGCCTACAAGAGCAGACATCTGAAAGATTGCCTGGAGAGCATTCTTTCGCAAACGGTGGCCGATTTTGAGCTTATCGTGCTGAACGACCACTCGCCGGAGCCGGTCGCGGACATCGTGCACAGCTTTAGCGATGCCAGAATTCGCTACTACGAAAACGACATCAATACCGGTGCCCTGCGGCTGGTGCACAATTGGAACAAATGCCTGTGGCTGGCTGGCGGTGAGTATATCATGATCATGGGCGATGATGATCTGCTGGAGCCGGATTACCTGGAAGAGTTTCAAAGACTTATAGGCGCACACCCGGGGCTGGAGGTATACCACTGCCGCAGCCAAATAATTGACGACAAAGGCACCACCCGAATGTTGTCCCCGGCCTGCCCGGCTTATGAAGATGTGTATGACGCTATTTGGCACCGGATCAACCGGTTGCGCTCCAGTTATATTTCTGATTTTGTATACAAAACGGATGGCTTGAAAGAGCGTGGCGGTTTTTACGACCTTCCGCTGGCGTGGGGTTCTGACGACATCACTGCTTTTGTGGCAGCCGCCGAAAAGGGCATTGCGCACAGCCATAGGGCCGTTTTTAAGTACAGGAGCCATGGCCTGTCCATAAGCACCACCAGCAGCAATGGTTTGCACAAGCTCAAGGCCGACGCGGGCTATGCAGACTGGTTGCGGAAGTTTCTTGAGAAAAGGCCCGATCACCTGCGCGACGATACAGTATACCAACATCTGGTGCAAAAGCAGGATGAATACATGCAAAGTCGCAGGCGGTTTACCATGACCAAGCTTCTTCAGGCTTCTTCCAGATGGAATGCCTGGCGCTGGTACCGGCACAGAAGGGAGCTAGACCTGACGGTGAAAGATATAGCCGTAGCCCTGTTAAAAAGTTTGGGCAGGCGAATAGAGATATAGAAGCTGGATTCAAACTTGTAAAATGTTTTCAAAACCTAAGAAGCAAATACCAACCTCACCACACTGTGCATATCATTTTCAATCCGCCGGTAAATCCGGAAAATAAGTATGTGGAAATCATGGTGCAGCCGCTTGCCGAGGCGGGCTGGCAGGTGCATGCCCTCGATACTTTGTTTTCGAGTTGGTCACATTTTCGGTCGATCCGGCTGGTGCATCTGAACTGGTTTGAAAATGTGACCGATAGCAGTTATACGAACGCGCTGTACAGTTTTATAAAGAAAATGTTGCTACTGCTCGTGCTCCGCTTTACCGGCAAAAAGCTTGTATGGACCATGCACAACCGCATGACGCACGAGAGAAGAACAGGCTTTTTTAGCCGTGCGCTCACCCGGCGATTATTCTCCCAGGCTGATGCCATCGTGATACACAGTGAGCAGTCGCGCGCGCTCTTGGCAGCGCGTGGTGTACAATCAAAAGTTCACTACATACCCCATCCCGACTTCATCAATGTATACGGCCCCAGGGTAGGGCAGCCACCCTCCGGCCCAAGGCTCAGCTTGCTGTTTCTCGGCGTGATCAAGCCATACAAAAACATAGAATTGCTGATACAGGCAGCCGGTCACTTTCCAGATGCCGTCTCCCTTACATTGGCTGGCAAGGCCTATAGTGATGCGTACAAGCGGCAGATCGAAAAGCTTGCAGCATCGGCAAGTAACGTTTCGCTGAAGGCGGAGTTCATACCCGATCATCAGTTGCCGGTGCTCATTGGCCAGTGCGATCTGTTGGTGCTGCCCTACGACTTGCAAAGCAGCCTCAACTCCGGCACGGTATTGCTGGGCTTTTCCTATGGAAAAACAGTGATTTGTCCACGCATTGGCACACTGGCCGATATGACGGCTATGCAGGAAAACTTCTATACCTACCACTACAATAGTAGTGAGGAGCATAGCCAAAAGCTGATAGAAATGATGGGGCGCGCCGTGGAAATGAAAAAGCAAAATGCTCGAAGTTTTGAAAAAATGGGCGAGGCCATGCTTGATTATGTACGCACAATGCACAGCAAGCAAAAGGCTACCGCTGCACTGCAAAACATCTACCGTATGCTGCTGCAAACAGAGAATAAGTAGCCCATGAAGATACTCTACATCAACACGCTGTACAGCCCCATGGTGATGGGCGGGGCGGAGATATCCATCAAATTGCTGGTAGAGGGCATACAAGCTTCGGGTATGGAGGTGGCTGTACTTTGCCTCAGCCCCGGGAAAGGGCTCACCTCAGACACCGTAGATGGCGTGAAGGTGTACAGGGCAGGCTTAAAGAATATTTACTGGCCCTACACTACTCAGCACCCGCCCGCTATCGCCCGGCTGGCCTGGCATGTTGTCGACCACCACAACGCAGCCATGAAGGCATACGTGCGGCAGGTGATGGCGCTGGAAAAGCCCGATGTTGTATCCTGCCACAACCTGGCTGGCTGGTCGGCGGCAGTATGGGGCGAAGTGAAAAGCCATGATGTGCCATTGATACAGGTGCTCCACGATTTGTACCTGTTGTGCGCCAATAGCAATATGCACAAAGGCGGTGTGGCATGCGAGAAGCAATGCATGCGCTGCAAGATTTTTCGCGCCGGTCATGCCAGCCGGTCGAGGCAGGTAGATGCCGTAGTGGGCATCAGTAAAAGCATACTCGATCGGTTCGCGCACGCCGGCTATTTCGCTGAGGCGCAGCAGCACGTGATTCACAATGCCCGGGCTATAGCCACCACGGGCAAACCGCGCCAACGGCTGGCCGGGCAGCCAGTACGGGTGGGATATCTCGGCACACTCTCCAGAATAAAGGGCGTGGAATGGCTTGTTACTTCTTTTAAATCGCTCGCCATAGATGCCACGCTGCACATTGCCGGAAAAGGCCGTGAGGGCTATGTGAAAAAACTACAGCAGCTTGCCGATGATGAGCGAATAGAGTTTGCCGGATATGTATCGGCGGCAGATTTTCTTAACACTGTAGATGTGCTGGTGGTGCCGTCCTTGTGGCAGGAGCCGCTGGGTATGGTGGTGATAGAAGCAATGGCACACCATGTGCCTGTGATCGCCAATCGTGTGGGCGGCATGCAGGAAACTGTGATCGACGAAGTAAACGGCCTGTTTTGTGATGACAAGGAACCGGATTCGCTGCGCATGGCCATAGAAAGATTATACCATGATGTGGCGCTGTACAACAAGCTTAGTGCCTCCGCACGCAGCTCAGTGGCCGGTATACTTGATACAAATCGTATGATAAACGCATATAAAAAGGTGGTGGAATCGGTTACTCAGACCATAGAGATTTGACAACGCAACACTCAGCAGGTTTTGTGGTAAAAGGCATCCGCCTGTCGGAGCTGCTGTTTGGCTTAGCAGTGTTGTCCATCTTCTTTCCATTTAAGATATACCCGCTGTTTTTTGTCATAGGCGCTGTGTTTTTCTTTACAGAACACAGAAAAACAGGCTTTCCGCTGTGGGCGATATTTCTGTCAATTTTCACTCTTTATGCTATTTCCAGCTTGTTTTTGCAGCATGCCTATGTGGTTTTTCCATGGCGGGAGGTGGCAAAGATGTGTGTGAACTTTGTGTTTCTCTTCTTTGCAACCACTTGGCTGGCAGGGCGCGACAACCGTCGCTTGATCTCTCTGCTCGATAGTATTTTTCACCTGATCTTTCTGCTGGTTTTCATCCAACTGCTGCTCTACCACGAAGCATATGATTTTCGGCTGATTTTCGGCAGCAGCTCTTCCGGCGAGGCCAGCGCGCTGTACAATAAGGATTTGTATTTCTGGGGATTGGCCGATAAAAATATGTTTGGCGCCCGCATCGCCCTGCTGGGTTTCGCTTACATACTGCTGCCCGTGCTGCAGCGCAATAAGATTGCATGGTGGCGTATAACCTTTATTTTCATTTTGGCCTATCTCTCCTTGTCGCGTACACCGATAGTGGCACTGCTCCTTGGCTGCGGCGGCCTTTTATGGTTTTCGGCAAGCAGACCATGGCGTATAGCCATGCTGGCCCTGGCCGCGGTGGCATTGCCTTTTGTTTTGTTCGAAGTACTTCGGGTAGATACCATTACTGCCTCCAACGACGGCATGGGCGTTCGCCTGGTGTATTGGAAAGCCTTTTTTCAGCATTTCAACGTCATACCCATCTGGGGCGTGGGCTTCATGGGGGCGCCGGCTTTTCTCAGTCAGCATGCCCAATTCTATCATGGCGAGCCACACATTCACAACACCTTTATGTCGGCCTACCTGGAGCTGGGCATTATCGGGTTTCTTTCCTACATACTGTTCCTGATATTTTTCTTCAGGGTTTGTGTCCGGCACACCGACAACCTTCTTTTTTGGTTCATTGCCCTGGTGCCACTTCTGGCCATCATGATGATCCTGTACTCCGGCTACGACAATGACGTGGTCATCTACATGCTGCTGATCGTACTGCTGGGTTATTATCGACCGGTAAGATTTAACACATTGCGCGCAAAGCTATGGCACAAAAAATACTGATCGATGGCCGCTGGGACGGCGACACGGGCATAGGCAGGCTGTATCGCGAGGTGATGCAGCGCACACCAGAGCATATTGCGCGGCAGTACGTCACCAGCAATATGCGCCTGGGCCATCCGCTCACACCACTGATGCTCAGCAGGGCCATCATAAAGTCGTCGGCCGACGTATTCTATAGCCCGTCGTTTATGCCGCCATTGTATTCGGGCATACCCTTCGTGTGCACCATTCACGACCTGATGCACCTGTATTATTACTCCAGTTTTCACCGCTGGTATTATAAGTATGTAATAGCCCGATTGGCCGGAAAGGCCAAAAAGATCATCACCGTGTCACACTACAGCAAGCGGCAGCTGGTGGAGCTTTTGGGTATAGATGATGCGCGCATAGCCGTGGTGTACAATGGTGTTGATGCGCGATTTTCTCTCAATAATGAAAGAGCCCAACTTGGAGCCCCTTACTTTCTGTATGTTGGAAATCGCCGGCCGTACAAGAACGTGCCTGCCATGTTGCAGGCCTTTTCCTCCGCCTGTATACCTGACGACTTCATATTTGCGCTGTCGGGCGAGCCCGATAAGGATCTGGGGCAGTTGATCAGGCAGTTGGGCATAGCGCACCGGGTGCGCTTCTTGGGCTTTATTCCGGAGCATGATTTGCCAAAATATTATAAGGGCGCCTACGCTACCCTCTTTGTTTCGAAAATGGAAGGCTTTGGACTTCCCCTGTTGGAATCTATGGCAAGCGGCACACCGGTGCTCACATCTTCGGTAAGCTCGATGCCAGAGCTTGCCGGAGGTGCAGCCTTATGCGTAGATCCACATAGCGTAGAGGCCATACGGGTGGGAATGGAGAAACTGGTAGATGACAAGCAGTTATACCAACAATGCGCACAAAGGGGGCTGGAAAGGGCATTGCCATTTACCTGGGATACCACCGCACAGCAGACCTGGTCGGTGGTATTGGATGCACATTGATAGAGAATGAACAGAAGCAAGAACCAACGATAAAGGATATATGAATAGCAGAGCAGCGCAACAATGGAAGATATTGATGATACTGCTGATCGGGTATGCCCACGCGGCCTGCACCGGTAGTCCACCCGTAAGCCACAATGTGCGCGATTTCGGTGCCGTGGGCGATGGTATGGCCAACGATACCAAAGCCATACAACAGGCCATTGATCAGGCTGCTGCAGGCGACACCGTGTACATTGACGAAGGCACATACAACCTCATTTCCCTTCGCCTAAAGTCGGGTGTGCACCTGGTGGGAGAGGGGTTGCTGGTGCAGCAACTGGAGCGCGTGCAGGATTATTCCAACGAGAAGCAAGCATCGCCCACTCCACTTGTGCGCGGCAGGGATGTGGAGGATATCTACCTTTCCATCAACGCCAGAGCGCAGCACGAAGCCGTCTATCTGCTGAACTGTAAAAACATTCGAATTGAGCGATCAGTGTTAGAGGGCGATTCCGCCAAACTCAGATCATTTGCCGGTATACTGATCTACGACAGCCAAGGTATTGACATAGCCCATACCAAGGTGCGCTACTTCGGCAGGGCCAGGCAACATACGCACAGCTACCAGCCTGGTACCGGCATTCGGATATTGGACAGTAAACACATTGCTATTGTGCATTCATTGGTAGAATACAATGGCGAAAACGGCGTGTTCATGCACAACAGTGCCGATGTGTCGGTCGATACTTGTCGACTGCGCCGAAATGGTATGAGTGGCATACAAGTAGCCTTTGGTTCTGGCGGCACAGAGAAAAACTTTCGATTCAGCCACAATACAATAGAGCACAACGCTGCCGATGCCATCGACATCAACAATCGCTCTGACCGGAAATACCACAATATTCACTGCGAAATAAGCAGCAACACCACCCGCAACAATGGCTTTGTGAATGGCCAAAGCACACCGGACGGATCGGGTATCGCCACGTTGATCAACGTATCGGGCGTGCGTGCCATCGACAATATAGCGATGGGAAACAACCGGCCGGCGATATACTTGGAAAGCTGCGGCGACATTGAGCTAAGCGGAAACCGGTCCGATGGCCAAGTCGAGATCGTGAAAAACCTAAAGTCGTTGGAAGTGCGCTCAAGTACATTTAAGCATGTGACGCTGCTGGCCAATGTGCGGGCACAGCGCATACGCCTTTCACACAGCAACTTCAACAACATCTACTTACCAAACGGCATATCGGTGGATTCTCTTGTGGTAGTGCACAGTGCGGTTGCGCATGCAGCCATCAACATCAATATGCAGGGCCATGTGCGCATGAGTGACAACGAGCTCACCGGCAGCACAGCACAGCCTGTTGTTCTGGTGGTGAAGGCCAACAGCACCAGCCTGATGGGCAACACCATAAAAAGTGCACAATCAGCTGCAATAGTGGTGCGCAGATCGGCGGAGAAAGTGACCATAGCCGACAATACAATTGCTGCTCCGGTGGCGTGCATAGCCGATGATGGATCTAAAGGGTTAACGATAAAAGATAACAGGCTTCTTTCCCTTCATGGCGGCACATCGCGCCTGACCATTCGCAGTAAAAACCCCAATCAACTGGTGTTGGCACAAAACGAACACCGGGGGGAGGAGGGACAGATGGCCTTGCTGCTGGAAGGCAAGGGAACAGCTACCATTCGTTCGGAGCGTATACTTGCCGGTCTCACGGACTATGGCGCGGTGGAGATACTTAACCAAAACCGGTAGCGCCATGCGAATCAACCTGTACCTGCCCACACTTAATGCCGGGGCCAAGTGGCCTGAGGTGATAGCAGCCATCAACGCTCAAACGGCCACTTTCTCACGCAGGGTGATCATAGACTCAGGCTCTACCGACGGCACACTGTCTCCTGATTACACCAGGGGTTTTGAGATCATTTCTATCCATAAAAGTCAGTTCGACCATGGAGGTACCCGGCAAATGGCTGTGGAGCGATACCCCGATGCAGACATTTTTGTTTTTCTCACGCAAGACGCCATTTTGGCAAGTCAACATGCCGTACAGCGGCTGGTAGAAGCTTTTGAGAACAATCCGAAGCTGGCTGTAGCGTATGGCCGCCAGCGCCCGCACAAAGGTGCAAAAACGCTGGAGGCCCATGCACGGCTTTTCAACTATCCTGAGCAATCTAACACCCGAAGCCGCTCCGATGCCGGGCGCTATGGCATTAAGACCATTTCCTGCTCCAACTCCTTTGCGGCCTACAGAAAAGAAGCATTTATGCAATGCGGCGGATTTCCCTCTGGCTCTATACTCGGTGAAGATGTGATACTGGCTGGCAAAATGCTGCTTCAAAACTGGGAAATAGCCTACGTGGCGGAAGCCGAAGTGTATCATTCCCACAACTATACTCTCCTGGAAGAGTACAAGCGGTATTTTGATATTGGCGTCTTTCATGCCGACAACTCCTGGATATTTGATCACTACGGCAGGGCCGAAAGTGAAGGATTGAAATACGTGCAATCGGAGTTTTCTTATGTGCTCAGGCACAATGCGCTTGCCTTGCCCAAGTCTATGGCCTCTGTTGTAGCCAAATGGCTGGGCTACAAAGCAGGCCTCCGGCACATGCATTTACCCAATCATATAAACAAGGCCTTCTCTATGCACCGGCACTTCTGGGACAGGCATACACTATAAAAGCTACCCAAGTTGCTCTCCCCATTCTGTAGGAGTATTCCCCATTTCGTGCTGTAAATCGTTCGATCAGGCGCCTTTTTCGGGCATTCTGTACCTGTTTGGCATTGGCATATATGTTGAAATCCTGCTGGCAGTAAATACAAAAACAACAACACCATGATAACGAACTCACAACACGCAGAAGCGATATATGATAGCGCAGCATTTGCACAGCGCACCATGCCATTCCGGTCTATTTGGAGCACCTATGCCAATGGCAGCATCAGCCAGACCACAGCAGATATCAAAAGAGCCTTCGACATAGTATTTTCTCTGAGCGTGCTCATACTGGGTGCACCGGTTTATTTGGCTGTAATGCTCATCACCAAAATCACATCGCGCGGCCCAGTATTTTATAAGCAGGAGCGCGTAGGTGAAAACGGCAAACCCTTCTTCATTTACAAGTTCCGAAGCATGAAGATAGATGCCGAAAAGTATGGCCCCCAGTTGGCCACCGGCAACGACCCCCGTGTGACTAAGTGGGGCCGCATCATGCGCAAAACGCATCTTGATGAAATACCACAGTTCTTTAATGTGCTTATCGGCGACATGTCGATCGTAGGTCCAAGGCCGGAGCGGGCGCATTATATTGAGCAGATTGTAGCAAGAACCCCCGATTACAGAAAATTGCAGAGCATTAAGCCCGGTATCACTTCCATCGGACAGGTGAGCTTTGGCTATGCGGAGTCGGTGGATGAAATGTGCGAAAGGATGAAGCTCGACCTGGCTTACCTGATGAACATAAATCTTTGGAACGACCTCAGCATCATTGGTAAAACGGTGACCACTATGGTGCTGGGCAAGGGTCAGTAAAACACTTGGTACGAAACAAAGCACAAACGCCCTGCTGGTATCTTCTGGCAGGGTATTCCTTTTCTTATTTAATACTGGTATTTATTGCCCCACAGGCCTTTCAGGCGTTTGCGCATTTCGTTTTCCCGCGGATTGTTGCCGGGGTCGTAAAGCTTTTTCCCTTTTATGGCTTCCGGTAAATAATCCTGATTGACAAAATTTTGATCATGATCGTGGGCATAGGCATATCCCTTGCCGTAGCCCATGTCTTTCATCATTTTAGTGGGAGCGTTGCGCAGGTGTAGGGGCACAGGCAGATCCCCCGTTTCGCGCAGCAGACGCTGAGCCTGGTTGATGGCTGCATAGCTGGCATTGCTTTTTGGTGAGGCTGCCAGGTAGGTGGTGCATTGCGACAAAATGATGCGTGCCTCAGGATACCCGATCATAGTGACAGCCTGAAACGCACTGGTGGCCATTACCAGCGCAGTGGGGTTGGCGTTGCCAATGTCTTCCGAAGCCAAAATAACCAGCCGGCGCGCTATAAATTTCACGTCTTCACCGCCTTCTATCATACGTGCCAGCCAGTACACAGCGGCATTTGGGTCACTTCCTCTTATTGATTTTATAAATGCGGATATAATGTCGTAATGCTGCTCGCCGGCCTTGTCATAAAGTGCTACTTTTTGCTGGGCCACTTCGAGTACGCGCTTGTCGCTGATCATCACGGGATCGTCCGGTTGCTCGTCGGCCAACAGCTCCAGGAGGTTGAGGAGGCGGCGTGCATCGCCACCGGAAAGATTGGTGATGGCTTTGGTCTCAGCGATATCGAACTGCCGCTTTTTCAAATGCGCATCTTTTTCTATTGCCAGCTTCAGCAGCTTCAGCAGTTCTTCTTCTCCCAGAGGCTTAAGCACATACACCTGGCAGCGCGAAAGCAAAGCGGCATTTACTTCAAAAGAGGGGTTTTCTGTTGTGGCTCCGATCAGCGTGATCAATCCCTTTTCTACAGCACCCAGCAGGGCATCTTGCTGCGATTTGTTGAAGCGATGTATCTCGTCTATAAAAAGAATGGTGCGCTCGAGCCGGGTTGCTTTTTCGATGACCTGCCGCACCTCTTTCACGCCTGCACTCACAGCGCTCAATACATAAAAGGGTGCCTTTACCTGGTTGGCGATGATATTGGCCAGGGTGGTCTTACCCACTCCGGGAGGCCCCCAGAATATCATGGAGGGCACCATGCCCGCTTTGATCACCTTCTTTAGGATGGCACCTTCACCCACGAGATGTTCCTGGCCAATCATGCCGTCCAGCGAGGTGGGCCGCATCCTTTCTGCCAGGGGTAAGAGCTGGTTTTTCATCGGACTGCAAGTTATGGATTTTGAGAAGTCAAAGATAAAAATGAGCACAGCCTTATGAGAGACTGATCTTGCCAATGCTGGTGTTGCAACAATTTTTATCACCGGACATGACACCAGGCGGAGTGGTTTGCAGTCGGTGGGAAAGGGAGAAGATTATATATATTAACAACAATATCGCAAAATATAATTTTGTTCGTAAAATATTATTAAAAATTGGGATTGGTTAAGTATGCAGAATATTTTATAGTATTCTCTATTATACTCGAAATACTATTTTGGTAATAATCATTTTTACAAATGAAAATGCGTCCTATCTCTCGTTTTTCTATGTTTAGCAGCCTATACGAGGGCGCGAGAAATTTGCACAACATATTGAAAGGTGCTACTTTAGTTAACCAAACAATATTTTGTATACCGAAACAAGCACCTGCATTTAGTTTAAAATATTTCTCTAATAGTTTCAAGTTTGATTTACAATTGCCTTTGATATCCTAGCATCAAAGGCAATTTTTTTTGAGGTGGCTGTAGTCAATTATAGACCTTGCCGGCTGTAGTAATATTAACCACGAAGGGCACAATGCATTCACTACGGACAAGAAGAATATTAGTGAACCTTGTGCAAATCTTGGTGTACTTCGTGGTAAAGTAAAATAATCCTGTCAGAAAGCTTGCTTAGGTATGGGGTGAAGCAGGTGATTAAAGGAGCATTGTAAAATGGTTTTAACCACAAAGCACTCAATGCATTCTTTAAGGACACATAGAATCTTTGTGAACTTTGTGCAAAACTTAGTGTCCTTTGTGGTAAATCAGGTGCCCATCATGCTCACATAATGTGTTCTGTTGATCCGCTTACATTTTTGAAAGCTTCAATAACCTAACCGAGGAAACTGGTCAGTTTGGCAAACAAACTGCCTTTCTTTGGCGCCATGGATTCTTCATAATATCCCTGCCCTTCGCCGTAGTAGTAGCCGTAGCCATTTCTTTTACCCTTCACACCGTTCAGCACCAGTGAGAGATTTTTGATGTGGTATGTCTTTTCCATTTTCTCCACTTGCCTCACGAAAGGCTTTTTAGAGAAGTCTGCCCGCATCACGTACAGCGGTATATTGGCCTTGCGCAAGGCTGGCAATCCATCCGTAACCAAGCCCACCGGAGGGGTGTCTACTATGATCACATCGTAGATCAAACGCAGGTGCTCCAGCAGCGTATAGAACGTTGGGCTCAAAGCCAGTTCCGAAGGGTTGGGTGGTATGGGCCCCGACGGTATATAATCCAAATTGGGCAGGTTGGTGGGGAGTATGCAATCTTCAGCAGTATGTTTGCCGATCAGTATGGTGCTGAGCCCTTTGGAGGTGTCGGCAGTATAGAAAACTTTTTGAAGCCTGGGTTTGCGCATGTCCATGTCGATCAGCACCACCTTGTTGTCCAGCATGCTGATGATGCCACCCAGATTCACCGCTATGAATGTTTTACCCTCCCCACTGGTGGAGGAGGTGATGGCAATAATGTTCTTTTCGCCCGTGCGGCTTATGAATTCCAGATTGGAGCGAATGCTGCGAAAGGCCTCACTAATGCTGGATTTTGGGTGCTTATCCACCATCAGGCGTTTATTCTCCTTCTTCTCCATTTTGAAAAATGGAATAACCCCTACAATGGGAAGCTTGGTAGCCCGCTCTACATCCTGAATGCTGGTGATCTTGTTGTGCATCAAATAGCTCAGCGCGATCAGCAATAAGCTCAGCAGCGTGCTGACGACCAGGCTTATGCCCACGATCAGAAATTTGTCGGGCGATATGGGATTTGCCGGCGTAGTGGCGGAGGAGAGAATTTTGTAGTTGGTGACCAGGCCGGCCTGGGCCAATTCAAATTCAGCTTTATTTTTCATCAGAGTGAGGTAGAACTCTTCCTGCAGCTCGTAGTATCGTTCGGTTTTAGAATATTCAGTGCGCTTGCCAGGCAACTGTACAAATTCAGACTCCAACGTAGTGCGCTGTGTGGCCAGGTTGGCCAGTTGCTCGCGCACTTGTGTGTGGTACTGTTGCAAATTTTCGACAAGCCCTTTGCGCAAATGATCCAACTCCTGTTGCTTGCGCTTGTAGGCCAGGGTGTTTTTGTTGTACGAGCTCAAGAGCAACCGCATTTCTTCTTCCAGCGTTTCCAATCTTTCCAAATCTTGCTGTATATAATCCGGCAGGCTGCGCATGGCGGCCGGCTCCAGCACCAGCTCTTCTTCAGCTGCCATTTGCGCGCGCATTCGGGCAATGGCTTCCTGCTTATTTCGAAGCACAAGTTGCTGCGAGTCGAGCGCTTCCAGTGCGGAGATGGTCTTGGTGAGGTTCTTGTCCAGGTTCATGGTGCGGTTGCGGATGGTAAACGATTCAAAGTAGTTTTCCAGTTCCGAAAGGCGCTGCTCGGTCTGCTGCAATTGCTGGTTCAGAAAATTGATCTTTTGCTGTGTTGCCTTATTTTTCTCGAGCTGTGTGTAGTAGATGTACAGCGTATCGATGGCCGTGAGCACATCTTTTGCTTTTTGCCTGTTGTAATCCCTGAATGAAATTTCAATCGTTTTTGCCTTAAAGTCGAGCGGTGCTACAGAAATGCTTCGTTCCAGATAGTCAATCTGCGCAGCGGTATTGTAAATGATAAAGAAATAGCGGTAGTCATAGTTGGATATATAGCGCTGATTGATGATCAATGTGAAGTTGGGCGTGGTGAGTGGCTGGCCGAAATCTTGCGTGTGTTGCACCACTTCACTGCCTTGGCCGTAGCTGATCCTGTACTGCCGGTCGTTCAGTATTACAAGGTCAATGCTGCGGTTGTAAAAGTCGGGATTGACAATGGTATACTCCACTTCGAAAGGCGCACTCTGATAGCGCTCTTCATACAAAATATCGCCATACTGAAAATAGCCCACATCCAGATCGATCTGCTCTACCACTTTGCTGAAAAACAGCTTCGATTTTATCAGCTCAATCTCTCTGCTCAAGTCATTGATTTCGTCGTCGAAGCTGCGAAAGCCCAGCACGCTGGCATCGCTTTGTACATCGAGTTGAAGCACCGAGCTTGACTCATAGAGATCTTTGGTATAGCGAATGATGAGCCAGGCCAGGGTGATGGCCACTATGAATATGCCGGCGATCCAGGGCAGGCACTTACGCGTGACGTGCCAAAGCTTGTGCAGGTCGATGCTGTCGGCCGGGTCCGGCTTTTTGTCGGCTATGGGCAAGTGGGCGTTATGGTCTGTGGGCGCATATTGCACAGCTTACGGGCGATTTAGAAGTACGATAAGTGTGATGGTGCTGGTGATAAGGCCAAGGACGGTGGCTAAGTCGCGAATAGATTCTGTCACGATCTCCCTCACAGGCTCTACATACACGATGTCGTCGGGCTGTATGTCTGTCATGGCCTTGCGCATGCCGGCCAGGGTAGACAGGTCTATCTGATAGACTTGTGGCCGGTGAAGGTCGCCGCGTATCAGCCGTATATTGTGCGCTTTGCCACCCTGGTCGATACCTCCGGCCAGGGCCAGCACTTCCAGCAACGAAATGTCATCATTTTCCAAGGGTATCACCTGCCCGCCTGTGGCGCCCAATACAATCACACGCTTGTTGAGGTAGCGCAGGTTTACGAAGGGATCTTTGTAGTATTCAGCGTATTTTCCCTGCAGGTACTGCTCGGCTTCGTCGCGCGACATGCCGCTCAAAGCCACATGGCCCAGCATGGGCAGCTTTACACGGCCGTCTTCCTGCACTTCAAACTCCGGCTGCCGCTGGTTCTGATTGTTTTGATTGTTGGCGATTTCCAGCTCAAAGTTAGGATCAATAATCCGCTCGCCGCCATTGGTGAAAACCTGCACATCCAGGCGGTCGTTGGGCCGTATGCGGTAGTCGCTCTCCGCTTCGTCTACATCGCTCACCAAAAAGGACAAATCTTCGCTCTCATCGATCCTGAACATAAAATGTTGCTTGTACAGACTACAGGAAGATGAACACATGGCCAACACCAAAAAACAAAAAAAAGTGACGCTTTTGTACGACAGCAGGGGCATGCGGGTAAAGATAATTTAAATAATCAGTTTTTCTTCAACCGCTTTTTCAGGTCGGCGAAGGTGGGCAACTCGGCATCTTTGAGCGAAACAATGGGCTTTGTGTTGCCCCAGTCGATGTTGAGGTCGGGGTCATTCCAGAGGATGCCACTCTCCGAATCTTTGTGGTAGTGCTGCGTACATTTGTAGAAGAAGATGCAATCGGTGAGGGTGAGAAAGCCATGCGCAAATCCTTCGGGTATATAAAGCATATTCTGCCGGTTGGCTTCGAGCAGTACGCTATAGCTCTTACCAAATGTAGGTGAGCCCGGGCGTATATCTACGGCTACATCCAGGGCTGTGCCGCTGATCACCCGCACCAGCTTTCCCTGGCTATGCGGCGCCTCCTGAAAGTGCAATCCGCGCAGTACGCCTTCAGTAGAAAACGACTGATTGTCCTGTACAAAGCGGTGTGGGAGGCCGGCATCGCGAAATCGTTTTTCGTGAAAGGCCTCAAAGAAAAATCCGCGTTCGTCGCTGTATACCGCCGGAACGATTTCCTTCAAACCTTCTATGCCGGTGTCAATGATTTGCATATGCAGAAGAGTAGATATTGACAGATTCACTGTACTTGTTGATGATGATGCGCTCATCAAATTGTGCTTCCACCAATTTGCGGCTGTTTTCGCCCAGTGTACGGCGTTCGCTGGCGGAAAGCAGAAACAGTTGTTCCATCTTATCGGCCAGGTCAGTGGCACTTTTTGAGGCACACAGGTAGCCGTTGTATCGGTCGTGCACTATGCTGCGGCAGCCGGGCACATTTGTGGCAATCAGGGGCAAGCCCAGGCTGGCGGCCTCCAGCAGCGATCTCGGCGTGCCCTCCCTGTACGACGGCAGCACCACACAATCGGCTTGCGACAGTACGGGTTGCACATCGTCGGTGGTGCCGAGGTAGTCGATACGCTTGTCGGTGATCCAGGCATCAATCATTTTTTTGGGAATACCCCGCTTGTGCCTTTCATCTACCGGGCCCAGCACCTGAAAATGTGCATCTACACCGCGCGCTTTCAGCAGGCTCACGGCTTCTACAAACTCCAGTACGCCCTTGTCGTAGATAAGACGCGAGACAAGCAGAAAAGTAAATTTTTTGTCTGAACCACGCTCTGCAGGAATAAATTGTTGCAGGTTCACGCCCGAGCCGGGAAGTAGGTCGCAGATGTGCTTGCGCACCAGCGATTTCTTTAGAAACAAATCCAGGTCCTCAGAATTTTGGAAAAAGATCTTCTTAGGAAAACGGAATGAAAAGCGATAGAGCGCCATGGCTATGCGTGCCGCCATATTTTTCTTTAGAAAGACCGTACCCAGGCCACACACATTGTTGATGACCGGTATGCCCAGCATGCTGGCGGCTATTGTGCCGTATACGTTGGGCTTTATGGTAAAGTGCAAAATGATATCCGGCCTCAGCCGTTTGTATTTGCGGTAGAATTCGGCGATGAGAAGCGAATCTTTGATGGGATTTACGCCGCGGCTGTCCATCCGTACCGGTACATAGGTACAGCCCAGCGCTTTCAATTTGTCGGAAAACCTATCTTGAGGGGCTATGGCCAGTACTTCGTGGCCTTGATCAATGAAAGATTTTACAAGACCTTTGCGGAAATTGTAAATATTCCATGAAGTATTCAGTACTACAGCTATCTTCATTCAGCAGGAGCTTCTTGGAACTGGCCTCAAAAAATTTGATCCTCAGTGGTTTAAAGGGCACAAATTAAGACAATAAAATTTAGAAGTTTCAGAACGAAAAAGGATAATTTTCGTCCGTAAAGCAGGCGTGCAAGTAAGCGTGCCATCAACCAAAAAGTATGATAGAACCCATTTCAACAGACATTCAACAAGAGACAGCCATATTGGTGGCCATTGCCACCTTCGATCAGTCGGCCGAAAAAGTACAGGAATACATCGATGAGCTGGAATTTCTGGCCAGCACACTCGGTGTAGAAACCGTAGGCCGCTTCACACAAAAAATTGACAAACCGGATCCCCGCACTTTTGTGCGCAAAGGTAAAGCCGAGGAAATACGCGAATATGTACGCGCCAAAGAGGTAGATCTTGTCATCTTCGACGACGACCTGAGCCCCTCACAGTTGCGCAACCTGGAGCAATTGTTCAAATGCCGCATCTACGACCGCAGCCTGCTCATCCTCGATATATTCTTGCAGCGCGCACAAACGGCCCAGGCCAAAACGCAGGTGGAGCTGGCGCGATATCAATATTTAATGCCCCGCCTCACACGCATGTGGACGCACCTTGAGCGGCAGCGCGGCGGCACCGGCACGAGAGGTGGCGCGGGCGAAAAGGAGATTGAGACCGATAAAAGGATGATCCGCGACCAGATCAGCGTGTTGAAGGGGCGGTTGGAAAAAATAAATAAACAAAACATTACGCAGCGAAAGTCACGCGCCAATATTGTACGTGTATCGCTGGTAGGCTATACCAATGTGGGCAAATCTACGCTCATGAACCTGCTGAGCAAGTCCAACGTGCATGCTGAAGACAAGCTATTTGCCACCGTAGACGCCACCGTGCGCAAGGTGGTGATCGACCGCATTCCCTTCCTGCTCTCCGATACCGTTGGCTTCATCAGAAAACTGCCCCACCACCTGATAGAGTCATTCAAATCTACGCTGGATGAGGTGGCTGAGTCGGATATTCTTTTGCATGTGGTGGATATCTCGCACCCATCGTATCAAGACCAGATGGAAGTGGTAGAAACCACACTGCGCGATATCGGGGCCGGCGATAAGCCCACCATCCTGGTGTTCAACAAGATGGACAGAATAAAAAGTGACCCGGAGTATGCCGACGAAGAGGGCAACTTCTCTCTGGAGCGCCTGCAAGAGTCACTGATGCACCAGGCCGGCCGGCAAGATAATGTGTACATATCGGCGGCCAACAAGCAGAACATCGATGAGTTGCGCGAGAAGCTGATAGAAAAAGTAAAGGCCCGCCACTTTGTCATTTATCCCAACTACCTCGACCATCAGGTGTATTAATTGGCTCTCTACTGGCTCCGGCCACAACGGATGTGAAAAAAGGCCATCACGCTATGGACAGGCACTAGCGCATATGTAGACTGCAATTGCATCAGTAAGAAGCGCACCAATACACCCATTTGTGCCATCCTCATTAATCCTGCGCCAAGGTGCTGAAATCCCATTGGCCCTGGTGACAGTGGTATAATGCGCCTCGATGTATGTAAAGCGGAGAGGCAATGTTGTTTTCAAACAAGCCTCCGGTGCCCAGTCCGTGTATGTGTCGACTGTCCATCTCGGCGGTGAATTGTGCTATGGCATTCAGGCCAATATTGCTCTCCAATGCAGAGGTGATCCACCAGCCAATATTGCGGGCCTCTGCCAGTGCTATCCATTCTCGTGTGGCATGCAGTCCACCGAGCAGTGTAGGCTTCAGTATGATAAAGGGAGGTTTCACGTCATTCAGCAAGGCTGCTTTTTCTTCATGGGTTTCTACGCCTATCAATTCCTCGTCCAGTGCGATGGGTATCGGCGAGGTGCGGCAAAGATTGGCCATTTCATCGGCCTGCCCGGCTCGCAGCGGTTGCTCAATGGAGTGTATGCCAAATGCGGCAAAAGCATTCAATATGTCCAATGCTTCTGACGGGCTAAAGGCACCATTGGCATCAAGGCGCAGCGTGATGTCCGGCCCGTACTCTGCGCGTATGTATCGCAGCAGCTCCAGTTCCACTTCCGCATCGAGCGCGCCTACTTTCAGTTTTATCACACTATAGCCGGCATTTATTTTTTCATCGATCTGCTTTTTCATAAAGCCGGCGTCGCCCATCCACACCAGGCCGTTGATGGCTATGCCTTGTTCTGCTTGAGAGAATGCGTTGCGAAATAAAACCTGACGACCGCCGGCATGTAAATCCTGCAGGGCAGTTTCCAGAGCAAACCGCAGAGCGGGAAACTGCACCGGTACAAAAGCGCTCACCAAGGAGGGAATTTGGGCATGCTCAAAGTCTATCTCACTTTCTTGCAAGGCCTCCAGCGTGCTTCGCAGTTGCATTTCGAGGTGTGGCACGTGGTCGGGACTCAGGCCGGGCAGGGGCCCGCATTCACCATAGCCGCATGCGCCATTTTCATCTTTCAACATCACTATAAAGCTATCTTTGCTCTTGAGCACTCCGCGAGATGTGCCGGCATCGAAGGTGAAGCGCAGGGTGTGTTTTTTATAACTGGTTCTGATTTGCATAAGTGCCACTGGTTTCCGGGTGGAAATTTACCAATTAAATTGAACCTCGGGGGGCAGCTATGGCAGGCATTGCAGGTTGTAATGCGGCACACTTCCATCCGCTATTGTTACTTTTGCGGCTGGTAAATAATCCTGCATGGGCGATCACACTATAGAGGCGTATGACTATCCGCTTACTGAGGCAAGAATTGCAAAATTCCCACTAGAGCAACGCGATGCGTCCAAGCTGCTGTGTTGGCGCAATGGAGACATTTCTCATCGATTTTTTCGTGAAGTGCCCGAGCTCCTGCCCGCTCAGTCTTTGTGCGTTTTCAACGACACACGGGTGATTCCGGCCAGGCTTATCTTTCAGAAAGCGACAGGTGCGATCATAGAGATTTTCCTGCTCGACCCGTTGTTGCCGTCTGTAGAGGTAGAGCAGGCCATGCAGGCCACGTCTGGCTGCGTATGGAAGTGCCTGATTGGCAATAAAAAACGCTGGAAAAACAATGAGCCGCTGCAATTGCATGAAGCAAGTGAGGGCGTCAGCTCCGGCCTCACTGCAGCCTACCACGATCGTGAGCGCGATTTGATACAATTCACCTGGACGGGTGACAAAAAGTTTGTGGAAGTAGTAGATGCGGCCGGCCACACACCGTTGCCGCCTTACCTGCACCGGCAGGTTGCGGAGAGTGATAAATTGCGCTATCAGACGATATACTCCCGGCATCAGGGGGCAGTGGCGGCTCCTACGGCCGGCCTGCACTTTACCGAGCCGGTGCTCCAAGAAATGGAAAGAAAAGGCATCCAACGCGATTTCGTCACTCTACATGTGGGGGCAGGTACTTTTCGGCCGGTGCAGGTAAGCGAGTATACGCAGCATCACATGCACAGCGAGCAAGTAGTGCTCACCAAGGCCCTGGTGGATAAATTGAGCCAATTTCGTGAAAGGGTGATTGCTGTGGGCACAACCTCCATGCGCACGCTGGAAAGCGCTTATTGGTACGGCGTGCAGTTGCTCACAGGCGGCAACAGCCGCTTTGTCATCGACAAACTGCAGCCCTACGCGATACCACCGGAGTCCTTGCCATCGAGAATGGAAGCCTTTCTGGCCATTGCTGCATTCATGGAGCAACAAGGGCTGGAAAAGCTGGGAGGCAGCACCGAAATATTTATTTATCCGGGGTATGACTTTCGGGTCGTCGATGGCTTGATCACCAATTTTCACCTTCCCAAATCTACCTTGCTGTTGTTGATAGCGGCTTTTACCCGTGGCGACTGGCGTAGAATATACGACGAGGCGCTGGCCGCGGATTACCGCTTTCTCAGCTATGGCGATTCTTCGCTTTTGCTGCGCTGAAATGGTACAGCAAATGTTCGATTTCGTGCACATATGCTCCTGCGCTCTTTCTAGTTATAGGGATGACGTGGCGCATACGCGTTGCGGCTCTTTTGGCACGGCAGTTGGAATTAGGCTGGCAAAGTGGAGTTTTCATTATTTTGTATTTCCATTATTCATAAACCTTTATCTATAGTCATGCCTTCCAAAGCATTATCACGATCATCAGACAAAATGATAGCCGGCGTATGTGGCGGCATAGCCGAGTGGCTGGGCTGGGATCCTACACTGGTCCGCATTCTTTATGTAGTGGTGTCAGTAGTCAGTGTCGCCTTTCCCGGCATCCTGGCCTACATTATATTGTGGATGATCATGCCTCGGGCCTGATCATTTGCTTGCTGGTCAGTGTGCGCAATGACAGCTTCGCAATGTTGTCATTGCCAGCAGGTGGCACAGCGCTAAGTACCCAGTCAAAATTCATTGACCGCGAGCTGGCGTTCCAGCAGCTCGTGTAAAGGGCGCAGTCTCCACCAATCATTCTGTTTGAAAAACTTGGCCAGAGGATCCATCTGAATGCTTCCTCAAAAAATGTTCGTTCTCCAATCACGCAGGCCGGATTCTTATTGGCGATTCACTTCTGCCTTTATAAGGCAGTCAACACGTCGGCCAGCCGCTCTATTTGTTCTTTGGAGGAGGTGGGATAATTGGCAATTGTGATCAATCCTGTGCCGGACGCTGTGGTGGTGAGGTTTACCTTAAAATGATTGGCAGCCAGCGCACTTTCAATCTTTTCCACATCACCTTTCAGCGTGGCGGCAAAAACATATTTCGAAAGCAAATGCTTTGCGTAGCCGGGCGGGTTCAGCAGCGCACATTGGCCGGGGATGGCACGCAATACGGCGCTTTTATAGTTGGTCTCCCGGTTGATCTGTTCCAGTCCTTTAAAAACCCAGTCGCCAGACACTTTGGCCAGCGTGTACAATTCCAGTGGGGAAAGATCGCTGATGAAGCTGCCGTCCCAATATGACAGATCAATCCATTCTTTTTTCACAAAAGCCACATAAAAGTGAAACGGCAGCCCCATTGCAGCATTCACATGGAAAAAGAGCATATCGGGCAACGTGATATTGGCAGGCACATTGGTGACCGACTGGCTCAGGTTTACGGCCAGAAGCTGGTCGCTTTTGCCAAGGCGCTCGAAAGGGAAGTGCAGGCCAACTTCCGGGTCGTCGGCATTGATGATGAGCAGGTCGCTTTCTATTGAAAACACATCAGCCACACCTTCTTTGGGATCGTACCAGGGCTTGGTGCTCACTTGCTTATCCTGGGCCAGCTCCCTATGATGCACTTCGTGCATGGCGGTGTGGTTGGCAAAGTGAATGCGCCTGACACCGGCGGTGTTGAAAAAAAATTTTGTCAGTAGTTCGTACTGCCGCAGCAGCACCATTTCATATGCATCGGGCAGGTTCATCAGATGACGAAAATTATCGTTGGCCTCCTGGAACAGCGATTGATAGGCCTTAGAGCCAGGTGCTGTATCGGCCTGAGTACGCATGGCCTGCCGCAGGTGGTCATCTACAGTGAAGTACAGCGCACCAGGCCGAGTGGTTAGGACTACTTTGTGGTTCATGTGGAGGAATGAAAAGATACGTGCACAAAATGTAAGCAGCGGGTTGCTAAAAAGTTCTTTTGCCGGCAGAAAAGTTTTTAGACCTCTTTGGTGTACAGAGGGTAGTTCCAACCCGCCATGTCGATGCTGTAGACGAATGTGCCAAATGCCGCGCTTCCCGCCCGGCATGGTTTACTTTACTGCGGCATCATTATCAATGATGCCCATTTTCTCCATAAGAAACGTGGCATTTTTATTTTGCGACACACCCTTCTTCAGCTTGTAGTCGAAGTACAGGTTGTTTTCTTCCATCACACTTTCGAAGCAGTAGTTGTGCACTTTACCGGCCATGGTGTCGGCCATATCGGTCAGTTGCAGGTCGTGCGTGGCCATCACCGTGAGGCAGCCTATCTCAGACAGCCTGCGCACCAATGCACGACTGCCCTGCAGCTTGTCATCGCTGTTAGTACCGCGCAGTACCTCATCGAGCAGCACCAGTGCATTTTCATTTTCCCGTACACCTTGCAGTATATGCTGAAGCTTTTTCAGTTCGGCAAAGAACAGCGACTCGTTTTCCAGCAATGAGTCGGTCTGCCGAAGGGAGGTATATATGTGCAGTGGAGTACAGGAAAACTGCCGCGCGCATACGGGTGCTCCCAGCCGGGCGAGCAGCACATTCACGCCCATGGTGCGCAAGAAGGTGCTCTTTCCCGACATATTGGAGCCGGTGATGATGATGAGGTTTGCGCCAGATCCAAGGTCAATATCATTGCTCACACGATTGCCGGGTGCAATGATGGGATGCGCCATGCCGGTGGCTGCTATCCGCGCCGGGCCATTCAGAATGGTGGGGAAGGCATAGCCGGGGTAGTTGTAGGCAAACGTGCCCAGCGACACGTAACACTCGGCATCTGCCAGCAGCGCAAACCAGGCTTCCACCGTGGCGGAATTGCGCTTTTTCCATTTCTCCAGCATATAAATGCACTGCAGGTCGTAAGCCATCAGGCCGTTGAGGAAAAGTGCCATGAAGGCATTGAGCCGCTGATCGAACATGGCGCCGATGCGTGCCAGCTGGCTCAGCTGCTTATGGGCCTCACCACTTACCGCATGTATTCGCTTTAGTTCAGTCGATTTTACTTCCGTACGGCCGATTTCATCAAACATTTTAGCACAGGCGTCGAAGGATCTTAAATGGTCGGACACCAATTGATGCGATGCCTTTATGGGTTTGAAATACATGCCCACCACCGAAAAGTTGATAAGAACTGAGAAGATGAAAAGGCCATAGTAGCCAGTGATGATGCCGAGCAGGAGCGAGGCCAGGGCCAATGCAGGCAGCGCAATGCGCAGGATTAAAAAGAGGGTTTTTTCAGTAAAAAAGTTTTGCTGCTTTGTCCAGGAGTGAAAAGCCCCAAAGTTAGGTTGCTCCTTGAGCAGTGGCATGCCGAGAGCCATCATACGCTGGCGCAGCTCCACGTGGCCGGCCATTTCCTTCACCGCCGACTGCCGGGCAAGAATCTCGTCTTTCCAGTGTGGAAGGCGCTTGAGCAATTGGGCGAGGCGCTCCTGGCCCACCAGGCTCATGGTGCGGTTGAGCACATGGTATATGCTTCCTTTGCCAAATACATCCAGATCATTGTGGTAAGCTTCATTGCTGGAGTACCCGGCGCCATCGTACCACATCGAGTGGTGAAAGCCAAGTACATCCAGCTCGTTTTCGTTGATGGTGACCAGATTGTGAAAAAAACGACGCTGCTCAGCAACGCGGCTATGGTACTGCATAAGCAGAAAAAAGCCGATCAGAATGCATGCTCCGACGACCAACAAAATCCAAAGATCGAGCCTGATGCCCAAATAAAGTAATACACAGGCAGCAATGAAGACAAACAAACGCAACCAGCTGATCCACCAAAACAAGCGCGAAAGCCGCGTTTTTTGCTCCAAAAATTGAGTGGCACGCGTGCGGTAAAAGTCTTTGAGAACAGGATCCATAGGTTGGGTAAATGTATGCGCGATACAGGCAATGGGCTACAGCATTTGTTGGCTACATTGTTTCACCTCCACTGTGCGGCAAATGTGTACATATAGATTTGATCAGGCAAAAGGCAAGATATTTTTCTTAGTCCCGAGGCGATGAATATCTGAGATGGCCAGAGAGAGGTGGGGGTTTGCATTCGGAGAATGAGGAAAGGCAAGCGCGTGGAGTTAATCGTTGCATCGCGCAAAAGACTCTGTTTCGGTGAAGTATATGCTGAAATCTGCTAGGCCGCGTTTTTTCTCAAAAGCGATGCTAAAGTCGGCAAAGGCTTTTTTGTCTGTGAAATGCCACAAGCCTTCGCGGTCAGCAAAGAGTCTGTCTTCGGCTTTGTAGATGATGATGTCAGAAAATGCCTTAGACTCTTCCAGGTATACCTTAAAGTCGGCCTGGCGTGGGTCTTTCTCCAGATATACCGCCCCGAACAGTTTGCAGAAATTTACTTGCCTCGGATGAGAAGCAGGGGCATACGCAGGCACCGACAGTATCACTGCCAATGCCGCGCATACACCTCTTAATTTTCTGTAGTGCATTAAAATGATTTAGCGATGTCAACAAAGTCGCGCGACTTCAGGGCAGCTCCGCCGATCAGTCCGCCATCTACATCGGCACCTGCAAATATCGCCTGAGCATTATCTGGCTTGCAGCTACCGCCGTAAAGTATGGAAATCTCTTCAGCCAATTCTTTGCCATACTTTCCGGCCAGGTGTTTTCTTATCTCGGCGTGCATTTCCTGGGCTTGCGCTTCCGTGGCGGTTTTGCCGGTGCCAATGGCCCAAATGGGTTCGTAGGCGATCACTATTTTCTTGAAGTCGTCAGCGCTGAGGTGAAACAGGCTCTCGGTGAGTTGCTGTGTCACATATGAAAAATGGTTTTCGTTTTCGCGTATTTCAAGGGGCTCGCCGCAGCAGAAAATAGGTGTGAGGCCGGCTTGAAGCACAGTGTCTGTTTTTTTGGCCAGAAAGGCATTGTCTTCGCCAAAATACTCGCGGCGCTCGCTGTGGCCAAGGATCACGTATTGGCACCCGACCGACTTGAGCATATCTACAGATATTTCACCGGTATAAGCACCGGAAGTGTGGTCGTTGCAGTTTTGTGCTCCGAGGTAAATATTCTTAGCGTTTCCGATGAGTTTAGAGACGCTGTTCAGGTGAATAAAGGGAGGGCAGATGATGAGTTTTACATCGCCTTTCAGTTCGTCGCCCGCCATATTTACAATTTCGGAGGTCAGCGACTGACCATCTTCCAGCGTTTTGTTCATTTTCCAGTTGCCGGCCACTATCTTATTTCTCATAGTTCATCAAGTTTTAGTTTTAAAAGGGCAAAGGTATCGAAAATGAATTTTAACCCCAGGCATAGCACGGCAAATGTGGCATGGGTTGGGAAACAGTTTTTGGAGGAAATTACAGGCTTGATCCGCACCAGATTGGCCATAAAATCCCTCAAAAATGCATAAAACGAACACGGACGTTGCTCCAGTCAGAGGTGTCATTAATTGCAAGCCTTTCAATAAAAGTTAAAATTTATGAAACAATGTATG
This sequence comes from uncultured Roseivirgaceae bacterium, assembly GCA_964596645.1. Taxonomy (GTDB): domain Bacteria; phylum Bacteroidota; class Bacteroidia; order Cytophagales; family Cyclobacteriaceae; genus CAVQEK01. Next base: position 81,582 of record CAZQVB010000002.1, read on the forward strand.
AAAACAAGAAATTCCTTTTCGATATTAGCAACGGCCTTTGACTAGCAGGCCAATTTTAAACCTTTAACTTACTTATAATATGAAGAGGATTCTACGCTTGTGTAGCGGACTTGCTATGGCATTATGCATTTTGGGAATATCCAGTGCATATGCTCAGCGCACAGTTCGCGGAATGGTGACATCTGAAGAAGATGGTTCGGGCTTGCCCGGCGTCAATGTGGTGCTGGAAAATAGCTCTGTGGGTACGGTGACCGATGTAGAAGGCGAGTATGAAATTGAAGTGCCGCAAGAAGGTGGCACATTGGTGTTTTCATTTATCGGGCTCAATACAGAAAAGGTCGCAATCGGCAATCAGTCGACCATTAATCTGGCCATGTCGCCAGATTTGCAACAACTGCAGGAGGTGATCTTTGTAGCCTATGGCGAAAGCGACAGAAAAAGCTTAACCAGTTCTGTAGGGCAAATCGATGCCAAAGTAATAGAGAACCAGCAGGTAGTGTCTATTGCCCAAACGCTTCAAGGCACTGTGCCAGGTGTCAACATCATCACTGGTAGTGGCCAGCCCGGAGTGAACCCGACCATAAGAATTAGGGGCATCACCTCGATCAACTCCAGTTCTGATCCTTTGATTGTATTAGATGGTGCGGTGTATACCGGTAACCTCAATACCATTGATCAAAATGAAATCGAGAGCATTTCTGTTTTGAAGGATGCTGCGGCTTCTGCATTGTATGGTGCCCGTGCAGCATCGGGTGTTATCCTTATAACTTCCAAAAAAGGTAAGGCTGGCGATACAAGAATCAACTTTAGGGCATCTGCGGGTATTTCTGAGCGCGCAGTGTCTGAGTATCCGCTCTTGGGTGCCGAGCAGCAAATGTTGCTCGAATGGGAAACGCTTTACAATTCTGCCAATCTTGCCGGCACGGCAAATCCGGGCCAATTTGCAACAGATAACCTGCTAAACAGAACTGGATACAATCCTTATGGCGGCCTCACGTCACCCATTGGGCCGGATGGCAATGTGCTTCCTGGTCAAACCTTGAAATACGACACAGACTGGGAAAATGCTTTGCTGAGGCAGGGAACCCGGCAGGATTATTCGTTGAACATCGGTGGCGGATCAAAAGACGTACAGTACTTTATCAGTGGTAGCTATCTGCAGCAAGATGGTATTGTGATTGAGTCAGACTTTGAACGCTTTTCTGGCCGTATTAATCTTGATGCCAATCTCAATTCATGGCTGAAGGCAGGGCTTCGTCAGTCTATATCAAGTTCTGTACAGAATTTCCCGGTGCAATCCGGCGCTTCTTTTTCAAATGGGGTGCAATACATCAGAACCATGTCGAATATTTATCCAATCTATCGACGTACGGTCGATGGTGATTTCCTATTGGATGATGCCGGAAACAAAATTTTTGATGATGGTCAAGCCGATGAGGTGCCCGTTCAGCCAATCAATGCGATCAGGCCGGTATTGCAACCCTCCAATGCCGTGGCACAAACCACGCTGGACAGGGATGTGAGCAATCGATTTTTTAATACATCAAACCTATTCTTAGAAGCATCCTTTTTGGATTATTTCAGCTTTAAGACAAGTTTTACGTTGAATAAATACATCTTCGACAATCAAACTTATACCAACCCTGAGATTGGTTCCGCTCGCAATGTGAATGGCCGGTTGGGCAGGGATAGGGATATCACCACGGAATGGACGTTGACCAATAGTTTAAACTTCGATTACAACTTTGACCAGCGGCATAGTTTAAATGTGCTCTTATTGCAGGAAGCATATGACTATAACATCAATACCATCAGTGTGAGCAAAACAGGTCTTCCATTTGGAGGTCTTTATCAGCTCAACTCTGCCGCTTCTCTTGAGGCCATCGATGGTCTGCGTAATGAGGAGCGCATAGCAGGGCTTATGGCGCGGGTGGAATACAACTTCCTGAACCGTTACTTTTTACAAGGTTCTGTGCGACGTGACATTTCTTCACGGTTCACTCCGGAGTCGAGAGAGGGTGTGTTTTACTCGGTGTCAGGATCATGGGCATTGACCGATGAAGTGTTTATGGAGCCCTTCGCCAATGTGGTGAACTTCCTCAAGTTGCGCGCTTCTTATGGTGAACTGGGCAATTCCTTTATACAGGATAATTTTGATAATCAGGTTTATTTTCCTGGAGAGAACGTATTTGAAACAGGCTGGGATCAATTGGCTACCCCTGGTGTATATATAGGTCCATTGCGCAATAGCCAAATAACCTGGGAAACTTCCGTTGTATCCAACGTCGGACTTGATTTTGGTTTTGCCAAAAATGCCGTAACGGGTAGCATAGATGCCTATATCAAAGATACCAAGGGCCTCATCTTTGCCCGTCCGTTGGCCAATTCTCTGGGTGTACGCGAAAACCAAATACTTGAAAACGTAGGCGACATGCGCAACAAGGGCTTGGAAGTGCAACTGAACTGGAACATCATCGATAAGCCTGATTTCCTGTGGAGCATAGGCGGTAATATAGCCTTTGAGAACAATGAAATTACCGATCTGCCGCAGGATGAATTTGTGACAGGAAGCTTCAAATATTCAGAGGGTGTTTCTGCATATGAATTTTTTATTGAAGAATGGGCAGGGGTAAGCACCGTTACCGGAGCACCGATGTGGTACAGAGATATTCTCGATGGTGAAGGTGAGGTTGTAGATAGAGACACCACCTTGGTGTATGGTCAGGCTTCTGCTGCTCGAGATTATTTTGGCACGGCTTTACCATGGGCACGGGGCGGTTTGAACACCAATCTGCAGTTCAAAGGCTTTGATTTGAGCGTCCTTTTCTATTTCAGCCTCGGTGGACAAATATTG
>CAZQVB010000002.1:84445-106253 GCA_964596645.1 uncultured Roseivirgaceae bacterium
GGCTTGATGGAAGGCGGATTAAGACCGGGCAATCAGAAGCACACCGATATTTTGGATCGCTGGCAAAATCCAGGGGATGTTACTGACGTTCCGAGATTGGATAATAGCAATCAGGGCGGATCCAGGTCAACGCGCTTCTTGTTTGATGCTACCTACGGTCGACTGCGCAATGTGACCCTTGGATATACGCTGCCCAAAGCAGTGCTTGATCGTACCGGCTTCATCAACAGACTAAGGGTATACCTGCAGGGAGATAACCTGCTCACATTCTTTGGCAGGGAAGGACTGGATCCGGAACAGAACATCAATGGAATCACAAACGATCGGTCTTCTGTGTTCAAGACTTTCTCAGCCGGTTTAGAAATAACACTTTAAGAAAATGAATATGAAAAACATGAAATATATAATGGCTCTGGCCGTAATGCTCGCTTTTTCGGCTTGTGAAGACTTCGTAGATGAGCCACGACCTGAAGCGGAAGTTGGTGTACAGGATGTGTTTGGTAGTACTGAAGGAATAGAAGCATTCTTTACCGGCACCTACAGGGCCATCCGGGGGTTTAGTGACGACATCAACGGCGTTACGAATTTTAGCAATGATGATTCGGAAGGATACGGCTCTATTCTTAATACTATTACGGTAAAAGGCAACGACTTTGTGCAACCTGCTTTTCAGTGGATGGCATTTGAATATCGATACCTGGCCCGGCAAAATCCCTCCGCACGAAAGGTAAACTTGATATGGAACATGGCCTATGAGTTGATCAATAGCATGAATGTTATGATCAAACAAGTGGAAAACTCTTCACTGAGCGATGTCGAAAAAATGCAGTTCATCGCTGAGGCACGTGCCATACGAGGATTCATGTATTTTACTGCCGTTAAGGAATACGCGCTGCCTTACGCAGCCGGCACTGGCAATGTGGGCATACCCATTTATCTTGAGCCTGCCGGGGCGGAGTCTACAGGAAATCCCAGGCGTTCGGTCGGTGATGTATACCAGGTAATTAGAGAGGATCTGGAATATGCTTCTGAGAATTTGTCCATTGACCGTGAATTCAAGTGGTCAATCAACAAAATAGTAGCAGATGGGCTACTTGCACGGGTGTATCTGCATATGGAGTTGTATCCTGAAGCGGCAGCTGCTGCCAACAGGGCAAAAACAGCATTTATTGCCGAAAATAGCCCCCTAAGCCCATCTACGTATTCAGATGGTTTCGACGAGCTCAGTTCACCGGAATGGATGTGGGGATTACCTTTTTCTGAAGATCAAACATTGTTTTTTGGAAGCTTTGCATCATTCTGGGACGGTGACCGCTATACACCGACCATTAAGGCCAATGCCACATTTGTGGATAACTTCACTGAAACAGATGTGCGCAACCTCTTTACTGTGGCTACCGACGCACCTCCCGGTTTGAATTTGTACAACGTAGCCAAATTTGATGCAAATAATGACTTCGGCGAAGATGTAGTGCTGATGCGATTGGCTGAGATGTATGTGATAGAAGCAGAAGCCCTGGCTCGAGCCGGCCAGGAAGGTCAGGCGGCTACAGTATTGTATGAGTTGCAGAAGAATAGAGATGCTGATCTCGCCGCACCATCAGGCAATACTGGTCAGGCACTCATCGATGAAATCATGCTGGAGCGCCGCAAGGAGCTTTACGCAGAAGGTCTTACAGATTTTGCCGATAAGAGAAGGCTGGAGCAGGCATGGGCCAGGGATGAAAATCATCCTGCCTCATTCCGGTTTACTTTCAAATCCAATGATTATCGTCTCTTCTTTCCTATACCTCTAGAGGAGATCGATGCCAATAATAAAATCAATCAGGAAGATCAGAACCCCACAACAGATGGTGGTGCATGGCCCCCGGTCAGGGATGAGGATGAAGGTTAATACATGCTAATACTTGCAAAAAAAAAGGCGATCTACGGGTCGCCTTTTTTTTTGAGTATAGGACCCTCTCCATGGAATTATTTTCGCATGGATTGCATTGTATAAGTGAGGTTGCCCCCACAATGCTGCGGGGGCCTTACTATACTTTGCTTTTATGAATTGTTACTCAAACGAAAGGTGGAAGGAGATTAACTTCGAAACCAACCTCAGCCACGAGAAATACGAAATATCTACCCTCGGACGTGTGAAAAGCTACGCCATAGACCACAATGAAGGCCGTATTTTGAAGGGTGGTACCGTCAATGGCTATAAGTGCATCAGTGTGAAGTTTGGTGAGGACATCACCAGGCAGTATTACATACACCGATTGGTAGCCGAAACGTTCATTCCCAAATGCCACGGTAAGCAGCATTATGTCATTCACATCAACTACGATAAATCCAATAATTCCATATACAATCTGTGCTGGGCTTCTGAAGAGGAGCTGGTGGAGCACAACAATAAAAACCCGGAAGTGCTGCGTCGGCGCACAACCGGCTATAAGCTTTCTGAAACGGATGTGCGGGTGATCAAAAGATTATTGAAAACAAACAAAACGCGCCTGAGCATGATCGCCAAGCGGTTTGGCATCACCCATACCCAGCTCAACCGCATTCGCTCGGGCGAAAACTGGGGGCATGTAAAGGAGTAGGTCTAGCGCTTGAGGTGATCGATCATGTCGCGCGTCATACTGGCCAGGTCATATTCTGGTCGCCATCCCCAATCCTGTCGCGCATAGCTGTCTTCTATACTGGCCGGCCAGGAATTGGCAATTTGTTGGCGGAAATCTGGCTCGTATTGTATTTGCATGGCTACGTGCTTCTTTATTTCGTTGGCCAGCTCTGCAGGCGTAGTGCTAAACCCGGCCAGATTGTAACTCGATTTCACCCGCAGCGTGCTCCGCTCGGCTTGCATCAGGGCTATGGTGGCACGGATGGCATCGGGCATGTACATCATAGGCAGCCTTGTGTTTTCATCCAAAAAGCATTGATAGCTGCCTTTACCAAGTACCTCGTGAAAAATTTCTACGGCATAATCGGTGGTGCCACCGCCGGGGGGCGAACTATAGCTGATGAGGCCCGGATAGCGGATGCTGCGCACGTCTACTCCAAATTTTTCGTAATAATAAGCGCACCATCGCTCGCCGGCCAGTTTGCTGATGCCGTACACGGTGGTGGGGTTCATGGTGGTAAACTGTGGGGCATTCTCCTTGGGTGAGTCTGGCCCGAACACGCCAATGGAGCTTGGCCAGTAAATTTTTTCCACAAGCCTTTCCTTGCCGATCTCCAGCACGTTCATAAGGCTATCCATGTTCACCGTCCAGGCGAGGCGCGGGTCTTTTTCCGATTTGGCCGAAAGCATAGCGGCCAGGTGATAGATCTGCGTGATGTCTTCACGCACCACCAGTTGGCGCAGCTCGTCTTTGTTCAGCACGTTCAACTGAAAAAACCTGCTGGAATGTCCGGCGGCAGGCTGGTTGATATCACTTACAAAGACATTGTCAAATCCATACTCGGCCTGTAGTTGTGGTACCAACTCGGTGCCGAGCTGGCCAAGGCCTCCAATTACCAATATGCGCTCCATGCTTATATATTTCTTTAATGCACAACCAACCTTTGTCCAACCGTCCTGTTCTCTTTCTACATCAATATTGCACCAACATGTGCCCTGCACGAGACTACCGGCCCATGGCAATTGATTAATATTGTAGTGGAAAGAGCAAAGGGTGGGCGAATTTAATGCTTTGCCTATTGACTGCAAAGCATGCTAAAGCGCACACGTCTGTGCAGGCAGTTGATAATTGTTTGAGATCATTTAATCTATAAAGCAAAATGTTTGATACACTGAAAGAAGAGCTACAGCAAACACTCAAGGAGATAAAGGAGGCTGGCCTCTACAAAAATGAGCGAGTGATCACCACGCCTCAGGGTGCCGTGATATGTACGGCCGACGGCCGGGAAGTAATCAATTTTTGTGCAAACAACTACCTTGGACTGTCCTCGCATCCCCGGGTGATCGAGGCGGCCAAGCGTGCCATCGATACGCATGGCTATGGCATGTCTTCGGTACGCTTTATCTGCGGCACACAGGATATACACAAAGAACTGGAGCAGAAAATCTCTGAGTTTCTGGGCACTGAAGACACCATACTGTATGCGGCAGCATTCGATGCCAACGGGGGCGTATTTGAGCCACTGCTCGATGCCGAAAGCGCCATCATCTCCGACGAACTCAACCATGCATCCATTATCGATGGCGTACGGCTTTGCCGGGCGCAGCGCTTCCGATACAAAAACAATGATATGGAAGACCTGGAAGCCAAACTGAAGGAGGCAAGCAAGGCCAGGCATAGAATCATAGTGACGGACGGCGTATTTTCCATGGATGGCACCATAGCACAATTGGACAAAATTTGCGCATTGGCCAGGAAATATAAAGCGTTGGTGATGTCTGACGAGTGTCACGCCACAGGCTTTGTGGGCAGGACAGGCCGCGGCGTACCGGAGTACCGCGGAGTAGTGGGCGAAGTGGACATCATCACCGGTACATTGGGTAAAGCCCTGGGCGGCGCCTCCGGTGGTTTCACCTCAGGCCGGAAGGAAATCATAGACCTGCTGCGCCAGCGCTCGCGTCCGTACTTGTTTTCCAATACCCTCGCGCCCTCCATCGCAGGGGCCTCCATTGAGGTTTTTAATTTGCTTTCTGAAACCACCGCCTTGCGCGACAAGCTGGAGGAGAACACGCAGTACTTCCGCCGCCGCATCACGGAGGCCGGCTTTGACATCAAAGAGGGCGAGCACCCCATCGTGCCCATTATGCTCTATGAGGCGAGGCTTGCCCAGCAGTTTGCAGAGCAGCTGCTGGATAAGGGCATATATGTGATCGGGTTTTACTTCCCGGTAGTACCCGACGGCAAGGCTCGCATACGCACACAAATATCGGCAGTACACGAGCGGGAGCATCTTGATAAAGCCGTTAATGCCTTTACTGAAGTAGGGAAATCATTGGGCGTAGTGTAGGCCTGTAATCATCCACCCAGTCTATGAAATCAATTATTGTATGCGTTTTTTTTGGCCTGTTGCCGCTGCCTGTGCTGAGCCAGCTTATGGTTGGGGTGAAGGCAGGAACCGTACTCAGCACCACCAACAAAGACGGACATCTCAACCTGAAAGGCGGTCGCGTAGGATATGTGGCGGGCATGCAGGCGAGAAAATACGTAGGTGAATTGGGTTGGTGGCTACAGGCAGAGGCCGTATATGCGGCCGAAGGCGACAATGAGGAGGTACTGCGTTTTGCCAAGATACCGCTGGTAGCAGGTTTCGATGCTGGTGCTGATGTCAACATTCACGTGGCCTATACGACTGCATTTTTGGTTGGAGGTACTGATGATGTCATGGATTATTACGAACGTGTGTCTCATGTACTTTCACTGGGTATGGAAGCGTATGCAGGCGAACGATGGGTAATAGGCGGTCGGCTAAACTATACCGTGAGCAATCTGGTGGAGGTACCGCTGGAGGCGAAATTTTTCAATGTCCATCCACTTACTTTCGAGCTCTATGCAGCCTTTTGGCTACTTCGATGAGGCCGGTTGCTGCACTTGCTTATATGCCCAGAATACCTGTTTTGTTGGTGGGTGAATCAGACTTTGGTTGAGCCCTAGTCCATTCCTCGCCTCAGCCTATTTCAGAAAAGATATCCACGGTAGCCCGCGACTTATTCAATGTGTAAAAATGCAAACCGGGCGCGCCCATTGCCAACAGTTCACGACACTGCTTTATGGCGTATTCCACACCTATGGCATAAGTTTTTTCCAGATTGTCCTGATGCGGCTCCAGCGCGGCCAAAAGCTCGGCCGGTATGCTGGCACCGCACATTTGGGTAAAGCGCTTGATCTGTTTGAAATTGGTAATGGGCATAATGCCCGGGATGATGGGCGACACAATGCCTGCCGCCCGTGTTTTTTCTAAAAAATCGAAGTACAGCCTATTGTCGAAAAACAACTGGGTAATGGCAAAGTCTGCGCCCCTGTCCAGCTTCAACTTCAGGTACTTGATGTCATCTTCTACACAGCCCGACTCCGGGTGGCATTCCGGATAGCCAGCGGCGCCAATGCTGAAGCGATTTTGTGCGGCAGCAAATGCGATAAGGTCGCTTGCATACTCAAAATCGGTGGTGGCGGCGGCTTGTGCGGCTTCATCTGCCTGAGGCCGGTCGCCCCGCAGCAGTATCAGGTTTTCTATATTCTTTGATGCCAGGTAGTCCAGGTCGGCGGCTACTTTTTCTTTTTGTGCATTTACGCAAGTGTAATGCGCCATGCAGCAGAGGCCTATTTTGTTTTGAAGGTAGTCGATCAGGTCGAAAGAGGCATTTTGCGTGGAGCCGCCGGCGCCATAGGTCACCGACACAAAAGATGGCGACAGTTTGAGCAACTGGCCTACGTTGATGCCCAGCTCCAGAATGGAAGAGTAATTTTTTGGAGGGAAAAATTCAAAGGAAAATGTTGGTTTTCCCTTTTGTAAAAGTTCGCTGATTTTCAAGCTACCACTGTTTAATGTGCTGTAAAAGCACCAAAAGTATATATTTCGTGTATTTTGTGAAAATGTAAATTGGCTGGGGGATGTTTACAAACCCGCCGCCCCCTCCGCGGCAGCATCCCTGATGTGACTGTATTCTGCCATTTTCACTGAGGTTTTATAGCTTTCTTTGGCTTCGTCTTTCATGTTGAGCGATTCATACACCCGGCCAAGGCCGAGGTAGAGCAGGCTCTCGTGGTGCAAAGTACCTACGTTGGAGGCTTCACTCAAGGTGACAGCATGCTCATATGCGCGCCTGGCTGCTTCCGCATCATTCTTGTATTTTTCCTGATACCAGCCATCAAAAATGTAGCCCGTATAGCGGTAAAAATCATTGCTGCTGTACAGCAAATCTTCGATGTGGGCGTAGGCGCTTTTGTATTGATTCAGATACAGCATATTTTCTACCAACAGGAAAGTATAGGTGAGATTGCCGGGATATTGCCGGTGCAGCTTTTGTATGTACTCCATTCCTACTTCAGGCTTGCGCTCGTAGTGCAGATATATGTGGTACAGATACGTAAGGCTTTCGGCTTTGGTAAATATTCCTTTTTCCGCTCCCAGCTTCAGCATGCGCAGTCCTTCCGCCTTGTCGCCGGAGCGAAAAATCCATAGAAAGGGTTTGTAGAAGGGGTGCTCTTCCGGATACCGCTCCCTGTAGTAGTTGTAGATGCCGCAGGGAAAGTAGAACTCCGGAAACTCCTCTATCAGATCGAAACCCTCCTTCACGTAGCCGTAGGAATTCTTGGCTGCACCAAGCGCTTTCATTGTCAACTGGTTGTCGGCATACAGCTGTGCCAGGAAGGAATTGGCCGACAAAGAGAAAAATATTCCTTCTACGTCCTCGTCGTCTTCATCCAGTCGCTTTGCGGCAAGTTCTATGGTCTGACCGAGATAGTATTCAAATTTTTCGAAAGGCATGGAGCCTGTCTTGATGGGCTTGTGCTTCCAGTTGTAGTAAAAAGCCTTCAGCAATGTGACGCCCGGGTAATCCGGAATGCGTTCATCCAGTTTTTTTATCACCGGATCGGCCGCAGCAAAGTTCATGTTGTAAATGCTGTCGATGGCCTGGCGGATCAGCCGCACCTCTTCCGGTTTGATGGACAAGCCATTTTGTGACCAGGCTTGTGTGCTGGTGAGTACGCTTATGGGTATGAGCAGGGTGAGTTGTAAGAATATGAGTCGAAGGTTTGGATTCACCGTTTTGGCTTTTTTTTATAAATTATACGCAGGGCGACTGTTATGGAAAAAACGTTGCAAATATGGGACTTCTTATTGGTGATTGCGCATCTGGCCGTCATTGTATTCAACCTCTTTGCCTGGATATTCCCAAAAACTCGCAGGTGGCACCTGATCGTGGCGGCCCTCACGCTGGGTTCATGGCTGCTGCTGGGCATATGGTATGGGCTTGGCTACTGCTTCCTCACCGACTGGCACTGGCAGGTGAAGCGGAAGCTCGGTGAGACGAACCTGCCGGACTCCTTCGTCAAATACTTTGCCGATCGGTACACCCCATTCACGCTGAGCGCCGGTGTGGTAGATGGCCTCACCGTGGGGGCCTTTGCAGTCGCCATAGCTTGTTCGCTGTATGTGAACTTTGCGAGGAAGTAGCGAATGGTAGACTGGTGGATTGGTAGACTGGTAAACTCGGAGATTGGTAGATTTGTAGAATAGCTGAAAGCTGAATGCTCAAAGTCTATGTCATCATGAACTTGTTTCAGGATCTGTCTAAAGAATAAACGAATGATGAAATCTTGAAATAAATTCCAGGCTGGCCGGTTCAGCATGACCGCTGAGAGAGCGGATGGATGGAAAATCCCATGAGTACGGATTGGCTTTTGCTTTAACAGGTCCGACTTTCGTCTATCCTGGAATTGCTACTGGCCACTGAATATTGTAAAATGCGAGAACTCTAACTCTTCACCAGTCTACGAGTCTACCAATCCACCAATCCACTAATCACTCTTCACTCTTCACCAGTCTACGAGTCTACCAACCCACCAATCTACCAATCGACGGCAAAACTCTCCTCACGATCTACCCAAAACTGTTGTATTCAAATTAGCTTTGCTAAGGCGAAACATTAAATGAAGGGCAGCAAGTAAATGAACATTTTAATAACAGGCATTAGCGGGTTTGTGGGTGTAAATGCCTGTGTGTATTTCAAGGGCAAAGATGAGCTCAAGATATATGGCCATGCACGCAACGTACAGGCGGCTGCTCGTACCACAGGCCTGCCCTTGGATCGTTTCGTGCACACCATAGACGCCGAGGTACTCAATATGGCGAATATCGACGCCATCATTCATCTGGCGGGCCTCGCGCACGACCTCTCCGGTAAGTACACAGAGACCGACTACTTCGAGGTGAACACCCGCCTTACGCAGACCATCTACGATGCCTTTCTTGCCAGCGATGCCCATACATTTATTTACCTCAGCAGTATAAAAGCCCTGGCAGATTGGGCCGATGAAGTGCTTACGGAAGATCAGCATCCCCGGCCCACTACGCCCTATGGCCGGTCGAAGCGACAGGCTGAAGAGTATATCCTTCAAAATGAAAGACAGGGGAAATTGAGCTACATCCTGCGCCCATGCCTCATACACGGGCCGGGCAACAAAGGCAATCTCAATCTGCTATATCAACTGGTATCGCGTGGCATACCTTACCCATTCGGTGCTTTTGACAATCTCCGCTCTTTTCTCTACATCGAAAATTTAATGCATGTCATCCATCGGTTGCTTACCAAACCCATACCGACCGGTCTGTATCACGTAGCCGACGGCGACGACATCTCTACGGTAGGCATGGTGCGGCTGATGGCGCATTACCTGAATAAATCGCCCAGGATACTGCCTCTGCCAAAAAGCCTTATGCAGTCGCTGAGTACCGTTGGCGATTGGCTGCACTTGCCTGTCAACAGCAGCATGCTGCACAAGCTCACCGAAAATTATCAGGTGTCCAACGCAAAGCTGCTTGCAGCATTGGGCGAAAATTTGCCATATTCGCTCCAAAACGGACTGGAAAAAACCTTTGCTTCATTCAATGCCTCTTCTTAACTATTTGCTGGTACTGCTCATTTTGTGGGCAGCGGCTATGGCTTATTTTTTTATTGCGCGCCGCCTCGGTATAGTGGACCGGCCCAATCACCGCACAATGCATCATAGCCCTACCATACGCGGTGGGGGCATCATCTTTCTGCTCATCCCCTGGCTCAGTCATTGGCTATTTTGCCCTATAAATCCGTATTTCCTGTATTCTTTCACCGCTGTAGGAGTCCTCAGTTTTGTGGATGATGTGCGCAGCCTGCCCAGCAGCATCAGAATGTTTTTGCAATTTGTGGCAATGGGCGTGATCGTGGGAGAAACAGGCTTTTATGATATCCATCCCTTCTGGGGCAGTATCGTGGTGTTGATAGGCGCGGGCGTGCTGAACGCTTACAATTTTATGGATGGCATCAACGGCATGACTGCTGGCTACAGCATAGTGACCATCGCCACGCTATTGCTGATCAATTGTTTTGTGGTGCCGTTTGCCAGTGAGCATTTGATGATCGTAGCCTTGCTGGCCTTGCTCGTGTTCAGCTTTTATAATTTTCGCTCCAGAGCAGCCTGCTTTGCCGGAGATGTTGGCAGTGTGTCCATGGCCTTTTTAGTGCTATATCTGCTCTTGTTGCTCATACAGCATACGGGCAACTATATTTTTATACTCCTGCTGGCGCTGTATGGTGTCGATACTGTGCTCACGATTTTACACCGCATGTACCACCGTGAAAACATCTTTGAAGCGCACCGTTCACATCTTTTTCAGATTATCGTGTTTCATGGCAAGTGGCGTCATATCAGCATGAGCGCCGCATATATGGCGGTTCAGTTGGCTGTGAATGGGCTGATCCTGCTGGTGTTTGGCTTTTCTGTCGCTGTACAAGTAGCAGCCGCAATAGTGCTTCTTTTCCTGCTGTCGGTTGCTTATGTCATCATCCGCCGGCATTACCTAAAGGGCACCGCTCGTGCCGGCGCCAGCCACTAATCCGGCACAGCACCGATCTTTTCGTCCCCGCCACAGCTTTCCATCAATTTGCGTACATCGTGCATGCTGATGATCAGCAGTGAATCCGCAAATTCATTGTATATGTAGGTGGTAATCTCGGCCAGTTCCAGATCGGTAAGCCGTGGGTTGCCGGGCATGGGTTGATTGTATTCAAGGCCGTTCACCACGATCGGGCCCTGCTGGCCATGGCGCATTCCGCACACCACTTCCTGAAAATTGTCCAGCATATAATCAGAGTGCTTCAATGGCGGGTATAAGGCTGCCAGGCCGGTGCCGTCTTCCATATGGCAATTGCTGCAGTGCAGCGTGTACAGCCTCTTTCCTTCGGCCATGTACTGCCTCAGCCGTATACGAGTGCGCTGGTCGAGCTCTGCATACCGTGCGTCCGATTCCTTTTTACTTTCACAGGCCCAAACCAACAGGCCTATGCAAAGCCATATCGCTGTGCGGTTAGTCCGCATATTCGGTGAGTAGTATTCTAATGTCTGCAATGAGCTCATCTACCTCATCGGCCTCGGTGCCGTCGTATATGCCGCGGATGCGCCGTTGCTTATCGATGAGCAAAAAGGCGCCGCTGTGCAGTATGCCACCGGGTTCCGAAGGGTCGTCACGCGCTGTAACCATGTAGCTGGTTTGTCCGATATTATACAACTCGTCCTTATCGCCTGTCACGAAGTGCCACCGGTCGGAGGCAACACCCAGCCGCTCGGCATAAGATTTTAACACGGCCACTGAGTCGTGATTGGGGTCTATGCTGTGCGAAAGAAATTTCACCGCAGGTTCGCCCTCAAACGTTTCGTACAAGCGCAGCATCTGGCTTTTCATCACCGGGCAAATGGTGGGACAGGTGGTAAAGAAGAAATCGGCCACATAAATATTGTCTTCAAATGTGGCATTGGTGATCAGGCTGCTGTCTTGATCTACAAAGGCAAAGTCGGCAATGGTGTGGTATAGCGTATCGGCGCGTAGGCCACCGTCTATGGCTATATTTTTTATTTCCCGACGGCCCAGAATGGGAAGCCGTTCATCTTTTTGCCGGCAATCGGAAAGAGCCATCGCCACAAGAGTCATCCATATAAGCCAGTATTTTTTCATGGATTATGTATTTCTCTGTTTTTACGATTTTTTCTATAGGCTTTTATGCCCAGGTAAAGCAGGACAATAAGTGCTGCCAGGCCCACGGCAAAAATGATATAATTCACACCACTCTTGAGTACGGTGATGAACACGATGGCAAACAAAAAGACGGTTGCCACTTCATTGAGCACACGCAGTTGCTGACTGCTATACTTGTATTTGTCTTTTTTCAGGCCTTTGTAGGTAAAGTGCAGCACATGGTGGTAGATGAATAGACCAGCCACGAGTGCCATCTTGATCCAAAACCATGTATAAGCCCAGTGTATGTGTGCCATGCCCAGCCCGAATATGATGGTGAGTATAGCGGCCGGCCATGCGATGATAAACAGCAGGCGGCTGGCCATGAGCTTGTACTGGCTGGTGAGGGTAGAGCGGGCAGGCTCTGCCATATCACGCGCTTCTGTTTGGTATATAAATAGCCGCGGCAGGTAGAATAATGCCGCAAACCACGCCACTACAAACACAATGTGCAGGGACTTGAAAATCGGATACAGAATCGTCATGGTGCGAAAAATTGAAATGCGAAAATAGATGCTAGTCCGCTAATGGTACAATAATTTCCTGTTTATTCGGAGTGTTCCAACACTTCCACCACGTCGTCTATGTGCACCCTGCCCTCATCCAGCGCCACCATGTTTACGCCAAAAAGCACCTTGTTGCCCTCTCGTCGTATGGTGCTTAGTGTTCGCAAAGGCTCCTTGCTCTTTTGCGCGGTGTCGGGGTCTATGGTGATGACTGAACAGCGGTCGCATGCCTTCACAAGCTGAAAGCGCACATTGCCCATCCTGATCACCTTCCAACGATCTTCTTCAAATGGCTCCTTTCCATCCACTACGATGTTGGGCCTGAACCGGCGCATGTCGAACGCCATACCGGCCTGCGCCTCCAGCCGCCTCAGCGATGCCACCGTCGTGAGCAGGTAGGGGAAGCTGTCAGCAAAACTAACCGCTGTCGGCTGGGCTGTGAACAGGGGGTCTGCTTGTCGACGGCTTTGGCTGCCCATGTATACCAACCGGCACGCAAAGCCTAGCACATCCTGAAGCCACTGCACAGCGACACCGGGCACTATGCTGGCCTCCAGGCGGTCGCCCCACACATCCACTATGGTGGTGTCGGCATTGGCTGGTGGCTCGGTCAGTAATACCGTGCCTACAGAGGCATTTTTATGGTACAGCTCAAAGCCGTTGGTGTGTGGGCGCAAGCCAACGTTGGCCATTTCCCGATGGGTGCGCTGGGTGAGGAACTTGCCGTTGGTATCGGTAAGCATCCATCGGCGGTCGTAGGCGAACCCGCGCTCCCGTACCTGGGCTTCGGTCAGGCGTATGCCACCGAGCGATTTCACAGGGTATATGTATAAATCCGTAATGCGCATGTTGCTATTTGTTTTCATTTTAAAAAAATGCCTTCTGCTGTGCGCAAGAGCACGTGGGCCAGACTGTAAAAATGGCAATACATTTTTGCTAAGGTCAATTTCATTTTTTCACCTCCACCTGGCGTTTGCTGATCTCATCGTGTATATAAGCCCAAATCTCCTGCAGGTCGTCCGGCCGGAACCATTGGAAGTCCTCATCTTTTTTGAACCAGGTGAGCTGCCGTTTGGCGTAGCGGCGTGTGTTACGCTTGAGCAGGCGAATGGCTTCGTCACGGTCGTACCGGCCATCCATATAGCCAAAGATCTCCGTATACCCTACCGTCTTTAACGCGTTCAGATGCCGCTTCTCTTTCAGCGACGCCACCTCATCAAACAAGCCACTGGCCACCATCTGATCTACGCGCCTGTCGATGCGATCAAACAGCACCGGACGCTCCAGTTCCAGGCCAATTTTCAGCATATGAAACGGCCGCTGTACGGGTTGATCGTTGCGAAATGATGAATAGGGCCTGTTGGTGGCACGGCACACTTCCAGTGCCCGCACCACACGCTGACTGTTTTTCAGGTCGACCCTGCCGTAGTATTCGGGGTCGCGCTGCGCCAGTTCCTGCACCAAGACATCGAGACCGTGTTCCACCAGATCTTCGTAGAGCTGCTTTCTGTGTTCGGCAGGCACTTGCGGTATGTCGTTCATGCCTTCGCACACCGCCCGGATGTACAGCCCGGACCCACCAACCATCAGCACCACATCGTGCTCAGCGAACAGATCATTGAGCTTTTCAAGCACGGCTACTTCAAACCTTCCAGCGCTAAACTCTTTTTCTACCGGTAAAAAATCAACAAAATAGTGCGGTATGCCCATCGTTTCTTCCCTGCCCGGCTTGGCTGTGCCGATCGACATGTCGCGATAGAACTGCCGGGAATCGGCCGAAATCACCGGACACTGAAGCTGCCGGGCCAGTGCCACACCTACGGCCGTTTTTCCCACAGCCGTAGGCCCGGCTACCACTACAAGAGTTCTGCTGCTGTTCAAGTTTGTGTTCATTGGGTCGATCACGGGGTGTTGGCAGTGCCACCACGACGGGCGGCCAAAATAGAAAATAACTGCTATATTGATTAATTTTTGATGTTTTTTGAAGGTACTTTGCACCATGTCGAAGCACGATAAAACAGGACAACTGGATGCGTCACCATCAGCGCCGGTCGATGAAGTCGATGTCGGGTCGCATGCGCATCAGGGCCTGGGCAGTGCGTTGCTGCGGGTAGAAAGTGGCATCATATGCTACTCCAGTCCCGAAGCTTTGCACATGCTTGGCTACACGCCGGCCAGGCTCATCAACATGCCCGTGTTGTCGCTCCTGCCCCAGTACCAGCCCGATGGAAGCCACTCGGCAGCAGCGCTGGAAGAGGCACTTCGACAAGCCACGCCGGGTTTGCCCCATCGTTTTATGACGCGTGTGCACACGGCCGATGGCGCTAGCCTGGATGTGGAAGTGCTCCTGAGCCGCTATGAGCAAGAAGGAACCTATTATGCCACGTTGCAGCCTGGCAGGCATTTGCACGATATGCGTGCGCACAATGGTGAGCAGCATGTCACCGACCAGCTTGTGGCAGAGGGGGCGCTGATGTTTCGCTGTAGCGACATAAAGCAGGTTCCATACTATTTCAATGCCGCTTTCTACGACTTCACAGGAATACACCCCTCTGCCGACAAGAGCAGTTGGATGGAGGCTGTGCATGCACTCGACCGCGAAGGCCTGAGGCAAACACTGCAGCGGGCCGCCAAATTAAAGAAGAAATACCAACGGGCATACCGCCTGTGCAGGGAAGATGGCAGCTATACGTTTGTGCTGGAAACAGGAATACCCATTTTCACTGAGGCGGGCTCGCACAGCGGGTTCACCTCGGCCATCATTGATGTAAGTGCGGCACAGCTGCATCAAGCCATAATGCCTGCGGACAGATCAACAAAGAAGGTCACCGAAAAGGCGCAGGTATTGTTCAAAATGTCGAACGCCAAAGGCGAATTCTACTACTTCAGCAATCAATGGCTGCGCTACACAGGCCAGCCACTGAGGAAGCAGGTGCGCGATGGCTGGTATGCTTGCATTGTAGATGAAGATATGGGCCGCGTGAAGTTCGCCATACGTGCGGCGGCCGAGATCCGGAAAAAGTATGCCATCACCTATCGCATATTCAAGGCCGATCAGGTGCGGTGGGTGCACGAGTCGGGCATACCGCTCTATGACAACGACGGCGGGTTTACCGGCTACATTTCTGCTACTGTCGACATCACCAGGCGCAAGCACGAGGCCGAGGAGAGGAGCTTGCAGAAGACCCTGCGCGATTCGGAAAAAAAGCTGCACAACTCGTTGGAGCACTCTCACCTCATCGCATTTTCTATAGATAAACGCGGCATCATCACCTTTTGCAACGAAGCCTTGACGGGGCTCACCGGCAAGTCGGTAGAAGAATTGATGGGGCAGAGTTTTATTAAAACTCTATTCTCTATTCCCAACCGCCACCAGGGCGAGCAGCTGCTGCACAACTTGATTCAAAACAGCGGCTATGCAGAAACTTTTGAATGCCAGGTAGTCGCGGCCTCCGGGCCGGCAGAGCTGAAGCTGGGCTCGGTGGTGCTGTACAACACCAAGGGGCAGATATCGGGGGCCACACTGGTGGGCGAAAACATCACGGAGAAGAAGCGCATGACCGAAGAGCTTCGCAGCAGCAATGAGCAGCTAAAAGAGCTTTTCGACAATGCCAACGACCTGATCCAGATCTTTCAGCTCGACGGGCGCTTGTCATTCGTCAATAAAATATGGCGTGAAAAGCTGGGGTACAGAGAAGAGGAAATCGAGCAACTGCGCCTCAAAGACATTGTGCACCCCGACTACTTCAGCAAAACCAGCATAGCCCTGGAGCTGATACTGGAGGGTAAAAATGTCGATAAGTTTGAAACAGTATTTGTATCGAAAGACGGGCGAAAGCTCTTTGTCACCGGCGGCGTCAATTGTGCCTTCAAGGGTGGCAAGCCAATTGAGTTTAAGGGTATTTTTCACGACATCACCGACCGTATAAGGGCCGAAAAGGCACAAGCGCTATACTACAAAATAGCCAACATGACCATCAACAGCTCCAACCTGGAGTCATTGTTCTACAACATACACCGGGAGCTGAATGCGATCATAGATGCCAAAAACTTCTATGTAGCTTTGTTGGATGCCGAGCACGATCAGCTCAACTTTCCCTACTACATCGATGAGCACGCCCCCATAGCAGGCAACAAATACCAGCGCAAGATGGGCGATGGCATCACCGAATATGCCATGAAGTCGAACAAGGCGATGTTTTTGTTCGAAAAAGACATCCTGAACCTTCAATACCATGGCCGGCTGAAGACGTACGGTAAAATACCTAAAATATGGCTTGGCGCGCCGCTGAAGGCTGCCAACCGTGTGGTGGGCATCATAGCGCTGCAGAGCTACGACAGCCGGCACGCATACTCCTATCGCGAGCTGGAGCTTCTCGATTTCATATCGAGCCAGGTAGCGCTGGCCATAGAGCGCAAGCAGAAAGAGCATCAGATATACGAGCAATCGGCCCGTATGAAAGCCATACTGGAGAGCGGCAACCATTTGATCTGGTCGGTAGACCAGCACTTCAACTTCACCTCCTACAACCAAAACTACGCGCAGGCCAGCCGGCGCTTTTACTGCATAGATCCACTACCGGGCAAGGAAAGAGATGTGCTGGAGCACGATGCTAATCTGTACTGGCGAGAAAAATACAAGCAAGTGATCAGGGGTGAATCCCTGCACTTCGAGACAAAATTTATTGACAAGAACACCAGCGAAGAGGTGTGGGAAGAAATATACCTGAACCCCATCTACCACGAAGATGGAAGCATTATAGAGGTGTCGGGCATTGCCCACGACATCACCGAAAAAAAACAATCGGAGCTGGCCCTTACCGAGAGCGAGGAAAAATTCAGGAACATTTTTGAATCGTTTCAAGACATATACTTCCGCTTCGACCGCAGCGGAAGGATCATGATGGTGAGCCCTTCAGTAAAAGAAATGCTGGGCTACAGCGATGGCGAAATACTCAACCGCAACATACGCGAATTCTTTACCGACAAAAAGGCCTCTCTGCGCTTGCTCCGGCAGTTGATCACCGAGAAGAGCATACGCAACGTAGAGGCCACCGGCATATCCAAAAGTGGTAAGAACCTGCAATTGCTCTGCAACCTGCGCCTGGTACAGAAGCAAAAGCACTACGGCCTCATAGAAGTGGTGGCCCGCGACGTCACGCGCCTGCAGGAAGCCAAGCACGAACTGCAAAAAGCCAAAGAACTGGCAGAGCATTCACTAAAGGTGAAGGAAAACTTCCTGGCCAACATGAGCCACGAAATACGCACACCCATGAACGGCATCATTGGCACCATCGACCTCATCAGCGGCACCATACTCGACGGTGAGCAGATCCAGTACGTACAGACCATCAAAAAATCTTCGGAGACTTTGCTCACGTTGCTCAACGATATACTGGACCTGTCGAAAATAGAAGCCGGTAAAATGGAGCTGAGAAAGGCCCCCGTACGGCTATCGGCCACCATGGAAAAGCTCTACGCCCTCTTCTCCCAGCAGGCCCTCAGCAAAGAGATCAACCTGTACTACCACCTGGACGACAATGTGCCGGTAAAGTCACTGATCGACGAAACACGCCTGCTGCAGGTGCTCTCCAACCTCACCTCCAACGCTATAAAGTTTACCGATGGCGGCGGCTCCATCAACATCAGCCTGAAAACTGTGGTAAGGAAGGGCAGGAAAAACCTTATAAAAGCCGTGGTGAGCGATTCTGGTATAGGCATATCTCAGGAAAATATCAGAAAACTTTTCAGCAGCTTTAGCCAGGTCGACAACTCTTCCACCAAGACATTTGGTGGCACCGGGCTTGGCCTGGCCATCTCCAAAGAGCTTTGCAAGCTGATGGGCGGCGATATCGGCGTGTATTCGGCCCTTGGCCTGGGCAGCTCGTTCTGGTTTACCTTCGAAGCCGAAGAAACAGACGAAGATGTGATCAATGAGGACGACATCCTGAACAAAAATATCCGCATCAGCAACTACTTCAACGACACCGAACCCTATGTGCTCATCGTAGACGACAACATGGTAAACCGGCAGGTGGCCGGCGAGATACTCAAGAAGTCGGGCTGCAGGGTAGACCTGGCCGTAAATGGCCAGGACGCCATCAATAAGGCAGCAAAGAATGATTACCAGATCATCTTTATGGACATACAAATGCCCGATATGGACGGCATCACCGCCACCAAAAAGATAAAGGCACTGGGCAAAAAAAACCTCGCACCCATTGTCGCCATGACGGCCTACTCGATGAAAGAAGACAAAGAACGCTTCATACAGGCCGGCCTCGACGACTACGTGTCGAAGCCCATCAAGGCCCAGGCCCTGCTGAGCAAAGTGCGCGAGCTGCTGAAGCTGGGCAAGCCGCCAAAGGATATAGAAATAGAAGTGCTCGAAGATGAAAAACAGAGCATAATAAACGAAATGGTGGTGGGGCAGCTGCGCAACTACGGAGGCAATGAAATGCTGCAAAGCGTATTTGAGGACTTTGTGAGCGAGGGCAGGGAGCAAATAGAAAGCAGCTTCGAGGATTTGCGCTCGGGCAGTATCAAGAATATTTTAATTAATTTGCACACACTGAAAGGCAATTCCGGCACCCTGGGCATCACTCAGGTGCATCATCTGGCCCGCGATATAGAGGGTACCCTCAAGGAGAAGCAGGCTGTGTATGATGAACTGCATGGACAGTTGAAAAAGCTCAAATTGCATTTTGAAGAATTCGAAGCGTTTTACCCCAAATTTTTAATGATGTAGCTATGGAAGGTAAAAAGAAAGTACTCATTGCCGAAGACAGTTCTGTCATTCAAAACCTGACCCGTAAGATTTTGCAAGGACAGAACTACGAAATATTTTCTGCCAAAAATGGCAAGCAGGTATTGCAAATGCTGGAAACAGACAACTACGACATCATACTCATGGACATCAACATGCCGCAGATGGATGGCATGGAATGCGCGGGCAAAGTGCGGGCGCTCGACGACCCCGCAAAAGCCAAAATACCAATAGTCGCCATCACCGGCAATGCCCGCAACTACACCTTGAGTGACTTTAAGCAAGCCGGCATAGACGACTACCTGCAAAAGCCACTCGATTTCGACGCCCTGGTCACGACCGTAAACAGATTGACGTCGTGATGGAGATCAAATACACCACGCATTTCTTGCACAAACTGGAAGATCTTTTTGCAGAGACCGACTACATCTTGCGCTACGAAAAGGGGCAGTTCAAGTCGGGATACTGCCTGCTGAAAGAAAACAAAGTAGCCGTGGTGAATAAGTTCTATTCACTTGAGGGCAAGATCAGCTGCCTCGTCGAGATCATAAGGGAGATCAACATAGCCGAAGAAAAACTGAGCCCCAAAAACAGGGATCTGCTTAAGCGGCTGTTACAAACCGAACTCAAGCTTTGACGATCACTTTCTTAGGCACCGGCACATCTCAGGGCGTACCTGTGATAGGCTGCGACTGCGACGTGTGCCGGTCGGCCGATGCGCGCGACAACCGTTTGCGTACGTCTGTCCATGTTTCAACGCAAGGCAAGAGTCTGGTCATCGATACAGGCCCGGACTTTCGGCAGCAGATGCTTCGCGAAAAAGTGCGCCGGCTCGATGCCGTGGTTTTTACCCACCAGCACCGCGACCACCTGGCCGGCCTCGATGACGTGCGCAGTTTCAACTTTTTGCAACAACGGGCCATGCCCATCTATGGCAATGCACAGGTGATAGAACAGATAAAGCGGGAGTATCACTACGTGTTTGGCAACGACTACCCCGGCATACCGCAGATAGTGCCCCACCTCATCGAAAACAAACCCTTTATGGCAGCGGGGCTTCCGCTACTGCCCATAGAGGTGCGGCACCACAAACTTCCGGTTTTTGGCTTCCGCATTGGCGACTTCAGCTACATTACCGATGCCAATTTTATCTCTGATACTGAGATGGAGAAGTTGCGCGGCACCCGTGTGCTGGTGCTCAATGCCTTGCAGCGCGAAAAGCATATCTCACATTTCAACCTGCAGGAAGCGCTTCAGATGGTGAAGAAAGTAAAACCGGAAAAGGCATATTTTACACACATGGGGCACCGGATGGGGCTCCACGCTGAGGTAAATGCAGAACTGCCCGAAGGAGTAGCCCTGGCCCACGACGGACTGAAAGTAGAACTCTGACCGTGCACAACAATTACTATTTTCTCAAAAGACTATCCGCCCAGTTGGCTACCCTGCTGCCGGGCCAAAAAGTAACGGCCATATTTTCGCAGGAAAAAAATGAATTGGTCATGGCCTTCGTAGGCGGTGCCGATACTCTTTATATAAAAGCGCTGCTCGACCCCTCCTTCTCCTGCTTATCCTTTCCCCAGACGCATCATCGGGCCCGCGCCAATAGTGTGGACCTCTTTGATGCGCTCATCGGCAAAGCGGTGGTAGGTGTGCGTCAATTTCTCAATGAGCGCGCATTTGCCATTGAGTTCACCGACCAGCACCATTTGCTTTTCAAGATGTACGGCAACCTGTCGAACATCATATTGATGGTGAATGGTGAAAGCAGGGTGCTTTTCAAGAAAAATCTAAAGCGCGATATGGCGCTAAATCTAGAGTCGCTCGACCGGCCTTTGCCCCTGCATTTCGAGGCTTTTCGGGAAGCCGAAGGTCGATACGAACACGTAGTGCCAACCCTCGGTAAAGCCTTCCGGCCATACTTCGACAGCAGGCGCTTTGACGAACAAAATTTGGAACAGCGCTGGGCTATGCTCCAATCACTGCTGAAGCAGCTGCAGGAAGGAAAAACACAATACCTCAGCACACGCAATCAACTGCCTGCTTTGCTGCTTTACGAGCCGACGGAGTTTTACTTTTCTACTGACAACCCCATGGAAGCGCTCAACCGCTTCTTCAGTGAATACATTGCTGCCTTCGCCCTGCATCAACAGAAAACAGCGCTGACGAAAGCATTAAATATCCGCATTCAGAAGGCGGACAATTATGTAGAGAGCAGCGAGGCCAGGTTGCAAATGTTGCGCAATGCCCACAGCTACGCCGCCATTGCCGATTTGATTATGGCCAATCTTCACGCGATACCGGCCGGTAGCGAATTGGCGGTGCTCAATGATTTTTACACCGGCGAGCCGCTGCGCATTAAGCTGAAGCCCACACTAAGCCCTCAGAAAAATGCCGAGCAATATTATAGAAAGGCCAAAAATCAAAATATTGAGATCAGCACTTTGTCAGACAATATAGCACGGCGCAGGCGGGAGTCGGAGGAAGCAAAGGCCTTGCTTAGCAAGTTGGAAGCGGCTACGAACGTGCGGGAACTGAAGAAATATGCTAAGGACGACCCGGCTGAAGACTCTGCGGTAAAAGGCAAAACCAATGATGGTTTTACACCCATACACTGCATGGGTTATGATATACTGGTGGGCAAGAATGATAAAAAGAACGATCTGCTCACCTTTCGCATTGCCAGCAAGGATGACCTGTGGCTACATGCCAAAGATGCTGCAGGCGCCCACGTGATAGTGCGGCAGAAGCCGGGGAGCAATTTTCCTCAAATGGTGATAGAGCGGGCAGCACAACTGGCAGCTTATCACAGCCGCCGCAA
>CAZQVB010000002.1:106263-141376 GCA_964596645.1 uncultured Roseivirgaceae bacterium
CTGCCCCGTAAGCTATACACTGCGCAAGTATGTGAGAAAGCGCAAGGGGGCACCCGCCGGCCAGGTGGTAGTGGAAAAAGAAAAAACGATATTGGTGGAGCCCAGGGCCTGAAAGAAATGCAATAGCCTAAAAGATGAGGTTGTCGCGCGACTTGAGCTGAGCTGCCTGAAAGGCTTTCACGAACTGAACGAAGGAAATTTCTTTGGTTCTGGTGGCTACGTGTTGTAAGGAAAAGGTGTCTTCAAAACCCTGCAACAGCAGTATGAAGTCAAAGTCACTGAGCTCGGGCACGAGGTAGGCGTTGGTGCCGTGGCTCGTTTCTAACGAACGGTTTTCGATAAGGCGCAGCGTGCTATTCTCTGTTTCGTAGAGGAAGTTGGCTATAATGAGCCGGAGGTTGCCCGAAAAATTGATCTCCTGATCGGCACATCTGGCAAGGTCTACCTCCAGTGCTTTGTTGATATGCCAGGCCAGCTTATAGCCCGGGCTTTGGGCGGTGATGCCGAGTAGCTCAAAATCATATTCAACAGTGCTTTGGAGTTTGCTGCGCTTCATAGAATAGTACAAAAAAAGTGGCCCTCAGACAAAATTCGGATTCAAAATGTTCAATTTCAAATTATAATCTCGTTTAAAAAAATTGTTTGACATTATTCCTTTAAATGCATTTCTTTGCAGGGAGTTTTAACAAAATGAACAAGAAAATGTCAGAGATTGCACAGAAAGTTAAAAGCATTATTATCGACAAACTCGGGGTAGAAGAGTCGGAGGTAACCCCCGAAGCCAGCTTCACGAACGACCTGGGTGCCGATTCACTCGATACAGTAGAATTGATCATGGAATTTGAAAAAGAATTCAATATATCCATTCCCGACGATCAGGCAGAAAACATATCCACCGTTGGCCAGGCAATATCATACCTGGAAGAAAACGTCAAAAACTGAATAATCTCTGGTTAGTATTTTTTTATGAGTTTAAAGAGAGCTGTAGTAACAGGCCTTGGAGCACTTACGCCTATTGGCAACAATGTTTCAGATTATTGGAACGGACTTGCCAACGGAGTGAGTGGTGCAGGGCCTATCACTAAATTCGACACTGAAAAGTTCCGTACTAAATTTGCCTGCGAAGTAAAGAACTTCGACCCCCTCAACATTCTGGAAAAAAAGGAGATTCGCAAGCTCGACGATTGCGCCATCTATGCACTGGCCGCCACCGACGAAGCGATGAAAGATTCCGGTCTGGATCTGGACAAGGTCAATCCGGATCGCGCAGGCGTGATTTGGGGCTCGGGGATTGGCGGACTCAAAACTTTTCAGGAAGAAGTAGGTGGCTACGCTCAGGGCGATGGCACCCCGCGGTTCAGCCCGTTTTTTATTCCTAAAATGATTGCCGACATCAGCGCCGGCTATATTTCCATTAAGTACAACTTTAGAGGGCCCAACTTCGCTACCGTTTCAGCTTGCGCTACTGCCACCAATGCCATAGTAGATGCTTTCAACTATATACGACTCGGCAAGGCCGACATCATCATAGCCGGTGGCTCAGAAGCTGCCGTGGTAGAAGCAGGCGTGGGTGGATTCAATGCCATGAAAGCACTCAGCGAGCGGAATGACTCCCCCGAAACAGCCTCCAGACCGTTCGATAAAGACCGCGACGGATTTGTGCTGGGTGAGGGCGCGGGCGCTTTGGTTATTGAAGAGTACGAACACGCCAAAGCACGCGGCGCCAGGATCTATGCTGAGTTGGTAGGCGGTGGCGCTTCGGCCGATGCCTATCACATTACTGCGCCGCACCCCGACGGATTGGGCGCAATGCGTGTGATGCAAAACGCGCTAGAAGACGCTAACCTGCAAACGGGCGATATCGACTACATCAACGTACATGGCACCTCCACACCGCTTGGCGACATTGCCGAGTCGAAGGCCATTGTGAACGTCTTTGGTGACTCTGCCTACAAGCTCAACATCAGCTCCACCAAATCTATGACGGGCCACCTGCTGGGTGCGGCCGGAGCCATCGAGGCCTTGGCGGCCATACTGGCCATAAAGCACCAGACCGTGCCGCCCACCATCAATCACTTCACCGACGATGAGAACATCGACAGCCGGCTGAACATGACCTTCAACAAAGCACAGAAGAGGGATGTACGCACGGCATTGAGCAATACTTTCGGGTTTGGCGGGCACAACTTCTCAGTGATTTTTAGAAAAATGGAATAATTGTGAATCCTTTTCTCCGAAGGATTGTAGTATCAATTACCCCACTTTCGCCATCGGATAAGGACTTCAGCCGGGCGCTTAAAGCCATTATGGGCTTTTGGCCTCACAATCTGGAACTGTACAAGTTGGCCACACAGCACAGATCCATTGCACGGCAGAATGATAAGGGTTTTCGCGAATCTAACGAACGCCTGGAATATCTGGGCGATGCCATCCTCAGTTCCGTCATTGCTGAATATCTGTTCAAAAAATTTCCAATGCGCGATGAGGGCTTTCTTACGGAGATCAGAAGCCGCATTGTAAACCGTGAGGCACTCAACCGTGTAGCCCGCAATATGGGCGTGAGTGACATAGTGGAGTATTCGGATAATCGTAAAAACAAGCTTTCCTATAAGTCCATCTATGGCGACACGCTGGAGGCACTGATCGGTGCTATCTACCTCGACCGCGGATATACCAAGTCGCGAAGGTTTATCACAGCCAAACTGCTGAAACAACACTACGATCTGGATCAGATCATCAAGATAAACCCCAACCACAAAAGTAAGATCATTGAGTGGGCGCATCAGCAAAACAAAGAGATTAGCTTTGAGATTTCTGAGTCGAGGGGCGGAAGCCACAACCGCGAGTTTGAGGCAAACCTCATCGTGGAAGGAGAAACCATAGCCAAAGGACTGGGTTTCAGTAAAAAGCGGGCTGAGCAAGACGCAGCCCAGCGTGCTTGTGACACCCTTCAAATTGACTAGTACCCTAAACCTTGCCGCATGAGAAATATAAAAGTGGCCGGCGCAGCGCTGAACCAAACGCCTGTAGACTGGGACAACAACCTCCACAACATACGCAGCGCCATAGAAAGCGCCCGGGCTGCCGGGGTGAAAATACTTTGCCTTCCGGAGTTGTGCATTTCTGGCTATGGCTGCGAAGATATGTTTCTGAGTGAGTGGCTTCCCCGCAAGGCGCTGAACAAACTGTGGGAAGTAGTGCCAGCGTGTGTCGATATTGCCGTAGCTGTAGGGCTGCCGGTACGCGTGGAAGGTGTGTTGTACAACTGCGTGGCGCTCATTCAAAATGAGCAAATACTGGGCATAGTGGCCAAGCAGTTTTTGGCCAACGACGGCGTACACTACGAGCCGCGTTGGTTTGCTCCCTGGCCGGCGGGGCATAGCCGCCAGATAGAACACAACGGCCGCAGCATTAACTTCGGTGATCTGGATTTTGAGGTGTACGGGGTGCGGGTGGGCTTCGAGATATGCGAAGATGCATGGAGACATGAGCGACCTGCCGGTCGGCTGAAAGCGCGTGGCGTGGAGCTTATACTCAATCCCAGCGCAAGTCACTTTGCATTTCAAAAATCTGCGCTGCGCATTGCGCTGGCACTACGGGCGAGTCAGGAGCATGGCTTGTACTATCTGTACGCCAACCTGCTGGGCAATGAAGCCGGCAGAATGATCTACGATGGCGAAATATTGGTAGCCGGCCACGGCAAGGTGCTCCGGTATAACCACAGGCTTTCATTCCATCAGGTGAATCTGGTGGCGCACGATATTAATTTTGATGCTGATCCTCAGGAAATGGCAGGTGAGACCATTGCTGAAGAAAGCAAAAACGAGATGTTCCTGAAGACCGCTACCCTGGCCTTGTTTGACTACCTGCGCAAGAGCAGGTCGCGTGGGTTTGTGCTTTCGCTGAGCGGAGGCGCCGACAGCACCACCTGCGCCGTGCTGGTGGCGGAAATGGTACGCCGCGGATTAGAGGACCTGGGGCTGGAACAGTTTCTCAAAAAACTGCACGCGGAAGAACACCTGACCAACCTGGCCCGGTTGGAAGGGGAAAACCTGCAAAAGGCCGTGGTAGAAATGCTGCTGACCTGTGCGTATCAATCTACGGTGAACTCTTCCCGAAATACTTTTGAATCGGCACGCAAGCTGGCCGCCGATATTGGTGCGGTCTTTCATCACTGGTATATCGACGATGAAGTGCAGAGCTATACAGAAAAGATTGAGACCACCCTGGGCCAGCGGCTGACGTGGGAAAAGGATGATATTGCTCTGCAAAATATTCAGGCCCGCGCCAGGTCGCCCATCATCTGGATGCTGGCCAATATTCAAAATTCACTGCTGCTGGTCACCTCCAATCGCAGCGAAGCCGATCTGGGATACGCCACTATGGACGGCGACATGAGCGGATCGATAGCGCCAATTGCGGCAGTAGATAAGGACTTCATCAGACAATGGCTGGTGTGGGCCGAGGAGCATCTCAGCTATACAAGCCTGCGGCTGGTCAACAGCCTGGACCCCTCAGCAGAGCTGCGCCCGCAGCACAAGCGCCAAACTGATGAAGAAGACCTGATGCCCTATGCCGTGGTGACGGCCATAGAGCGCCTCGGCATTCGTGACAGGCTGTCGCCCCTGGAAATATTTAATGTGTTGGCAGAACAGAAGCTGGAGGATGAATCCCTGCTGAAGCTGCACATCAAAAAATTCTTTGTGCTTTGGAGCAAAAACCAATGGAAGCGCGAAAGAACAGCACCTTCATTTCACATGGACGATTTCAATGTAGATCCACGCACCTGGTGCCGGTTTCCCATTCTTTCCGGCGGCTTCACAGAAGAGCTGGAGCAAATGGAACAGGCCGGGTAAGGCAGAAAATACGACGAGATTGCGCTAGCTTGATTTTAGCACCACCGGCTGGGCTGGCAGGTTAAATATGAACGTTGTGCCTTTACCCACTTCACTCATGAGATTGAGCTTGCCATGGTATTTTTCTATCATGCGCTTGATCATATACAGGCCTATACCGGTACCCGGCTTTTCTTCCTGAACACGCCAAAAAGGCTTAAAAATACTGTTGCTGTGCTCCTCCAGGTCTATGCCTATGCCATTGTCTTTTACCATAAATTCTACACGATCGCCTTGTACTTCGGCGGTGATATGAACAACCGTGCGCCGACCGTCGACCGAATACTTCAGGGCATTATCAATGAGGTTGCGCAAGATGCACTGCAGATAGCTTCTAATGTATACAAATCGGTCTACTTGCAGATCGAACGTGATGCTGCAATCCTGCTCTGATATTCTGTCGGAAAACTCTTTTAATATACTTTTTACAATTTCCTCTGCACTGATCAGCTCAAACTTGCTCTTCGTCTCTTCCTCTTTTATCATTTCGCCAAGCCCCTCTATGATGTTGCTGATCTTTCGGGTGCTTTTGCCCATGATCTGCATGGTTGATTGGAGTTCTTCTATGGTGTTCATGTCGTCGGCCATAGAGGCGGCCATCATGAGGGAGGTGAGCGGGTTTTTGATGTCGTGGGAAATGGTGTAGGTGAAATTGCGCAGATCCTCGTTGGCAAATTCCAATTCCCGGCTTTTTTCTTCTAGCAGCTCTCTGTCAAGTTTTTGTTGGGTGATGTCCTGTACCGTACCAATGAAGCGTACACCTTCACCGGATTCATTAAAAAATACACGACCGGTGGATCGAAGCCAGCGCAGCATGCTGCCGTCGGGGCCGATCGATCGATATTCTGTATCGTACTCACCGCCCCCACGACCAGATAAAGCCGCACGCACCAATGCATCGGTGCGCTCCCGGTCTTCCGGGTGCAGGCATTGGAGGAATAAATCGTAGTTGGCAGGCTGGGATGGCTGAAGACCGAAAAGTTCGGCACATCGATCCGACCATTCTATGTCGCCACTCACGGGGTTGAAGTCCCAGGTGCCAAGCCGGGTAGCATCTATGGCCATGCGAAGGGTTTCTTCTTTGCTCTTTAGTATAAACTGGGCTTTTTTCTGATCGGTAAGATCCCGTATTACCAGCATTACGCGCATTTGGCCATTGAACTCATAGCTGGAGCCTGTCAGTTCTACGTGAATGATATCACCCGACTTCTTTATATGCCTGCCCGCCGTAACATGCGGTTTTTCTGCCTTCATAGCCTCCATAGCCGAAGGGTACTTATGCAGTTCTTCTGAGTATATTAATGTCTGCACTGAGCTATTGATCAATTCTTCATATGCATAGCCGTGCATGTTGCAGGCGGCATTGTTGGCTTCAAGTATTACCCCCGCTTCGTCTAGGATCATCACGGCGTCGGAGGTGTGTTGAAATATACTGTGATACAGCTGTTTTTGCTGCAATAGTTCCTGCTGCGCCCTTTTGTTTTTTTCAATATCTACAATGGCACCAGAGAAGCCCTCAAAAATATTTTTTTGAGAAAACTTTGGGACGGCCTGATGGCTTTTCCAGCAATAATGCCCTTCGACGCTGCGCAATCGATATTCTACATCAAACTCCTGATGATGTTTGATGGCTAGTTCCAGCGTGTGTTGCACGCTCTTTCTATCCGTAGGATGTAGGCAATTCATCCAGCCGTCGCCCAGCGCCTCATGCGCAGGTTGTCCTGTATAGTGCTGCCAGTTTTTGTTTACATATGTGCATTTGCCCTTCTCATCTGTTACCCACACCTTCACAGGTATATTTTGAGGAACGGAAGCAGGTGCACGCTGATCACGGCCAATATTATCGTTTGGCATCACATCAGTAAGTACGATGCCATGTAGTGATTCTTTACGTGGTTTGCCTTCAGAAAATTGCGGATTGGGACTTTTTGCCATTCTGATGTGTTTACTTCTATATCCTTTGAAATGACGGAGGCAATTTCGAGCTTCTTCTGAAATATTTTACTATTGGAATGATAATATTGATTTTAAGCATCGCATGTCTTAGCCAACTTCCCACGTGATTTGGAGCAAAATTATACGTCTTGTTCAGTGAATATAACAAAGAAAAAACAAGAAGAGAAAAGATCAGTCTATTGCATCTGTTTATTCCCAATAATATAGTCCGTTTTCTGCCTGGCAACAAGCCAATAAATGACCTTGGGCATAGTAATTTTGAAAATGCCTTTTAGATTCGCCTGATCAGTAGAACGATAGTGTATGAAGTATGAAAGAGAAGTGCCCCGCGCCCGGTGGCGCGCCAGGCTGCACGAAGTGATTTTTGAAGCAGACACGGCCTGGGGCAAGTGGTTCGACATCGCCCTGATCGTGCTGATCATTCTCAGCGTGATTTCTGTGATGCTCGAAAGCGTAGATAATGTGCGGATACACTACGGCGATCAGTTGCGCTTGTGGGAGTGGGTGATCACCGTACTGTTTACTATAGAATATGTGCTGCGCATCATCACCCTCACACAACCCAAAAAATACATTTTCAGCTTTTTTGGCATTGTAGACTTGCTGTCTATACTGCCTACCTACATCGGACTGTTCATACCCGGCTCCCATGCATTCCTGGTGATCCGAGCCTTTCGGCTTATACGCATATTCCGGGTGCTTAAGCTGGCCCGCTTTCTTGGGGAAGCCTCTGTGCTTTCTACTGCCCTGCGCAGCAGTTTGCCAAAAATTACTGTATTCCTGGTCTCGGTGGTCACCACCGTTATTTTTATGGGTACGCTGATGTATGTGATCGAGGGTAAGGAAAACGGGTTCACCAGCATTCCCATCAGCATATATTGGTGTATCGTTACCCTTACTACCGTGGGCTATGGCGATATTGCTCCACAAACCACACTGGGTCAGATGGTGGCCTCGGTGATCATGATTATGGGGTATGGTATCATTGCAGTGCCCACAGGTATAGTTACTTCAGAGCTGAGCAAGGGCCAGCAAAAACCGGTGAGTACCCAAGCATGCCCCAACTGCGGCCGCGAGGGGCACGATGTACAGGCAGATTACTGCAAATACTGCGGAAGCAGTTTATAAGAGCCACCCATCGATGTATATTTATTTGGCATATACGATGTGCAGGCAAACATTCTTTTGTCCTACCTTTCTAAGACAATGATCATATCTGTAGCTTGCGGCATTGTGCTCATAATCTTAGGAAAAGCCTGCGGTCGTTTTGATAATCTCATAATTTGTCAGGCACTAAAATTGCCAAATTGTGACTGTAACAACAAAGGTGGCGGATTGAAGGCGCAGGCATATTTTTTTGAATAAATTATTAAATAATTTTTAATTATTGAATGCCACTGTTAATTTTGTTTCAACAGTAAAGCACTAGAATGTAGAGTGATGAAACTGGCAGACATGCCCTCCTGTCTCGGGGGTGGAGAGTAAAGCGGTCGTTTCGATGATCGTTTGTTGGGATAAAGCAAATGCGATGATCAGGCATTGTGCCTAACTGCTCCGTGGAGGTTCGAATCCTTCCTCTACAGCAATTGCACAAGCAGCCTTTCGCGAGGCTGTTTTTTTGTTGCCTCAAATTGTAGGGTGATGAAATTGGCAGACATGCCCTCCTGTCTCGGGGGTGAAGAGCCCATTAATCATCTTGATTTTTGGACATACGGGATAAATCATATGTGTTGATCAGGCATATGACTAACCGCTTCGTGGAGGTTCGAATCCTTCCCCTACAGCAAGAAAGCCAATCCATCGGGATTGGCTTTATAATGACTTTCCCCTTTAATAGCTCACAAAGGGCATTTGCCGGTCATACTTCTCATCCTCCACCAATTTGAGTATAAAATCAGCGAGGTCGGCACGGCCTATCGAGGTGCTGGCATTTACGCCTACCCAGCCCACTCGGTATTCGCCTTTCGCAGGTTCATTGGTCAGCCGCGGGCCACGCACTATTACCCATTGCAGCCCGCTCTCCCTTAGTAACTCGTAGTGCTTTTCCGCGTCTTTTAGTATCTGCGGCACCACCAGCGTCATGATGCCCTTGATCAGCTTGTCGGCAAACTTAGGTTCATCCTTTTCCGGATACCGAAGCCCACCCCCGGATAAGGAAATGATGCGTTGGATGCCTTGTTTTTTCATGGCATGCACAATGTTGCGCGTGCCATCGGTCTGCAGCCACTTGGGTGAGCCCTTTACATGCCCGAACAAACTAACCACTATGTCACAGCCTTTTGTGGCTTTTTCTACATCGGCTGGGTTTAATACATCGCCCTGTATGATGTGTAATGCTGCAGATGAATGTGTGATTTTAGATGGTGTACGTACCAAGGCCTGCACAGTATATCCTTGCCCGAGTGCTTGTTCAAGGAATTGCCGGCCGGTATGGCCTGACGCCCCAAAAAGTGCTATTTTTTTCATGGCTTCACGTTTTTTATGAGGTATTCCAAAAATGTATGCTGTTGCCCGAATGAACCACACGCATCTCGCTATTGTTGCAAATAATGGCCACAAAGTAGGCTCTGCAATATAAATGGTATTGCTCTTGAATAAGTAGGGTTGTGCTGGCAAGGCGTAGGGCGCAAATGGTCTGCATGAGCCAAGGCAGCAGAGGGTGGAGCTGCCAATGGTGAAAAAGCGCCTCAGATTGTGTGGCTATGGTTGCGCAGTACCTTTCTTAGCTTCGTCATTTTTAATCATCCCAAATGCTATGACTTCATACCTTCAGTTGTTTCTGGGCTTATGCCTGATCATGCTTGTTTACATCGATTTTGCAGTGACCGTTTTCTTGCCTAGGGGAGCCGGCCCGCTTACGGCGTACATCAACAGAGGCGTGGCCCGAGCGATGAGGTTCGTTGCGGGCGATAAAGGTTCCAACCCAATCCTTAGTCTTACCGGGCTCTTCATCATACTGGTGATGACCATGACATGGGTACTGCTGATATGGACAGGCAATACACTCATTTACAGCTTCGACGACGCATCGGTACTACAGGCTTCTACCAAGGTGCCGGCTTCTTTTTGGGAGAAATTTTATTTTACAGGCTATACACTCTCTACACTCGGCACGGGAGATTTTGTGCCCAATGGCAACTTCTGGCGGGTCTACACATCTGCGGCCTCTTTTACCGGCTTCATCGTACTCACGGTGATCATTACCTATGTAGTGCCTGTCATCAACAACATCATAGAAGAGCGTACGCTCAGCCTGCGCATCACAAGCCTTGGTGAGTCTGTGAAGAGTGCCATGCGCAAAGGGTTTATCAATGGAAACTTCGATCAGTTGGCGGGCGAACTGGGCGATCTTTCACATGACATATTCAGCTACAGCCAAAACCATCACGCTTACCCTATTCTGCACTACATCCACAACAGCGACCGTGCCGGCAATGTGATATTGAAGCTGGCCCTGCTCGACGAGGTGGTGACCATTCTGCTGTATCATGTGCCTCGGGAACAATGTAAAAGTCGGCTGGCCTTGCAACAGATTCGACGCGCCATGACCACCTATCTGAAAACGGTAAGGCACATCAAAGAAGCCGATGAGCCGCCGCCAAGGCCCGATCTTGAAGATATAGGTTCCGGGCTGGGCGTGCAGTGGAAAAATCACAACTCCCATGAAGCAGACAAAATTTACCAACAACTAGAAAAGCGACGGTGCCTGCTCAAAGGCATAGTGCAGGCCGACGGTTGGACATGGGACGATCTTGCTGCCGATAAGTACGAAGATGATATTTATCCGGAAACTATCGAACTGGAAAGTGAAGACCGCTGAGATGCCAACGCACTGCGATTTTTCCTTTATATTTTTCATCAAGATGAAATGCGCCAATGCCAGCCCGCCCGCCGCTAAGGCTGGTTGATCTTTTCTAACAGCGCAATGGTGGTATTGGCAAAAAATGAACCCATGCCCGGGCCTACCCAATTCATAAAACGCACCTCGTCATTCGTGCTTCTGTCGTAGTGGTGGTCGGCAGTAATGTAGCCTATGTAGTGGCCGTTGAACCCGGTAATGACGGGCCGGAGGCCGTAGGAGGCCGCCAATGAGTCAATGCTATATTCCAGGGCAAGCTCCCCCGAAAAATCCGAAGGCATACCTATAAAGACAATATCGCCAAGGCGCAGCACTTGTATATTGGCCTCCAGTGGCGCCATGAGCTTTTCAAACAGCCAGCTACGAACGCGCAGGTTGTCGCTGATGCGCATTTGAGCATTTTCAAATTGCAGCGGCAAGCTCCCGAACGCCAACACATGCGGAGGGTACGCTTGCACTGAATCCCACGTTTGCAATGCATAATCTGCCAGTGCATCGCCGTAATCCCGGCTTCTTTCAAAGCTTTTTGTCTCTATACCTGCAGCTCGGTGGCTGCCCACCATACCGGCGCAATACATGGCAAAGTCCACTCGGGGGCTTTCTTCCAGCTTGTGCACCAAATAAGCCGGATAATCCCCACTGAGTGCCTCTTCGGCCGAAGGCAAGGTAGTGGCATGTGCACTAAATGCAGTAATAATGGCCGTGCTGCCGTCATTGCGCACCAGCTTTACGTAGCGAAGCTGATCGTCGGCAGGGCTGTCGGCATCAAGGCGATTTTCGACCAGGCCATCGGTAGCCACAGAGGCAAATGCTGCCTGCGCAGGCAACAGCCTATCTGTTATGGCAACGATTTCAGCGTTGATCTCATCGGCCATGTTTTGCACCATATGCTCGTCGAAGCCGCCAAAGAGCAACGCGCTTGCTGCACCTGGCTGCCAGCCGCCAAAGCCATGATGGGTGTGCGTGGCAGAAAAATAATGATGGTCAACAAGTTTATTTCGAACGGATATAGCCTGCGACAGCGCAGGTGGAAATATGAGCAGATCGACAGAAACCAGCGCTACAGCGAGGTCTCCTTTGCTCAACACGGCTATGCGCGCGTAAAGCGTATCGTGCACACTGCCATAGATACTGCGCCTGCCATAGCCAACCAGCCGCTGAGGCCCATCGGGAAGTATAGCTACCTTGCCCCATCCGGCCATAAACGCACCGCCGGCTTCGGCAGTAGTCATTGAAAAAGTGTCAAGGGCGGCCTGTGTCTTATGATAAACGGGCCTGCCCTGAATGGGCGATCTGTCGATGGGAGCCACCACAGCCAGCACCAGCAGCAACATCAATGCGCCGATTGCCAGCCATACGAAAGCCTTGCTTTTTTTCAATTGATCTGTTTTTTGCAAAGCTAAGAGAAAGGAATGATACCAAAAGGTAAGGACAGCCCGGAAAGCATTCGCGCCAACCGCATGCCTGAAAGTTGCCGGCAAACGAGCGGTGTATTGAAATTTTGTTTTTAGTGCAGGACGTTATGGCGCTTTTTGATAATTTGCCCTGGCTGTTCCGGATTTTTTGAGAGGTGCAGCGGCAGGCTTGCAACATTACTGCCGATTATATTGGAGCGATCACTGCCGGCGCTTAGGCCAGGCAAAATGGTTATAACTTGAGCAATCCTTCACCATATTCTCTGGAGCGCAAGCTCGGCCTGTATGCCGTCACCAACATTGTGATTGCCAACATGATCGGTGCCGGTATATTCACCACATCCGGCCTGTTGTTGTCCGACCTCAACGATCCGGTGCTCATGATTGCGCTGTGGCTCGTGGGTGGGTTCATTGCTCTTTGCGGGGCACTTTGCTATGGCGAGTTAGGTGCCGCCATGCCCAATGCCGGCGGCGAATATGTGTTTATCAGTCGTATCTTTCACCCGTTGCCAGGCTTCCTCAGTGGCTGGGTTTCCTTTATCGTAGGCTTTTCAGCACCCATTGCCGCATCATCCATCGGCTTTAGTGAATATCTGTACAGGGCGGTGCCGGGGGCCTTTCATTTCGATGCTGTGTCTGTGTCGTTGGTTAAAAAGTTCTTTTCCATACTGGTCATCGTCGCATTCACACTGGTACACCTTCGGGGCATGGACTTTGGCTCGCGCGTGCAAAATTTTCTCACACTGCTCAAGGTACTGTTGGTGGTAGGGCTGGTGGTGGTTGGCTTTGCATTTGGCCGGGGCAGTTTCGATCATTTTTCTGAAATGGAGGTGATCACCGCAGCGCCCGCCAACTGGAAAACCATCGGCCTGTCGCTCATGTGGATTATGTTTGCCTACAGCGGCTACAATGCCTCGGTGTACATTGGCTCCGAAATAAAAAACCCATCGGTAAACCTGCCCCGATCGCTGATAGTGGGCACAGGTGCTGTGGTGCTGCTTTACCTTGGTCTCAATACGCTGTTTGTATATGCTGTGCCTGTCGGTGCGCTCAAAGGAGTGATTTCCGTGGGCGGGGTTGCGGTCGACCGGCTGTTCGGACCTGCATCGGACACATTTTTTTCACTGGCCATCGCGTTGGCACTTTTTTCTTCCATCAGCGCTTTCATTATACTCGGCCCCAGGGTGTACTACGCCATGGCCAAAGACGGGTACTTCTTCCGATTTGCCAGCAAGGTGCATCCAAAGCATCATGTGCCGAGTTGGTCGATCATTTTTCAGGGCGGCATATCCATCATTATAGTGCTCTCTGGTACCTTCGATCAGATCCTCACCTATATGGGCTTTGCGCTGGGTATCTTCCCACTGCTCACCATTCTGGGGCTTTTCCGGTTGCGTATGCAGAATAAGGTGCCCATTCGTTTGCCGGGCTTTCCCTATACCGCCATAGTGTTCATCATAGCGGGTGTATCCATATTGGTGCTGGCCTTTATGGAGCGGCCCACCGAGTCGCTCATAGCCATTGCTACTGTGCTGCTGGGCATACCGGCCTATTATCTATTTCTGAAAAGACGCCGTACCTAGTGGTAATGCCTAAAAAAGAATCTTCAGGTGCTCTGCCAGCCTACTCCTGCCCGTGTATCATAATAGTGCTGATGCTGTGGGTGGGCATGGCCTGTAGTATGGCCCAGACCATTGAGCAGCCAAAGGGTATTTCTATACCATTGGCAGACAGCGATTCATCTTTTCATGTGTTGTCAACTGAAGACGGTTACATCGTGCTGTGCCGGCAGCTTCATGCTACCGGCGGGCAGCGCGATAAAAAATGGGAGTTGCTTCTGCTCGACAGCACACTCAGTGTGATCAACCGCAGGCAAGTGGCTGCAGATTCGGAGTACACGCTGGAAGGCATATATGAGTCATCTGGCAAGTTGTATTTGTTGATGCAGACGTACCTGAGGGCGCAAAATAGGATAGGCATTCTGCGTATCTCTTTTAGCCAAGTACAGCAGGAGTGGTTCGAAATAGGTGGATATATGCCCGAATACCTGCAACACTTTGGAGTAATCAACGAGCTGATGATCTTTGGCGGCATACAAAATCTGCGGCCCTCTGTTGTTTGCTATCGTTTTGGTTCACCGAGTCCCATCATTTTAGAGGGCCTTTATGCCAACAACAACAGCCTGTTGCGCATAGAACTGGATGAAGGAGAGGGCAGCATCATCGTCTACTTCACCAACGACAGCAAGAAAAAATCTGCTTCGCTTACTGCAAGGGTGTATGATGCTGCAGGCGTGCTACAGCGCGATATAGTGCTTCAACCTTCCAAAGATTATCACCTGCTCAGCGCCCGCCTCGTCAAAAGTGAAGAGGCTACAGTGATGGTGGGCACGTTTGGAGTGAGCAGAAGGCAGCTTGCGTCAGGCATTTTCCTGGCGCGCCTGCATAGCGACGGCAGTCAGGTGATCAACTATTACGACTTCACACGTTTGAAGCACTTTTTCGATTATATGGCACCCCGACAGCGCGAGCGCATGGAGCGGCGTATACGAGCAAAGCGTGCCAGAGGGAAGGAAGGATTGTATGCCACGCATGCCGTGCTACGGGAAATGATGGCCGTAGACGATGGCTATATGCTCAATATAGAATGCTTCAGCCAGGAGGGCGCACAGCCGGGCCTGCACGATTTGTGGAGTGAAAATTTGAAATACTCCCATGCCGCAGTGATCCATTTCGGTGCCGATGCGCTCATTCGTTCCGATCTGGTATTCGACCTGCAGCACCAATCCAACAATCAGGACCGGCAGCAACTATACTGTGTAAAGCACCCGGCTGGTCTGCGCTGTGTGTCGACCAAAGAAGACTCCATTTATATACAAAGCACCACCCCACAGAGGCAGGGCAATGTACAGATAACACCTTCTATAAAACTGCCCACCGGGGCCAATGCGGATTGGAGTTCGCACCTGGAGCATTTTATGCACAACAAACTATTGGTATATGGCACGGTGAAAGCGGACGGCATGCGGCGTATTTTCTTTCTAAATACATTAAAAATAGTGGACTGATCAGTGGTACAGATGCTATTTGTCACGACTCAATTTCCTTTCTTCACGTAGTGAAAAAACATCGTGCACGCGCCAATCAACCTGCGGGAGTTTGCCTCTTTGCATATGCCTCCACAGCCTATGGCCAACCTGAACATTTTATATATAAACCTGTTATTTTTGCGCTTTCGAAAACATGCAGCACATGCCTTCCACGGAAATCACCTCTATAGCCCAGTATTGTAAAAGCCTCACCCGATACGCAAGGCGCGAAAGTGTGGAGGTAGATATTGGCGGCCTGTCATTGGGAGGCAACCATCCGATACGCATACAGTCCATGACCACCGTAGATACCATGGATACTGAGGGTTCTGTGGCCCAGTCCATACGGATGATAGAAGCCGGTTGCGAGTATGTGCGCATCACAGCGCCGAGTATGAAAGAGGCTGAAAACCTGCGCAACATTAAGCAGGAGCTGCGCCGCCGGGGCTACCATACCCCGCTTATTGCCGACATCCATTTCACACCCAACGCCGCTGAGCTTGCGGCGCGCATCGTTGAAAAGGTCCGCATAAACCCCGGCAACTATGCCGATAAAAAGAAATTTGAGGCTTTAGAATACACAGACGACGCCTACCGTGCCGAGTTGGCCCGCATCCGCGATAAGTTTACTCCGCTGGTGAAAATCTGCAAAGAGTATGGCACAGCCATGCGCATAGGCACCAATCATGGCTCACTCAGCGACAGGATTATGAGCCGCTATGGCGATACACCACTGGGCATGGTGGAGTCGGCACTGGAGTTTCTCCGCATTGCCGAAGACCTCAACTACTACAGCATCGTGCTGTCGATGAAGGCCAGCAATACGCAAGTGATGGTGCAGGCCTACCGCTTGCTGGTGCAAAAAATGGAGGAAGAAGGTTTGCGGCCTTACCCGCTACACCTGGGCGTGACCGAAGCCGGAGAAGCCGAAGACGGAAGGATAAAATCGGCCGTGGGCATAGGTGCCCTGCTGGAAGACGGCCTGGGCGATACAATACGCGTAAGCCTTACAGAAGAGCCTGAATATGAAGTGCCCGTAGCACGCGCCCTGGCCGATCGCTATCACCGCCGGAGCAGCCACACACCCATACCCGACGTGGACAGGCTGCCCATTGACCCGTTCAGCTACGCTCGGCGCGAGACGGACGAGGTATACAACTTTGGTGATAAAAATGTGCCCCGGGTGATCGCCGATGTGCGTGCACTTGCGCCCGTCGTCTATAAGGATCTGGAGTGTGTGGGTCATTTTTACCTGCCAGAGCTGGATAAGTTTAAAATGAATGATCAGGGAGCCGATTTTATCTACTCCGGCAGCCGGCCAGTGCCCTTTATGCTGCCCAATGGTCTGAAGGAAATTTTAGACCTGTACGCCTGGCAAAACCACACCGACCAGTCCAATGCGTTTCCGATGTTTTCCGCCGACGAATTCATCGATAATCCGGTGAGGCACCCCACTTTGAATTTTGTGCGCATTGCCACACCCACCTTAAGTAGTATGCTGGTGCAGGCATTGAAAGCGAACAACAATGTGGTACTGGTGGCCTCTACAGCCAACGAGCATGCCATGCCAGCACTACGCCGGCTGATGTTCGATTTGGTTCATCATGAGGTGCGCGTGCCCGTGGTTATTGAAAGAACGTATGATGAAGCCGACACGGAAACGCTGCTATTGTATGCTTCTACTGATGTTGGCGGCCTGCTTATCGACGGCTTTGGCGACGGCGTAATGTTGAGTATGCCCCAGGCAAAATTGCCGGCGACAAAGGAAAAGGTGAAATTTCTGAACAGCACAGCCTTTGGCATATTACAGGCGGCACGTACCCGCATCACGAAAACGGAATATATTTCCTGCCCCTCTTGTGGCCGTACCTTGTTCGATCTGCAGGAGACTACGGCTAAGATACGCAAGCGAACCGACCACCTGAAAGGCATAAAAATTGGCATAATGGGTTGCATAGTCAATGGCCCCGGTGAAATGGCCGACGCAGACTATGGCTATGTGGGCTCGGGAAAAGGAAAAATAACGCTCTACAGAGGCAAAGAAGTGGTGAAGCGCAACGTGCCCTCCGACAGGGCAGTAGACGAATTGATACATCTGATACGCGAAGACGGCAACTGGCTGGAACAAGAAACGGTATGAAAGAAAAAGAAAATAAGGAGAACCCGGGAGTGAAAGAATATTTTCAATTTGGTGAGGTGTTCGGTTATTTCTTTAGGAAGCGTGACCCGAACAGAAAGAGCAATTTCAACCTCAGAATGATGCACGGCATCAATAAAATATCCATCGTGATCTTCATTCTGGGTATCATATACCTGCTGGTAAAATACCTGATCATACGATGAACATCGAGGAGTTCAGGTCGTACTGCCTCAGCAAACCCGCCACTACTGAGCATATTCCTTTCGGCCCCTCGGCCCTGGTATTCAAGGTGATGAATAAGATGTTTGCACTGGCCGACCTGGATGCTTTTCAAACGGTGTCTCTCAAGTGCGATCCGGAACAAGCCACCATGCTGCGAGAGCAATATGCACAGGTGCGCGCAGGCTACCACATGAACAAAAAACATTGGAACACCATCGATATGGATGGCAGCATCAGCGATGCCGTCGTCTACCAGTGGATCGATGCCTCTTACCAGTTGGTGGTGGCCGGCCTGCCTAAAAAAGCCCGGGAGCAGATGAAGGCCGGGGAGTGAATTCTCTTGTCTTACGCTTTTTTGGTGATGCCTCTCAATATACCACCAGGGTCTGCGTTCGTTTTCAAAGCTTTTCTTACAGCCTTCATTCCAAAAATATCTGAGAATGAGGGAGATAAAGTAAGGTATTTGTAAAATAACTTGAACGCCATTGGTTACCCTCAAATCACGCATTTGAATACAATGAGCAGTGGCTTAACGGATTGCGAGAAAGTGTGACAAGAAGTGAAACAGAAAAGCTGTTTTGAGGATTTTCTTTCAAATCACCGCTTTCATTTTAATTCAATCGTGAAAATTACATTTTCTTTCAGAACTTCTTAAAGTTTGCGTATTTGCCTCATTAAATTGATGAAAAGGGCATTTGTTTACATTCTTCTGGGTCTGGGTTTTTGCCTCTCGATGGCATGCCAGCGAACTATGGTCTGCCCGGCTTACCACAGCTATTTCATTCTCGACACACGCGAGACAACGAAGATGTTCTCCTACCTGGGCGAAGATTCTCTGCCTAAAGGTGGCTGGGAGGTAGACAAGCAAAAAGTGGGTATAGCCGAAGAGATATCTGACAGAAAGAAGGAGAAAATGATGGCCACCGTGTCGGTAGAGTCTATATACCTGCCGCTCGAAGACCCCTTTGCTGCGTATGCCGCACAATATGCTTCCGGCGATACGCTGAACCTGATGGATACGGCTGCCTTCATGTCGCAAACCTTTGCCGATGCCGACGCATACAACATCGATCAGGTGATCTACCTGCACCATTTTGGTAAATATTTTCCGCAGCGCAAGTCGGAGCAGGAAGAATTGGAAGAAGACCTGAAACCCGAAGAGATTGCCGCTGTGGCCGAAGAGCAGGAAAAACCCAAACGCAAATTTTGGCCCTTCGGCAAAGGCAAGAAAAATGACGATGCCGACACAGCAGACGAAGAAACCCCCTAGAGACGCAATGCCTTGCGTCTCTTCCAATAAATATCATGCATAAAATAAAATCCCAAGCGCCTGTGGCCGTGGAGATTCTGAGCATTTTTTTTAGGCCGGCGCAGCGGCCGGTATTGGGCCACAGCCTGCGAATCTCAGCGTGCTAAAAAATAGGCCGGCATACACCAGCCCGCTACGGTGCATACCCTGCGCCACTTCTTAGCCACCCTTTGGCTGGAGCCGGGCGTAAACC
Organism: uncultured Roseivirgaceae bacterium; assembly: GCA_964596645.1. Lineage (GTDB taxonomy): Bacteria > Bacteroidota > Bacteroidia > Cytophagales > Cyclobacteriaceae > CAVQEK01. Next base: position 125,341 of record CAZQVB010000002.1, read on the forward strand.
TCTGCTATATACAGCAACTGCTGGAGCACAACAACAGCCGAACCACCGAGATTTACACCCATGTATGCACCACCAATATACCCGACATTACCAGCAGCCCTGTTGACAATTTGACGCAGAACACAGACCTTGGAGGCATATCACAATGCGTATATCGCTCATAAATGGGCGGATATACGGTAGTTGTAAGCAAGCCTAAAGAACGACCGTACTCCGAAAAAACAGGCATCTGAAATCTAACTTTGGCATCTTGTCAAAATCTCACGGACTGACTTTGGCGACACGCAAACCGACACGATTGTTTTAAAAATATTCCCACCGCACTTTTTAAAAAATAATTCTAGCCCACTGCACCTTGGCACATTTGCAAAACCGCACAAGCCGACACACGACCAAGGTTTTGCAAATGTGCCAATTTCCCAACGCTCGAAAAGACTGTTGAAAATTAAATTCAAAAAAATCATTTCAAGCACTGTGGTATTCAAAAAATTATTTTACTTTTGCGAAGTAACTATCATAAATTGATACTTGGTTCAAAATGGCAAAACAATTTTATAAAGCTGTCTATTTCAGTGATTACCCTTCGGAAGATTCAAAAGATAAGTCTGTAACACTAGCCTTTAGCGAGCCAGAAGAACCATACTATTCGAAAGTAAAAGACTTGACAACTCAAGAAATAAAAGAACTAATTGGCATTGAAACATATAAACAGCTTGCACTTTTTGCCGAGAAACAGGAGCGTTCAATTAACCAAGTTGTAAAAAGACTTATCAAGCAAAAACTACCTGAAATAGACAAAGTTGAAGGCGTTACAGAAAAGGATGTAACATTTGTAAAAAGTAAAGACATCCCATTTCAAAGATGGTACCCTTACATTGAAGGCTATTCTCCTGACTTTGTAAAATCATTAATAAAAAACTATGGAATAACAGATACTCTAATTTATGAACCTTTCGCAGGAACGGGTACAACACTTCTAGCGGCTGATGATTTGGGACTATCAACAGTATATTCAGAAGTAAATCCTTTATTGCAGTTTTTAATTCAAACGAAGCTCAATGTATTAAGCGCAAAAGAATCTCAAAGGAAAAAGCTGTCCAAAGACCTAAAGGATATTCAAAAAGCTGTGCTGAAGAATCTTAATAAGTTTGAAGAAGATAAATCTTTAAGAGAATCCTATAAATCTCTATTCTCTGATAAAAAATATTTCCCAGATGAAACTCTTGAGCAAGTTTTAAAACTAAGGTCATACATTGATATTGTTAAATTAGAAGATGAACTACTAGCTGATACTCTAACCGTAGCTGTTATTTCTTGTCTACTTCCTGTATCATTTCTTAAAAAAGTTGGAGATGTAAGATTCAAAACAGCGAAAGAAATTGCAAAAGACCTGAAAACATTTAATGAAATATTGCCTGAAAAAATTGGAAATATTGCAGAAGATGTTTTAAATCTTGACTATAAGCTAGAAGGAAAGCCCGAATTTATTCTTTCAAATGCAAAGAATATCGGTCGTGTAAATGATTTAAAAATTGGAGCAATCATAACAAGTCCGCCTTATCTAAATGGCACAAACTATTTCAGAAATACAAAAGTAGAGCTTTGGTTTTTAAGGTATTTACAGTTTGAAAATGATTTGCGGTTTTTTAGAGACCAAGCATTAACAAGTGGAATTAATGATGTTAAAAAGGAATATGCCTACGTCAATGGACTTGATATAGCTTCAAAAAGTAGTTTGCTGAAAGCGACACTTATTGAACTAAATAAAAATGCTTATGATTCTAGAATTCCGGTAATGGCACAGAGTTACTTTAAAGAAATGTACACAATCTTTAATGATGCAAAACCATTACTAGCTCAAAATGCTAAAGTTCTTATTGATATTGGGGATTCGATTTTTAGTGGCGTACATATTAACACAGATGACATATTAATTGAGTTAATGCAGGGATTAGGATATGAATTTGTTGAAAACAAGATTTTAAGGAAAAGACGTTCTAGAAATCAGGAAATACTTACCCAGTCATTATTGGTTTTTGAATACAAAGAAAAACAACCAAATTCTGTAAACGGAAATATAAAATTTCATTGGAAAAAAAATTGGAACAGTTTCAGAAATGAAATCCCCCATCAACAAGAACCATATTCAAGTAGAAATTGGGGACATAACAATCACTCCCTTTGCTCTTACCAAGGCAAGTTAAAACCAGCAATTGCACATCATCTTGTTAAGACTTTTGTTCCTGAAAATGGCTCTGTTCTTGACCCTTTTTCAGGTGTAGGAACAATTCCTTTTGAAGCAGCATTAGCCGGAAAATTATCCTATGGCATTGATATTAGTTTACCCGCTTACTACATCTCTTATGGTAAAGTAAATACGCCAATTTCTTCTGAATCATTTTCTTATATAGAAGCATTGGATAATTTTATTAAAGCCAATAAGTGTACTAAAAAAGAAATTGATGAAGTTAAAAATTTTGGATTGAACAAAAAGCTATCTGAATACTATGAAGAAAACACGTTAAAAGAAATATTACTCGCCCGCAGATTTGTAAAAGAAAACTATCCATCTACCCCAAGCGAAATGTTAGTTGTTGCTTCATTGCTTCACATTCTTCACGGAAATAGACCTTATGCTTTAAGCAGACGCTCACACCCAATCGTTCCGTATGCGCCTTCGGGGGATTTTATTTACAAAAGCCTAATCGATAAGCTTTGCGAAAAAGTGAACAGAGTAATCAACGAAGAATTACCACTTACTTTCAAAAACGGTAAAATATTTAATCAAGATACTACTATAGTTTGGCCACAAGAAATTAATGACCTAAATGCCATTATTACTTCACCACCATTCTTTGATAGCACTAGATTTTATTTGGCTAATTGGATTAGAATTTGGTTTACTGGATGGTCTGAAATTGATTTTAAGCATCAACCTAAATCATTCATAGATGAAAGACAAAAAATCGACTTTGCTATTTACGAATCTATATTTAGACAAGCTAGAGAGCGAATGAAAAAAGATGGAGCTTTTGTCCTACATTTAGGAAAAAGCAGTAAATGTGATATGGCATTAGAACTTCAAAAAATCAGTAAGCGTTGGTTTAAAACTGCCGACTTATTTGATGAAAGTGTAGAACATTGCGAATCGCACGGAATAAGAGATAAAGGAACGGTTACTTCACATCAATACCTTGTACTAGTTTAAGATCATCAAAACCTAATAACTTTTTATTCTCTGGTGAAAGATTTTCAACCAATTCATAGACAAGTAAAATCTTTTTGATTTCTTTTATGCGTTTTGGCAGGTCGGACTTTTCCCTTACTTGCAAATAACGCTCAACTCCTTTATTGACATCGATATTGTGATTCATGATCGGAAGTTTATTTGAAATCAAATCAATATTTGCACCTGTAATTCTAGCAAGCTCAATTAACTCATTATTCGTATAGAATTTACTTGGCCATTTATCTCTCTTATTCTCGTTTGCACTTCTCGATAGCAATGCAGCGTTCTCTCGCTTAAGTGGATATAGGTATTTCGAAGGCAAAATGTGGTCAATAGCCCACGTATCACGTTGATTAATGTCTAATGGCTCTTTGGTTTTAAAACAACGACTATCGAATCTGTCAAATAAGGCTTGGAAGTCTATTGGTTCGTTTTCTTCTTCCAAGAATAAATCGGCTATTCTTCTCCTCACAGCAGATTCGTGTAATTGCTCTTTTGTCCTTTTGGGATTTAAAACGGCATTAATGGCTCCTTTACAACTTCTACACTCCATTTGCTTCTCTAAAGGTCCCCAACCAGAATGTTTGCTAAAGGCGTTAAATGGCAAAATTCGAGTACAAACATTACATTGTTTCCAGTACGATTCAGGATGTTCGGTGGCAATACGAAAAAATCCTTCCCAAAATCTCAAAGCGGTAGTGGAATCTGCACTGTTATATTCTTCTTCCCAATTATCAAAAGGTAAATCGGTTTCTTTAGAATGAATAAATCCACAATGCTCGCATTTCCATACAGCATTTTCCAAAGCTTCTTTCGGAGAAATTAGCCTTTGACCTATCTGTACATAATTCATTTCTTTGCAGCTGACACACTTATATGCCACCCAGGCATCGTGATAAGGGATACCGCTCACTCTGAGAATTCCTGTATTGTTTACCGTTTTTCTTCTTGCCATTAACTTCTTTAAGAGATTTTTCACAATCGACAAAGGTAAAGAATTAAAATTAAACCATTTTCGCAAATGTAAGCACATTTGCAATTCGCTCAAGCCAACGCACAGTCCAAAAATTGCAAAAGAGCTTCCACCTTTGCCACCATAAATATTTTTTTTTTAAAATCCCTTCTCTCTAAAATTTTTAAAACAGCCAATACACAAGCCAAACAGACAGCAAACGAAACGAAAAAAGACAATTAATATACTGACTTACAAAACCTTAACAATGATGGTGGACAGAAGGCCAGCTTACAACATCACCTATACGCAAGCAGGGGTTTTGTGCTTCGTAGGACAGAAAAGTGCTATATTTGAAGTTCAGTTCTTCGTAGGAAGTTCAGTGGTAAAAATCCCTGCCTGCGTATAGCTGAGAACCGTTGGCGTGCATTATAGAAAACCTCAGAAATGGCAATATTTGAATTAGATAACGGAAAGGCAAAACGGGTTCGATTAAGCGAATTCAATATTGAAAAGGACCTTCAAAAATTGGTGGAGGAGAACCTTGAAACAATTTTTAACTGCCGATTAATTGCGACAGAGTTTTCTACTGGAAACATCCATTCCGGGCGTATTGACACCTTGGCCATTTCTGAAGACTTAAACCCAGTAATCATTGAATATAAAAAAGTTGCTTCGTCTGACTTAATAAACCAAAGCCTTTATTACTTGCATTGGATTAAAGACCACAAAGGAGACTTCCAAATTGCGGCAAACAAAGCGTTGAATAAGGAAGTAGAATTGGACTGGTCAGACATTCGAGTAATTTGCTTGGCACCTGAATATAAAAAATATGATTTACATGCGGTTCAGGTGATGGGAGCCAATATTGAGTTATGGCAATATAAAATCTACGAAAACGGAATTCTTAACATTGAAGAAGTTTACAGACGAACGACAACAAGTTCGTATCAAGAGACAGAAGATTTTAATGGGAAAAATCCAATCATGGTAGAAGCCGGTAAAAAGGCGGCATTGACAAGGAAAACTGCCACCTACACGCTGGACGAACATTATGGAAATCTTGACGAAACAATTTTAGAATTGTTCAATACTGTCAGAGACTACATTATTTCGCTAGACAACTCCATTGAGGAAACTCCCAAAAAGCATTATATAGCATATAAGACAAGCCAGAATTTTGTTTGTCTACAGACCTATAAAAAGAAACTGACTCTTTATCTAAAACTGAATCCAGGAGAAATAAATCCACTGCCAAAACAAGCTCGTGATGTTCGAAATATTGGACACTTCGGAACTGGCGATTTTGAACTGACAATAAAAGATCTAACTGACTTTGAAGAAACGAAGCAACTTATTAACGAAGCATATAAGAACATAGGTGGATAAAAATCACGACACGCCAACATTATGTAAGAAATCATAGCCGCGCAAAGCTAACACACAATCCTAAGCTACGATTCTTGCATTTAGCGTTGGCGGTAATTAGAATGAGACACTCAAGACCAGACATATTATCAAGACCACTGTTCATTTTGGCTTTGGGGTTGTTGCTTTTAAATGACTTTTATCTGAAATATGAGTTCTCGAACTTTTTGACAGGTAAACTCTCTGACTTAGCAGGACTTTTCCTTTTTCCATATTTCTTATCAAGTCTTCGCGTTAAAGGGACTAAAACAATCTATATCGGAACAGCTGCTCTATTCGTGTTTTGGAAATCACCATTTTCACAAGAAGTAATCAATTTAGCTCAGACCATTGGAATTGGATTTAAACAAGTAGTTGACTACACAGACTTATTCGCCCTTTTAATTCTTCCATTTTCATTTCGATACTTCCAAAAGCAACTTTCCACAGAACAAAAAATCGAAAAGTATTTAACGATTCCCTTGGTGGGAATTAGTCTGATCGCAATTTGGGCAACAACATTACCAAGAGAAAAAGTTGAATTGAATGTAAATCTGAATGCAGAATATGAATTGGAATTGAGTAAAAGTGACATCTTCAATTCAATGCAATCAGGACATGGTTATAGTAACACTTTAGAGAAGAACTTAACAGACAGTCTTTTTTACTTGCACTTTGACTTAGTAGATGAAATTAGTGCCGACGTTACTGCACTTTCGACCATTATTTCAGTCGACCCAAACAGAACCAAGCTAAGACTCGAAAAAATTCTACATGCTTATATCACAGGTGGACTTTTTAGCGGAGTGGACAAAGACGACATAGAGCATTTAAAATCCATTTCCGCAGAAGAATTCAAGGCTTATTTTGTAATCAGTTTTATAGAGCCTATACAAAACGGAAAAGCAAAATATATCTACTATGACAATAAAGAAATTTATGACTCTTATAAAAACGAATAAATAAAAAACTATCGTCAAAAATCGCTATAAAACATGCCCTTCGGGACACGTTTCATAGCGGGAACGTTAGACACAAAAAAATGAGACACTTATGAGAGATATTCTTCTAATCACATTTGGTATTTTATTATTCATTTTCGGCTCATTTAGTCAGGAACAGAACTTTTCAGACATTGAATACATAATTATTGCAGAAGGAAACGACTCACCCTTAGAAAACTATCAGATTGTTTGTTTTAATAAATATTTTAATCTTGAACAGCTTCCGATAGAATTCAAGAATAAATATGATCTAGCTAACCCACAGCTTTTTAAGAAGAGAATGCTAATTCAAGTTTTTCATAGAGACACTGAAAAACAGGGGTTGGACAAATTTGAAATTAATGAGATTAAAGAAAGTCAGTCTGATATTGTATTCGACTATAGTCTTGTCAATTCTGACACCACAAACGACTCTACAATACAATCTCCATTCTTAATTGTCCAGATTCCGAAGGATATAAAAAAACGAATCCGCTTCATCGAAAATGGACAAGAACTGGGAAAGGGACAAGATATGTACATTAAAAATTAAGGAACAACTGTGCCCAACAATGGCTGAGAAAACATGCGTGAGCTCGTTACAGTGAAGATGATGACGTTTGTTCTTGGCAGCAAGATTTTGGTCTTAAAGCCGCGCGTTAAATCCACTTAAAAGACAATGAAAAGAATATTAACTGTGTTGACAATTGTGCTTTCAATCCCAGCCTTTGGACAAAACCATTTTATTGGACTGAAAGGAGGAATAAACTGGACAAATGTTAACTCATCAAACTTTATGAGTAATAATGACAATCGAACGGGCTTTAATAGTGGCTTGACTTATCAGTATTTTCTGAACGAAAGATTTAGTATAGGAATAGATCTATTGTACTTCCAGAGGGGATTTACAAATGGCAATGTATTCACAGATCAGCTTGGAAACCTAAATGAAGAAAGAGCGACTAGCACTTTCGACTATGACTATTTATCAATTCCTTTGAAAGCTGGTATAATGATAGGCGATAAATTTTCTGGATTTGCTAACCTTGGAATTGTCCCCTCAATTTTAGTTGAGGCCATTACGACAACTCCGGTAATTGAAGGTGTTCAGGAAGAGACTACAAACAATGTGACGGACAAGGTTTCTAAATTTGACTTCGCTGGTTTGGCTGAAATTGGAGCTAATTACAAGATAAATCCTAATTTCCTCCTTTCAGCTTCATTTGGATATCAACACAGTTTTACAAGAATTAGTAATGAGGATTATTTTTCAAACTCAGAAATTCGTCATTACGGAATGATATTGTCATTTGGAATGCAATATGCATTGAGAAAAGAATGAAGGGCCATATCAATGCCTATTCAATATAGGCGAGAAAGTAGTTAAACCAATGATAGTTGCCCACTTCAACTTCACATCGATTTGACAGATTTGAAGCGCCCAATCGTCCACTGCGCACTGAATTATTTTTAGCTAGTCGCGCATTTTCATTTTACCCATGCAGCGACAAGACCAGGCCATAAATTTGTATAGATTCACATATTCCTTGATGTATACCGGAACTAAATTATGACTCTTGGCGGCAGCTTCTTTGAATTACGAAGTGGTCAACGACGGGTTTGTTGCAAGGGATGAAATGGTTTGTTGTGAACAAACCATACGTTGCTCTCTAGATATTTTGTAATTACATCAAACAATTTTTCAAGCCAGGTGATCAATAATCGATGCCCCCCGGGTAAAAGTATATCATGCAATTCTTTGTTCTAATCATTACTTTAGCCCGTTCACACCAACCATCAACAGCTGTCTATGCCATTAATTGAGCACTCCACCTATCGAAGGCCCTGGTACTTGTGCAACAGCCATATGGAAACCATAGTGCCTGCGCTGCTGCGCCGCGTACCGAAATTGCCCTATAAGCGCGAGCGGATTGAAACACCCGATGGCGACTTCCTCGACCTCGACTGGATGACCGCCGGCCACAGTCAATTGGCCATTCTCAGCCATGGACTGGAGGGCAACTCCAGCCGCCGTTATATCCGGGGTATGGCGGCGGCCTTTAGCGGCCAGGGCTGGGATGTGTTGGCGTGGAATTGCCGCAGCTGTAGTGGGGAGATGAACAGGGCACTGCGCATGTACCACCACGGCGCCAGCGATGACCTCGACGCAGTGATCACCCGGGTGTTGGAGAAAGGTCAGTATAAAACCATTGTGCTGATCGGTTTCAGCATGGGTGGCAGCATCACCATCAAGTACCTGGGCGAGCGCGGTGTGGATGTGCCCAAAGAGATACGCGGCGGGGTGGCCTTCTCTGTGCCTTGCGATCTGCCAGCCAGCGCCTCGGTGCTCAACCGCTTCCCGAGCCAGATCTATAGACGCCGCTTTCTGCGCAAGCTGAAGGCGAAAATAGCAAGCAAGGCCAGCCAATACCCCGACGATGTGGACATTACCGATCTGCAAGCCATCCGCGATTTTGATGCTTTTGACACCCGGTATTCGGCCCCCATCAGCGGCTTTGCTTCATTGAAGCAGTTTTACGACTACTGCAGTGCCCGCAACTATGTGGAGGGTGTGCGCCTGCCTTTTTTGCTGGTGAATGCGCTGAACGATCCGATGCTTCCCCCGTCGTGTTTCCCGGTGGCGGCCGCCAAGGCGAGCGACTGCTTCTACCTGGAAATGCCGCGACATGGCGGGCATGTAGGCTTTTCGTCGAGTAGCCGCTCGGCGATCAACTGGGCCGAGCAGCGCGCGCTGGACTTTGCCAGTGCGCTGGCCGACGGGAATATCCGTGTGTAAAATAAATAGGTTCGCGCCAGCATAGAAGCCACCTAGACAGCGCTAGTAAATCCAGGATACGAAGGCAGGGGCCAGGAAGGCGGTGAGCAGGCCATTCAGGCACATACCCAGTGCGGCTGCAGCCCCCTGAAGCGTGCCTTCTTCATTGGCCTGTGCAGTGCCCATGCCGTGGGCGGCAGTGCCAAGGGCGAGCCCGCGGGCTATGGGATGGTGAAAGCCAAAGCGGTCGAACATCCATGGGCCCAGCATTGCGCCGAATATGCCGACTGCAATCACTACGGCAGCCGTGAGCGATTCCAGTCCGCCCAGTGTAGCGCTTATTTTTATGGCGATGGGTGTTGTCACCGACTTTGGCACCAGCGTCATCACTATGGCATGGCTGCTCCGGAGCAGTATGGCAAGTACCGCCACACTCACCATGCCCGCTATACCACCGATGGTAATGCTGGCGGCTATGGCCAGAGCGTGCTTTTTTAGCAGCTCGTATTTATCATACATCAGCACGCCAAGAGCCACTACAGAGGGTCCCAGAAAAAAGGCAATTACTTCTCCTCCCTGCATATAAGTTTTGTATTCCGTCTTCAGCACTTGCAACAGCACAATGAGCAATGCCACCGTCCACAGCACAGGGTTGAGCAGCATGCTCTTTGTGCGTCGGTACATCGTCACTGCCAACAGGAAAATCACGATGGTAATGGCAAACCAGAAGAGTGCAATCAGTACTTCCTTCATCTGGTTTTCTTGAAAAAGCTAAAACCAACACCGGTGCACAACAGCACCAGTACGGTGGAGATGACGGAGCTGACCAGGATGGGCAGCCAGTGTGCTCCCAGCAGATCGAAGTGCAGCATCAGGCCTACCCCGGCCGGTACGAAAAAGAGTGCAAAGTACTTCATCAGCCAAGTGGTCGCCGGCTTCACAGCTTTCAGTTTGATTACATTCAGCCTAAGGGCAAAAAAGATCAGCAGCATGCCGACCACATTGCCGGGTACAGCAAGGCCAAGCAGCCAGGTGGCCATTTCACCCAAAAACAAAAAAAGAAGGATATAGAAAAAACCAAGGAGCATAGGGTGCCATCAATGTGAAGCCAAAAATAATGAGTAATTATTGACCTCTGTACAGAAATATTGTACAATTGGCGCCTATGCCCCTAATGCAGAACATCTTCCTCTGAGACTTAAACCCATAGAACATGTCTGAACTCAATGTGCTCGGCACGAAACTCATTAAATGCTGCACCGCGCCGATGACCGGTTACCGCCGCGATGGCCTGTGCTCTTTTTATGAAGACGACCCCGGGGTGCATACGGTGTGCGCCCAGATGACCAAGCAGTTTTTGCAGTTTTCCTACGACATGGGCAACGACCTCATCTCTCCGGTACCGGCCTATAACTTCATCGGGCTACGTGCAGGCGATAAGTGGTGCCTTTGTGTGTCGCGCTGGCTCGAGGCGTACAAAGCCGGTGAAGCGCCGCCCGTGGTGCTGGCTGCTACGCATCACTCTGTACTGGAGCATATCAGTCTGGAGGAGTTGAAAGCCTACGCCATTGATGGTGATTTGGCATAAATAAGATCAATATTATTTCATAACAGCGCTTGTCGACAACCACTCAAACGAAAATGCTGATCAACTGACTGCACACAATAATGAGTACCAGCGCAAAGGGATATACTGTGGCGTAGGAAATCTTTGGCGCATTGGAATCGGTCATGGGCTCTACTGCGCTCAAAGCCGGCGTGCTGGTCATGGCGCCCGTAAGCGCGCCTAACAGTACCAGAAAGTTGATTTTGAACAGGTAACGGCCCACCAGCATGGCCAGCGCCATGGGCAGCAGGGTGATGAGCGCGCCGGCCATAAAGTAACGAAGGCCTCCCTGCGATAGCGTTTCAACCAAATTGCCCCCAGCACTTGTGCCCACCGACACCATAAAAAAGACAAGGCCTATTTTTCTCAGCATCTGGTTGCTGGGCCCCGACACATTCCAAAGAATATTGCCTGTTTTCCCTATCCTGCTCAGTATAATAGCCGCCAGCAGCACACCACCCGTAATGCCCAGGCTGAAGCGGAACCCCGGAAATGGCAGCTCTACCATGCCCAGCAATATGCCCAGTGTAATGCCTGCAGCCACAGGGAGTATGTCCAGTTCTATCAGCCGCTTGCGGTTGTCGCCCAGTAGCTTTTGCACATTGGCAAGGTTTTGCTCATTCACAGCAATCATTACTTTATCGCCGAAGTGGAAAGTGCTGTTGGCATCCGGAGAGAAATCAATGCCCGCCCGGCGGATGGAGGTGGCCGTGGCATCGTACTGCTCAAAAAGACCAATCTCGCCAAGCGATTTGTTCACCATTTTCTCGTTGGTCACCAATATGGACTGTACCACAAAGCGGTGGCTCAGGGGTATTTGTTCCTGGGTGGGGCTGCCTACCAACAATTGTATCTTATTCAGGTCGCTGTCTGTACCTACGGCTTTCACCAGATCGCCCCGGTGCAGCACAGTTTTGGCGGTGGGTGTGAACGCTTCGCCTTCGTGCATCACTCGCGAAATGTTGCAGTGCGTCATGGTTCTTATCTTGAGTTCCCCCAGCGTTCTGCCAAAAATGTTGGGGTTTTCTACAACAAAATTTCTATTGGTAAGCTGTGGGTACACCTCGCGCACCGTCTGGTCGTACTGCTGCTCTTCTTTGGACAGCGACACTTTGAAAAGAACGGGGGATAATTTCACAAAAAGAATTACCGCCAATACGCCGAAAGGATAGGCTATGCCATAGCCAATGGAGGCCAGTGTGGAGCCGGTGGCCTCTATGGCAGCAGCCAGACCAGGCGTGCTGGTGAGCGCCCCGGAAAAAAGTCCAACGGCCAGGGGTGTATCTATTTTTAACAGGTGCGCCATCACCACCGTCACCAGAGCACCGCTGCCCACGGCTATGGCTGTGAACGTGATCAACCGCAGTCCGTCCTTCTTGAATGATTCAAAAAATCCCGGACCCGCCTGTATGCCTACTGAGTAGATGAAAAATATAAGCCCTAATTTTTGCAACAGATCGGGCATCTGCACACCAAAATGACCAAATATCAGTGCCACAAAGATGATGGCAGAAAGATCAAGGGAAACACCCCTTATTTCAATCTGCCCCAGCAATGTGCCCAGCACCACAATGAGGAAAAAGGCAAAATATTCGTTGGTGATCAGATCCATGCAGAGGATTGGTTATAGGCGTAGCGCAAATATAATAAAGCCAGTGAGCGCTTGAAGAAAGCAGTGATCAGCCAGTGAATACCTCAATCACTGCGCCGGGCTAGGGCATAGGCTGCACCCACGGCAGTGGCGTATTCGGCATTGTTTGGTATGGTAAAGTGAAGGCCAAACATGCTTTCCAGCAAGGCAAACTTGGCCGGAACCTGTGGCAGGCGCGTGAGCTTGCCGGTAAGCACCACCTGCGATGCGTCTTTCTGTCGTGCGGCAAACACGGCCATCATACCGATCGTCTGGCACACCAGGTTGATGAGTCCAAGGGCTAGGTCTGAAGGCGTTGCTTTGTCGCTGTGCCGCCCAAAATTAGATGCAGTGGCATTGGCGGGAAGATTGCCCAACTCTGCCGCGGCAATATCTCCAATACTGAGGTCTACTTTCACCAGGCTGCCCTCGCCGGCAAGCTCCACCAGCGCCTCGATATCAGTGATTTTCAGCATGTACTTGGCCAGGCCGATCAGTGTGCCCCCGCCTACGCCGGTACCGCCAAGGTGCTCTGCCTCTCCACCTTTGGCACTCACTATGGCCGTGCCTGTGCCCATGCTTACCACAATGGCTTCTTCTATGGCCGACAGATACAGCCCACCCATACCTATGGCTTTAAATTCATCTACCTTGATGAGCGGAATACCAAATAACTCATCGCCAAGGGCATGCGCCCCGACACCCGTCACGGCGATGGCGTCGATATCCGACAGCGCCACCTTCTGCTGCGTCACAAATTTGCCCAAGGCACCACTGGCCGATGTCACCGGGTCATTGGCCGCTACGCTCAATACGCTGGTGAGGTGATCGCTGTAGAAGCAGGCGATGTCTGTGGTGGTGCCTCCGATGTCGATGCCGATGTGCATGGGTGGGTTGGGGTTTGGATGTGTGGTGTTGAAAATTTGTATTGAGCATGCGAGATATTAGCTACTGGCTGTGGGGAGGGCCAGCACATCTATAGTGCCGCGTGCTGGTATATGTTGGGTATAGTTTTGGGCGTGAATGGGCTTTTTGTTGTGGCTGAGGTACAGGCGATAGTTCATTTTTTCAAAGAGATCCTGATAATGCTGGAAAGATATGCCGCGCTCTTTCATCACATACAAGCCCAACTCAAATATGACCTGAGGCCGGAGCTGCTCCAATGTATGCATTGCCCCTTGCAGCACGTCGTATTCATGCCCGTCGGTGTCAATCTTTATAAAATCCAACCGCTGCAATCTTTCTTGCGCTACCACGGCATCTATAGAAGTAGCGGGAATGCCTTGCGTGGCCTGTGGTGCCCCTCCATGCACAGGATGCTCGTCGCCTGCGCGATGGCCGTCGATGCGCCAGCTTGAATAGGCCACCAATTCTATTTCGCCGGGTGCCTCGGCCACAAAGGCTTGTGTCACCTGTATTCGCTTAGCCAGGCCGGGGTTCAGCGCCAGGTTGTTCTGGAGTTTGCTCAGGGCATAATGTGTGGGTTCAAAAGCATACACCCTGCCCTGAGGCACCAGGCGGGCAAACTGCAGGCTCATTATTCCAATATTGGCTCCGACGTCCATGATGATGCCGTCGGGTGGTATTTGCAGGTATTTATTTCTGGATACGTGGCGCTGAAAATTACCAAAAAGAAACAGCGATAAGTCGAGCCCTTCCCGCAGGTCCAGAGAAAAATTGATATCACCGCGGGTCACACGTTGCTCGTCTTTTATGCCAAACAGCCGCAGCAATCTGTATAATTGATGGGCAATACCAATTTTGATTTGGGTAAGTGGCAGGCGGTGCAAGACTTTATGATACATGATGCCTTTTTATGTTTTCTTGAGAAATAATGGAAACAAAGATATGGAAAGGGCAAACCACTGCACGGGCTTGCGGTGTGCAAATGCTCACACTGTCGTATCGTCAGCTTTCAGCAGGTGTACCAATGAGGCAATGCTGCTGTGCCGGCTGTTGCGCCCGCGGTAGTGGCAGTGCCAAACCGGTTTTTCCTCCTTCAGCACTATCTCTATTTTGTGGGTTGTAGCATCACCTGCTTTCACCTCAAAACCGATTCTTTGCAGCGCCCGGGTCGTCCATGCGGTCTGAATGTCGGGCCCTGAGAGTGCTATGGTGTCGCAATGATCGACCAACATGCGGAAGCTGCCGGTGTGTTTGTCGAAGACCACGCTGTGGTGCACAAATACCCTGTCGATATCGCCATTCAGCACCAGGTCTTCGGGCGCACCGGCCGTTACGCCATTGTCCACATCAAACAGCCAGATGCGGTCGGCCGCCTGCAGTGCCAGGTCCATTTCATGGGTAGAGAGCACGATGGACTTACCGCTCTCGAGCGATAGCTGCCGGAGTAGCCGCATGATCTCCATTCTGTTGGGCAAGTCGAGGTGTGCGGTAGGTTCGTCGAGCAAAATGATTGCCGTATCCTGGGCCAGCGCACGGGCAATCATCACTTTTTGCCGTTCGCCATCGCTCAGTGTGTGTATATTTTTGTGTTGGAAAGCCAGCATGCCGGTGCTCTGCAGCGCCCACTCCACCATCTGCCTGTCCATAGCCGTGAGTGTGCCCAGCCAGCCGGTGTACGGGTATCGACCGAATGCCACCAGGTCGGCTACGGTAAGGTTGCCGGTGGTGATGGGGTCGGTGAGCACCACACTCATAAGGCGGGCGAGTTTCTTTTTATGTATTTGATGTATGGGAATCCCCGACACCACTGCCTTGCCTCCCAGGGCCGGCTGCAGCCCGGCCAGCGTGCGCAAGAGCGTAGACTTACCCGAGCCGTTGGCACCAAGTATACACACCAGCTCACCCGGTATCAATTCCAGATTCAATGGCCCTGCCACAAACTTATCGTCTTCTTTGCCACGGCGATAGCCGATGGTCAATTCGTGGATATGGAGCACAGCAGACATGTCAAAAACTTTTTCGCAGATTGCGTTGCTTCAATATAACAGCCACTACCACCGGCGAGCCTATCAGCGTGGTGATGGCATTGATGGGCAACGTAAAGCTTCTGCCCGGCCATTGCGAGAGCAGGTCGCAGCCCAGCATAAGCGCTGCCCCTGTAGCCAGGCAAGCCGGTATCAGCCGCCGGTGGTCACTTGTGTTGATCAGGCTTCTGCACAAATGCGGCACAGCAATGCCCACGAAGGCGATGGGGCCGGCAAACCCGGTGATGGTACCTGCCAGCATACTCACACAGGCAATGATGGCAAAGCGCGCCAGCCGTATATTCATACCCATGCTGTACGCATAGTTCTCGCCAAGCAGCAGCATGTTCAGCGATTTGCTCAAAGTGAATGAAGCGACAATGCCCGCCACCACTACAGGGCCTACCACCCACAACTGCTCACGGGTGACGCCCCCCAGGCTACCAAAGGTCCAGAGCAGGTAATCCTGTATTTGCTCCGGCCGGCTGAAATACTGCCATATGCTGATGAAGGCGATGGCCAG
>CAZQVB010000002.1:141386-144287 GCA_964596645.1 uncultured Roseivirgaceae bacterium
ATGATGCCAATGATGAGCAGTGCCACATTGTCGCGCAGGCGAACGGAGATAAGCAGCACCACCACCATCACCAACGCTGCACCGGCAGTGGCGGCAAAAGCCATTGCCCAGCTGCCGGCAAAGCCCAACTGCTGAATGAGGTAAATGCCAGTAGCACTGCCTGAAGAAAACATGACCAGCGCCACGCCCAGGCTGGCCCCGGCTGTAATGCCCAGTACGGAAGGGCCGGCCAGCGGATTGCGAAACAGCGTCTGCATTTGCAGGCCGCTCACCGAAAGCGCCGCGCCGACCAGTATGGCTGTAAGCGCCTTCGGCAACCGTATCAGTAAAATTATTTTTTCCCATGTGTCATTTGTGCCAGCGCCCAGCAGCGCGCCAAGCACCTCTCCGGCAGGTATGGCTACCGAACCGTACAGCAGGTCAGCCACGAATAACACGACAGCTACAAGCACCATCAGCACCATAAAGCGCATATGGCGATCGCGGGACGAAACCGGCGCTGTAGTTGGGGGCAGGGTGCTCATGGCAATTCCTCAAAATACGTGAGCGCATAGCCGGGCATCAGCTCCGGATGCATTATTTTGATCATATCGGACAATATGAGCTCCGGGCGCACCAGGCCCGATTCCCAATAGTCATTGGCACCATTGGCGTCTATTCTTTTTGTGCTGTTGTAAACCTTGCCCTCGCGAAAGCTTTTGAAGTCGCGTACGCGTGGCTCCTGCGCCAGTATTTCCCGTTTGTATCGCGCCATGTTTGGCGTGAGCCAGTAATCTGCCGTGAGGCCCACCGGGTATACCGCCTCGAAGTCCAGGTTGATGGCGCCGGTGTTGTCGTTGTCGGACCAGGGGTAGCGTGCGCCAGCATCGTGCAGCAGCTGCGCCACATAGCTGTGGCCCCCTGGCATATACCACACATTTTTGTAGGGCAGGTTGCATATCACTACCGGTTCATCTACAGCTTCAGTGGCCAGCAAGGTAAGCGAGTCGTACCGGTTGGCCACCTGTTGAAAAAACGCCTGGCCGGCCTGAGGC
This sequence comes from uncultured Roseivirgaceae bacterium, assembly GCA_964596645.1. GTDB lineage: Bacteria > Bacteroidota > Bacteroidia > Cytophagales > Cyclobacteriaceae > CAVQEK01. The sequence continues at coordinate 142,421 of CAZQVB010000002.1, forward strand.
CTTCCTGTGAGGTGGGCTACAATCTTCAACCACTCGGCGCGCCCCAGCGCCGTATGCTCTTGCCAGTCGCCAAACACCAACACAGGTATGCCCAGGCGCTGTATCTGCGCTACATCTTTGTTGGGCTGGTTGGGAAAGCCGACGGTGATCACCAGGTCGGGCGCCAGCGTCATCAGCTTTTCTATGTTCAGGCTTTCACCATAGCCGATCTGAGCGATCTGTCCGGTCTCTACGGCATTTCTAATGCTGCTGTCGTACAGGTAGTTTACTTCGGAAATCCCCGCAATCGACTCCTCTGCCTGCAGCACATCGAAGTAGCTCACATAGCTGCTGTGGAGAAGCGCTATTTTTTCCACCGGTGTGTGGATCACTTCTAAGTGATTCAGGGTGTCGGGCACCGTTTGCCCTTTGGGTAGTAAAAGGTAGGAGTGGCTGTCTCCCTGCGTGTCGTAGTGCTGGTGCAGATGAAGGAGGGTGAAGGCAGGATGTTGTTCCAGAGAGAAGCCGACGGCGTGCTGCACCAGGTTTTCCGCGTGGTGTTTTTTTTCACTGACCGAATCATGGCCTTGGCCACATTGCATCAGCAGCGCAGCCAGCCCGCAGCAGCAGGCCCATATGAAGATGGGCGTAAAAGAAAATCGATAAGTATACCACATGGCCTTTGTTCCCGAAAGCAATACAAGATTTGGCAGGTCTTCTGACTTTTCCGGACTTTCTCACCTTCCCATCGCGCCGGGCGCGCCACAGTGGTGTTTATTCAAAATCCTTTGGATGGAATTACAGCAGCGGGTACTGTTCCGGTTTCTCACCGGATTCCCTTTTCATGCCACAGCTTTCAGGGCCTTGGCAACCAATCTCGCTGCATATTTACAATGAATAATCTTGGCGATCAATGGTGGATGGTGGAATGGTAGACTGGTGGGTAGAGCTCAAAGCGGAAAGACACATCAAGGTCAGACGAATAGTCGGACCGGGAAGGGAGAATGTGTTGAGGGGGTAGTTCGAAGCTGAAAGCAACGTAGATTAGTGAAGGGTGATTAGTGAAGGGTGAATGGGCTGGAAGCTGGCCGAACGCCATTCAGCCATTACCATTTGCTCTCGAAGATGAGCACATACACGCTGAGGGAGATGGCGCCGTAGGCGAGTATGATGGCGTCGATGGTGAGGGAGGGGGGCGCCAGGGGAAAAAAGGAGGTCTTGACCACATAATAGCCAATGGCCAAGGCGCTGCTGTACATCCAGAAGCGAAGTGGCCAGGGCCTGTTGAGCAGCAATAGTCGTTTTAGTAGTTTTTCCATTGTATTAAAATTCTACCCTGTAGCTGATGGAAGGTATGATGCCCAATTGTGTTTTTTCAACCTGGCGGTCTTGTTGCAGGTCGTAGTACGTGTAAGCAATGTTTTGCCGGTTGGTCAGGTTTTGAACATCGATCAGTATCGTGCGGGTATAGTTTGGCCGATGACGCTTGAAATAAATACTGAAGTCTGCTCTGAAATAAGCAGGCAGGCGCTCGTCAAACCAGCCGGCACCGCTGTTTTCAGGAAGTTCTGTCTGTCTCGTAGAGACATCCACTGGTGCGGTGCGAAAACCGGCGTGGTACAGTACGCGCAGATTGACGCCCATCACACGGTTTTTCTCTTTGTTTTCTCCGATGAACTCCTTACCGGCTGTGATGCTCGTATTGAAGTTGCTGTTGAAGCGGGTATTTCTCCTCACATCATCCAGCGCCTTGTATTGTGCATCAAAAACAGAAGCCGTAAGAAAGTAATAAAAGTTGCGCTCCATGGTGCGGCGCAGTGACAGATCCACGCCCATATTTCTGGCGCTGCCTTCATTTACCAGTTCATGAAGGATAAAGCCATCGGTG
>CAZQVB010000002.1:144297-157049 GCA_964596645.1 uncultured Roseivirgaceae bacterium
CGCGCCGGTCCGCACATCGAAGGCACGCACGAAGCCATCGGTGGCATTCACCACAGAATACGGGTACTGCTCATCTGCCGCCACAGGCACGTCGAAATGCGACTGGTAATAACCTTCGGCGCTGAATACCGTGCTGCCGCTCAAATGGCTCGTGTAGCCGATGGTAAACTGGTGCGACTTAGTCAGGCCGAGGTTATCGTTGGGCCGTTCTCCCCCGCCAGGGGAATAGAGATAGACTTGTGGAATCTGTGTTTGCGACACCAGCCCATAATGCATTTTTATGCTGTTTGTGTTGTTGAGTGCATAGCGCAGTGCCACGCGCGGCTCTATCGATTGGTCATTCATCGACGACTGATGTACATAATGCAATCCGACCTCCATATTAAGCTTTTCACTGAGCGGGCGCTCCCATGCAAAATAGGGCTGCGTGAGCAGAAATGCACCCCTACCTATACGCAGCATGTGTGTGGGCGTCATGTCTGGATGAATTACCATGCGCTCATTGTCGAATGTATGTGTGTCGATCATTATGCCAAACCGGTACGTGTTGCGAGTGCCGCTGCGGAGGTTCAGTTCAGAAGTAAGGGAGAGTATATCGTTGTCCAAGGCGTCGTACTGCAGCGATTGGCGAATATAGTTGTCGAAAATATAGGTGCCTCTGCGCTCGCTTTTTATTCTAGAGTAGCTGATGCCGGCATTGATGCCTGCTTTCGGCCCCAGATTTTTAGTATAGGCAGCGCCCAGCCCGGCCATGCGCGAACGGAAGTCTGTATCAATGCGGTCTTCGTCGTACAGCCAAAGCGATGTATCGCGTTCGGCAGTAAACTTTTCAGAGCTCAGTCCACCCAAGCCGAACACCGTAAATTTACCTCCGTCTGTATCGAATGCAAGCTTGAATGACAGGTCCTGAAATGCTATGCTTTCCTCACCCAGGTCTACCCCCAGGCCGCTGAGCAAGCCGATGGTAGAATATCGGTAATTGATTAAAAATGAGCTTTTTCCTCCAGCAGCCAGTGGCCCTTCTGCGGCTACGTCGATGCCCAGCAGACCCGCCTGTGCCGTGTATTCATGCGCTTTTCGGTTGCCCTCGCGCAGCCCAATATCGAATATGCCCGCGATGGCATTGCCGTAGCCGGCCATGAAAGCACCCGTGTGCAACTGCGAATTTGCCAGCAGTTGCGCACTTACGATGCTCACACCACCACCGTTTACCGAGGCTCTGTCGCTTTGCGTGCCGGCATTGGTCAGGTGGTTGGGGTTTACAAAATGCAGCCCGTCGATACGCCACTGCAGCATATTAGGTGAGTTGCCGCGGACGGAAATATGGTTAGCCTCATCGTTGGCTACGGCCACACCCGGGAAGCTGGTGGCAATGCGCGCCGGGTCATAAAAGGTAGCCGCATAGCGTTGGGAGGTTTCCATATCGAAACTATAGCTGCTCAGGGTGATGTGGGCAGGGAGCGATTCGAGATCGGCCACCGCTACTTCGGCAAGGGTGGTGGTGGAGGTTTGCAGGCGCACCACCACAAACTGGGCTTTGCCTGCTTCCAGTCGCACCGATTCTATTTTTTCAGGCGCATAGCCCACATGGCTCACCACGATATCGTACCGACCTATGGGCACCTCAGATAGGGTAAAGGTGCCGTCGTCGCGGGTGGTGGTGCCGGTGGTAAATGCATCGCCGGCGATCATCACGTTGGCCAGTGGTATGGGCGCCCGGGTGTCGTCGTCTACTACCACGCCTTCAATAAGCTGCTGCGGTACCTGCTGACCCACGGCTTGCACGCCGGCCAGTATAAATAAAATTAAATAGCTCAATCGATGCATCTACGCCTGCCAGTTGGGGGCCGCAAGTATAGCAAATGCAGTGTTAAATAGGAAAAGGGGAATAGCTGAAAGCTGAAGGCTCAAAGCTGAAAGGAAAATTACCAAAATCCAGGTCGGACGATAGTCGGAGCGGCAAGGTTGGTGGATTGGTGGATACGTAGACTGGTGGGATAGCTGAAAGCTGAAGGCTCAAAGCTGAAAGGGTTAAAAAAGGAAAGATTGACTGGTGGGTTGGTGGAATAGCTGAAAGCTGAAGGCTCAAAGCTGAAAGGAAAATTACCAAAATCCAGGTCGGACGATAGTCGGAGCGGCAAGGTTGGTGGATTGGTGGATACGTAGACTGGTGGGATAGCTGAAAGCTGAAGGCTCAAAGCTGAAAGGGTTAAAATGACCATGCCTAAAAAAGGTTGACTGGTGGGTTGGTGGAATAGCTGAAAGCTGAAGGCTCAAAGCTGAAAGGGAAATTACCCAAATCCAGGTCAGATGATAGTAGGAGCGGCAAGGTTGGTGGATTGGTGGATTCGTAGATTGGTGGGATAGCTGAAAGCTGAAGGCTCGTGCAAGCCCAGTGCGAGATTATGGAGCGATTCATTGCGCCTCATACCGTTGTGTTTATTAGGTGATAAAGAGCTCAAATTAATCCGTTCAGCCCCCATTCCGCTTATACAATGTTGTAGCCCGTTTTTCTATTTTCTCTTTAAATTCTCTGTCTGTCCTTTTTATTATTAATGTCATTCTGTCTTTGTACTTGGGATCCGAAAATTCAATTTCAAGGTCATTAGCAACGTCATGTATATTCTCAATTCTTACATGTCTCGGATTGATGTTCGTACGATTCCCGTCAAATTCAAAAACTGTTGGAATAAGAAGTTTTTCTTTCCCTAATATTTTCATTTTACCAATCAGGACAATATTTCTGTCATTCAGTATCAGGTCACAGTTGTTGAAAGAGTAAAGGGTTTCATAAGGGTAGAAATTAAACTTGCTTTTCTTTTTAAACACATCAAAGTTTTTGAACCAAACGTCTAAGTCAGTGAAAATTTCTGAAGAATGCTCTGAATGTTCTTGAATAAACCTTTTTATTTTACTATCAAGGATTGTCATGTAAATCCAAAAGAACACTAGTGGAAATGATAAAGCCGATATGCCTAAAATTATATGGATGACTTGAATCATTATTCAGTTTCTTCACATGGACTACAACATTAGCTAACAGCTATGTACAGTGAGGCCTGCATGATAATGTGCTTGCTGATAAAGCGGAATATTTGAGAACAACTTATGGGCGGGTAGCCATTGCACCATCGGCCACTCGATGAGTTAGTTCTCGCCCAGGAAAAAATGATTGATGATGATGGTGCGCAGCCCGCGGGGTGTGGTGGATTTGGGCACGATCTCATCAAAATGTGTCCAGTCGCTGAGCTCTGAGATCACCGGATGATTCAGACTGGACAGCCCAATGATGAATGTCTGTCCGTCAAGGCCCAACGGGAATGACCTGATCTTTTCTGCCAGCTCAAAGCCGTTGTATCGGGGCAGGTTCAGGTCCATGATGATGAGCTGATAGTGCATAAAGGACGACAGGGTGAATGCCTCTTCTGCATTGTCAGTCATATCGATGCTTTCCACCCAGGTATCAATGGCGCGTGCCAGTTGTACTTGTTGGCGCACATCAGGATGCACCACCAGCGCCTTTATTTTCTTTTGGCTTCTAAAGGGATTGGAAATAAACTTCGGTCGTATAGCTTTCATAAGAGAAAAAGTTCAAAAGTGATACCGAAATAAAAATGCTTGTATAATGTATTTGTTATCAGCACTTTAAAAATTGAATATAAAAAAGCAATGGCCTTACAATAGGTAAAACGTCCCAAATCAGGAAGATCGTGCACCTTGTTCCTGATTTGGGAGCCGCTTTATTTCAAATAAACAATTTTTTCCTGATCGCCCACAAGCAAGGAGAAAGCGCCGGTTTCTGCTACCAGTCTGTCCTCTGCCCCAATAAAGGAGAAATCCTCGCTGTTCAGCTCAAAAGTGACAGTTTTCTTTTCACCTGCATTCAAATGTATCTTTTCGAAGCGGCGCAGTCTGCGCACTGAGGGCGTTATGCTGGCTACATGATCGCGTGTATACAGCGACACCACTTCTTTGCCGGGTAGCGGCCCGGTGTTTTCCACTTCTACCGATACCTGCACCAGATCGTCCATGGCAAAGGTATCCAGCGGTGTAGTGGTCAGATTGCTGTAAGCAAAAGTGGTATAGCTGAGGCCGTGGCCAAACTCATACTGCGGCAAAAACTCCGGGATCTTAAAATTGACGTGCATTTCGTCCGAAAACTTATGATCATAAGTCACCAGGTTGTTGCTGTATTGAGGATAGGTAAAAGGCAATTTTCCCGATGGGTTGGTATCGCCGAACAGCACATCGGCTATGGCGCGTCCGCCTTCATAGCCTGGCAGGTAGGCCATAAGTATGCCATCGGCATGTGGCTCTATGGTGCGTATAAGCCTGGGGCGGCCTTGCACGAGCACCAGAATAATGGGCTTGCCTGCGCGTGACAGTTGATTCACCAGGTTGAGTTGTGCCTCCGGCAGTTGCATTTCGTTGATGTTGCCTACATTTTCTGTATAGGTTTTTTCGCCTATACAGGCAATGATATAATCGGCCTGACTGGCTGCACGCAGCGCTTGTGCGGTATTGATGTCGGCATCGTAGCCGGTACCTTCCACATACACCACCTTGTCCAGGCCGGCTTCATCTTGTATGGCCTGTAGTATGGTGCGTTTGTCTTCATACATCACCATTTCGTTGTCGCCCAGCCAGGTGTGTGTCCAGCCGCCGTTCAGCACAGTAAGCTTATCGGCGGTATAGCCTGTCACCAGCACGCGCTTGCCGCGCGGCAGTGGCAGCACGTTGCGGTCGTTTTTCAGCAGCGTCATCGATTCTTTGGCCATTTCGTAGCTGGCCTCTATGGCTTCTTCATTGCCAAAGTCTGCATAGTCATTCTTGTCGATGAATGGCTTATCGAACAGGCCCAGCCGTTGCTTCACCCGCAGTATGCGTGTGACGGCGTCGTCAATGCGCGACATCGGTACTTCGCCGTCGTTTACCAGACTAATGAGGTCGCGGGCGAAGGAGAAGTCGAAAGGCACCATGCTCATGTCCACGCCGGCATTCACCGCCATCTTCACGGCTTCGCGGTTGTTGGCAGCCACCCGGTGCATGCTGTAGAGAAATTGTATATCCTGCCAGTCGGTGACTGCAAAGCCATCGAACCCAAGCTCTTCCTTCAGTATTTCGGTGAGTATGTGGTAGTTGGCGTGCACGGGTATACCATTGATTTCTCCTGAGTTGATCATGACGGTGGCGGCACCTGCCTCTATCGCTTCGGCAAAAGGAGGTAGTATAAACTCGCGCAAGTAGCGCTCTGGTATCCATGCCGGCGTACGGTCTTTGCCGCTCAGGGGCGCGCCGTAGCCCATGTAGTGCTTCAGACAGGCCGCCAGTTTACCCGGGGCAGCCATGTCGTCGCCCTGGTAGCCCTTCACCACTGCTTTGCCCATCTCACCACATAAGTATGGGTCTTCGCCAAATGATTCGTACAAACGCGGCCACAGCGGGGTGCGGGTCACGTCGAGCACAGGCGAGAACGTCCAGTGTACACCGGCCGCTTTCGACTCATAGGCAGTGATGGCAGCGCCTTCTTCTACCAGAGCACGGTTGCGTGAGGCAGCCATGCCAATTTGCTGTGGAAAGAGTGTGGCACCGTATAGGTAGCCTGCGCCATGCACCGCATCATAGCCGTACAGCAGTGGTACCTGAGCACCGGCGTTGAGGGCGCGCTCCTGCAGGCCGGAGGTCAGTTGCTGCCATTCTTCCAGCGTGTAGTCTGGTGCCGGGGTGTTCAGTATAGAGCCGATGAAGTAATGATTGAAGGCCGAATCAAGGAGTTGCTCATTCCAGACGATGGGCCGCGCCGGGCGGTCGGCATTGCCCTGCTCAATAAAAGCCGTAATGGTGATCTGAGTCATCTGTCCCACCTTTTGCTCCAGCGTAAGGTTTGCAAGTACGTCGGCTATCTGGTCGTCTTCCGAAGCATAGTCATTGTCGGATGCTGTGGGCAAGGGCTGGTTGTCGCAAGAGAATAGAACGAAGGCCAGGGCAATGGCAAAAAGCGTTTTCATTTTCATGATGATGGCATTATTGACAAAAGGAATATGGGTTTGAAATTATATAAAAAAGTAAGCCGAGCGCATGATGAAAGTCAGTTGATAAGGCTTTTTAGGAATTGAATTTTGACATGAACCGGGTTTTGAACCATCATTCCGACGACCTGTGCCGCAGTATCAATTTCTTTTCGACAGTACTGCCTGCTCGTACTGCTCTACTTCGGCGATGTATCCATGGCCCGGCGGCACGTCATTTTTCAGGCAATAATAATCCCACACCTGGCCAAAGGGTGCCGACTTGAGCTCTTCGAGCATGGCCAGGCGCTGAAAATACTGCCCTCTGTTTTCCAATTCCTTCAATTGCCCCACAGGCTCCAGCAGGGCAAACAGCAAACTTTTGATGGCGGCCCTGGTGCCGGTCACATAAGCGCCCACACGGTTGATGCTGGCATCGAAAAAGTCGAGCCCCAGGTGTACGCGGTTCAGGGCTTGTGCGCGCACAATTTCCTGGCAGATCAGCACGATGTCGTCATTCATGGTCACTACATGGTCGCTGTCCCAGCGCAAGCCACGTGTGAGGTGAAGCAGCAGCTCGTCGGCAAATTGCAGGATGGAAGAAATTTTGTCGGCCACTACTTCGGTGGGGTGAAAGTGCCCGCTGTCAATGCAAATCAATTTTTTATTTTGAATGGCATAGCCCAGGTAAAACTCGTGCGAACCCACCACATATGCTTCACTGCCAATGCCGAAGAGTTTGCTTTCCACAGCATCTTTCATCAGTTGAGGGTCATATGGTTTTTCCATTGCCTCATCCAGCGATTTTTTCAGTTGTGCGCGATGTCCGTAGCGGTCGATCGGTGTATCCTTCATGCCATCGGCTATCCAGATGTTGTGTATACAGGCTGATCCGAGTTCGCGCCCCATGAACGCACTGATTTCACGGCATTGTTGTACGTGCCGCACCCAAAACTGCCGTATCGACTCATCTTTCGACGACAGTGTGAAACCCGTGCCTGTCTTGGGATGTGAAAAGAGCGTGCTGTTGAAATCGAGCTTTAGATTGTTGCTCACTGCCCACACCACCCAGCCCTGAAAATGTTCCGGAGCTACCTGGTCGCGGTCTACCGGCTTACCGCCAAACTCGCCATAGTTTGCGTGGAGGTTTAGGCGGTGCGTGCCGGGCAGCAGTGAGAGCACTTTTTCCAGGTCCTGCCGCATCTCGTGCACATTGCGCGCCTTGCCCGGATAGTTGCCGGTCACCTGCAAGCCACTGCCTCCCAACAGCCTGTCGGACTGCTCCAGCCCTGCCACGTCGTCTGTTTGCCAGCAATGCAGCGAAATGGGCACTTTCGCCAATACATCCAGCACTTCTTCTGTATCTACGCCCATATTGGCGTATTGCTCTTTGGCCAGTCTATAGGCCTGCTCCACTTTTTCTGTGCTTGGGTGCGTATTCATGGTGGGGAAAAAAATTTAGTATCAATAAAGCGGCAATTTAGCAATCATTGGGTTTTTACGGCACTTCGGAAAAAATAATACAGATGATGCCACCGGCCACCTTGCCACAAAAAAAGCCCCGCCTGATGTGGGCGGGGCTTTTGCTCTAAAACTTTACCAGATTACCCAAACAAGCTCACTGCCACTGTGACGCCGGCCATCACGATGGTGACCATGCTCATAAGTTTGATGAGGATGTTGAGGCTTGGGCCTGACGTATCTTTGAACGGATCGCCTACCGTATCGCCAATGATGGCGGCCTTATGGGCGGTAGAGCCTTTGCCACCTTTATGGCCCGACTCTATGTATTTCTTGGCATTGTCCCAGGCGCCGCCTGAGTTGGACATAAACACCGCCAGCACAAAACCAGTACCCAACCCGCCGGCCAGCAAGCCCATAGAGCCAGCCACGCCAAAGATGAGGCACACCGCAATGGGCACAGCTATGGCCAGGATTGAGGGCAGCAGCATTTCTACCTGAGCACCTTTAGTCGATATTTCCACACATCGTGCGTAGTCGGGCTCCGTCTTGCCTTCCAGTATACCGGGCATCTCCCTGAACTGGCGCCGCACTTCGTCTACCATTTTACCGGCGGCACGGCCTACGGCGTTCATGGTGAGGCCGCAGAAGAGGAAGGCCATCATGGAGCCGATAAATACACCGATGAGCACGGTTGGGTTCATGAGGTGCACCTCGAAGTGGTTCATGAACTCATTAATACTGATCTGTGAAAGCTCCAGTCGATCCGCCACCTGCATGCCACTGGGGAAGGTAAAGCTGCCCGTGGTTTGGATCAGCCTGTCGATGCCTATCTTTATTTCTTCTATATAAGAGGCCAGCAGGGCCAGCGCGGTAAGTGCCGCAGAGCCTATGGCAAAGCCTTTTCCTGTAGCGGCCGTCGTGTTGCCAAGTGAGTCGAGCGCATCGGTGCGTTTTCTCACTTCAGGCCCAAGCTCGGCCATCTCGGCGTTGCCACCGGCATTGTCGGCGATGGGGCCATAGGCGTCGGTGGCCAGCGTGATGCCCAGCGTAGAAAGCATGCCGACTGCAGCGATGCCTATGCCATACAAGCCCATGGCCATGTTGTCCATATCACCGCCGCTGGCAAATAGGAAAGCCAGAATAATGCCCAGCGATACGGCAAGCACAGGTATGGCTGTAGAAACCATGCCTATGCCCAGCCCGGAGATGATCACCGTGGCAGGACCTGTCTCGGCATTTTCAGCAATCTTTTGTGTGGGTTTGTATTCTTCGGAAGTGTAATACTCGGTGGCTTTGCCTATGACGATACCCACCAGCAGGCCGGTGACTATGGCACCCCAGATGCCCAGCCAGTTGTCTATTTGAAGGATATAAAGCAGCCCCAGCGATACCACCACCACCAGCACAGAGCTCATATTGATGCCTTTGCCCAACGAGCCCATGAGCTGTTTTTGGGTAGCACCTTCTCTTGTTTTCACAGCATAGATGCCAATAATAGACAGCACGATGCCGACTGCTGCTATGAGCATGGGTGCAAGTACGGCTTTCATCTGGGCGGCAGGATTGGTCATGAATGCCGCTGCGCCCAATGCCGCCGTGGCCAGTATTGATCCACAATAAGATTCGTACAGGTCGGCGCCCATGCCTGCCACGTCGCCTACGTTGTCGCCTACGTTGTCGGCAATGGTGGCCGGGTTGCGCGGGTCATCTTCCGGGATGCCGGCCTCTACCTTGCCCACCAGGTCGGCGCCCACGTCTGCCGCTTTGGTATAAATACCTCCGCCCACGCGGGCAAACAATGCCTGTGCCGAGGCGCCCATACCAAAGGTGAGCATGGTGGTGGTGATGATCATCATGTTGTGTGCATCGTCGGCTGTGGGGTAGAACCAATTGAGTACGACAAACCACACCGATATATCGAGTAAGCCAAGGCCTACTACCACAAGGCCCATAACGGCACCCGACCTAAAGGCAATCCTCAAGCCCTTATCCAGCGACTGACGCGCGGCATTGGCTGTACGCGCCGAAGCCATGGTGGCGGTTTTCATGCCCAGAAAGCCGGCAATACCCGAAAACAAACCACCGGTAAGGAATGCAAAAGGCACCCAGGGGTTTTGAAGCTGAAAGCCATAAGCCAGTATAGAAAACATGATGGTGAGCACGACAAAGAATATGATCACCACTTTATATTGTTGCTTGAGGTAAGCCATCGCCCCTTTGCGCACGTGCGAGGCAATTTTCTTCATAAATTCCGTCCCTTCATCTTCCTTTAGCACCTGGCGGTAGAAGTAATAGGCAAATGCCAACGCCAGAACCGATGCTGCAGGAACGATCCAAAAAATTAGCTCCATAACTGTATAATTTAAAGTGAAAGAGTCTGTGAAATATTAATTAAAGCCCAGGGTAAGTGCTGAGCGCCACCATGCATGATGATCCATTTCCAGTTTTTCGCGTGTGGGGAATGGGTAAAAAAGCATCTGCGTGTGGCTGCCTACGTAAAAGCCGCCTTTGCATGTGCGGTAAGGCACATCGCCATTGAAGTACCGGATCACCGTTTTGGTGGTTTTATTGTCGTTGTGCTGCAGGCCTACCAGGCAATCGCGCAAATGCGGGATGTTGGGGTAGGGCAGGTCGTCGGCTGTGCCGGCTACCGGGTCGGTGGTGAGTGCACCAAGCTCAAGCTCTACAAAAAAGAGTGACGGTACGGATACCTTATTCTCAGGATTGGTGACATATTTCATGAATTTTTCCGGCTCAAGACTGCTGGCTATGCGCGGCGTGACGGGGCAAAGTTCCTGGTACAGATGAAGTCCCTTGGATGCTGCCGCCTTGTATTCTTGCTTTTGAATGGTAAGCACCCGGCCGTCGTCGGTGGTGAGATACAGGTTTTTGAGCGCGCTCAATGGCACGCGCTCCAGCACGCGATAGATGGAAAGATACAGCGAGTGCTTGGGTGTGCCGTTGGGGTGGGGTTTGCAGTGTTGCTCGATGTAGGCCGCCGGTGCCAGATCACCCGCCTGTGCGGCGTCTACTTCGAAAAACACAGCCTGACCGCGCGACCTTTTTTTGGTGCCGGTAGCCAGGTAGCTGCCAAATTCCTGAGGAGATAGCATTGATGATATCAGCGCCTCAGGTGTTACCGATAAATATAAGTACTTGTCCATATGAGAAGCGATTAATTAAAAATGTAGACTCGTGTGCCGGTGGCCAGGTAGAATGAAAAGTGAAAATCCTTCTTCATCGCATACAAAACTAGATGTTTCACGTGTGCAAAAACATGACATTTTCCCATGTTGTGGCAAGATTTTGATCAGTGATCGACTGGTGGATGTACTTTAAAAGCGCAAACCAGTGGCTGGAGTAGGGTCACTTCAGGGCGTTGGGTTTGCCCTTGACTTTGAGACAGGAAAGAAGCTTATGCTGATTTCTTGAATATCAGAATGACAAAAACTACGTCATGCAATCAGGCAAAGGGTGGGTGCCTGCTTGCTCATTATTTTTGCCACTGTTGGCGTGAAGAAAGTAACATATTGCAGGCGCGTGAAAATGGTTGCACCCCTACCGGCGGAGACATGTTAATTGATAATTGAAAGCTGCTGCGCTACCGTGCTACCAGAAGCGCTTGTTTTTGGGCTTTTTCATTTTATGCCTTTTCATTCGGCCTTTGAAGTTGGTCGGGCTGCCGTTTTGCTTTCGAAAGTCAGCCTGCCGCTCAGTGTTTGCAAAATCGTATCGCAGGGTTATTTCGCTGCTGTTGCCCAGAGGGGCGGCGCTGTTGTTGTAAATATCATAGCTAAAGCCGACCAGTACCTGCCCTGCCACACGCAAGCCGGCGGTGAGATTTACAATGTCGATGCCTTTATTTTCTACCGAGGCAAATTCGTTGATGATGCCCATGCGGGCCGAGCTGCCCAGTATTACCAGATTATTGTAGGTATAATAAAAGCCAAGGTCGAAAGTGCTGCTGATGCTGGAGAATTTTCGATAAACAAACACGGGCTCCAGCACATCCTTATCGTAGCGCAGCGGTATATGGCCCGATGCCTGGGCGGTAATGTATTGCGACAGCATGTTGGTTTGGCTGTCATTGCTAAAGGAGGTAACCAGGCGGTTGGCTGCCAGGCCAATCTTGAAATACGGATGGCTGTAGTGTAGCCCGAATGATACATCCGGTTTGTCCATGTCCCCTTCATCAAGCATTTTCAGCATGTTGTCTGTTACATCGCCCACAATGCGGTCGTAGTCGGGCCGCAGGAAGTTGTACTCACCTGCCAGCCCTGCCGAGAGCAGTTGGTCATTGCCAAGTTCCAGATGGTAGGCTAGCGCCAGCGAAGCATATGTGTTGCTCAAGAAGTTGATCTTTTCTGTAAAGATGTTCGCGCCTACACCAAAGGTATGCTGCCTTAAGGGCGCCTGAAAGCTAAGATAATTGCTCCTGTTGCTGCCCTCTACCCGGGCAAAGGCACTGCGGTATGCATAGGTGACGGAGCCATGGCTGTGCCCGGCCAGGGCGGGATTATACAAAAACGATTGCGTGAGTTTCTGACTGAACAGCGGAATGTCTTGGGCGTACCCGGCAGATGTGGCGAGCAGTATTAGGAGAAAGGGAGTAAGGTTTTTCATGGTGCAGGTCGCTGGTTTCAGAGATTATTTGATGATGGTGATCATGGTGGGGGGCAGTGTTTTGGTGCTGTATTGCAACAGGCAGATGTAATTGCCGGCTGGCAGTTGGCTGAGGTTGCACCCGGTTTGGCTTGCAGGGTCATTGTCAAAGTTGATCATCCTGCACACCTCCGTGCCCCAGCGGTCCAGCAGTATCACCAGATTGTCGGCAGCATATGGCGCTATGTTGTTGATGTGAAAATGATCGTTTTTTCCGTCTGCCTCCGAAGGGGTCACTATGTTGTGAATGACGGGATCAGCCGTGCTCTCGTAGCCCAGCAGCAGGTAGGGGCCGGTTGCCAGCAATTTGCTTTCCAGCACAGTAGGATTGGCAGCATCAATCACGCCCAGATTTGTAAGGCCTTCTCCACCTTTGCCAGTCTGCAATATAGTGGGCGACGTGGTTGCAGACTGCCAGGATGCATCTTCTGCCGTCAGGGGCAACTGCACCAGGGAGCCGTTAAATGCACCATCGGCCACTATTTCCCAATACCAATGTTGCGAAATAACCGCCATATAGGCTTTGGCCGCCTCTATGCCCAGGTCGTCGTTGTGGGCTTCAAGCCCAATGAGCAGACCCTCATCACCTTGCACATCAGTAAGGGTGACGGGGGTGTA
>CAZQVB010000002.1:157059-169325 GCA_964596645.1 uncultured Roseivirgaceae bacterium
CCGTTTTTTCCGATAGGGAAAAACTTGCTGCCGGTGCCACGGTGATAGAGCATACCTGCCACATGTGCCTGATTGGCAGACACGGCCTGTGCCATTGGGCCAATGATGATTTGTGTGTTTTCAATGGGCGTAAGCATGCCTTCTTCCAATTGCAGCACCTGGGCTATTTGGATCACCCCTTCTGCCTCATATTCGCCAGCCAGCCGCAGGGTGCCCAATTGCAGGGCATTTTGGCTGTGGAGCCACCCGGTGCCGCGGAGGTACAGCTGGCACTCGTCTGACCATTCCCCGCCGCCGTACAGACTTATGCTGCCATTGCTGGCTATGGTGGTGGCGCCGACAGCCATCGTTGAGCCGGCCCCCGCGTGCCACTGTGCCATGGCATAGCGGCAGGGGAGGCAACTCATCAGGGCTGTGATGGCAATGAGAACAGGTGGGAGTATATTTTTCATAACCGTAGCGTTTGTATAAAAATGCCTTGAAACAGGCTATCGAAGTCCTGGATTGTGCTCGACCGGGTTTTCATCGTGTTCCTCCAACAATTTCTCCAGCGTCTGCCTCAGCGAGTCGATCTGCCCCGATTTTTCAGCGGCATCATAACTATTGTAAAAATCTACCGCTTGCTTTTTCTGCTCAGGGTCCAGTTCACTTTGCTCTACCAGGTCCAGATAACCGTTGATCTCCGACATGTCCATTCCTGAAGCGGTGTCGCCGAGAAAGTCTTTGTAGAGGTTCGTCTGGTCGTCCAGCAGGTTGCTGGTGCTTTTGGTCTTATCTTTTTGTGGCTCTTTCGTCTGAGCGTACGACATGCCTGCGAATAGCAGTAAGGCAACGAGAAGAAGGATTTTGGAATTTTTCATGGCATTTTTCTGTTTTAGTTGGTTTGGTGTGTAAGTATTGACAAAGGCTTTTGCGGCACGGCTGATGGCGCCTCCGCAGCATCACGATGAGACTGTTATGGTTTGAATATCAGGAATGAAAATGGGGCATCGACCAATGTACCGGCAAAATCATAGGTAGAAACGGCCATGTATGCTCCTCCGTAAGAATGGATCGCATGACCTTTGGCAATTCTGGAAACAATGGCGGTGCAGCCGTAAAATGACTGACCATTCACATAAACCTCATACTGGCCTATGCCCACTTTATTTACCGTAAAGTTGCCGCTTCCATTGGCCACAACTCCTGTGGGAAAGGTGCCATTGGCGTTTACCTGCCCATAGGCAATGGGCAGCATATGGGCAAGGCCTGTTGGTGTGCGGTTAACCTCTCCGTTTACTTCTATAGCATCTTCCTTTACAATGATCACATCATTGTCGTTGGCGCCCAGCCTGAGCTGATTGACACCACCCTTGGCCCTGATGCGCACTGTGCCGGCCCCGCCACCGCCCAGGGCCACACCTATTTTTAGCCGGTAGGCGGCATTGCCTATTCTCACATCGCCTTCGGTGGCGTCGAGGTTCCACTGGCCGCCCAGTATATCAAGGGCTGTTTCCGGCTCAAAATTATTGATGCCCACCTTGCCATTGCCGCGCATGGTCATCACGTTGCTTGTGAAGCCGTCTTCCACATAGTAGTAGCTCATGGTGCCGGATGCCGGATCGGTACGAATGCCGGCCACCATGTCCCAATAACCACTGCTGCCCGTTTTTGAGAACTTTACGGAAGAGCGATCTCCGCCTTCACTTTCCAAAAGAAGGATGGGGCTGATGAACGGATGCTTGATGTGCAATTTCCCCCCAGGAGAAAATACGCCTATCCCAACATTGGTTTCATTGATCTCCATCACACTGTTGGCACCGCCACCCAGCAGCAGGCGATTGCTACCGCCCATGGCCCGTATGCGTACATCGCCGGCACCACCCCCGCCTGTGGCCACCCCTATCTTTAGGCGGTGTGTATCAGTTCCAATCCGCAAATCGCCTTCTGTAGTGCCTACATCCCACATTCCTCCTTTTATGTCTAAGGTGCTTTTGGGGTTTGTGCCTACGCCAATGCCGAGTCTTCCATTTCCGGTAAGGCTGAAGATATCGCCACCGCGGCTGTTGAATATGTTGAACCTCTCATTGATGATGTCTTCGTCGTTTCGGGCAGCTACCGTCCAGAAGTGCCCCGTGCTGTTGTTGAGGGTGAGCCTGGCGTAGTCGGTATCATCCTCGGTCAGCAGCAAGTGTGGCATGCCGACGCCGCTGTTGTGCAACAGGTGCAGCTTGGCCTGTGGGTTGTCGAGGCCGATGCCCACATTGTCCGTGTTGTAGAAGATTTTGTCTCCATTGGCAGACCAGACAGAGCTGCCACCGCCTGCCAGGCTGCTCAGGTCTACGCTATTGCCGTCTTCTATCGACAATGCATTGGTGCTGGTGTTGAAGGTGAGGTTTTGATTGTCGGTGCCGCCGGGCGGGATGATGGGCGCCAGGTCTACGCCGCTGCCACCAGAGATGTTGATCGTGGTGCCGGTGAGGGAGAGGTTTTGCAGCTCATTGGCCGGGTTGCTGTCGGCGTCGTTCACTTCATCGGTGAAGGAGCCCCCGCTGTTGGACAGTGTGACCGTGTTGCCGGATTTGGCAATCGTCTGAATCTCATTCGTTGGATCTGCATCGGCATCGGTGCCACCGGAGGGCAGCGTCACGGTGCTGCCGCCAGAGATGGAGAGCTGGTTGGTGCCTGCATTGAAGCTGATATCCTGCAGCTCATTGGCCGGGTCGCTGTCGGCGTCGCCGGTGTTGGAGATTACATTGGAGCCATTGATGGCGATGCCGGTGCCGGCGCTGTAGGTGGCGCCGCCCGCACCTGCCTGGTCATCGGCCGGCGACCAATTGCTGCCATCCCACTTGAGCACCTGCCCCGTACCCGCGCCCTGCCGTGCGATATCGAGTGGACTGCCGGCGCTGCCGTCGCCACTCAGGCGTGGGCTGGCATTGACCGCACCTCCGCCGCCGGCCACATTATCGTTGGCGGGCACCCATTTGCCACCGTCCCATTTCAGCACCTGGCCGCTTGCCGCACCCTGCGGCGCCAGGCCCAGGGGACTAGCCGCGGTGCCATTGCCTTGAAGGCTGTTGTCTCTTTCCACTGCCTGGGTGCCCCAGCCGTCGCCGGTGCCAATGAGGCTGCTGAGGTCTACATTGTTGCCGTTTTGAATGCTGAGCACTTTGGTGGTTGTGTTGAAGGATAGTGTTTGGCTGTCGGTGCCGCCCGGTCCGCCGGCATCGTCAGTGGCGGGCGCCCAGGCGGTTCCGTTCCATTTAAGCACCTGACCACTGGTGGCCCCGATGGTGTTTACATCGGTGAGATCGTCGAGATGACTGACGCTCACGGAGCCGCTGCCGACCAGGTCTTGCCAGGCGTTGCCATCCCAGAGGTATACTTTATCGTCGGAGTCGTCAAACACAATCATGCCTTTTTCTGCACTGCCGGGATTCACTGATTCTTTGGTTTGTGCCACAGGCAATATGAGCCCCTGGTTTCCCGATGGGGAAATAAGCATAAGCACTGATTTTTCATTGAGCGCTTCACTGCCAATGGTGACGGTTTGCTGGGCCGAGGTCATCCTGGCCATTAAGATGATGGCTGTACAAGCCAATAATTTCAGGTATAGGTTGCGGTGCATGGGTTGTAGGTTTTTGTAAAAAAATTCAGCAATTGGTTTCTGGATATCATCCGGTTGTGCTTAATGCGGCTTCCCAAAAATGGTCACCTGGAGATATGCGTCGGCCAGCTTTATTGCCCATAAAGAGCTTAAATGGTGGTCATGAGTATTCAGATAAACAGTAAAGTGCTCAATGGGCTATAGCGACAGGCAGTGCGGCTGGTGTGAAATATAATGATTTCATCACGTATTGCCATGTAAGATGAAGAGAGAATATGCGTGTTTTTGAGTGGGTGCAGAGGTTGGCCTTCTTGCGGTGAAGCCATGGCCGCCTCACGGTGTGCGTATACTTTAGTCATTTAAGGAAGCTTAGCTGCGTTGCTGTTTTTACTCGCCTTCTCGTACAACCTACTCGTTATCCAACTTAATCTGATAATTTTGACTTCCAAACAGAACCATTGTAAGGGTGCGCATTCCTAAGGAAACAGTAGAGGAAATAAAAGGCCGTATGGACATCGTGGATGTACTCGGCGATTTCATCCGCATGAAACGCGTTGGGCATAACTACCGCGCCAAGAGTCCATTCAGCGAGGAGCGCACACCATCTTTTTTTGTATTTCCCAAAAACCAGAACTTCAAAGACTTTAGCAGCGGCAAGCAGGGCTCGGCCATCGATTTTCTGATGGAATACGACGGCCTCAGCTATGTAGATGCCTTGCTGTACCTGGCCAAAAAGTATGGCATCGACGTGCAGGAGGAGGAGCAGACAGACCTGGAAAAAGAGCAGCAAAGTGAGAGGGAGAGCTTGTTCATCATTCTCAACTTTGCCAAAGATTTTTTCTCAGACCTGCTTTGGCACCATGAAGAAGGACAAGCAATAGGCCTTTCTTACTTCAAAGAGCGGGGGTTTTCTGACGATACCATCAAAAAATTTGAGCTTGGCTACAGCCTCGACTCCTGGGATGCACTGAAGCAGGCTGCACTTACAAAAGGCTACAGCGCAGTGCTGCTGGAAAAGGCCGGCCTCATCATCGCCAAAGAAGACCGCACCTACGATCGCTTTCGCGGCAGGGTGATCTTTCCGGTGCACAATGCCTCAGGCAAGGCCATAGCTTTTGGTGCCCGCATACTTACCAGTGATAAGAAACAACCCAAGTACCTCAACTCTCCGGAAACCGCCGTCTACCACAAAGGCCATGTGCTGTATGGACTTGCGCAGGCCCGCCGACCCATACGCGCACAAGACAACTGCTACCTGGTAGAG
Source organism: uncultured Roseivirgaceae bacterium (assembly GCA_964596645.1). GTDB lineage: Bacteria > Bacteroidota > Bacteroidia > Cytophagales > Cyclobacteriaceae > CAVQEK01. The sequence continues at coordinate 161,913 of CAZQVB010000002.1, forward strand.
GGCTATACCGATGTGCTTTCCATGCATCAGGCAGGGGTGGAAAATGTGGTGTCGTCTTCGGGTACTGCCCTTACCGAAGACCAGGTGCGGCTCATTAAGCGCATCACTGAAAACATCACTGTGCTTTTCGATGGAGACGCAGCCGGCATGCATGCATCCCTGCGCGGCATCGACATGATATTGTCTGAGGGAATGAACGTACGCGTGGTGGTGTTTCCCGATGGAGAGGACCCCGACAGCTACGCGCGAAGGCTTGGCACAATGGGCTTCCAGGCGTTCCTAAAGGAGAGTACGCAGGATTTTATCGCTTTCAAGACACAACTACTCCACCGCTCCGCCGGCGATGATCCCATTCGCCGTGCAGAAGCCATCAATCAAATCATAGCCAGTATTTCACTGGTCACCGATCCGGTAAAGCGGGCCTTGTTTATGAAGCAAAGCAGCAATCTGCTGGGGCTGGAGGAACAGGTGCTGTACAGTGAGCTGAACAAAATACTGATCGCGCGCCGGCAGGAGGGGCGAAGGCCGGAAAAATCTGCACCAGATGAAGCGCCGGAGATCATTCATGAGCCAGAGCCGGAAAAAATGGCCATAGACTCTGTGGCCTTGCAGGAGCGCGAATCCATACGGTTGCTGCTCAACTATGGCTTCAATGAAATAGAAGAAAAGTACAGGCTGCTGGACCACTACCTCGAGGAACTGGGCGAAACGGAATTTCACACACCGGTCTATAACGAAATTCTGCAGTTGTTCAAAAACAACCTGCACAACGGACACATCACCAGCACAGAAGATCTGCTGAGGCAGGGCACCATGGAAATGGTGGGCGTGGCCATGGAGCTCACCAGTACGCGCTACGAGATCAGCGAGAACTGGGAGAAGTACAAGATATTTGTGCCCAGAGAGGCCGAACTGCTGCACCACTCCGTCTATTCCAACATACTGCGGCTGAAGTTCAGACGTATAAAAAAACTGCTCACCCTGGTAAAAGAAGACTTGAAAACAGAGACCGACCAGGTGAAGCAAACCGAATTGTTGCAGATCGCCATGGAGCTGAAAAAGGCTGAGGTCGAGTTTGCCAAACCCCTGGGCATCGTGATTAGTTAGTCGTGGCCAAAAAATTTATATATTATAAATGTTGGCATATATCTGCATCACCGGAAGGGGGGCAGAAAATAATGCTAATTTGGACTAATTTTAATCTGGCACAACTAAATTTGCAATGGCCGGTTTTTTTAATGTAAAAGATAGAGATGGCAGTGACTAAGGAGCAGGTTTTAAAAGCATTATCCACCGTTCAGGACCCTGATCTGCATCAGGATCTGGTAAGCCTGGGCATGATACAAAATGTGGAACTCGGTGAGGGAGAAATATCATTCTCCGTGGTGCTCACCACCCCGGCATGCCCGCTGAAAGAGATGATACGCCGCGACTGTGAAACGGCCCTTGAAAAAGCATTTGGCGACGCCTACCATTTTCATATCCACATGACCTCTTCCGTTACCAGCGCACGAGATGGGGGGGCAATACTGCCTGACGTAAAAAACCTGGTGGCGGTGGCATCAGGCAAGGGCGGTGTGGGCAAATCGACTGTGGCTGCCAATCTTGCCGTGGCCCTGGCCCGCAGTGGCGCCCGTGTAGGGCTCATCGATGCCGATATATACGGCCCGTCGGTACCTACCATGTTCAACTGTGAAAATGAGCGCCCGAATGTGAAGAATGTGGATGGCAAGAATTGGATCATTCCCATAGAACAATATGGCGTAAAGCTCATATCCATTGGTTTTTTGTCACCATCCGACAGCGCCATAGTATGGCGGGGGCCCATGGCAAGCTCGGCGCTCAAGCAGTTTATCACCGATACGGAATGGGGCGCACTCGACTATTTGCTCTTTGACCTGCCACCCGGCACCAGCGACATTCACCTCACACTAGTACAGACCCTGCCCGTGACGGGCGCAGTGATCGTGACCACACCACAAAAGGTAGCACTGGCCGATGCACAAAAGGGTGTAGCCATGTTCCAACAACCACAGATCAATGTGCCCATTCTCGGTATTGTAGAAAATATGGCCTGGTTCACGCCTGAGGAGCTGCCCGACAACAAGTATTATATTTTTGGCAAACACGGCGGGCGGCAGCTTGCCGAAAAGCATGGGGTGCCCTTTTTGGGCGAGGTGCCTTTGGTGCAGGGCATTCGCGAAAGCGGCGACAGCGGATATCCGGCTGCACTCAAAGAAGGCGTACTTTCGCTCTCATTTGATGCACTCGCAAAAAGCCTGGCCCAGCAAATAGCGATAAGAAATGCTGCCGGGCCAAAGACAAAAGTAGTGGAGGTAAAAGCATGATGAAAGAAAACGATATAGCCGGTGAGCACAGGCTCACACCACGCGTGCAGGAAGCATTACAAACCATAAGGCCCTACCTCAACGCCGATGGCGGCGACGTGAAAATCCTTGAGATCACCACAGACAATGTGGTGCGTTTGGAATTGCTCGGTGCCTGCGGCAGTTGCCCAATGTCTTCGATGACGCTGCGGGCCGGCGTGGAAGAGGCCATTATACGCGCAGTGCCGGAAATAACATCGGTAGAGGCCATCAATGTGGCAGAGGTCTGATGTCTGCAATCTACAGGCGTATCGATCGTACGCGAGATGGCCTGTATAGCCTTTACAAAGCCGACATTTTTACGATGATCCGTCTTACCCTATTTTTTCTCCTGGTCCCTTTGCTCAACCAGACCGCCTTGGCGCAAGAGCGGTGTGGCACTGAAGTCGCTGAGCAATATCGCCGCAACCAACATCCGTCTGTTCCTGATGTGGCTGCTTTTGAGCGCTGGATGCACCGACAGCTCATGCAAGAAAAAGCATCAGGCACTGCGCTGCGCAGGGGAGAGGTACAGGAAGACCCACTGGTGATACCCGTAGTGGTGCATGTGATTCACAATGGCGAGCCCGTAGGGCAGGGGGTCAACATCAGCGATGAACAGGTACTTTCTCAGGTAGCAGTGCTCAACGAAGACTTCCGACGCGAAAACCTGGACGCCAGCCAAACCCATCCCGCCTTTGTGGCTATAGCCGGTTCTATGAATGTAGTATTCAAACTGGCGCAGCGCACACCCGGCGGTGAGCCCACTACCGGCATTGTGCGCCGCAAGGGTACGAAAACAGCCTACACTATTTTTGAACGCAACCTGTTGTCGTCGATCAGTTACTGGCCTGCCGAAGATTACATGAATGTGTGGGTAACCAATCTGTCCGCCGATTACCTGGGCGTGGGGCAGTATCCCGACATTAATCTGCCAGGGCTGGACGATCAGGACAAAGGTACCCGGCTCACCGATGGGGTGCTCATCGACTATCAGGTGTTTGGTTCTATCAGTAAAGATCCCTCTGCCAACCTGCGTTCCATCTACGATCTGGGCCGCACCACCACCCACGAGGTGGGCCATTTTCTGGGCCTGCGCCATGTATGGGGCGATGGAGGATGCAGCGTAGATGACTTTGTGGAGGATACGCCTGTGAGCAGCCGCAACTACAATGCAGAGTGCCCATCTTCTGTATCCTCGTGCGGCACCCTGGATATGACAGAAAATTATCTCTACTACACCGCCGATGCCTGCATGAACGCTTTTACGGAAGGGCAGGTGGCACGCATGCAGATCGTACTCGAGAATGCACCGCGCAGGCTCTCCCTCACTTCTTCTCCGGGAGCCCTGCCGCCCAATGTGCCATACTACGATCTGGCGATCACTCAGCTTCGCGATTTTTCCTTCGTTACCTGTGAGCGGCTGCAACAGCCTGCATTGCTGGTCGAGAACAAGGGAACTATTACCGCCGAAGATTTTATGATCAACTATCAGCTGTCGGGTATGGCTCCGGTCAGCTTGGTGTACGACGGCCCGCCACTGCAAAGCCTGGAAAGCCGCTGGATAGCATTGCCGGCCTTTACCCTGGCTGAGGGTGAATATTCGTTTGAGGCGGAGCTGGAGTTGCCGGCCAATGCGGTCGACATTAATTTGACCAATGATTATCTGTTCAGTCATTTTGTGATAGACGACTCGCGGGATTTCATACCCTACAGGGAGAGTTTTGCTGTGCCTGATCTGGCTGCCGCCGGATGGTCTACACTGAACCCCGACGGTGCAACTACGTGGCAGATCGAGCCTGTTGCGGGAGCGGCAAGCGGCGAACAAGCCGCGTTTATACCGTATTTCGGAGACATAAACCTGGGGGAGGCCGACTGGCTCGTGAGCCCTGTACTGGACTTCTCTACGGCTGCAGCAGCAAGCATGCAGTTTCGACTTTCCTATGGACAAAGAAATAATTTCGACGACCGGCTTTTTATTTATGCCTCATCCGACTGCGGCAGTACTTTCGACGATGTGTTGGCCTCTTATACTGCTGCTGATATGGCTTCAGATTTATCCGGCTCGTATTGGCAGCCCGGTTCGGTGAGCGACTGGAAAGAAATAACGGTAGATCTGAGTGCCTACGCCAGTGAGCCCGATACGCGGTTTGCCTTTGTGGCTGTGAGTGGTGGCGGCAATAATATTTATCTGGACGATATTGAATTTTTTACCGAGTCGGCTGGGCAAATTGTGGATGTGGCCCGTGGCGGCATGGTCATCTACCCCAATCCTACCCGCGGCGCTTTCAAAGTGACCGTAAATGCACCTTCGCGGCAAAGAGGCGTGCTGCAGGTGTATGACCAGCTCGGACAGTTACTGATAGAACATCCGCTGGAATACCTGCTCAACCAAACCTTCAATTTGGATCTATCCATCAATGCGCCGGGCTTGTATATGGTGCGCGTGCAAGGCGAGCGTTTCCTGCACAGCGGCAAGGTGCTGGTGCGGTAATTACAGATTATAAGCGCTATTTTCGCGGCCCTATACCCTGAGGCTGTGAACCTGAAGCAACATCTCCGAAAGACTATAATGCTGGCATACCCGGTGGTGCTCAGTCATCTGGCGCACATGATGGTGGGTGTGGCAGACAGCGTGATGGTGGGCCAGTTGGGTAAAGAGCCTTTGGCGGCTGTGTCGTTTGCCAACAGTCTTTTCATCTTGTTCATGATTTTTGGCATAGGCATTTCTTACGCCATCACCCCGCTCACAGCCCAGGCCGATGGTGTTCAAAATGCCGGCAAACTCACCGATATTCTCAAGCATGGCCTGCTCATTTGTTGTGTCGCCGGCGTGCTGCTTACAGCAGGTATATTTGGCGTTATTCCGTTTGCACATCTGCTCAATCAGCCGGCCGGCGTAGTACAACTGGCCATTCCATACCTTCAGGTGATCGGGGTGTCGTTGCTCCCATTTATGCTGTTCCAGGCACTTCGGCAATTTGCCGAGGGCCTCGGCTACACACGCCAGGCCATGTATTTTGCGGTAGCCTCCAATGCACTGAATATAGCGCTCAACTATGTGCTCATCTTCGGCAAGCTGGGTATGCCGGCATACGGCCTGTTTGGCGCCGGACTGGCTACGCTCATTTCGCGTGTAGTAATGGCTGCCGCTATGTTGGCGTTCATCTATCTCGACAAGCGTTTTACTCCATTCAAAGAGGCTTTTTTATTCCGGTCATTTCAGCGACAACAGTTCATTAAAAACTTGAAATTGGGTATACCCATGGCGTTTCAGTTGATTTTTGAAGTGTCGATGTTCAGCATGTCGGCCATAATGATGGGCTGGCTGGGTACTGTGCCATTGGCTGCCCATCAGATTGCGCTCAACCTGTCGGCCATCACATACATGATGGCTGTGGGTTTGTCGGCAGCAGCCACCATACGTGTGGGCAATCAGATGGGCCGCGCCGACTTCACTACCATGCGCCAGGCTGCACTCACCAGCTACCTGATGGTGCTGGTGTTTATGGGCATCACCGCCCTGGTGTTTATTATGGCCAATGACTGGCTTCCCCGATTGTACATCGACAATGTGGAGGTAGAGCAGATGGCCGCTTCCCTGCTGGTGATCGCTGCCATGTTTCAGCTCTCCGACGGGCTGCAGGCAGTGGGTCTGGGTATCCTTCGCGGGCTGTCTGATGTGAAGATACCCACATACATCACCCTGGCCGCCTATTGGGGTGTTGGTATTCCCCTGGCCTATGTGCTGGCTTTTGTGCTGAACTGGGGGCCGCATGGCGTATGGTATGGTTTGCTCACAGGATTGTCTGTGGCGGCCATTTTGCTTTACTGGCGCTTTCGACGGGTGAGTGCCGGTGCCGGCATGGCCGGTGCGCAGACCGGATGAATTTAAAAGTCGAGTGGGTCGAGGTGCTTGAAGTGGCCATTGCCCTGAATGCGCTTTTGCATCTGACGCCGCTGTGCTACACGGTTTTCCAACTGCGACACGCGCGCCAGAAGAAATCTCTGCCGTTCGCGTTCGCTGCCAATCTTCAGCATTTTGTACTCATCTTCCAGCGGCATGCCCATCAGGTGTGCAATGCGATAGGTTGACATATCGCCGGCTACCTTCATCTTGTGCGATATGTTGAGCAACTTGAGCAGCCGCTCCATTTCCTGTTTTATCTCCTGGCGCAGGTCGTTGTCGCCGTCTGCGGAGTCGGGTGGGTACGTCACTACAGCTCCCGGATAGAGCTTGCCCGGCATTGGGTTCAGCAATTCCTCTATCTCAAACACTCTGAGCCCAATGGTTTTGATGTCAAGGCGCCCATCACTGTAGGTTTTTGATATTTCTGTGATGCGTACGGTAGTGCCAAATCGCTTCACTTTTTCCACGTATACCGGTATGCCGAATACGCGGTCGGTGTCTTGCACGTCGCGTATGAGCTGTTTATAGCGCGGCTCAAAGATGTGCAGGTGCACAAACTCACCGGGAAAGGCAACCATTTTGAGTGGCAGAAGTGGCAGTGGGTCTTTCATAGTTCATGAAAAAAGCCCTCATTGAGGGCTTTTGTTCATTTAGCTCTATAAAAGAAAAGCGGGGTAACGCTCAGTGTGCCCCTTTCATTTCTACATGTTCTTCACTATTTCATCTCCAAACTCCGAGCATTTCAGCAAAGTAGCGCCATCCATAGCACGCTCAAAATCGTAGGTGACGCGCTTACTGGCAATGGCTGTTTCCAGACCTTTGTATATCAGATCTGCAGCTTCCTGCCAACCCAGGTACTCAAACATGAGGGCACCCGACAAAATAACCGACCCCGGATTGACCTTGTCCTGACCCGCATACTTCGGCGCTGTGCCGTGCGTGGCTTCAAATATGGCATGGCCCGTATTGTAGTTGATGTTGGCACCTGGTGCAATGCCTATACCGCCTACTATGGCAGCAAGGGCGTCGGAGATGTAGTCACCGTTCAGGTTCAGCGTGGCCACTACGCTATACTCATCGGGCCGGGTGAGTATTTGCTGCAGAAAGGCATCGGCAATCACATCTTTTATAATGATC
>CAZQVB010000002.1:169335-197671 GCA_964596645.1 uncultured Roseivirgaceae bacterium
TTTTGTCCGTCTTTCTCTATCACCTGCCACGGTCCACCTTCGTAGTCCTGGGCACCAAATTCCTTCTTGGCCAGGTTATACCCCCAGTCGCGGAAGGCGCCTTCGGTAAATTTCATGATGTTGCCTTTGTGCACGAGCGTTACAGAATCGCGCTTATTTTCTATGGCGTACTCTATGGCCGATCGCACCAGCCTTTCCGTGCCCTCTACCGATACGGGCTTTATGCCGTAGCCGGCAGTATCAGGAAAGCGCACTTTTTTGAAAAGTTCTGGGAAGGATTGCTGAACCAGATCGGCAAATTTCCTGGCTTCTTCCGAGCCCTGTTTGAACTCAATGCCGGCGTAAATGTCCTCGGTGTTTTCGCGAAAGATGACCATATCTGTTTTCCCCGGCTCTTTTACGGGAGATGGCGTACCCTTAAACCATCGCACCGGTCGTACGCAGGCGTACAGATCGAGTATTTGCCGCAGGGCCACATTGAGCGAACGAATGCCGCCGCCTACCGGGGTGGTGAGGGGGCCCTTGATGCCCACAAGATATTTTTTGAATGCTTCTAAAGTTTCTTCCGGTAGCCAGCTGCCAGTGGCATTGTAGGCTTTCTCGCCCGCCAGCACTTCCTTCCACATTACTTTGCGTTTGCCTCCGTAAGCCTTTTCTACGGCAGCGTCAAACACATGCTTTGATGCAGGCCAGATATCGACGCCAATGCCGTCACCTTCTATAAAAGGCACTACGGGCTGGTCGGGCACATTCAATTCGCCATTGGAAATGCTAATGATCTGTTCGTTCATTCTTTTGAATTTATCAGTGTGACAATATGAGGTTATTGGAAATACCGGTACGCCTGAGATATTACTTTCCGGTAGCGCGACAGGTATTTTTGTTTGGTGTAAAAGGAAAGCGGGTAAAACTAAATATTTTCAGGTATTTATTGAAAAATACCTGAACAAACGCTTGTTAGCGCACCAATTGATTTACCCATTGCAGGTGCAGGCAAGCCATAGGTATCTGCATTGGCAAACAATGGCCGAAATGACAGCAATCAGACGTGAAACAAGCTTCTATTTCTATATTTTTGACTTTATGAAAAAACCAGAAAACCACATCCTGGTCATATTCGGTGCCTCTGGCGACCTCACACTGCGCAAGCTGGTGCCGGCATTATTCGACCTGTATCAACAAAAGCTGCTCCCCGATGCATTTGCCGTACTCGGCGTGAGTCGTACCGAACTGAGCGACGAGGCTTTTCGGGACAAGATGAAAAAGGGCCTCGATGAGTTTCCCAACATAAAGCCGTCGGGCAATGGCGAAGAGATGGACTTTATGAAGAAATTGTACTATCAACCCATCGAAACCAGCGATAGTGCAGACTACGCCAAGTTGAAGAACCGGCTCGATACGCTCGATGTCCAACTGCAAACCGGAGGAAACTTCATATACTACATGGCCACACCGCCAGGCTTGTACGAGGTGATACCGAAGTGCCTGGCCGATCATGGCTTGAATAAAGAGGGCAGGCAAACCGGCTGGCGGCGGCTGATCATAGAGAAGCCTTTTGGCCTGAACCTGGCCTCGGCCAAAGCCCTGAATAAAAAGCTGTTGAAGTACTTTAAAGAAGATCAGCTTTATCGTATTGACCACTATTTGGGCAAGGAAACTGTACAAAACCTGCTGGTCACTCGCTTTGCCAACGGCATACTAGAGCCGCTTTGGAACAGGAATTTTATACAACATGTGGAGATCACTACCTCCGAAAATATAGGGGTGGAGGGGCGTGGCGGCTACTATGAAGACTCCGGAGCGCTACGCGACATGGTGCAGAACCACCTGTTGCAGGTGGCAGGCCTGGTGGCTATGGAGCCGCCCACAGTGATAGAGGCCACGGCCATACGCAACGAAACGATGAAAGTATTTCAATCGCTGCGGCCGCTGAGCCAGCAAGACCTTGAACACAACATCATCCGCGGGCAGTATACGGCCTCTACTATTCGAGGTGAACACAACCCGGGCTATCGCGATGAAGAAGGCGTGGATGCTGAATCGCGCACAGAGACATTTGTGGCGTTAAAGTTTTACATCGATAACTGGCGCTGGGGCGGCGTGCCGTTCTATCTGCGCACCGGCAAGATGCTGCCCACCCGCGTGAGCGAAGTCGTTATCCACTTCAAGCCTACGCCACACGCACTTTTTGTGGCCAATAAAGACTTTTGCAACACAGGCAACCAGTTGGTGATACGCATACAACCCGATGAGGGCATCTTAATGAAAATGGGTATGAAGGTGCCCGGGGCAGGCTTTGAGGTGCGCAACATCAACCTCGACTTTCACTATGCCGACCTGCGCCAGACCTACCTGCCCAGCGCTTACGAGCGCCTGCTGCTCGACTGTATGATGGGCGACACCACGCTGTACCTGCGCGGTGATGCTGTAGAAGCTACATGGGCATTCGTGCAGCCTATACTCGACTTTTGGCAGGAAAATCCCGCTGCGCCGCTGCATGGCTATCCGGCGGGTACCTGGGGCCCCGACGTATCCGACGCGCTCTTCGATGCACCCGGCATTACCTGGCGCTACCCGTGTCGCAACCTGGCCGATGATGGCATCTACTGTGAACTATAGAAGGATGAAAAAACAGCACATCAATATTTTTGAACACCAGGACGGGCTTGTGGAGGGGTTAAGTGAGTTTTTTGCCCGCAAGGTTCAAGAGAAAAACGGTCTTTATCATGTGGCGCTGTCGGGTGGCAGTACCCCCAAGCAGTGGTATCAAAATCTCACATCGCGTCATCGACTCCATATTGACTGGGAGAAAGTGCGTTTTTATTGGGGAGATGAACGCATGGTGCCTCCGGATAGTGCCGAAAGCAATTTTGGCGAGGCCAGCCGCCTGCTGTTGAAACCCCTCAATATTCCGGATGCACACCATCTGCGCATCCGCGGCGAGCTGCCGGCAAGTAAGGCTGCCGAGGAGTATGAGCGAAGCCTTTTGCAAGTATTGCCCATGGCCGACAATGTGCCTGTGCTGGACATTGTGGTGCTTGGCATGGGCGACGACGGCCATACGGCGTCTATCTTTCCCGGTCAGCTACACCTATGGTCACATGAGCGGCTATGTGTAGCGGCCGAACACCCTCAGAGCGGCCAGCCACGGGTGAGCTTCACAGGCAAAATGATAAACAATGCGCGACATGTGGTGATGCTGGTATCGGGTGCTGGAAAGGCCGAAAAAGTAGCAGAAATACTGGCCGTAAAACCAGGATCCGAGCATCTTCCGGCCTCATGGGTGGATCCGGGTCGTGGGCAGCTGTACTGGTTTTTGGACAAGGATGCGGCAAAATTGTATGCTTCATGAGTGGGAAATTGATTTGGGGACTGGCGCTGGGCACACTTTTGGGCTTTGGCGGTGGTGGTCTCATCATAATCTACTTTGTGCGCGATGGTGGCCTGCTGCAGTTTATGACCGAAGGTAAGTCGCTGCTGTTGCAAATTGCCGTAGGTGTCGCTTTCGGAGTCATTATGGCCCAAGCCGGTTGGGGTATAGTAGAGCTTCCCCCTTTGCGCAATACCAGGCAATTTTTTGCCCGGCTCATTGCGCCGCTCAACTTGCGGCTGGGCAGTATTATTTTCATTTCTCTATGCGCTGCTGTGGGGGAGGAGCTGTTCTTCCGTGGCGGCATTCAACCGCTGGTGGGTATTTGGCCTACTTCCATCATTTTCGTGTTGCTCCACGGTTACATCAACCCGTTCAACCTGCCGCTTACCGTGTATGGTATATTCATGACTCTGGTGATAGCCGTAATGGGTTATATGACGGAGCACCTGGGCATATTCGCCGCCATAGCCGCGCATGCCGCCATCGACTATGTACTGCTGAATAAGCTGGCCGGCGTGCCCCTCGATGGGCACTGAGCGGCCGAACGGCCTGTGGCCCCACCATTTATAGCGGCCGCACCTTCCTGTTTCCCTGCCTTTTGATTTATTTTGCAAACCACTGCCACAGGGGCAATACCATAAAAAAGTGATAATGACTGAAGTAAGTAAGGAGACAGTATCTGGCGAGGAAAAGAAGAGCCTCAATTTTCTTGAAGAGATCATTGAGGAAGATATACGGCAGGGCAAGCATGGCGGCAGGGTACATACGCGGTTTCCACCAGAGCCCAACGGCTTTCTGCACATTGGTCATGCCAAATCCATTTGTCTCAATTTCGGTCTTGCTCAGCGCTACGGCGGCAAGTGCAATTTGCGCTTCGACGACACCAACCCTGCTACCGAAGAAGTGCGGTATGTGGAATCTATAAAACAAGACATACACTGGTTGGGCTTTGAGTGGCACTCCGAGCACTATGCCTCCGACTATTTTGCGCAGCTATACGAGTGGGCCGTGCAACTCATCAGAGAAGGAAAGGCTTATGTAGACGATCAAAGTGCTGAGGAAGTGAGTGCTACACGCGGCACACCTACTCAACCGGGCAAGCTCAGTCCCTATCGCGACCGCAGTGTGGAAGAGAATCTGGATCTTTTTCAGCGTATGAAAAACGGCGAGTTTCCCGACGGCTCCAAAGTATTGAGGGCAAAGATAGACATGTCTTCTCCCAACATGCACATGCGCGACCCGGCCCTATACCGCATCAAAAATACGCCACATCACCGCACGGGCAATGCCTGGTGCATTTACCCCATGTACGACTGGGCCCATGGTCAGTCAGACTATCTGGAGGGCATCACCCACTCCATCTGCACGCTGGAGTTTGAGGTGCACCGGCCGCTCTACGATTGGTGCCTCGACCAGGTCTCCGAAGGAGACTACCGCCCACGGCAGTACGAATTTGCACGCCTCAACCTGGCCTATACCGTCATGAGCAAGCGCAAGCTGCTGGAGCTGGTGCGGTCGGGCATAGTGAGTGGATGGGACGACCCGCGCATGCCTACGCTGTCGGGTATGCGGCGCAGGGGGTATACCCCAACGTCAATCCGAAACTTCTCTGAGCGTGTGGGGGTGGCAAAGCGGGAAAACCTGATCGATATGGCGCTGCTGGAATATTGTGTGCGTGAAGACCTGAACAAGGTAGCCTCCCGCGCAATGGCCGTTATTAATCCACTGAAGGTGGTGCTGCTCAACTATACCGATGGGCGGGAAGAAATGCTCACGGCAGTGAATAACCCTGAAGATGAAAGCTATGGCACCCGCGCGCTGCCATTCTCCAATACCCTTTGGATAGAGCGCGACGATTTTATGGAAAACCCACCAAAGAAATATTTCCGTTTGCAGCCTGGTGGATTGGTACGATTGAAGTATGCCTACATCATACGTTGTGTGGAGGTGGTGAAAGACGATGCCGGAGAGGTGGTGGAGTTGCGCTGCGAATACATCCCGGAGTCGCGCAGTGGAGAAGACACCAGCGGACTGAAGGTGAAGGGCACCATTCACTGGCTCTCAGCCCCGCATGCTATTGCAGCAGAGTTGCGCATGTACGACAGGCTCTTTACCGTGCCAGAACCCGATGATGACAAGGAGCGCGACTATAAAGAGCTGCTCAACCCGAACAGCCTCCAGGTGATAAAAGACGCATTTGTAGAGCCATCGCTGGCACAGGTGAAACCTCTGACTCACCTGCAATTTGAACGCAAGGGCTACTTCTGTGCCGATGAGGAAACCAAGGCAGACAAGCCGGTCTTCAACCTCACCGTGAACCTGCGGGATACCTGGGCTAAAGTGGTCGATAAAGCGTAGTGCTGAACGTAGTAGATTGGTAGATTAGTTAGCTGAAAGGTGAAAGAAGAGTAGACTGGTAGATTGGTAGATTAGTTAGCTGAAAGCTGAAAGCTCAAAGAAAAGTAGATTGGTAGATTGGTAGATTAGTTAGCTGAAAGCTGAAAGGTGAAAGCTCAAAGGAGAGTAGACTGGTGGAATGGATGGCTGAAAGCTCAAAGCTAAAAGATTGTGAGGTTATATGCTGAAATGCTGAATTAAGTATAGGGCAGGCGAGTAAGGCATGACAAAAAAGGACGGTCTTCCTGAACTCGTTTCAGGATCTGCCCAATGGCCAACAGATGCTGAAACGAGTTCAGCATGACCGTGCGAGAGAGGGCGGACGGACGGAAAATTTAATCAGCCTGGCAAGCCTACCACTCCGTCATTGTGAGCGAAGCGAAACAATCTGCTGGCTGGCAAATGAAGAGCACTTCTGGTGATATGGACATCAAAATGCATTAAGAGACTTCCCCGGCGATTGTATTTTTTGTTGTAGGCTTGGGTATAACAATTGAATAGATGGGAAAATTGAAGGCTCAAGAATTTGTTAATAGCTGCTTCGAGCTCCAAACCCTTCAAGGGTTGCGAACCCTTGAAGGGTTGATGACCCCCGGATGAAAGAAAGTGGTTCGTCATCAGACGGTAGGCCAGCGTATCGGCCACTGGTACGATGTATTTTTGATACTTCTCCAGGAAGTATCGGTAGTTGTCCTCTTCACGAAAAATGTCCTCTTCGCCATTTGCTTCGAGCTCCAAACCCTTCAAGGGTTGCGAACCCTTGAAGGGTTGATAACCCAAAAAAAAGGCCAGCATTGCCGGCCTTTTTTGTAAAAATCTTAAGCACTGATGCTAGCCCAGGAAGCTGAGCAAAATACCTGCGGCTACGGCACTACCGATCACCCCCGATACGTTCGGCGCCATGGCATGCATCAGCAGGTGATTGTTGGGGTCTGCCTTCAAACCGACCATCTGCGACACGCGGGCCGAGTCAGGCACAGCCGATACGCCCGCATTGCCAATCAGTGGATTTATTTTGTCCTCAGCAGAGAGGAACAGGTTCATCAGCTTGGCAAACAACACGCCACCGGCTGTAGCAATGGTGAACGACAATGCACCCAATCCGAAGATCATGATGGACTGCGGGGTGAGAAATATATCGGCCTGCGTGCTTGCGCCTACGGTAAGGCCTAACAAAATGGTGACTATATCGATCATTTTGGTTCTTGCCGTTTCTGCCAGACGCCCAGTCACGCCGGACTCTTTCAGTATGTTGCCGAAGAACAACATGCCAAGCAGTGGCAGTGCCGACGGGGAGATGAAAGTAGTGATGAGCAGGCCAATAATGGGGAACAATATTTTTTCCAATTTACTGACAGCCCTGGGAGGCTTCATGCGTATGAGCCTTTCTTTTTTATTGGTAAAAAGCTTCATGATGGGCGGCTGTATCACGGGCACCAGTGCCATGTATGAGTAAGCCGCTATGGCGATGGAGCCTATATAGCGCGGTGCCAACTTGCCAGATAAAAATATGGCTGTAGGCCCGTCGGCGCCACCTATGATGCCTATGGCGCCAGCTTCTTTCAAACTAAAGCCCAGATAAAGCGCCCCGATGAATGTGCCAAACACGCCGATTTGTGCCGCGGCGCCCAGCAGCATGAGCTTGGGGTTGGAAAGCAGCGATGAAAAGTCCGTCATGGCACCGATGCCCAGGAAGATAAGGGGTGGATATACGCCGTATCGCACGCCAAAATACAGGTAGTTGAGTACGGAGCCGTCTTCGTAAATGCCCACCTGGTAGCCCGGTGTGAAGGGCACGTTGCCAATGAGTATGCCTGTGCCGATGGGTATCAGCAGCAAGGGCTCATAATCGTACTTGATGGCCAGGTAAATAAAAATGAGGCCTACCACGATCATGATCAGATGCCCCCAGGTGATGTTGGCAAAACCTGTGAAACTGAAGAAATTGACCAGGCTATGGATTATGTTCTGAAAAACGGACATATCCTCGGCACTGTCAGCCCCGTTGACTGCCTGCGCCATCACCTGCTGGCCATAGGTTTCGCCCATAAAAAAATGCAAACCGGCCAGCAAGAAAAGTATGCTCAGTATGGTTACAAACTTCTTCATCGTCTATCCAATTTCAATTAAAGTATCACCCTGAAGTACGGTTTGTCCATCCTTCACTTTTATGCTGGTAATGGTGCCGTCCACATCTGCCAGTATATTGTTCTCCATTTTCATGGCTTCCATTACCATGAGGAGTGTGCCCTTCGTTACGGCGTCGCCTTCTTTCACTTTTAGCTCCAGCACTGTACCTGGCAGTGGCGCCTGTACTCTGTTCAGCTTGGCCGATTTGGCTTTGACGGCCGGTGGCTCACTGGGCTGCGAAGCGGTGACCGGGCGCACAATACGGGGTGTCTTGGTTTGCACTTTATCTTTTTCCAGCTCCACGTCGTATTCGGAGCCATTCACTTCCAGGGTCACCACGTTGTCTTCAATGGTTTTTATATGCACCTGATAGTTGTTGCCGTTGATCTTGAATTTATACTGTCTCATTTTCTTATTATTGATGTTTTACCAATATGCCCGCTTACCGGCCTGAGCCTCTCAGCATTTTATAGTTCACGTATATTTTGGAGCTCCATGGCGAGTAGCTTTTCACTGTTTTTTCTATGGTGAGTATGCCGCTCTCTTCGTCGTGCAGCTCGTCGAAGTATAGATGTATGGCCGCACTGATGGCAGAGGCTACTTCACCCGACATCTCTCCTTCGCGCATGTTGGCTGCAGGGATGCCCGCTTCGGAGTGTTCCACTTTTCGTTTGGTGGTGCGGCCCAGCAGCATGGGCATCAGAAATTTGAACAGCGTGAACAACAGTATGAGTGCACCAAACACTACAGACATGCCCACCACGGTGATCAGCCATCCTTCATCTTCCATAAACCCCTCATGACGATCCAGCATTACCACCACCGCGTCAGTGTTATCGGCGACCTCTATTTCAGTATTGCCATAGCCAAACAGCTCTACCCTAAGCGTGACGGTGCTGTCGGGCACTTCAAGTGAAAAATTGCCACTGGCATCGGTTTGTACATATTTGGCTGAACCCAATATGGATACACGGGCACTGTTGAGCTCCAGCGTATCCTGGTCGTCGGTGATCTCGCCTACGTAGCCTTCTATGGTACGGGTTTCCGGCGCGATAAGTACCTGCGCCATGGACTGACCGGCCACAAGTATGGCAGTAAAAAATATGATGAATACTTTTTTCATAGTCGTATTATATCAGGAGCCTTAGAGCGGTATGTTACCATGCTTCTTGGGCGGGTTGAGGTCTTTTTTGTTCGCGAGCGTTTCCAGTGCGCGGATGATCCTAAAGCGGGTGTTGCGCGGCTCTATCACATCGTCGATAAACCCGTACTTGGCAGCCTGATATGGATTGGCAAATTTGGTTTCGTATTCGCTCTCCTTCTCAGAGATATATTTCGCCCGCTCTTCTTTGTCTTCTATCTTCGATATGGTTCTGCCTTCCAATACTTCCACAGCACCTTTGGCGCCCATCACGGCTATTTCTGCGGTTGGCCAGGCGTAGTTGCAGTCACCCCGCAACTGCTTGCAGCCCATCACGTCGTGCGCACCACCATAGGATTTTCTCAGGGTAATGGTCACCTTGGGTACCGTTGCTTCGCCGTAGGCATACAGCAGCTTGGCACCGTGCAGTATAATGCCGCCAAACTCCTGAGCGCTGCCCGGCAAAAAGCCCGGTACATCCACGAAGGTAACGATGGGTATGTTGAAGGCGTCGCAGAAGCGGACGAAACGTGCGGCCTTGCGCGACGATTCTATGTCGAGCACGCCGGCGAGTATGTTGGGCTGGTTGGCCACGATGCCCACAGGCCGGCCATTGTAGCGGGCAAAGCCTACAATAATGTTCTTTGCATAGTTGCGGTGCACTTCCAAAAATTCGCCATAGTCGGTCGTGTTGTGGATCACATCCAGTACGTCGTAAGGCTTGTTGGTATTGTCGGGGATGATGTCGTTGAGCACATCTTCCATACGATCGATCGGGTCGTCGCACTTGATCATGGGGGGCTCTTCCAGATTGTTGGATGGCAGATAGCTCAGCAACTTGCGCATCAGCAGCATGCCCTGTTCTTCGTCGCTCACCATAAAGTGCGACACACCAGACTTGGTGCTGTGCACGTTGGCGCCGCCCAGGTCGTCGGTTTCTATGTCTTCGCCGGTCACGGTTTTCACCACCCGGGGGCCTGTCACGAACATATAACTGTTTTGCTCGCTCATCACGATGAAATCGGTGAGTGCAGGAGAATAAACAGCACCACCGGCGCATGGGCCGAATATAGCCGAGATCTGCGGGATAACGCCCGAGGCCATGATGTTGCGCTGGAATATTTCCGCATATCCGGCCAGGCTGCGTACCCCTTCTTGTATACGTGCCCCGCCGCTGTCGTTCAGACCAATGACGGGCGCACCTACTTTCATGGCCTGATCCATCACCTTGCATATTTTCAAGGCAAACGTTTCGGAGAGCGAACCGCCGAATACGGTAAAATCTTGGGAAAACACATACACCACACGGCCATCGATGGTGCCGTGGCCGGTTACTACGCCGTCTGACAGGTACTGCTGCTTGTCCAGCCCGAAAGATTTGGTTCGGTGGGTCACAAACATGTCGTACTCCTCAAAGCTGCCTTCGTCCAGCAGCATGTCGATGCGCTCACGTGCGGTGAGCTTGCCTTTTTGGTGCTGGGCATCGATGCGACTTTGGCCCCCGCCGAGGCGGGCCTCTATGCGTTTATCAATTAGTTCTTTTATCCTTTCGCGATTCTTGCTATTGACAGTACTCATGGCTATGTCTATTTATTTTTATCTTCACAAAACTCGGTGAGCACACCCCGGGTAGATTTTGGGTGTAAAAAGGCGATGTGTAAGCCTTCGGCACCTTTTCTGGGTGTTTCGTCAATCAGCTGCACGCCTTTGCCCTTTACTTCTTCCAATGCACCTTCCAGATTTTCTACAGCGTAGGCAATGTGGTGAATGCCTTCACCTTTTTTTTCTATAAACCGGCCAATGGGTCCATCGGGCGCAGTCGATTCCAACAATTCTATTTTCGTCTGTCCTACCTTGAAAAAAGCCGTTTTTACCTTCTGGTCGGGCACTTCTTCTATGGAATAGCACTCCATGCCCAGCACCTCTTCATAGTATTTGATTGCTTCTTCCAGATTCCTCACGGCAATGCCCAGGTGTTCTATATGTGTAGCTTTCATTGTTGATAAATTGATCTGATGAATGACGTTTGCAAGGCAACAAAAGTGATTATCTGCGCAATTTTAAAATATGATGAATGTCAGGTTTGTGTATGATTATGGTTTGGGGGGACAAATGATGTTTTTGCAATCGATTATTCTGACTGTCGCCGACATGCAATCACCAGCATTGCTCAATATTTTTGTATAATGCTGCACCGTTGGCAGTTACCGGCAAAAGGCACTATGGCAAACGAAAGCAATATTTGGTTTTTCGAAGATGTGGATTTGTACAACATACTTTGTCCGCACAAAGTGCCTGCAATGCGCGATCGCCACCACTTCCACACCTACAGCAAAGATGACTTCATTTATTTTGAAGAGCAACCCTCAGACACCATTTACCTGGTGGTGGAAGGCCGGGTAAAAATTGGCAGCTACACAGCAGAAGGGCGGGAAATCACGAAGGCCATCCTGTCGGCGGGGGAGTTGTTTGGCGAGCTGGCCCTGATGGGGGAAGAAAGGCACAGCGACTATGCGCAGGCCATGGATGCCGATACGCGTATTTGCCCCATGGGTATTGACGATCTGAAAGAGCTGATGGCTCAAAATAAAAACCTGAGCCTCAAGATTTATAAGCTCATCGGGATGCGCATAAAGAAACTGGAGCGCCAGGTGGAGTCGCTGGTATTTAAAGATTCGCGTACGCGCGTGGTGGAGTTCTTGCGCGACTGGGCAATAGAAAGAGGTAAAAAGGTGGGTTATGAAACCATGATGAAAAACTACCTCACCCACAAAGACATCGCCTCGCTCACCGGTACCAGCCGGCAGACGGTCACCACCATTCTCAATGAGCTGAAGGAGAAGAACATCATCAACTTCGACCGCCGGCGTATTCTCATCCGCGATATGAATACGCTACGCTGATATGATTTTTATAAGCGGGGTGCGGGCCAGATCCTCATAGGTATCGATATCGATGAGCTCCGGCAGCAGCGCGTAATTCAGCCCTTGCTCTTGCAGCTTTTCTACCGTCTTTGCCAGCACCTGTGCGCTGCTCCAAGGTATATCTTCAAACAACCCATCGTGACGTGCCCGGCAACCGATGAGGTAGTACCCACCATCGTTGGCCGGGCCCAGCACTACATCGTGCGTACGCAATTGGTTGAAGGCTTCCTGTACAATGGCCGTGGTGAGCCCGTAAATATCCGAGCCGATCAGGCATACGGAGCCGTAGCCTTTTTGCAGCTCATTACTTATAGCAGCGTGCATGCGTCTGCCTATGTCTTCACCTTGCTGTATTTCATGATCGAACGTTCGGCCCGTCCAGTACTCCCGGTGTATCGGCTGCCCGGCGTGGTATACCACCACAGAAGCAGACAAATTGACTGCTAAGTACTTCGTGTCGGACAGTAATTTTTTGAATATGATAAAGGCTTTCTCTATACTAATCACAGAAGCCAGCCGTGTTTTCACCTGGCCGGGTATGGGGTTTTTTGTGAAAATGATGAGTCGGTCCATGGCAAATGATGCACAATCCTCGCACTGTGATGCAGGGATGATCAGCAATTAAGCATTACTCATTTATAATTAATTTTGCTTTTTTCGAACTTCTGAACAATAAATTTAATTTTGCGTTCAGATATTGAAAAATTTAAGACTTTGATTGACAGTTCTGCATTAGATTGGTGTGGTAATTGAGGAACCAGAAAAACTCATGAATACTTAGCTCCCAGAAAAAAATGAATAAATGGCTGGCCATCCTATTTTTCTTCATGCTGACCTCACCGGGGATGGTAGCGCAGAACAGCCCATTGGCCCAAGAGCAAAAATCAGCCGAGCTGCCAGACTTTAAAAACAACCTCAAGCCCAGCAAGATCAATCTTTACCCCAATCCCGCCAACGATTTTGTCACCATCACCATCACCGACAAAGATTTGAAATCCGTTGACTTTGAGATGTACAACATCATCGGCAACAAAATGAAGCTAGAGCTTGAGCCGGTATCCAAAAATCAGTACAAGCTCAACGTGAAAGAATACAACTCAGGCTACTACCTGTTGGTAGTGAAAGATCCTCAAACACGCTACAGCGAAGCCTTCAAGTTCCAGAAAAAATAATTAGCTGCCTTTCTAAAACTCAGCATTTCCGGGTGTTCTTGGAAATGGTATTACGTCGCGGATGTTGCCCATGCCCGTGACGAATAGCAGCATACGCTCGAAGCCCAGCCCGAAGCCACTGTGTGGGGCGGTGCCAAACTTACGGCTCTCCAGGTACCACCACAGGTTTTGTTCTTCTATTTCCATTTCGTGCATGCGCTGCACCAGCCGGTCCAGCCGCTCTTCGCGCTGCGAGCCGCCGATGATTTCGCCAATGCCGGGAAAGAGGATGTCCATCGCACGCACCGTATTTCCGTCGTCATTCTGCCGCATGTAAAAGGCCTTAATCTGTTTGGGGTAGTCGAACAAGATTACCGGCTTTTTGAAATGCTTTTCTACCAAAAACCGCTCATGTTCCGACTGCAGATCGGCACCCCAGGCTTCGATCAGGTATTTAAATTTTTTCTTCTGATTTGGCTTGGAGCGCTTCAGTATCTCTATGGCGTCGGTATAGCTCACCCGTTCGAAGGGATTGTCCAGCACAAACTGGAGTCTTTCCGTGAGGGTCATATCATTGCGCTCATCCGCCTTTTTCGACTGGTCTTCCTGGAGGGCGCGTTGCTCCAGAAACTGCAGGTCGTCGGCACAATGCTGCAGCACATAGCTGATCAAATATTTCAGAAATGCCTCAGCGAGGTCCATATTGTCGTGCAGGTCGTAGAAGGCCATCTCCGGCTCTATCATCCAGAACTCGGCCAGGTGCCGCGAGGTATTGGAGTTTTCTGCCCTGAAGGTTGGGCCGAACGTGTACACTTCCGACAGCGCCAATGCAGCCATTTCTGCTTCCAGTTGGCCGGACACGGTCAGGTTGGTTTCGCGCTCAAAGAAATCCTCTTTGTAGTTGATCTGCCCGTCATCGGTTGTCGGTATTTGCTTCATATTCAGTGTAGTGACATGAAACATTTCGCCGGCGCCCTCTGCATCTGAGGCCGTGATGATGGGGGTGTGGATGTTGTAAAAACCGCGATCGTTGAAGAACTGATGTATGGCAAAGGTGAGTGCGTGACGAATGCGCAGTATGGCGCTAAAAGTATTGGTGCGCGGGCGCAAGTGTGCGATCTCGCGGAGAAACTCCAGCGAATGCCGCTTGGGCTGAAGCGGGTATTCGTCGGCATTGGAGTCGCCGATTACCTCCAGGCTTTCCACGGCCAGCTCTACCGTCTGTCCGGCGCCCATGGATTCTACAATGTTGCCCGCGATGGCCAGGCATGCACCGGTAGTGACACGCTTCAATGTATTTTCGTCTATAAGCCCATGGGCAGCCACGCACTGCAGGTTGTGAATGGTAGAACCATCGTTGATGTTGATGAATACGACATTTTTATTTTCGCGCTTGGTTCGCACCCAGCCTTTTACCATTGCCTGCGCGCCGGGTTTGCCCGCTTTCAAAACAGCTTCAATCTTTGTTCTTTTCAACATGTACGTGGCGTGTAATTTATCAATAGAGCGGCAAATTTAGTAAAAGTCGGTCTATCGCCATGCCTTACTTTATTTATTGACCGGGCAGGGCAGGGGGGCGTGGTGCTATCCACTTTGGTGCAGAATGCCGCAAGAACTTTTCCTCATTATGGCGTTATAGCATAGGAATACGCTTAGGGCGTATCCGTCTAGTCAGTTGTAATTTTAAGCAGGTTGTGAACATCCAAAGGATACGGGGCTACAATTCCATTAACATAAAAAATGGATATAAACAATTGGAGATACGCTCACCAAGAGATTTAATGGACTATGGAAACTAAAACTGAAAAAAAATTTGATGCCGTGAAAATGGCACGAGACATAAAGGACAAATTGGATGCGAAGTTGTCCAAAATGACAAAGCAGGAGATCGTTGCTTACTTCAAAGAGCAGCGAGAAAAACCCAACCGCATAAAGCCCAGTGCCTAACAATGGCTATAGAAAGTAGGGCGGTACATGCTGAATGTAAAGGCTTGGGCGTGTTTTCGAAGTTCGCCAAATCAACAAGATGCAAAAAGCTTTGGCTACGGGCTTTGGGCAATGTGCGGTGCGTGTCGGTTGCCCTACTTTTCATAGCTCGACCGGTATAGGCAAAGGGCGTATCCGTATGGTCGGTGTGCCAGGCACTTGGCAAAAAAATATCGCTAAAATCGATGCACTATGGAAACTAAAATAAAAAAGGACTTCGATGCCGTACAATTTGCGAGAGAGCAAAAGGACAAATTGAGCAGGGAATTAGCGAAAATGACCAAAGAGGAAATAATTGCATATTTTCAAAAAGTACGTCAAGAAAGTCGTATAAAGCCCAGTGTCTAATACTGTATCTGGCTCGTGGCTAGTTACTGGCTGAATAAAACGTTTGCGTAGATTCGCCAACACCACCAAGTCTTTTGAATTTGGCTTTTTGCGTGAAAACGTTGGGTACAGAACGCAAGAAATTTGGCTCCTGTCTGACAGAAAGGCAAATGCCGTTCTACCTGAAGCGAGCCCAACACTAGACTGAAGCGGGCACAGCTACTTTTGAAATACCATCCTTTTTGGACGCGTGCTTTGCCGCGTTTGCCAAAATATCGCTTCTCAAGTCAGGAATTGTAGTAAATTTGAAGCACTTTTTATAGCCATAAAAATTACCGCCGTATATGCAAAAGTTAGGTTTAGTACAGACCTTAAGTCAAAAATTATCGCCGCAGCAGATACAGTTCATTAAGCTGCTCCAGGTGCCTACGGCAGAGCTGGATTCGCGCATAGAGGAGGAGCTGGAGGTAAACCCCGCACTGGAAGAATCGGCCGACGACAGCTCGTCTGACACCGACGACAACTACGATGAATTTGAAGATGCGGGCAGCGACACTGCCGAAGAGATCAACTTTGAAGAATACCTGCACGACGACTACAGCGGCTACAAAATGCAGGGCGATGGCAACTCCGACGAGGAGGAGCGGGAAACCCCCATCGCCACCTCCACCACGCTGATAGAGCAATTGATGGGCCAGCTCGGCTTCCTGAAGCTGGGCGATCGCCAGCGCAAAATCGGCGAACAACTGATCGGCAGCATTGAAGATGACGGCTACATCCGGCGCGAGCTGGAATCCATCATCAACGACCTCGCCTTCTCACAAAATATAGAGACAGACGTGGATGAGATGGAGGAGGTACTGCGCAAAATTCAAACCTTCGACCCGCCGGGCATCGCCGCCCGAAACCTGCAGGAGTGCCTGCTGCTGCAGTTGGAGCGCAAAATAGAACACACCGAAGAGCTGGCACTGGCCATCAGGATCATCGAAGAGTGCTTTGACGACTTCACGAAGAAGCACTACGAAAAAATAAAAAAGAAGCTCGACATAGCCGACGACGCGCACCTGAAGGAGGCCATCGACCTCATCACCCGGCTAAACCCCAAGCCGGGAGGCTCCTCCGGCGAAATGGTGAAGACGCAGTACCTGATCCCGGACTTTATATTGGTGAACAATAACGGCAAGCTTGAGCTGAGCCTCAATGCCAAGAATGCCCCCGAGCTGCGCATATCGCGCTCCTATTCGGAGATGATGGATACCTACGACAAATCGAAAAAGCGGGATAAGAAAATGCGCGAGACGGCCACGTTTGTCAAGCAAAAGCTCGATGCGGCCAAGTGGTTTATCGATGCCATCAAGCAGCGCCAGCATACCTTACTGCACACCATGCGGGCCATTGTCGATTTTCAGTACGAGTTCTTCATCAATGGTGAAGAGAACAACCTGCGGCCGATGATACTGAAAGACATCGCCCAAAAAATCAATATGGACATATCGACCGTGTCGCGGGTGGCCAACAGCAAATCGGTGCAGACGGAGTTTGGCATCTATCCGCTCAAATATTTCTTTTCGGAAGGCATAGCCACCGACTCGGGCGATGATGTAAGCAGCCGCGAAGTGAAGCAGTCGCTGAAAGAAATGATTGAAAATGAAGATAAGAGCAGGCCGCTGTCGGATGATAAGCTGGAAAAACTGCTCAAAGGCAAGGGCTACAACATAGCCCGGCGTACCGTGGCCAAATACAGGGAGCAACTCAACATACCCGTAGCCCGACTAAGAAAAGAACTGTAGTGTCGAGCAGGTGGGCCCATTTTTTTTCCGTTGTGCTGCATCCGCTGCTGATGCCGTCTTATTTGTTTTTGGTGTTGATCGTGTTTGTGCCGGAAGCGCTGCACCCGCTCAGCATGGCTTCTATGCTGCGCGTGCTCATCATTGTGTTTATCACCACGTTCATCATTCCTTCTTTGAGTATTGGCACATTGCGGCTGTCTGCTTTCATCTCCGACATCACGTTGGTAGAGCGTCGTGAGCGTATACTCCCATTTGGTTTTATCACCTGCTTTTATGGCCTCACAGCCTATTTGTTTTACGACAAGATACACCTGAACAACTTTGTGTTTGTGGCTTTTGCAGCCACCACGGCCCTGTTGCTGGTGTTGTTTTTCATCACATTGTTTTGGAAGGTGAGCCTGCACTCGGCAGGTGTGAGCGGCGTAGCGGGCTTTTTGTTTGCCACAGCCGCCAGGTATCCGACCGATCAGTTGCTTTATCCATTCATAGCCAGCCTGCTGTGCCTGGGCTTGGCCATGGCGGCGCGGCTACGGCTACAGATACACCACCCGGCGCAGGTATATGCCGGGGCAGCCATTGGTTTTGCCCTATGCGCTGCAGCGCTTTATTACTTCGTTTAGAAAAGATAGAGCCACAACCCAAAAGTCATAGGCGTGGCGGCCGTACCGTCGGGGCCTCTCTCGGCGTCGAACAGTTGGGAGAGCTGGTAGTAGTAGGAGAGGCCAAAGGCACCATAGCCTACCTTGCCATATACGCCATAGCGCAGTTTGTTCAGCTCGAAATCTTCTTTTTGCTTCGTTTTCTTTACCTGCCCGTATTGGTCATATTTTATCTTGGTGTGTATGTCGACCAGATAGCCGCCCTTTACGCCGGCAATCACTTTTACGCTTCTTTTCGGGTCATATTTTCTGGATATCCATCGCAGCTCCAGCGGCACTTCTATGGCCGTGGTGGCCAGCTTTGATTTGTTGAAAGAGGCCTGTTCAAAAAGCGTGTCGAGTGGCAGCATGGCCAGGTCGCGGTTGCCGTTGGTGTTGGTGACGTAGCCGAGGGTACGGGGCTCGTCGAAAGCATATTTGTCTGTACCTACGCCCAGGCCGGCGTGAAAAGAAAAAGCCGATTCGCCGATGGCCCATCCGTGCAGGTAATGCACGTTAAAAACTTTTGACCCCCATACATTCAGTTTCATGTTGTCCGGCGCATCCATCAGCGTGTTGAACCCCAGCTCGATGACCAGGTCGCCGGGTATATCGGGGCGGCCGGCCTGCTCCTTAATGGCCTTGGCCTGGTTGGCAGCTTTGTTGTTTTTCGGGCTGCTGTCCTGCGCCTGCGCGGTGGTGAGTGAGCAGATGGCGAAAAGGACGACAGACAATATGGTACGGTATAGATTCATGAGTCGATGTTTTTTGGCGGGTAAAGATAAATTATTTTGCGGTCGATTGGCAAGAAATTCTTTTGCAGGGATGGTTTATTCATTAAATTTGCAGCCGCTTTGGGCGGTGAAATAGCCGCCGGCTGTGTATAAGGACCCGTAGCTTAATTGGATAGAGCACCTGACTACGGATCAGGAGGTTACAGGTTCGACTCCTGTCGGGTTCACTTCATATCAGGCACTTACGAAGTAAAATTTGTAAGTGCTTTTTTTGTTTCCACACATTAGAAATGACGCTCGTTTTTTATTTCAGCAGGTGTACCACCCCCCGTGTTTGCTGCTCGCTGCCATCTCTGCGCAGCTGATAATAATACACCCCCGAGGGCAGATCATCGCCACTCCAGTCGTTGCCATAATCGTCTGATGCGTACACCTGCCTGCCCTGCCGGTTCCATACGGTAAGGATCATATCAGCAGAGGTGTTGGTCACTATTTCAAAGTAATCATTATAGCCATCGTTGTTGGGGGTAAAGACATTGGGGATAAAGAGATGCTCTTTCACGTAGATGTTACCATCGATTTCCGCAGAGCAGCCGTGCATATTTATGGCCCTGAGACGAATGGTGTACTGCCCGGCCTGCCAGTACTTGTGGCTGGGGGTGGGACTGTACGAGGAATAGCCATCACCAAAGTGCCACTGCCAATTGATGAGTTGGGTACTGCTGCCCGCCGACAGCCGCACGGGCTCGTCATGAGCTACACTGTCGCTTTCTATATGCACCGATAAATCGGCCAGGCGGCCAAAAATGACTTCTGTAGAATCGCTGGTATGGCAAATATCATTGCTCAGGGTGCGCACGTAAACGCCCGATGAGTCTACATACATATAACTGTCTGTATGACCGTTTGACCATAAATATTTATTAATGCCGTCGCAAGGCTCAAAGCCAACTCGTACCGGCAGATCATCACAAGTTCGTATTACGTCATATGTCAGTGGGCACACCGGTGTTCTTACTTCTCTCATCCACACCGTGTCGGAGGCCACGCAGCCACTATCCGTGACGGTGAGCCAGTATTTCCCGGTGTTGTGCACCACCATGGTGGTATCCGTGGTGCCGTCGGACCATAGGATACTTCCCTGCTCACCGGTGCTTAACACTACGGAGTCGGTGTCGCAAAATTTGAGAGAGTCGGGCAGATCGGGCCGTGGGCCGGGGAATATGTGGATGTCCGTATCCACGGTAAGCGTGGTATCTTTTTTAAAGATTGTAGCGGTCACATGGTAGTCGCCGGGTCGGGCGTATTTTTTATAGATGTGAAAGGCCCTGGTGCTGCTGTATGTGCCATCGCCAAAGTCCCACCGCAGCGAGTCGAAGTAGTAGCCATAGAACAGCCTGAACTTGACCGAATCGGTATCGCAGGGGTTTTTGTAGTTGATCAGCGGGTCTTTGGTGCGGAGGTAGCTTTGTACAAAATTGGGCAGGGAGGTGTAGCTTTTATCTTTCAGCGTCAGATTGCGCGGTAAAAATATGCATGCCCCCGGCGCATCGGTGTTGAGTATGACGTGCAAGTATTTAGAGTGCTCCGTATAGGGTATATCCCAATATCCACTTGTAGTGAAATCAGTAAGGTAGATGTTGCCATCCGGGCCCAACTGCATATCATGCAAATTGATCCCAGTAGGGTAGAACATGTCGAACTGGCTGTTGATGATATCCTCGACTTTGTTTAGCTTAAGGTTATACTGCGAAATGATGTTTCCTCTCTCATCGCGCCATGCCATATACAGCAGGTTGCCGTTAGGAGAAAACATATAGTTCCGGCTACGAGGCACATCAAGTTTTCGGTGATTTGAAATGCGTCCCGTTTCGTCATCAAAGTCAAAAAGGTGAAACCCATTTGAGTAAAGCCCCAGGCGGTTGCCGGTAGGGGCTAGCCGGTAAGGAATCCAATCTCTCCATTCTATACCAGAGCTTTGCAACGCCAGGTCCTGCACTATCGGAGCACCAATCCCGGCCCCTGTAATGGGATAAACATGAAATACGCTACTAGTATCCATTATCACGGTGAGCCAAAAATCACGGTCATTGCCATGATGTACGGCCTCCAAATACGAACCGTTTCCGGTCAATAAAGGTTGATAAGCCAAAACCACTTCGCCCAACCCATTATTTTTAGACATATCCACCACGGAATAAAAAATTTTCCTGTTTCCTGCCCAAAAAACATAGTAAAAGTTTTCTTTGGCAGGAAAGGGAATGATCAAGACCGTGGCAAAATAGCCAATACCGCCACGACCATTTACCATGGGTACGTTATCCTTATTGATGATGGATGTAGAGTTGGCATAGAACAGCAGATTGCCGTCCGAATCGGACATGGCTGAACTAAACTGATAAAGGCCCGGATAGGCTTCCTGTGTAACTACCGGAGGGTACTCATCAAAGCTAAGCCGGTTGCCATAGGTGAAAAACCAGTTGTTGGTGGGCCCCTGTGCAGTTGCTTGTTGATAACATCCCAGGCAATACAAACCACCCAACACCAGTATGCGCGAAACCAAACTCCATCGTTGATTCAACATCGTTACCTCACTATCTTTTCCGTTCTTCATCTCTTCTAGTATGCCTGCCTCCGTACGCCCAGCCTCATGCCCAATGGGGAACCCACTCTGTTTTCCTGAAACAGTTGTGCCACATCATAGAGCACCAAAAACTGGCCATGCCAGCTTTTCCTGATGCGGAATACCTTACCGGCACCGACGTTGAACCCGTGGTACACCTGGCGGTAGCGGCCATCCGTGCTCACCGGTGCCATCTCTTGTCGTGCCTGCTCATATTCCATCACTGCCAGTAAGCCATTGGCACTTTGGTATTCGCCAAACACGCGAAAGGTCACACGGTCATTGGCGAGGGCGTGAATGCGATAGGGCTTTTGGCTAATGACATTGATGCGGTACATCAACGACAAGCCCGTATTGAAACGGTGATTGAGCCGGTAGGCGATGAAGGGGGCGATATCCACAGAAAAATATTCGGCGCTAGTATAGGCCAGGTTGGCGCCCCAAATGAGGCGCTCACCCAGGGTTTTGTCGTGCAGCGGATTGGGTGGGTCTTTCAGCAGCTCTGCCACGCTGTGCACGCTGGCGTATTTCCGTTTTAGTCCGGCCAGCTTCTGTTCTATTTCGGCAAAGGTTTCCTCCTCATTGGGAAAGCTGATCATGTTCAGCGCCCGGGTAGAGCGCTCGATCACGGGCTGTTTTGCCTCCTCCGGATTGGAAAGGGTTTCCCAGGCCGTGGGAGAAGATTCCCCCAGCTTCATCAGCTCTGCCCGCTCGCCGGGCAAAACCCTGTTGGTCAGTTCCGGGTGCTGCATCACATAGGCCGCGCCCCTTTTGCCGAGCTTGTGGATGAGGCTGTCCGGGTTCAGGCACACGAGTTTACGAAGGCTGTCTGCCTGCAATCGATGCTCCGCGATTTTACCTTTCAGTGTATTCAGTTTTTCAAGGTCTTCCTGTTGTTTTTGATCCAGGTGGGGCAAGGACATCCACTGATCCAAGCCGGGAGCTAAAAGGGAATCTGCAACAAGGTGCTGGATTTTTTTCCTGAGTTGCGCGCTGTCGCGCAAATACGTTTTGTGGTCGTGCTTCACCTGCCGTTGCAGTTTTTTTACTTGTTTGAATATATCCTGTGCCTCCTCCAGATTTACAGGTGCGTAGTGCGCTATAGCCGGCACAGACACTCCCTGACCTACAGCAGGACAGGAAAGCAACAGCATGCCGATGAGCCAGTAGCCTCGCATCGCCTATTTCACTTTATATTGATAGGTGTAGCGCTTCAGGATGTCGCCGTTGTGGTCTTTGAGCACTTTCAGGCGGCCGAAAGCGTCGTATTCGTAGGTGGTTTTCAGGTTTTCCGGGCCTGTCTCCGACGTGATGCCAAAGAGCGGGTCGTAGGTGTAGGTGGTGATAAGTGCGTTGGGCAGTGTGCTGCGTAAGCTGCTGATTTGCTGTGAACTTAAAGTAAGACCATCCACTGAGCCCAACGTTACCGAACCTCCTAGCGCTGTAGATATTTGTGAATAATCCGCATTCTCGATTTTGGCTATCGGAAGAGTGTGGTTGTATCCCCAGATATAGGAAACATAGGAATCGGTGGAAACAATAGCTCCACCAGCACTACGCTCAACTACTCTTACCACTTCAACGGGATTGCCAGATGCATCATAGTCATACGACCAATCAAAGCTCTCATTTATGCCGTTAGAATACTCCTTCAAATTCTTTAAAGTTGGTATTTCGTTTTTAGAGACATAAAAACTCTCAATCTTTGAGGTGACTGTTCCATTGACTTTAATAATTTTTCTCAGAACTTTTTCATAAATATGTTTAGACTTGAGTAAGGTGCTTCCGAATTCGTTGTTACTGAAATCAAAAGGATATTCAAAATATATATCAACATTCTTACCAGTACTTTCTTTAACACCGAGAAAGGTGATCTGACAATGATTCGGACTTGAATTTCGATATTCTGTACGGTTTTCAACCGTGCCTATGTTATCAGTGTTGTAAGTTATTTCTGTTTTGAAGGATAGCTTTTTAGCCACATCGGTCAAAATATTATACTTGGCTACCCTAAATATGTAAGCCGGAGGGTGACTTAAAATATCACTTCTTAAAGGATAATGATGACCAATTTTATAACCATATACATTCAGTGGTCGACTTTTATTTTCTGGAAAGTAATTTTTATAGGAATACGTGATTGTCTTCCTTTTAAATCCTAATTCGTCAATAAACGTCTCCTGAAGTAAATGACCTCTTTGCCAATCATAATTTGCATTTTCCGGAAATGGGAAAGTGTTAGGTTGTGCAGGGTTTTGGGTTAGGTCGTACATGTCTGCATTTAAAAAACTCGCATTCTCTGAAATAAACATATCTACCACTGGAGTAACTTTATAAAATCCGTCACAGAAAGACTCTAAATCCGGATTACACTTACCTTCCGTATAGTCAATATTTGAAAGATCATTTTCGCGATTCCATGAAGCTGGGAGACTATATTCAGAAATAATTTTCCCGTTTCCTACGGTTTCCTCTTCTACTCTTTCATAGCCAACATAACTGCTATTTGTCATCCCTACAGTGGCCTGCGGAAGGCTGTATCTTGAGGTTAAAATTTTGAAAGCCAATTCAGTATCACCTCTTGCTTCGATGGGTAAAAAGGTAAGATTTGTATTTCTAGTGGCAAAAATTGGGATAGAGATTATAGAACCGCTGCTTAAACCATTAGATTTCTTATAACTGTATTTGTAAGTAATATTATTCTCACTTATCGGATTCGTACTTTTTATTATTTCTGAAACTCGAACGCCACCTCCGATGAATTGCTCATTTTCATCAATGAATTGATGAGGTTCATATTGAAAATTGGTGTAACCTTGAGTAGGATAAATAATTTTGGTTAAAATACCGATGTCCATAGTTGTTGCATTTGGAAGTCTATTTGCACCAGGCAAATAATACTCAGGACCTGTAAAATTAGTCTTTTTGTATACTCTGAAACGTCTCGAATCAGGGATAGAATAATTATTAGGATACACAAACAAAGCTGGGATTAAAGTTTTATTGCCTACAGCAGCATTGTAGTAGCCCCATAAATCTCTTTGGAATGAGACTCTGTTTGGAAGTATATGAGCTGTGTTTCCGGTAAAATCAGAATATTTATATTCGAATAAATAAGTAAGCGGGTTTGATGTATCTACTGGTCCTGATTCATTCATAGATCGTAATCGTAGCCGTTTAAAATACTTTTCTTCCTGTGAAATAGTTGGATTAAGTCGATGCTTATCTACCGAGTTGCCTACAAGGCCAATTGGTTCCAAAGGGCTTAAAAAGTAGTCATAATTAAAATTATATTTTTTAACTCTACGAAATAATCCAATTTTGTTATATATTAATATTTCATCAATAGCATACGAGGGCTTGCTTAAGACATTAATAAGTGATCCCACGGTTATCGTTCTTTCGTGATATGCCAAATCCTCTCGCTGATGTGTGGCATTGAAATCAATTTGAATTTCCTCATTTTCAATGCGAGAAAGTCTTTTTCCCTCCACCCATGTGTCATTTCTTATAAAGGTATTGTGATAACCATATGAATTAATGTCATTTGGATCATAAGAGGCTGCGCCTGGAATTGGTTTAATAAAACATAATCCCGTTTGTTGGGGGCCTCTATTTGATATTGTATATTCTTCATCTTCATAAATTAAGTTTAAAAATTGACCTGTTGGTGTTTCAATGCGTGAGAGAAACCAACTGCTGATAAATGTTTTACTGCCAGTAGGGGGTTCATAGCTTTTTATTTCATGTGTTAGTCCGCTAGCCATATCGATGCCATAATCAATGGGTGTAATATTTGCA
This sequence comes from uncultured Roseivirgaceae bacterium, assembly GCA_964596645.1. Classification (GTDB taxonomy): domain Bacteria; phylum Bacteroidota; class Bacteroidia; order Cytophagales; family Cyclobacteriaceae; genus CAVQEK01. The sequence continues at coordinate 194,351 of CAZQVB010000002.1, forward strand.
GTTGTGAATATGGTACTTTGTTCAATTTTACTGAAAATGTAAGTAACGCCCATTTCGTCTGTCACTCGAAACTCAATGATATGAGGATTAGCAGTGTATTCAATTTTTAGATCTTGATAAGGTATTAGTCTAATTTGGGGTGTTCCATTATCGACATCGATTACGAATTTTCCGGTTCTTCCAGCAAAGTTGAAATAGAAAATGTCCGGTTCTTTGTCGATCATCGGCATTAAATAAATATGCTTACGATCAGGAAAAGACGATACTCCGTAAAATTTTTTTATAAACTTAAGAGAGGAATTATTCTGGCCATATATGCCATTGTATCTATTTACGTCAATGTCATAGCTTGTCAACCCATCAAAATTGGTATTAGAAGGAATAGCGAATGCAGACAGCCGACCCTGCAACTTATTGAAAGAACCGGCAATTATTGGAAGACTTGTTCCTTGTGGATAGGCCTCTAACACATGAATATATTTATCATCCGGAATATCCTTGACGGCTCTTGTAATCAATCCACCAGCTACTAATGTCCAACCAAGTCCAACGTTGGATGCCACATCTTCAATTTTTACACCTCCAGCATGATAGTGTAGTGCTATAGGCAAAGAAAAATCTTTTAATGATACCTCGTATAGAGGAATGGAAATTATAGGAATTCCTGTATATTTTCCAACAGGATTAGTAATGTATTTGGTGAACGCTGAAGCTGTAGGTGTTGTCATTAAAACCTCTGAATATTGTTCTTTTAAATTAAAATGACTAGCAGCTTGGCCCATCAAATTTATGGATGGAGCACAAGATAGTATTAAATTAAAAGTAAGATTGATGTGTATGATCAACTTCATATGTGATTGTTGATATTTAAAGAGCTTTTTCATATTAATCTTATTTAACCTGTCACAAACGTATAAGTGTTTACAATTTCGCAGTATGGTAATTATTAGGCAATCCGTCTCAACTTGACCCAGTTCTAAGGTTGTCGATATTTATATTGATCTCTTTGGCACAGTTATATAAACTTATGCAAAAAATAGGAATATACGGTACAATCTTTTTATATTAAAGGTTTTCTGTTACAGCGAGCTTCCAATATCTATTCAGATCCTGGATAGGCATATTCATATTACCGGTATAACTTTATTGGCGATGAGATCATTTTTGCTCTTAAAGACTCCCCTTATAAGTTGCCAACTGCTTTTTAATCCACCCAGAAGGAAATCATTGAAGCACTCTACAAACTGCTTTCGAGAAGAATTAAATCCCACTGTAGTAATAACTTTCATATTTTACGCGCATACATTGTTTGCGTACAAGCTAGGTTGCCGCACAAGTGAAAGACACTTGCACGAGTAGGAATCTCCGCGCAGCTCGCAGACAAAGAACTGCTCAACCAACTTAAAGCAATGGATAAACCTTTCCTGGTAAACAAGTATATGATAAAAACCTTCATGGTTGCCTTTCTTACCAAACAACAAATTAAAAAATAGCGCACTAAAACCCTATTGCAATGGTGGCTGGGCTTACTTATAACATCTATCTTCTCAATGCCTGTATCTTCATAATATCCTCACTATTTACAAGTTCGAGGTAACACTCCTTCTCTACAAAATAGATTCGGCCCTCCTGCTCGTTTAAAAAACTTACTTTAGTTGGCTCTGTCTTACATGCTGAACACAGTTTGAATGGGATGGCCGAACCTGTAAACGTAACTGTATAAAAATCCATCTCTTTCCTTATGTTAAATTCTACGTCTTCGTGCGAAACAGTACCATTACCATATTGGGTCTCGAGATAAACAGTTGGCATGCGTATGTACTCAATACCATTATAACTTCGCCTAAACTCTTCACTTTCCAAGACATGAAAGAATAACAGACTATCATGACCGTTTGATACTTGTATAGTAGCATCACCAGGGAATGGCAATACCTTACTCTGAGAGGCGTCAAAATCTTTGTTTCCACTCCTGATTTGCATATTTTCATAATATTCTATATGGGATAACTTGCCATCTTTATCAAAATACTGAAACTCATATATATGAGGATAAGTCTGACCATTTTGCTTTAACTTGCCAGAATACTCTACCCACATATAAACTGGCAAATCCTCAAAGCCAAGATTAATTAAAGTTGCGTGTTTTGAGACATTGACGGGTCTTTTAAGTGTATCCTTCATTGCTGTTACTACTTCAACTGAAGATTTTACAGAACTATTACAGAAAAACACAGTAAAGCTTAAGATCAGTAAAAGCGGGATCATTATAATTTCAGTCTTCATCGTTTTGGTGGTAGCGTAATACTTTCAATTTCATACTCTTCAGTAATATCTCCAACGTTTCCTAAACCTGTAAAGGTGTTCCAATCCCAATTAAGGCCACCGGCGGCACCTATACCTCTTGCAAATTTCGCACAGTATGTTGCGCTGTTACAATAATTGTAACCACCTGTATATCCGCCGAAAGGTAAATATCCTTCACTTTCCGCTCCTCGTGCATAAGCTAACATTGCACCGTAGTTGAGATTCTTAGCAAGAGCACCGACTATGCGGCCATAACCGGCAAGTAGTGGAGAGCTATGCAACTTAGTAAGTATGGAAGTAACATTCTCGTTATCCGATTTTTCAAAAACCCAGTTAGGTACTTCTAGGCTTTTGCCATAATTCAAACTAGACCTTACTGCACCTTCATCTTTGCCACGATTCCTGCCTTTAACGTCTGGCCTGTTATAACGACCAAAATCAAAATAATTTGTTTCGCCCTTATCATTGATCAAGACGACACCCGCATGACCTGCACCATTCACTTTTCCATCCCCATCTCCAAAAGTTTTCTCGCCCCATTTTGCAACTCCTTGATTTGATGGTATATCTGGATTAGCATCGGGAAAGGCTACAAATATTGCCATTCCTAATTGAAGGTCTCCGTTATCCTGTAAATTTTGATGAACTTTACTCCACTGAACTTCATCTCCATTTTCATTCTCATATCTCTTACTCTGCCAATTGTAAGTATAAGGAGCCATTCCCTCAGGATCTATAAATCGTATTGGATTATCAAAGGCATATGCATATGGGCTCCACCTTCTCATCTTTTGCGACAATTGATCGCTTACCATCCATCGTCCTATTGATGCATCATACATCCTTGCCCCATAATCATACCACCCAGTTTCCTCCTGGATTTCCTTCCCATTGTACAAGTAATCATTCCCCCTCAAATCCCCCCTTTTATACCCCAGCCCGCTCATCTGCATGCCGAAGGGGTAGTAGTCGTCGGCTTGCACTACGCTGAGGCGCTCTTTGTGGGTCACTTTC
>CAZQVB010000003.1:0-16419 GCA_964596645.1 uncultured Roseivirgaceae bacterium
GGCGGGCGTCTACCGGGGCTATTTGGGCCTGGGTGGGCTGTTTGCGAGCAGCATGAAAAGAAACCAGGAACTGCTTGTACTAAAGGCAAATTTTGCGGTGAAGAAACGCAATTGGTCAAAGCGCAAAAATCTTCTACTAAAAAATCTGTTGCGTCCCACGGGGGCTTCTTAGTTAAAGTTTATCAGGAACAACCATTTCTGTATTATTCAATTGATCTAAATACCCTCATTAATAACATATTTTTGGTGCGTTTTTAAACTGAGAAGCACATCTGCATCAACGGGATGATTTTGTCAAAATGTTTGATCGAAGAGGGTCGGCAAGGATGCAGACGCAATGTGGCAGTCCGGTTTTGTGGACATATTGGCAATTCATGCGTAGGTGCTGATGTCCAAACACATACATCTTATTGTTTTCTGAACGCTACCGGAAGTTCTTTTTCTGGCATTGTGAATATATTCAGAATGATCCAAATCCCTTCATCGGTTGGCAATGCTTTAAGCTTTCTATTACACCAAATCCCCTCGGCCACAGGCGTCTTTCAGGTTTTACAGCACAGGTCAAATTTCACGTCAAAAACTTAATGAGCACGTGCTTGCCCTGGGCAGGCAGAACTACCTGTTTGCCGCACCAGGCCGCCCGGCAAGCCGCCACGATGTATTCCTTCTTTGGCACCTGCAAGCGTTGCTTTCGTTTTCTGGCAGTTGGAGGGGCTGCAAGGCACGCGTTACGCTATCGCTAAACGCGCGTCAGTGGGGGCGCGCCAGCGGAGATCGCTGCAAATGAACGCTGCCGGCCACAAACAACCGTGGGCAGCACAAGCTGGCTGCCCACGGTTATAAAATAAGTTTCTTTATTGGCCTCGTATCTACCTCAGTAATACCACACCGCCGGGTTGCTGGTACTCCCCGGTATCGGTTTCGGTAATGCTCCTGTACTTCATCACATAAGCATAAGTGCCTGATGGCAGCAGATCGCCGTTCTTTCCACGCCCATCCCAGCCTTCGTTGGTCATGAAATCGAGGTCGTCGGAGAAGAAAATAAGCTCACCCCAGCGGTTGTATATGAATATTTCAAAGTCTCGAACATATGTGGGGTAAATGTGAAAGGTCTTGTTTTCGGCAATGCTGGCACCAGGGCTAAATGCATTGGGCACATATACGGTGGGCACACAACTCACGATCACTTCGGTGGTATCCTGGGTCACACAGCCAAAGGCATTTTCCAACAAAAAGCGGTATTCACCAGATTCTTGTATTTCAAAAAGGCCTGGCAGCGATTCAAATACCTGCTCGCCTGTTTCTACATTGAAGGCCTGATAAAATAGAAAATTCCCTGGCTCAATCTCCGCTACTTCGTTGGCCGGTGGTTCCGGACAGACGCGATACTCCGGATCAATCTCGCTCGGCGTCACAGGTGCGCGTATGATCTCCAACGTGCCCGAAGAGGTACAAACTCCACCTACGGTGAGGTCGGCGCGGAACAGACCTTCATTGAATGTTTCCAGTGCAGAAGTCGTATCGCGCAGCTCAACATTATTTAAAAACCACTCATAAGAAATCTGGCCCTGGGCTGGTATGGGCACGGCTGTAAGCGTGATCAGATTTTCATTTAGACAGGGCTGCTGATCTACGGTCACGTTCACCACAAAAGGCTGAAATACCTGGACATCGGCATTGTCCTGCGCAGTGCAGCCAGTGACCTGACTCTGTATGGTGACGCCGTAGTTGCCGCTCTGATTGACCTGTATCACCTGACCTACCTGGCCGGTAGACCACAAGTGTGAATAATTGCCCCCGGGGATGGCATTGACACCCAACTGTTTGGTGCCGTTGCATCCATCGGTGACAGAGATGATCTCCGCCGACGGAGAACTGTTGATATTGACTTGGGTAGTGGCCGTAGTGTCGCACACACCCGTCGCTGATACCGTCACGGCATATTCACCGGCATTGGTTACCGGCAGCGATTGGCCGGCGGCGTTTGACACGCCGGGTCCGTTCCAGACATAGGTAGCCCCGGCACTGGTTGACGATGCTTCTATCTCAGCGTCGTCGGAGCATTCATCAAATACGGGATCAACCGTCAGGTTGGCAGTGGGCAACGCGTTCACAACCTGCAATACGGTATCCAAACAACCATCAGCCCTAATTTGCAGGCTGTAGCTGGCTGGGCCTGGTATGGGCACCTCAAAAACTGCCGCAGCAGCACTCACCATGGGGTATATTATGTTGTTGGTTTGGTCTACCAATGTGTACTCTACAGAAGCCGGCGAGGCCACACCACCCAGCGCTATATCCAGGGTGTCGCCCAGGCAGTCTTGTCGAAGGCTTTGCGTATCGACAGTAAAGGGCACTACGTCGTCGATCACATCGATGCTGTATTCCCTGCTACAACCTGTAATGTTGCTGATCACCCGCAGCGTGTATGCGCCTGCCGGTACATTACTGAGCGCAGGGCCGGTAGTGAGCAGCGTGTTGCCGGCATTGTACCACTCCACGCTCAGATCCTGCAGGGAGCTATTGATGCTGATGCTGCCGTCGGAGTTGCCACAGGTGCTGTTTACGATGTCGTAGGTGGCGGTGGGCGTAGGGTTGATGGTGACGATGATGGAGTCATTGTTGACACAACCCGTAAGGCCGTCGATTACATTGACACGATAATCGAAAATGCCGGGGTTGCTGGTATTGATGGCAAGAAAGCGTTGGTTGCCCCCGATGGGCGCCCCGTTCACCGTCCAGCTAAATGTGTTGGCCGGATTCCCCACAGGCAATCCCGTATTGAGCACGATGCTGTCATCTTCGCACACGGTCATGTTGGGCCCCAGGTCAAATTGCGGCCTGCCGTCATACACATCGATGGTATCTTCCGATTGGCAGCCCACACTGTTGAGTATTCTGACAGAATACAACCCAGGCTGCTCTACATCTATGGTTTTGGTGGTTTCGCCGGTGCTCCAGAAAAAGGACAGTCCGGCCACATTGTTGCTGTCGGCATCCAGCACCAACGGCCCCTGGCAGATGATACCCACCTCATCGATCGTGGGCTCATTGGGCTCCCCGGATATCACCAGATTTTGTGTAATGGCGGTATCCAGTCCGCAGCGGTTGGTAATGCGCAGGGTAACGATATAGGTGCTGTCTGCGAAATAGGTATGCTCGGCTTCTGCCATACTTGCTCCGGCGCCATCGCCAAACGTCCAGCTGAATTCATCGATAGACGACGTGCCGCTGCCGCTAAAGGTAATCACCTGGCCTATACAACCCGGATTCGGCGTGACTGAAGCCGCCGGTGACGGTGGCTGATTGGTGAAATTTTGCACAAAATTGGGCAAGCCCAGGCCGGATGTCCTTCCGGCAAGATCAAAACGATTGTTGTCGTAGTCGAAGGTAGAAACTGTGGCCGTATCGAGATTGGGAAAGAATTGGCCAATAAAGCCCTGTCCATCCATGGCGATATACAACTGACCGTCGGGTCCGGTTTGTATGGCGCCATAGTTTACGCCACTTGTCTCTTCTATCAGGTCGATGTTGTCCTGAATGGAATCCTCCACATAGTTATGCAACTTCACTTCAAACAATCGTCCGTTGGCTCCGCCGGGATCGTTCAGTGTCACAAACAATTTGTCGCTGTTGGATGCGAACTCCACGCCATACACCTGATAGCTGCTGTTGGCCGGAAAATCTGCGTTCAGATCTACCTGTATGTAATTGGAGAGTTCTCCGGTAGTGGCATCAAAATCAAAGAGTTCCACATAGTTGTCGGGTGGGTCTGCAAACGCGACGGCCAGGCGCGTACCGTCGGGTGAAAATTTCATATAGCCTTCTGCATTGGCCTGGGTAGAGGCATTGTGTGCAGAGCCAACGGACGACAGCACCGGCGGCATAATGCCGGTTTCAGTAATTGGATAAGCATAAAATGTGTTGCTGCCCATTTCGTGGGCCATCAGCCAATAGCCCCCGCCTGCCTGTATGGCTGCGATGCGTTCCGTAGAGCGCGACAACAATGGAACATCCTTGGCGATCACTTCGCCAACGGAGCCGTTGCCCGTTTCTTTGATGTCTACTATGGAGTAGCTCAGCTCGTAGCTGTGATCGCCGCCGGCATCGAATACATCGCGCGTGGTGAAAATGTAAAACAGGGTTTCATCATCGGGAAATGGCACAATGATGGAGGATTGAGAAGCCGTGTTGTCGCCACCGATCGCATTGCCGTTGAACATCAGGTTGTGGTCCCTGTCAAACACCGCATTGCCATCGGTGTAAAACAACAAGTCGCCATTGCGGTCGGAAATAGCGGCGGCGCCGGCGGGGGATTGTATCTGACCATCGGTGAGTGGTGTGGGTGGTTGATCGTTGAAATCGATACCGGCCTCATCGCCGAAGTACCACACATTAGCCACCTGCGTCTGCTCACCATATACTTCTACATTGATGCCGTCGTAAGAGGAACAGCCACCAGAGGAGGCCACCACCCAATAGTAGCCGGTAGAGTCTACCGTGATTTGCTGACCTGTCTCACCGGTATTCCACACGTAGGTATTGAAGCCACTGCCGGCGTCGAGCGTGAGCGTTTCGCCCGGGCAAATGACGGTGTCCTGCCCCAGGTCTACCGTATCCTGCTGGGTTATGGTTACCTGCTGCGTGAGGGTATCGACGCTGCCGTTGGCGCGAACGATCAGGCGCACGTTGTATGTGCCTGGCTGACCGTACTCATACACCGGGAATGGATTTCGTTGATTGGCTGGTGGATCGGGATTGGCCAGGTCTCCAAAATCCCACAGGTAGCTGTCGGCGGGTTCGTCGAGCTGGGGCACAAATTTGGTCGGGTTGCCCAGGCAGTTGCCGATCGTAAGAAATGGTGCCGCACCAAGATCTACATCCCTTCGCGGTGAAAATGAGGGGAACTGCCGTGCGTTAAAATTGGTATTGCCAAAGGGTGTGGCCTCATAGCTGAGTAAGCCAATATCCTGCTCGTTGGGATTGGCAACACGCCCGATCAGAAATGGCCCGCCGTTCGTCTCCTGATAGAGGTGATAAAGATTTCCGTCTGGCCCCATCTGCAGGCCATAGCTCCGGTACAGCGCGGGAGTATTGACCACATCCAGCGAAGGGTTGGTTGCGGTGAGGTCGTAGCGGTACAGCACACCGTCCTGGCCACTATTGTCACCAAAGCGAGAGATGAATATTTTGGTGCCATCGGGCGAAAAGGCTATATCATACGCCTGCTGTGCGGCGGCATCGTTGAAGGCGGAGTTGAGTATGGGCTGGTCGTAGCTCAAGGTGCCTGCAGCCGGATCGAAGGTGATCAACTGGGCATTTACATTGGGATTTTGAGGTGCAATGGCGATGCGGCCACTTGCCTCATGATAAGCAAAACTTGCCGCGTCCAGATCTACCGGAAGCAGTAAAGCATCCCGCAGTACCGGCCCGGCTGCGGTCACTTCAAATAAAAGCACTTCGTTGGTGGATACATCCTGGGCGATCAGCCAATAGCGATACGGATCGTTGCCCGACTCGATCACCATCATGCCTTCAGCGATATTGGTAATGCCTGTTGCGGTGTTTTTAGAAGCTGGCTGCACCACACCCAGTGGGGGTTGAGTGGCAGGAGCATTGCCCTGGGCGGCCATATCCACCACGCTATATCGCAATGTGCCACCGGCAGGAAAGTTGGCGTCGTTGGTAAAAACAAAGTACTCGTCGGGGCTGCCCGGCCTGGGCACTACTACGGCAGCCTGGTTTCTGCTGTTGTTGGCAATGAGGCCAGTACCGTTTGGCATAGCCTGATGCCGGGCATCGTATACGGTGGTGCCATCGGTATAGAAGAGCAATTGGCCGGTGCGATGATCTGTGGCTACCGCTCCGCCACCAATGCCCATTGCAGCATTTTGGTCGTTGACCTGAGCGGCCTGGGCGTCAGACTTGTTGAAACTCAGACCGGCCGCCGAAGAGCCAAAGTACCAATTGTATGAAGCGTAATTTTGTGCCAGAAGCTGGCTACTGCTAAAAAAGACCAGAAGAAAAAAAATGGCTTTGGCCAGTCGCCACAGGTGCGGTTTCTGTTGACTCATGTTGCCGGTGGGTTTGAAATAAGATTTAGAATAATACGACTGCGGGCTAATATATAGTATCTTTTTATTGCGAATTAAATACATCACCACTGAAAGTTTCGTTAGTGCTCCAATATGTTTTTTTGTTATTCTGTTTTTAATAATGGGCCTATAATTATCTTTAGCCCCCAAAGATGAGCCAATAAGTCGACATACATGCGCCGAACTTTATTTTTGTTAGTGATTTTTCTATCCACCTGGAGCAGTTCAGTTTTCGCTCAGGATCCACAATTTTCGCAGTTTTACGCCGCTCCTCTTTATCTCAATCCGGCCTTTGCCGGCTCCACTGAACTGGCCCGTGTAGGTGTAAATTATCGCAACCAGTGGCCCGCCATGACGGCCAACTTCGTCACCTATTCGGCTTACTTCGATTATTTCTTTGAAGACTACAACAGCGGTGTGGGCCTGTTGCTGCTCTCCGACAGGGAAGGGCTTGCGGGCTTTGTCACCAACAGTGTGGCCCTGCAGTATTCCTATCAGTTTCGCCTCTTCGAAAACCTGGTGGTGCGGCCCGGCCTGCAAGCGTCGTACAACATGCGGCGCATGGACTTTGGCAACCTGGTATTTGGTGATCAGATCAACTTCAACGGGCAGTTCAAGCCCGTCACCGACGATGTATTTCTCGGAGAAGCAAACAACAATTACCTTGACATAGGTACGGGCGTACTGGTGTATTCCAATCGATTTTGGCTGGGTTTTGCTGCACATCACCTGCTGGAACCCAACCAGACGCTCATAGATGAAGACAGCCCACTGCCGAGAAAATATTCCGTGCATGCAGGATATAAAATTCCTCTGCCTACAAAAACAGATCTGGGCTTTCCCGGCGGCTACCGCGATGTCAGCTTTACACCCACCATGCAGTATAAGTTGCAGGGAGAATTCTCGCAGATGGATCTGGGTCTTTACTTTAATTATGAGCCGATCGTGCTGGGCACCTGGTATCGCGGTGTGCCCTTTAAGCCGGTAGAAGGATTTGGCAACAATGAATCGATTGTGATGCTGGTGGGCTACTCCTCCAACGGCTTACATGTAGGCTATAGTTACGACTACACCATATCCAATCTCGCTGTGCGCAACACCGGAGGCGCCCACGAGATCTCCCTTCGATATGAGTTTTTCCTGGGCGACCCACGCCGCCCGCCAAAAAATGTACGACGCATACCCTGCCCCAGGTTTTAGTGTGTTTTTGTTATTGTTACCTACCAGCAGTGCTGGCAAAGACCTGTGCAATAAACGAATTTTAGCGGATGACAAAATTGGTTGACATCGACACCTCTTTGGTTGGAGAGGTCTATGATAAGAACACCAAGAGAACTTTTGGAAGATGAAAAACTAAAGTGGAAAACAAGAAAAATGTTGATGCAGTCGAGTGGATGCAACGAAGACGAATTGAAATAGGCAAGGATATTCAAGATATGACTTTGTAGGAAGAAAAGAAGTATTTCCGAGATCGGCTGAAAAGCTCAAAAAATTTAAGACGTTCAGCCCGGTAGGTAACACGCGCTAAGGTGTATGTGTCAAGGTGCTCTCTGGAAATTTCTTTGCACATAGTATCTTCAGTGCTGCCAGCGGAGGGATGACCCACGCACCTCACCTTAGCTTAAGAATCATCGGGATGTGAAAAGTGAATTATCCTTCCCATCCTTTCAATCATTCACACAAACCCAAAAACCCTTAATTACTCAACAACTCCTCTTCCTCGCGACTGAGCTTCAAATCATTGATAAGCCGAAAGCGTGTGGGGCGGGCAAAGATGATCGCAAAAACCATCAGTATGGCAAAGCCCAGATACAGCAGGCGGCCAGTGAGCAAATAAGCCACTACGGCAAAGATGCCCGGCAGCTCGAGCACCATCAAACTAATGATGTGCGCCATCATGTATTTGGCCAGCTTTTGCCGCAAATCCGTTGCAGCATCTATTTTTTCTATCGTGACCTTGAAAAGCACTTTGCTGAGTATGTAGGCAACAAAAATGACGGCCGGCACGGCAAACTTGAAGATATTGTCCAACCGATCATCAGCACCGGAAAAAACGGCTGAATAGCGCAAATAAACGGCCACCATCAGAAACACGAGCAGCCCCGCCATCACCGCCATAGAAATCACATTCATTGCGCGGAGCTGACTGCCAAAATTATTACTTGTATTCATGCGATTATATTTTACGTCTTTGTATGGTAAAAGCCCTGGCAGGATTAGCGCCAATAATTTGATTGATTTCGTCTTGTTGTAAACCGGCTGCGCGCATCATCGGGATGAAAGCAGTAAACAAAACATCGAAGGAGCGTTTGTCTTTGCCGGGAGGTGGAAAGCTGCTGCCATCATGCGACAGCAGGATTTGGTTTAAAAAGCCTCTGTCTTTTAGGTATAACAGCATTTCTAAATGGCGGTATAGTGTGGCGCCATTGGACGTTCTATTTTCATAGAAATTGGGTGTACGCAGACCGTCGAGGCTTATCCATGCGCCCCGCTCTGCTGCATAAAGAAGGTCGCTTTCCTCTTGCACATTATGCGCATGCACCCACATCCAGGCACCAGGCGCTACGCCTTCTTCTTTGAGTATGGCCAATTGAGCTTTTACAGCCGGCAAGTTGTCGCTGGTATGGATGGCCAGCGGAAGCCCGGTTTCGGCATGCGTGATGGCCGCAGCCCGCACCAATTTGGCATCTATTTCAGACAAGGGCCCACCATCAACCGCTGTCTTAACAAATCCCGGTCGCACGTCAGAGCCATTGATGCCATTCTCAAATTCTTCTATCCACCGTGCCGCCAGTGTTCCAGCCTTTTCACCTGCTGCATATTCCGGCACATACCGGTCGCTTGCTGCGCCATATATGCCTGTGTTGGTGATGATGTGCATGCCGCTGCGCTCTGCAATGGCCCTTAGTATGTCCACATTTCTACCAAAATATTGCGCAGTGCAATCGGCCACTGTATTACAGCCCAAGTTTTTGAGGTATGTCATATAGGCACTCACTTCATCCACCGTCTGTGCCTGAGGGTATGTGCCAACTTCCTCCGGTGGCTCACCAAATCTGGATATTACATGCTCATGTGGCAAAAAGACCCCTGCTGCCGACGGGTCGAGCACACCACGCACCGTCATTATGTTGCTCTCCGCAGACTTTTTGAAAGGGGTATGCGCCAGTGCCGGCGCCAACCCCACCGAGGCCACAGCCATGGAGGCAGATTTCACAAATTGTCGACGGCTGGTATTGCGCTTTTTCATCATTCAGTGTGCATCAGGATGGGTGACCAGTGCTGTTTGTGGCTTCACTGCGTATTTTTTTCCGGTTATTGTTCACCCTCGGCCCAATCCGGTTTAGGAAACTTACGGATGGGGCTGTAGCGCACGTAGCTTTCCCAAATATCACCATCGCCCGTCACACGCGGGTCTTGGGTGTCGGTAAGTCTTTGTTGCAGATCGTTGCGCATGGTGGCGAGTATCTCTGAGTATGCAGGATCATCCGCTATATTTTTAAGACAGCCTGGGTCTTCCGACACCCGGTAGAGCTCCTCTTCCGGTCGCTTGGCAGTGGCCCATTCGAAGTATTGTTCAATGACGGGGTCTTCGCGGTTTTCGAAGATGTAACTCTTTGAAAACTCATCGATGTCGTGGTAGCCGGGTACCAGCTGTTCGTTGTCGTTGTAGCGCAATGGTGCACCTGCCGGCCAGCGCTCTGGCTTAAAGTTTCTGATGTATAAATAATCTTGTGTGCGCATGGCGCGAGAGGGATAAGTGAGGTTGTTCCAGCGTGAGCTGGAGTGACGCTCCCGCCCCGCATACACCGCATGACGATTTTCATCCACCAGTCCCTCGCGCTCACTCAACAATATATGCATTAGACTTTTGCCGGACATCGCGTATTCTCCCGGATGTTCCACCTCGGCCAGTTCCAATATGGTGGGTGCTATATCTGTAAGGCTCACCATGTCGAGCACCGAACGGCCCGGCTTGGCACGATCGCCCCAGCGCGCTGCCAGGGGCATGTGTATACCATATTCGTAGAGATTGGCCTTAGCCCGGGGAAAAGGCATGCCATTGTCGGAAGTCACGATGATCACTGTGTTGTCCAGTTCGCCAATGTCTTCCAGTTCGGCGATCATGCGGCCCAAATGCATGTCGAAATACTCGATTTCGTACAGATAATCTGCTATGTCGCTTTTCACATCGGCCACGGCTGGCAGGAATGGCGGCACTTCTATGGCCGCGGTGTCTATGCCATTTCGCAGGCCAATGCCCTCATCGTAGGCACGATGTGGCTCGCTGCCACCATACCAGAAGCAGAAAGGCTGGCCTTCGGCACGCTGCTCGAGAAAGCTTTTGAAGTTGGCTGCGTAGTCGGTATTGCGTATGTGGGGCGGTGCGTCTGCAACTTTAAGTTCATTAAATTCTTTGCCGGCAGGGTTGTACGTGCGCCCGGACACTTCATAGTTGCCCGGCCCCCAGCCTTTGCCGGTGAAGCCAACATGGTAGCCATGCTCGGCCAGCAGGTCGGTATAGGTTACATATTGGGTGGGGAAACCGCTGGCATGTGTGCCGGCATCTTCAATTTGCCATATGTGCCGACCGGTAAGTATGGATGCCCTTGACGGGCTGCAACCTGGCGCAGCAGAAAACCCATGATAAAACAAAATACCTTCGCGGGCCACGCGATCGAAGTTGGGTGTGCGGGCGGCCGAGTACCCATAGGCGCCTGCGTGCGGGAAGGACTGATCGTCGGAAATGGCGAAGAGTATATTGGGTCGTTTTGATTCGGTACGCTCAATGGTCGTTTGATTTTTTGAGGAACAGGCAGAGAACAGGCATGCGATGCCAATTGCCATGATTGAAAAAATACGCATGATGGGATTGGTTTAGTTTACGCTAAAGAAAATGATGGCGGCTAAAATTACAAAAAAACCAACCCCATGTACAAAACACACCGATGAGCCGGAGGAAAATTTATCGCTATTATTGTTGCTCACTTTCTGCCACTTACCATGCGCCACCTCTTTTACACGATCTCTGTTGCTGTACTCCTGGTCATTGCGGTCATTGCATTTTTTTATCCTTCCGTGCTGTATGCTTTGGTGGTAGTGGTTCCTTTGATCGCCATTGGCTTGTACAACACCGCACAGAAAAAGCACACCATACTGCGCAATTTCCCTGTAGTGGGTTATTTCAGATATTTCTTCGAGATGATATCGCCCGAAATACAGCAGTACTTTATAGAGCGGGCTACCGATGGCCGCCCGTTCAGCCGCAACCACCGCGGCCTGGTATATAAAAGAGCAAAAAACGTAAACGAAACCCACCCCTTTGGCACCCAGCACGACATCGACACCTTGATGTATCACGGCTTGCGGCACTCCATCTATGCACTGCCGCCGCAAGAAGATGCCCCGCGTGTGATCATCGGCAATGATCAGTGCAAGCAGCCCTATGTGGCTTCCCTGCTCAACATCTCTGCTATGAGCTTCGGCTCCATCAGCAAAAATGCCATACTGGCCATGGGCAAAGGTGCGCATATGGGGAATTTCTACTTAAACACAGGCGAAGGTGGCCTGTCGGAACATCATCTGAAATCGGGCGGCGATCTGGTGTGGCAAATCGGCACGGCCTACTTCGGCTGCCGAGGTGAAGATGGCGCCTTTGACCCGGAGCAGTTTCGGGAAAAGGCCGCTCATGAGCAGGTGCGCATGATAGAGCTGAAACTGTCGCAAGGGGCCAAGCCCGGCCATGGCGGCGTGTTGCCCGCCATCAAAAATAATGAAGAAATTGCCCGCAACAGAGGCATACAGCCACATGTCGCCGTCATATCCCCACCTGGCCATGTGGAGTTTTCCGATGCCAAAGGATTGCTACAATTCCTGCAAAAGCTGCGCGAACTGTCCGGGGGTAAACCTGTAGGATTTAAACTGTGCATTGGCCGCACCGAGGAGTTTGTGGAAATATGCGGGCAAATGCACGACACCGGCATCATCCCCGACTTTGTGACCATAGACGGTGCTGAGGGCGGCACCGGGGCGGCTCCACTGGAATTTGCTGATTCGGTAGGCATGCCGCTGGAAACGGCCCTCATATTTGTTCATAATACGCTGAAACAACACCAGCTGCGCGATAAAATAAAAGTCATAGCCAGCGGCAAGATCATCACTGCCGCTTCCATGCTCAAGGTGCTGGTGATAGGTGCGGATATATGCAATTCGGCCAGGGCCTTTATGTTTGCGACTGGCTGCATTCAGGCCTTGCGCTGCAACACCAACCAATGCCCCACCGGGGTCACCACCCAGGACCCTCTACTGGTAAAAGGCCTGGTGGTAGAAGACAAGAAAGACAGGGTTTTCCATTTTCAGAAAAATACGCTCAGGGCCGTCATGGAGCTGCTGGCAGCCTGCGGCAAAACTAAATTCACCCAGCTGAATAAGGAGATTTTTATTCGAGGAGCGGAAATGGCCAGAATGCAAGACCGCTTTTTCGACTTGCATACTGGCGAGCAGCCGGTATGATGGGCTCTTGCTATTCAGTAGAGTTATCCCACTCAAGACCTTCCACCAATGTTATTCTTCTACCAACACATCTTCAGGCTTACGCACATAAAACGAGCTATCGTCGGCATCTTCCACCAGCAAACCTCTTTCTCCGCGGCCCAATATTCTGACAGAGATGTATTGGCCTCTGGTATTTTTAATTTTGACCAGCCGGCCTACCTCGTAAAAAGAGTCATTTTTCTTTGTCAAAAACAAATCGGAAACATCGGCCGTACGCTCTTCGCTGTTGCCGTCCAGGTCGGCGATCCTAAAGTTGTTTTTGGGTAAAACTTCCTTTACTACAAAAGCTACGGGCAAAGCCGCGTTCTTTTGAAATCTGGCTGTAAACAGCTTCACCGTGTCGCCCACCGAAATGCCATGGGCGGAATACACGGGCTTGTTGTCCTGGGGTGTATTAAATAAAGGCTGAACGCTACCCTGCTCACCACCACCAAAGCGCACAATATCTGCCGAAATGGTGACCGTAGTGCGAGAGAACAGCACATAGAATGCTTCGCGAAAGTCGACCGACACATTGGCAAAAGCCTCTCCCCTGCGCAAAGGATGGTTGGCGTACATGTTTTGCTTGGCCTCGAGCACCATCGACTCCTTGTTCAACCCACCTATGCCCAGCACCTTGGAGGCGTACGACTTGCCTATGGCCATGCCTACCAACTGAAAGTCGGTGCCCTGCAGGCTGGCATTGCCCGACATATTGCCCCAATGCACAGCGCAACTGCACAAGAGAAAAGGAAATAGCATTATCAAACTGAGCTTTTTCATGATTAGGACTTTTTGTGAAAAAATAAACCTGTATTGTATCAGGGTAAAACACACATCGAATGGCGATATGATGAACGAATTTATTTAAGAATATCGGATAAAAGACGTCAGCCTTGCCAATATATTTATGGAGCACAGGTGCATACCCCAGCGCGCTTTGCATCTTAAGAAAAAAGTAAATAAGTGCCCGTCGCCCATATGCCAAAGCAGCGGAAAAATGGCCATTTGGTGTATTTTTTTCTAATTTGCCGCGGCGAATACGTCAACAATAAATATGTGCCAATATGTCGATATATGGATTGGCTGGAAACTAACCTGCCAGAGCCAGTTTGGCTACTATTGAAACAACGCCTTTACAAAAAATAACACTTAAAGCATGAAGAAGAAGGAAAAAGCCTTTCTATACGAATACCTGAATAGTGAGTCGCCGACCGGCTTTGAAAGCAGCGGACAACAAGTGTGGCTTGACTACATGAAGCCCCTTGTAGACGAATATTTCACGGACACTTACGGCACGGCTGTGGGCGTCATCAATCCCAAAGCAGCTTATCGGGTGGTGATAGAGGCGCATTGCGATGAGATATCCTGGTTTGTCAACTACATCACCAAAGAAGGCTACATACACGTGATCCGCAACGGCGGCTCCGACTACATGATAGCCCCATCGAAAAAGGCGCGCATTCACGGCGACAGTGGCGTGGTGCCGGCGGTGTTTGGCTGGCCGGCCATACATGTGCGCGAAAAGCGCGAGGAAGGCAAGATGAACGTGGAAAATGTAGTGCTCGACTGCGGCGCTGAGTCAGACGAGGAGGTGCGCAACATGGGTGTGCAGGTGGGCAGCGTGGTCACCTTCGACGATCAGCTCTCCGAGCTCAACAACCGCTACCTGGCCGGCCGCGCCCTCGACAATCGCATCGGTGGCTACATGATTGCCCAGGTGGCGCGTATGCTGCACGAAAAAAAGACAAAGCTGCCCTTTGGCCTGTACGTGACCAATGCCGTGCAGGAAGAAATAGGCCTGCGCGGCGCTGAAATGATCGCCCGGCGCATAAAGCCCAATGTGGCCATCATCACCGATGTATGCCACGACACGTCATCGCCCGGCTACAGCAAGGTGAAGCAGGGCGACCAAAAGGCCGGCAAAGGACCCGTGCTTACGTTTGCCCCTGCCGTGCACAACAATGTGCTGAAGATGCTTTTTGATGTAGCCGACAAAAAGAAAATACCCTATCAGCGCGCCGCTGCCAGCCGCTTTAGCGGCACCGATACCGATGCATTTGCTTACTCCAACGAAGGCGTAGCCTCAGCGCTGATCTCTCTTCCGCTCAAGTACATGCACACCACGGTAGAAATGGCCCACATGGACGATATAGACAATGTGATAGCGCTGATGTATCAATTTTTGGTGCAGCTGGAAGACGGACATGATTTTCGGTACATAAAATAAGGTAGATGACTACACGCATGGCATGAAAAAAACTGCACTTTATCAAAAACATATAGATGTCGGGGCCAAGATGGTGCCTTTTGCCGGCTACGAAATGCCCGTTCGGTACGGCTCCGACAAAGAAGAGCACATCAACGTGCGCAGCAATGTGGGCGTATTCGACGTATCGCACATGGGCGAGTTTTTAATAAAAGGTCCCAAAGCGCTTGACCTCATACAGAAAGTATGTAGCAACGACGCCTCCAAACTCACCATTGGAAAAGTGCAATACTCCTGCCTGCCCAATACCACCGGTGGCATAGTCGACGATCTGCTGGTGTACAAGCTCGATGAGCAAGAGTACATGCTGGTGGTGAACGCTTCCAACATAGAGAAGGACTGGAACTGGATAAGCAGCCAAAAAGAGATGGGTGCTGTGATGGAAAATATTTCTGACGACATATCGCTGGTGGCCGTACAAGGGCCCAATGCCGCCAGGGTAATCGCCAAACTCACTGATGTAGCCATAGCTGAAATGGAATACTACACCTTCCGCAAGGGGCGCATTGGCCAGGTGACCGATGGCGTGATCATTTCTGCTACCGGGTACACCGGTGCCGGTGGCTTTGAGATTTATATGTACAACCGGTTCGCCGCAGAAATTTGGGATGCCATATTTGACGCCGGCGCTGAATATGGCATACAGCCGGCCGGGCTGGGTGCCCGCGACACACTGCGCCTGGAAATGGGCTATTGCCTGTATGGCAATGACATAGATGAGAGCACCTCGCCCATTGAAGCCGGGCTCGGATGGATCACCAAGTTCAGCAAACCCTTTGTACATCACCAGGCGCTGAAAGCAGAAAAAGAACAAGGCCCCAAGCGCAAGCTCATATCCTTTCGCATGGTAGACAAAGGGATACCCCGGCATGGCTATCCGCTGCAGGCTGAAGATGGCAGCCCCATCGGCCAGGTGACCAGCGGCACCATGTCGCCCTCGCTCAACTGCGGCATAGGCATGGGCTACGTGAAAAGTGAACACGCCAAAGCCGGCAGCAAAGTGCAGGTAGAGATCAGGGGAAAATCACTACTGGCAGAAATTGTAAAACCCCCACTTGTATAACTACCTTAGACGCTGCGATAGATTAATAGCAAACGATGATTAAGACAATAGACATTTGCCTGTCTCCAGACATGATCGACGCCTATTCGCTGCCGGGCAGCGTGGTGGTGGTCACCGATATATTGCGTGCCAGCAGCTGCATCACTACAGCCATAGCGCATGGTGTTGCGGCCATCAAAGCGGTAGATTCGCTCAACGACTGTCGCGAGCTCACCTCCAAAGGCTATATTGGCGCTGCAGAGCGTGGAGGACAAAAAGTGGACGGATTTGATCTTGGCAATTCACCGTTCAGCTACATGGATCCTATGCTGAAAGACCGAAAAATAGCCCTCACTACCACCAACGGCACCCAGGCCATCACGCGCTCAGAGGGGGCCAGTCAGATTTTGATCGGCTCATTTCTCAACTTCAAAAGCCTGGTGAACCTTCTCAATAGAGTCAAAGATTTCTTTGTTGTT
>CAZQVB010000003.1:16429-129272 GCA_964596645.1 uncultured Roseivirgaceae bacterium
CCTGGTGAACTACCTGCACAAGTCGCCCTACGATATACTGATACACTGCGCCGGCTGGAAGGGCAAGGTGAATATGGAAGACACCTTATTTGCAGGTGCACTGGCCGAAGCGCTGGGCAGCGGTTTTGAAAATGACAGCGACGCGCCGCTGCTGGCCACAGAAGTGTATCGCAATGCGAAAAGCGACCTCAAAAAATTTCTGTCGGCATCGTCGCATGTGCAGCGTCTGCAAAACCTGGGGCGAGAAGAAGATATTGACTTCTGCCTGCAGTTCGACAAATATCCGGTGATACCCGTGATGCGCGACGGGCATATTGTGCGCATGACCCTGCACGATATGCTTTTCTAATACATAAAGCCGCTACCTGTGCTGTAGTGGTTTGGTCTTTTCCTTCTGCAACTGCCTGTATGGAAGGTGGCGAAGAAGAGCCGTTAGAAACGGCCCATGTTCTGCTGCATATACAAGTCCATCAGTCTGTTCAAAAACTCTTCTTTTCTTATGGACATGCCTACGTGGCTATTTGGCTCCTTTCCCTCATCTATTACGGTAAAACCACCATCGATCACCCGCACATGTGCCGGCCTGGTGGTGAATAGCTCGGGCCACAGCAGCATACCGATGGCTACCGGGTCAAACAAAGTGGGATCGGGCCATGACTTATCCCGGTTCCACAAAGTATAGCTGGCACTGAGAAAATCGGTGAGCGGGGTGCGGCGTTGATCTACCTGGCGACGCAGGTCTTCGGCAAATTTCACAAAAGTAATGTCTAGGCCCGCATACACTATGTCGGCGCCTGAAGCGGCAAATTTCCTGGAGGCCTCCACATCTGCCCGCACATTCCACTCAGCAGCCGGTACGGGTCGGTCGTTGTAGCCTACGTAAAAGGACCCAAACATAGCATATACCTTTTTGGCCAGCTTAAGGGCCTCCGGGTCTTTGTCTATCACATCGGCGATATTGGGTACAGGCCCTACGGTGATCAGCACCACTTCGTTGGGGTATTTTCGCAGGTTTTCTATGATAAAGTCGGCGGCACCCTGTTGAATGGGTTTTTTCATTTCGAAACCCTCACCATAGTAAAACTGTGCGGAATAGTGGTCTTTGGTATGGCGGCCAATCACCACGGGCACATCTTCCCGGCCAATCTCGTACAGCAGCCTGCTGGCCATCTGGCCACGTTTTGCCGTGTTGCCGTAATCCATCACCACGCCCAGCACCTCCAACTGAGGCGCCGCCAACAGCATGGCCAGGGCATAGGCATCATCTACATCGTCGCCCAGGTCGCAGTCAAATATTACTTTTTGTTTTCCCTGGGCACTTGCAGGCAGCGCAGAGCAGCACACAGCCATTACGGCGAGGCAGAAGGTGAATAGCGTTTTCATTATTTTCTATTTAGGGTTGTATAAACAAGCAGATCGAAATCTTTCATCGGGTGTCAGCGTGACATGCACAACCGAGGTTGCGGTGCCCTATGCGTCACTGCAAATATTTATATTTCCGCGCAAGCGCAAAATGCTCATCGCAAATTCTTACAGCCTCTCACGTGCGAAAGTAAAAACCAGTGGGCGTATACCTTTTACACCTGGTGGTTAATTGTTGAAAGGCAATAACTTTACTTCTTCAGGGCTGGTTCTACACATTAAAATACTACACGTAATGGCATATAAAGAACGTATCATTGGCATACTTCGCGAGCGTAAAGATCCGCCCGATTCCCGCACACCCTTTACGCCTGCACAGCTGTCGCAGTTGAGCAAACAGCATCCCACGCTTCGCATCATGGTAGAAGCCAGCCCTACACGTTGCTTCAGTGATGAGGAATACACGCAAAATGGCATTGAGATAGTGGACGATGTGCGCGGCTGCGATGTGTTGTTTGGCATAAAAGAAGTGCCTCCCTCTGCGCTACAGCCGGGCAAAACCTATTTCATGTTTTCCCACACCATCAAAAAACAGGAATACAACAAAAAGCTGCTGCAAACGGTGCTGGAAAAAGACATACGCCTGATCGACTACGAATGCCTGGTGGACAGCCAGGGCAAGCGACTGATCGCCTTTGGCCGCTGGGCCGGTGTGGTCGGCGCGTACAATGCCCTGTGGACGTACGGACTGAAGCATTCGCGATACGAATTGCCGCGGGCGCATACGCTGGGCACACTTGCCAAGCTGCTGGAAGCGGTGCGCAACCTTACGCTTGACGGGGCGCGCCTAGTTCTCACTGGCGGTGGGCGTGTGGCGGCAGGCAGCAAAGAAGTGCTGGAGGCGGCAGGCATTGCAAATCTTTCTCCTCAGCGGTATCTGGATGATGTGAATGCCTCGCCGGTGTACACCCAAATAGATGCCGATGTGTACACTAAAAGAAAAGACGGCGAGCCTTTTTCATTTGAGCACTTCTTCAAGCACCCGGAGGAATACGAAAATAATTTTTTGCCGTTTGCCCACAAAAGCAATGTGCTTATCTCTGCTGCCTTCTGGCATCCGAAGGCGCCGCGTCTGTTTGAATGGTCTGACATAGATGATGATAATTTTTCCATTGACACCATCGCCGACATTACCTGCGACATCGATGGCTCCGTACCCACCACCATACGCGCCAGCACCATAGCCGACCCCGTGTACGACATCGACAAGGGCACGCAAGAAGAGCGGCAACCCTTCAGCAACCCGGACAACATAAGCGTAATGGCCATAGACAACCTGCCCAATGAGCTGCCCCGTGAAGCATCAGCCGACTTTGGCCAGCTGTTGACCGAGAAGATACTGCCATTGCTACTGCACGATGAGCCCTCTGAAGTTATAAAAAACGGCACCCTAGCCCGCGATGGCGCACTCACAAAGCCTTTTGAGTATTTGAGGGATTATACGGGGGGTTGAGACAGTTTCAGCGTTTGGTGATCTGGTGGTTTCTTAGCTGGGTCCTTATTTAATCCAGTGCATACACGGCTAACCGAACACTGTCAGCATCACCTTAATAAAGGAATCAGACAGAAGCAGCAGTGATACTGCATCTTCGCTTTATTTTAAGACACTTATTTGTTGTCAGAAACAACCGATTTGGCTGATTCTAACGGGCCGTCATATTCATAATTGAAATAATCAATATCAACTATGCCTTCTTCCGATGCGCTATTCCACGTGAAGAAACCTAACCTGTCACCTTTCCAATTGCCAAATTTCAATGTGAAACCAGTACCAAAATCGGTGTAATGCAAACCATCGAGGCTGTAAGCAAATTTTGCCTGATCGCTCAGATTTGATGTTTTTATGAATAAAACGGGCTCATTGATCTCGGGACCCTCAAGTTCATTTCCATGTGCGTCAATGAATACCAGCATTCGTTCTTCATTCTCTTTTTGCTTAACGCCCATGATATAAAAAACTCCCCCAAATCGCACGAAACCAGCATATTGGCCATTCGCCATACCGGAAATATCTAGTTTTGCTACCGCCGTACCAGTTGTGGTACCCATAATTCTCTGGCTAATAACATTGGGAGTGAGCCAAAAATCATGTGGAATCATAGTTGTCCCCGGGGTCATTCTTTTTTCGTAAGAATCTTTCTGAAACTCAACGGGCTTCATGGCTTTTAACCTAAGCCATCCGCTTCTTTCAGACAAAGACCAGTGTGTATCCCTTGGATTATGGTTCCATTCCCATTGCAAACCAAGGTGGTTTGAGCTAAAATCATCACTGGTGGCCGGTGCCCTTACAGGATAACCTGTTACTGGCTTTTTATGCATCAAAACCGGCTCTCCTATGCCATCATCGTCGATATCATTGCCAATGATTGGCCATCCATCTATCCACTCAACAGGCTGTAGGCATTGGGGCCGTCCTTGAAAAGGGGAGTTTGAATTCTGTATCAGCTGATGGTAATACCACCACGATGAATCAGGTGCCTGCACCAATGCACCCTGACTACAGCTCCTGGCAAAAGAATTACCCCTTTCCAAAACTATTTTTTTCTCATAGGGGCCGTAAATACTATTTGTAGTCGAGCGCAAAACAATCTGTTTTCGATCATCGGGTGCACCTTCCGCGAATTCATCAGCATTGGGATCAGGCCTATACCATTCAGATATGAAAATATACCATACTCCTTTGATTTTGTAGATTTTTGCTGCTTCAGCCATTGGCCCCCGATAAATAACTTTTCCCGAATCAAGCACCTTGGTACCAGACCAGTCCATTTCAAAGACCCGGTTTTCCCATGTTCGATCGTTTGTTTTGTGCTGCATTAATTTTTGACCAGTATTGCACATCAGATAAGCCTGGTTTTCTTGATAGTCCCAAAAAACGGCCGGATCATCAAAAACTGTTTTGGTAGACAGAATCTTTACTGGCTTAGACCAGGGGCCTGTAATGGTATCAGCACTGCTGACCAACAGTCCATGATTAAAGTCAATCATGTAACACAACCACTTATTTTCGTGCCTCACAAGATCCCCAGCCCATACGCCGTAGTGATAGCCATTCATTTGATCCCAGTTGTATTCATCCGACCATGTCAACTTTCCATATACATGACCGATTATTTTCCAATTCACCAGGTCCGACGATTCCAAAATTGGCATTCCCGGCACCATTTGCTGACTAGAGGCAATCATATAATACTTACCATCATAAGCCTCGATGTCTACATCTGGATAATCCGCATTTAGAACCGGATTAGTGTATGTCCCATCACCCTGATCTCCCCAGCTTCCACTTCTATATTTCGCTTTGTCTGTGCATCCTACAATGAACAATACGCCTATAATAAGATTAAACAACACACTTACTCTAATGTCTTTTAGTTTTAAACTCATACTATAAGTGAAGCAGGGTCTTTTCGCGATGAACTATTGTTCTTAACAGTGTGTAGGAAGCAATCAATCTTTTGCACTAATCTTAAATACGTGTGAGCAGCTCCCAAAGGCCGGATTATCATTGATGCCTGTCGCTGCGTATAAATAGGAAGGTTCACCGTTCATAAATAAAACCTGAGGCCGCTCGAGGTGCCCCGAACGATCGCCTCGATACACCTGGGCATTTTGTATTGTAGTCGAGTCCACATACTCCTGTAAGTCTTCATAGGACCTTTGTACGCTTTCTTTCGAAAAAAAATAGCCATCATCTGATGACCACAAAAGCCCCCCACCCTGGCTTCCGAGTGAACCTCGAAAATCGCGGCTCAACATATATACTTTATCTTCAAACACAAATGCGTAGGCATCTTCCAACTGCAAACCCTCCGCTGTCACTCTATGCGGATAGAATGTATATGGCCCTTCTAATTTATCCGACAAGGCCACACCATAGCCATAGTCCCACTTGTTTCGGTCATCAGGATCATTTCGGTCGGGAATGACTGATTTGTAGTACAACATAAATTTGTCCCCAAATTTTATCAAAGATGGATTAGATACTCCCAATCGGGGTTGATAATTCCATACAGCTGAATCATCAGGAGCTTTAATCATTGTACCATCGGAGGCAGCTCCATTGGCTGCCCTCCAGTTGTCATTCAAATCATCGGACACCAGCATCACGATTCGTTGCTTTCTCACATCGTTGTCTTCATTTACAATGAAGCACAATACATATTTGCCTTCCAAATACTGAATGGTAGGGTTATGCGGTGCATTAAACGTTCCGTCCTTATCTTGCACCGCTTCGCGTACAAATGAAAAGGGTCCTTCAGGTTCATCGGACACGTAATGTGAAATCCTTGAATGTTTATACCAACCAGTAAACATTTCTTCACTATCGTGAGGCTTGGGCCACTCCGCTACATACAAGTGTATTTTGCCTTCTCCATCCTCCACAGGTGAGGAGCCCCATACATGAGTATCCTTCTTTTGTACGGCTTTACCGATGTAATCAATGCCTAAAATCGATCTCGAATTGTCATTGCTATTAATGTGCTTTGTATCTGGTTTCTTAAATCCGCAACTGGCTATGCATACGGCGATAACAGTTGTTATGTAGATATTCTTCATAAAAAATTACTTTTGAAATCAAAGTTCAATACAGGTAATCAAACTTTTCGCCCGATATAGTTTGTCTTCACTGACGCGATATTTCATTCATATCATAATATATATGACATCCTTCTGCACCTGTTGAGTTAGAAGATAGAAAGCTTAAGTATGGAAATATTTCCATTACTCCTTTATTTATCTTCTGCCATTTCTTGTAGCATTTCAAGCACGGCAAAATAATTTTCTTTTGGTTTGAAACCCTCTCCAAGCCATAACGAATGAGGATTATAACCATCTGGTTTCCAACCTTTCTCATCTGCTGTACCCCATGTAATGAAGGATTTGCAATTGGGCGACTCCAATGCCACTTTTAAGATCGCCTTGTAGGCATCGGCCTGAATTTGAAAATCTGATTCGCTTGGATTTTGCGGAAGGTGCACATCAAATTCAGATATATGAACATCCAGGCCCATATCGCCATATATCTTGATGACTTCGCGCATAGAGGCAGTATCTAAGACAGCCCCTACACCTCTTGTGCTTTCTTTTACTACGCCATCAATAACGCCAAAGTGCAGCTGCATTCCCACTCCGTCTATCGGAACATTGTTTTCTTGAAGAATACGTACGGCCTCCAAAAAATTATCTGTCCTTAAGCTATTCGTCATTGAATTGTTGTTTTCATTGAGAATCAGTTCTACTCCCGGCCCAGCATACTGTTTGCTTAAAACAAATGCCTTTTCTATAAATACAGGCCAGGTATCATCACCGTCTTGACTCATGCCTAGTTTTAGCCAAACATTATTGTCCATCTGCCATATTTCTCCTTTTTCATCCCATGGCACTGCCTCATTTACCACATCTATCGCATTTATTTTTTCATTGTAAAGGGTCATGATCGTATCTAATCTCTCATCCATCACATTGATCAACTGTTCTTCTGAAAGCTCATCATTGATCAGCCAGTCTGAATTATAGGTGTCGTGTCCGAACGCCGGGTGGAACTTTACCCACATATCATTATTCATCGCGAATGCCAATCGAGCATTCAGGTTTGTGAAATCATATTCGCCAGCTCTAGATTGTGTACCTTTCATATATATGCCCAAAGTGACTGCATTGAAATTGTCAGTGATAAATTTCAGATGAGGCTCATTATTCGAAGGCAGTTCATTAAAAAAAACACCAATTTTAAAATCCGGTCGTATTTGATCGATATAATGTTTGATACTATTTATGGGGGGCTGTACTGTTTCCCCCGGAGACACATTATTGTCTTCTTTACAGCCTTGTGTAGCGGCAGATAAAATCACCAGCCCAACAGGTAATAGAAACCATAAAACCAGCTGAGGTACTTTGAGAATTAATTGTTGAATTTTCATTCTATTAGTTGTTTTTAATTTGTATTAACACCTTGTCTCCATTAAAAATAATTTCCTGTGGACCTTTATCATACAAAGAAAGTACACTAAATGTCATTTCGTTCTTTTCGAAATCGACAAACTCATCATGTATGGATGATAGTTCAAGTATCCCTTCTTTCTCCTTATAACTTAAAGCAATAAGTGAATAATTACCTTCTTCATAATCATAACTTTCATTGTCATCGAAGTAAAGTTCATAATTAGCATCTTTTCCGGGGAAAATCATAATCGTGTATGGTTCATCAGTAGCTTCTGAAGCATATTGCACCGGTGGGCCCAAGGGCAATATGCCGCCTTCTTTTACAAACAACGGAATTTGATCAAGCGGGGCGTTCACTATTACTTTTTTTCCTCCTGTCAGCCTCTGTCCTGTCCAGTAGTTATACCAATTTCCTCTTGGCAGATACACTTCTTTAGCCCTGGAGTGATAACTTGTAACGGGACACACCATAATATTTTCACCAAACATATATTGATCGGCTATTTCCCAGGTATTTTCATCATCCTGAAAATCGTAAACAAGAGGACGCATCAGTAATTCACTTGTGTTCGTTACTTTCCAGGCCTCCGAATAGATGTATGGCATTAATTGATAGCGTAGATTGATATATTTACGCGCAATATTTTCAAACTCATTTCCATAACGCCATATTTCCGTTTTCGAACGAAACCCGTGTATCCTAAACAAAGGATTGAACGTGCCAAATTGGAACCAACGTGTCATGAGTTCGATAAATTCAGGATCGGTATATTGATCTTTAAATACCGGATTCAATGAAGTGCTGTCTCTGAAAAAACCACCTATGTCAGTAGTCCAGTAAGGAATTCCTGCCATGCTAAAATTCAGTCCGGCGGGAATCTGCTCAGCAAACTGCTCCCAGGTAGCCGCTACATCTCCCGACCAGGATGCAGCCGCATACCGTTGCTGTCCTGCAAATGCAGACCTGGTAAGGTTGAAAACTCTGGTGCGAGGAAATTCTTCGCGAAAACCATCATACATGGCTTTGGTAACCACCAATGAATAGGTATTGGCAACTTCCCGGAATGGTCCGGCAACCGTTTTAACCAAGGGGTCCGGCTTGGTTTCAGGTTCAGTGCCATCAAGCCATATGGCAGAAACCCCAAGCTGAAACATGGAATCACTTAACATGCGATAATATGCATTCCTTACATCGGGATCATAAAAATCAAGGTTATCGTTATCGCCTAACTGAGCATGGGTTAAATGATAATTCCTAAGAAGTTCTGAATTGCGTATGTGTGGCCATACTGACACCATGAGTTGCAGGTTCATGCTATCCAGCTCCCTGGTCATAGCTCGCGGATCTGGGTAGCGTTTTCTATCCCACTGAGGCCCCCAGGTGTCGTCTGGCCAATAGTTCCAGTCCTGCACCATGTTATCTATTGGTATGTCTCTCTCTCTGTATCCTCTAGCGCTTTCGAGTAACTCTTGTTGTGTATAGTACCTCTCCCTGCATTGCCAAAAGCCATAGGCCCATTTACCATAAAGCGGGGCTTCACCCGTAAGTCGCTGGTAATTTGCGATTACGTTGGGAATATTATCGCCATAGACAAAGTAATAGTCAATGGCTTTTCCATGCCGACTGCTGAAAACGCTCCGGTTAAAATCAGGTTTGTTGTAAGAGATTTTGCCGGGAACTTGTGAATTGGTATTCTGAAACAGAACTTCATATTCTTTCCCACCTTCAAGGTAAATTTTTCCCGAATGGGTATCCGGCACCCAAACAGTTGAATAGTGAATCACGGTGTCACCTCCTACTGTAAGGATGACCGGGCCATTCTTCCTGTTTCGTTCCGGATTTGGACTATCGGCAAAAAAGTAATAATAGCCCGTTTCAGTTGCCCTGAGCTTGCCTTTCCTGATGTTCTTTACCGAATCTATTAGATGTCCCAACGTGATCTTATTTTCAGGATAATTAAAATCCGTTATGCTGTAGTTGTTCCATAGAAGGCCGTAATTATTTGTTGAAACTAAAAAAGGAATGGCTATTTCCTGGTTAAATTGTTCAAGTCGCAATGGTACATTTTTCCAGTTCATCAGGCCATTTTGATACTGTCCTAATCCATACAGCCCTTCTCCATTAGCTTCAAATGCTTGAGAAATTTCATACGAAGTCGTATCGGAGTTATAAAATGCTGCACCTCCCTTAAGTTCTGCCAGTATCTTTCTGCTCTGTTGATCCATGAAAGTCACTACTCCGCTTCCATCTATAGTCACCTTCACCTTTTTTGTCTCAATAATTTTATTATTATTATGCTCCTCATAAGTCCATTCTACGTCCTGTGGATTGAGGACTGTTACGAACTCCGGCACTATATCAACTGAGTCTTGTTTAAGGTATTTTCGCACATGAATGATGGCTTCATCAACAACAGTAACTGCCACAATATGACTGTCTATATTAAATATTAGGGGCTTTTTCTGGTGTGATTTTTTAGGACTAAATGCTCCTATCCACAGAAATAAACCTATAATACTTGACATTATTAAATTCAAGACCCATCTATTACCTTTTATTCTATTATACATTTAAACGCAGTTCTTTTTTTTCTAGTAAGTTAAATATTGCATGGCCTATTCACACAACAAACGGTCATATAATAATGGCCATCTATAAGATCTAAGCTGGCAATCACTTTCTAATTTTACTCCACAAAAGCTTTTTCTTTTATAAGATCTAATTTTCGTCGCATGTCGTACAGAATATCATTATATTCAATGTTATCGACCAAGTTATACTCTTCGTCAGGATCATTTTGATGGTCATATAATTCTTCACTAGCTAAATTTATCTCATTGCCCCAACGGTTATATCGCCACCGGGCGGAACGAATGGAAGCAGCGTTGCCCACATTTGTAATTGTGTATGCCACCCTGTCCTGAACAGCAGTATGTTTGCCCAACAATGCATTCTGTAGACTGATTCCCTGAAGGTTATCTGGCAAAAATTTCGATAAACCCGTTAAATTGCCCAGAGTTGGATATAAATCAATTAATTCCACTATGCTAGTGGCTTCTGAACCGTAGTATCTGGCATATTCCTCTCCGGGCATTGAGATGATCATGGGTACCCTTACGCTACCTTCCCATAGGCTTGATTTCGACCAGCAATCATGTTCTCCGAGGTTGTATCCATGATCTGATACAAAGACCACTATGGTGTTTTCTCTGAGGCTATACGTGTTAAGGGCATTCAGTAAGCGACCGACCTGTTGATCCATAAATTTCACACTTGCCATATACGCACTGATCACCTGTTTCTGCTGCTTTGAGTCCATTCCAAATTGTTTGTGATTCTGTTTTTGCAAGGCCTGATCAGGCACATTTATGCCTACCCTGGTATTAGGAAGTGCTATTTCATCTTCAGGATATGGTGTATAACAATTCTCCGGGGCAATGAGAGGCACATGCGGACGAATGAGGCCTACGGCTAAAAAAAATGGTTGTGCGGGTTTAATCTTTTGCTTGTTTCTTGCGCCTTTAGGCACATTGCCTGCGCGGCTTTCCAGAATAGCAATGGCCTGATTGGTAGCCAAATAATCGGTTTGTGTATAGTCGAGATGATCGGGGATAATCATCCTGGAAAAATTCGCTCCATAGTGATCATTTTTTGGAGATAGCAACTCCAAATGACCCTGGCTTTGTGTTTCAGGCCCCATCACATTGTAGCTATAGTCCCAGGAAGTAAGATCGTCGCCGCCACTTTCGCCTCTTTCGATACCACCCGGTACACCCATGTGAAATATCTTTGATACACGTGCAGTAAAATATCCCTGCTCCCGGAAAAATCCGGCTACGGATGGGTGATGGCTTAGCTTAGGATTTTCGACTTTATAACTGCCTATTTCATCATTATTAGTTAAAACACCATTTGTTTGCGGATATAACCCACTCATAAGTGAAGCTCTGGAAGGACCACAAAGCGGGTACTGACAGTAAGCTTTAGTAAACCTAACTCCTTGTTGGGCAAGTAAATCGAGATTAGGTGTATGATTCTCAATAGCCGTGTAGGGGCCTATACAGGTATTTAAATCATCAGAAATAATGAGTAGCACATTGGGCTGCTGGGCATTACCTGTTTTTGGCCACAACAGCATTGTAAATAACAATAATGGCATAATGTGTCTGAACATAATTAAGCAGTCAATGAAGAGTTACTCGGTACCAACAAGACCAGTTTTAATCGTCACTCATTAGCTAGTTTGTATCGCTTACCTTACCATAGTAGGGATAACTTTGCCATGGATCTTTACCCTCCATCCTAGGATCTGAGGTGCTTTTCAAATGAGCATTAAGTTGATCCTCTAAATCACTCAGTATTTCTTGATATTTCTTGTCGGAAGCCAGATTAACCAACTGATACGGATCGCGGTGAATGTTATATAATTCATAAGCTGGCCTTTTTCCAACTGCGATATCATAATACAGTTCTTTATTCGTCTTCTTACTTAGCAATACCTCAGTTTTGCTGGGACTATTGTCTATATCTCCAAAGGCTCCAAGAAAGGAAGCGTTTGGTTCTGGATTTCCGGCTGGCCAACGGTCTGGCTTATAATTTTTAATCAGTACCCACCCATCCTTTCGTATCATGCGCATCGGATATGTAGCCATTTCCGGTCTGGCGATTACATGCCGTTCGAAGGAGGTAACTACCCAGTTACGCGCTGAATCATAGTAACCGGATTTACCTGATCTTAAAGCTTCAAAAAAACTTTTACCGGTCATGGTTTCCGGTATTTCAATGTTGGCTGCCTGTAGTAAAGTAGGGGCTATGTCAGCGAAACTGATAAAATCCTGCAGAATGCGATTGCCTTCTACCTGGTCCCAATAAATCACAAAAGGAACATGCACGCCATATTCATACAGACTTGCCTTAGCACGTGGAAAAGGCATTCCATTATCAGATGTAACAATCACGATTGTATTGGTGAGTTGCCCAGTTTCCCGTAGGTGGGTTATCATCTGACCTAGGTGACGATCATACCATTCAATTTCATAGTAGTAATCGGCCATGTCGTTTCTGACGACCTCGTTGGCAGGCAAGAAACCGGGCACCTCAATATTTGCAGGAGTGATGCCATTCTGCCTTCCTATTCCCATTTTATACTCCCGGTGTGGCTCCGAAGCCCCGAACCAAAAAAAGAATGGCTGATCAGCGGGTTTATCGCGTAAAAATGCTTTAAATCCTTCCGTGTAATTGGTGCTGCTGAGTCCTTCAGGTTGAGCATTCTCATAAGGCAAATTGTAATGCCTGCCTATGGGATTGGAATGAAATCCTTCCAGGTTTTGATTGGCCGGTGCATAGCCTTTTCCTGTAATACCAGTGAAGTATCCGTGATCTTGCAAGAGTTTAGTAAAAAGCAAATAACGCTCAGGCAGAGAGCCATAAAGCAGATCGCCCTGTTGCATTTGCCAGGCATAACGGCCAGTTAAAACTGAGGCACGTGAAGGCGCACAGGAGGGTGCGGTACAATACGCATTGGCCATGACTACACCATCATTGGCCAGTTGATCAATAGCCGGAGTCGATAATTCTCGCGCCCCCATGAATGAATTGTGGGCAAATGATTGATCGTCAGAGATACAAAAAAGAATATTAGGAGAATTTTGTGCCCTAGCCGGATTAGTCGCAAAAACAACGCTACCCAGTAAAAGCATATACACCAGGTGTATCAATTGACTTCTCATAGCCTTCTACTTATTTTACTTTCATTTGTTGAACTCAGACTGAAGCTATTTTTTGCTATCAGCACATTATAATGATCAAAAGGATCAATAGTTATAGATTGAATACTGTATAGAGCTGACTGATAGGTTAATAAGTAATAATAATGATCATATCCATCTCCGCATTGCAAATCATCTGCGAAATTGAGCGCGTTTAAATTAATCATGACAAAGTCATAACACCCCCGTCAGCAAATTGCTAACGGGGATGTGATGTCTTGTACTTAATGTTAATGATATAATTGATTACCAACCAGGATTCTGATCCTCAGCACTAAGCGCGGTGTTTGAATCAATCTCTGGCGCAGGGATTGGCCAGAGCAGGTACCTTTCATGAAACTCCTTGGTAGAAGCCAGTGTATGGTATGGTGGCTCTGTAGTATACTCCGGCGTATTGTATTTGGCAGGATAATAATCTTCTAATATGAACTGCCACATGCTACGGCCATCGTTAAGCCTAAGCCTTCGAATGTCGTACAGTCGTACGCCTTCACCGACAAACTCCATCGCTTTTTCCTGGGCCAGTTCGAAGCGGAATGCATCTTGTCTGTCGCTTAAGAAGGGGTTGTTGTCCAAATCAGCCAAGGTAAGATCCATAGGATCAGTGCGGGGCACACCTCCTGCATTGCGGGCCCGCTCGCGAAGCTTATTGAATGCGGCTATTGCTCCAGCCTGATCGCCCAGTTCATTAAGCGCTTCTGCTTTGAGCATATAGATTTCTGCAAAGCGTATATAGTAAAAATCATTTTCTCCATTCCTGGAAATAGGGGCTCCATCAGAAATATATTTAAGTAGATATGGCCCGATAGCGATGGCATTATTGCTCCAACGATCAGAGCGAGGCCAGGTTCTTACAGGATTTTCTGCATTGTTTTTATTCGGCAGGGAATCAGCCATCAACTCATTGCGATAATCATTCTCATGAACACCGGTGGTGGCCTCCGTGTAAAACTCACGCATGATGAGATTTTTATTGATCCCTTGGTTGTTCGGATACTGGCCGGGCAGAAACCACCCGGCAAATTCACTTCCTTTGGCAACAAAACCTGTGGCCCGATCATCTACTGTAAACTGAATGGCAAAGATCACTTCATCGTAAGCCAAACCTCCTGGTCCTTCATTAGTGATTTTAAAAAGATCCTTATAGTCATCAATCAGCCGGTACTCACCACTGTTGATCACCTCATGACAGTAATCGATGCATTCCTGATAGTTGCCCCTGTACAAATGAGCATAAGCCAGAAAAGCCTGAGCGGCACCTTTTGTAGCCAATCCAAAATCTTGTGCATTTTGCTCACTGAATGCCGGCAGGGAAGCTTCGGCTATTTCCAAATCTGCAATGATCTGGTCCAACACCTCATTTTGAGTGGCCCTGGGTACGTGAAGATCCGCTGGTTCCAGAGTGGGTTGCGTTCTTAAGGGTACACCACCATGTCTTTTTACCAGGTCCAAATACGCAAAGGCCCTGAGGAAGTATGCATGACCCAGCAGTTCGGTTTTTAACTCTTCATTCATATCAATGGTACTTCCATAGTAGATAGCCTGATTCGCACCATCAATTACCTGAAATAGATTACCCCATGGATCGGTAATTTGGAGGGAAGTGTTGCTCAACAGACTGATATTATCGGAACTGGTGTAGGTACTTCCGCTGCCCGGCCGATTACCAATTAAGTCATGGGCCAATAGAGGAAGCTCATATCCCCTTCCTTTGAATAATCGCGGGTGGTTTAAGTATGAATATGTACCAATGATGCCACCACGCAGGCCATCGGCATTGATATAGGTAGTGGTGGGTGTGAATTTATCGAGAATTTCTTCATCCAGATTACACGCCCCGAATACGAGGCTTATAATGACTAATGCTATATATTTTTTCATTTCTGTCTTCTTTAAAATTTAAGATTGACACCTGCAAAAATTGTTCTTGGCAATGGATAACCACCCCAGTCTATTCCCTGGTTGATGGCACTGGTTCCCATATTGCTCACTTCCGGATCGTAACCAGAATAATCGGAGAATACGAAAGCATTTTCAGCCCCTACACTGAACCTGGCGCCATCGAGGAAACCAATTTTTGTCGTATTCAGATTATAGGATAGAGTAATGTTGCTGATCTTCACAAATGAACCGTCTTCCACAATCAAAGAGGTAAAACGGCCTTCATTTGGCCTGCCACTGTTATACAATCGTGGATAGGTGTCAGAGGTGCCCTCTCCGCGCCAGGCGCCATAATAGGCATCGCGTGTGATGTTGGTTGACTGGGCTCCATTGGGGTAATCCACCACGTAACGGTTCAGGTTCATGATGTCATTTCCAATGCTTGCGGTTACCAGCACATCCAATGCGAAACCTTTCCAGGAAAAGGAGTTTTGAACACCAAAGATCAAGTCCGGATAAGGATTACCTATGATGGTTCTGTCATCACCATTGATCACATTATCCGCGGCATCGGGCACGCCATCACCATCCGTATCTATGGTGAGCTGATTTACATAGATGTGGTCTCCTGGCTGATTTCCGGAATATGGGTTACTCCCATCAGGCTGTTGATAGCTGTTTATTTCTTCCTGTGTTTGAAAAACACCTTCCACTTGATAGCCGTAGAACATGCCTATAGGCTGTCCGGGAAGTATGACATGAGCAGGTTGATCTGCTGCTATGTTTGATGAGCCTATATAGGTTGGACCAAAGTCCCTGTCAACGGTTCCCAGTTCCACCAACTCGTTGATATTGCGCGAAGCATTACCAGACATGCTCCAGCCAAACGCACCTGTTAAAATCCTGGCCCCAAGCTCAAGTTCCAGTCCGAAGTTTTTTACAGTTCCTGCATTGGAGGGGAAGTTGCCGTAACCTGAGCTGGGCGGAGAGTTCAGATTGATGAGCAAATTGGTGGTTTCTTTGTTATAGTAGTCGAAAGTGAAGGTAAAGCGGTCTTGCAATAAGCCAACATCAAGGCCTACATTGAATTGCGCCGTGGTTTCCCACCCCAATGTCGGATTGGCCAATGAACCAGCATCCCATATACTCCTGAAACCCGTAACAAGTCCATTCTCTGCCTGATCGGCTACTATATAATAGGCACTGCCTCCCAATAATGGCACCAGGGAATTAACGCCTATTGATTGAGAACCGGAGATACCGTAGCTGGCCCTTAATTTCAGGTTGGAAACATTCTCTATGCTCTCCATAAACGACTCCCTGTGCACATTCCAACCCACAGCTCCTGAAGGAAAAAATGCCCATTTGTTGCCCTCACCAAGCCTGGTAGATCCATCGTACCGCCCGGTGAATGTCAAGATATACCTACCATCATAGGTATAATTTAAACGGCCCAACCAGGAAGCAAGTCCCCAAGTTGTGGCCCAGTTTCTTGTCGGAAATGTGAGCCTTGCACCACTGAAATTGTTAAAGCTGAGGTTATCATTTAAAAAACCTGCTGCGGATGTAAAAGCTCCTTCATTTTGCCATTCCTGATAGGTCCACCCAGCTACGGCGTTGATGCTGTGAACCTTGGATAAGGTACGATTGTAGGACAAGGTGAATTCTGTAAGAAAATTGGAATTTTCCGAATTGACCACAGAAGCGAAGCCCCCCTCCATGTCGCCGCGAAATGTGCCTCTTGGCTGATACTGCGACCGGTTTTGTGCTCTTAGATTATAGCCACCGTTGAAGTTGAATTTCAATCCTTTGGCAATCTGATAGTTGGCAAACAGGTTAGTATAAAAGAAATTTATTCTTGTCTCATCTATTTTTTTGTTGGCTACTACCAATGGATTGTTTTGAGCCACGTCATCTACATCAACCTCCTCATCAAAAGCCTTTTCCAATGGCCGGAAGAATAGTGCGCCTAATACCACGTTGCTGCCCGGGTTACCATTGTTGTATGAGTGCGCTGCCGCTCTTGAAGCGGTGTTCACAAAAGTAGATCTGGCACCTACCTCCAGTTTATCATTTATTTTTCTGGAAGCATTCAGTCTAAATGTTACTCTCGTAAAATCCGAGTTAATGATCACTCCCTCCTGGTCGAAATATCCA
The DNA here is from genome assembly GCA_964596645.1 of uncultured Roseivirgaceae bacterium. Classification (GTDB taxonomy): domain Bacteria; phylum Bacteroidota; class Bacteroidia; order Cytophagales; family Cyclobacteriaceae; genus CAVQEK01. The sequence goes on from CAZQVB010000003.1 coordinate 33,605, forward strand.
AAATTGAGATTGTACTTATTTTTATCATCTCCCCCGGAAAATGAAAGAGAATGATCGTGGGACTGTGCCTGGCGATAAATTAAATCCTGCCAGTTGATGTCCGGCGAAACACTTACTACAGAATCAATATTTTCGAATTCCAAATCGCCACCATTGGCGAGACTGGCTTCATTACGAAACTCCATGTATTCCCTGCTGTTGAGCATGTCGTAAGGCGAATCGCCAATGTCAAACAAGCCAAACCGGTAATTATAGTTCACCTGATCGTTGCCCTTTTGACCTGATTTTGTGGTAATCAACAAAACACCATTGGCACCCCGTGAACCATATATAGCAGTAGAAGAGGCATCTTTCAGCACTTCAATAGATGCTATATCGTTGGGGTTAATCATTGCCAGAGGATTCAGGTTTTGTGCGTTGTCTGCGCCATCGCCAGTCTGTGCGAGCCCATCCATCTCCACAGGATACCCATCGATGACGATCAGAGGCTGTGAATCGCCAAGACCGTTGAAGCCGCGCACGTTGATCTGACTACCTGCACCGGGAGCACCACTTTGCTGCACAATGTTGATGCCTGCCATACGGCCTTGCATCAATTGATCAACAGACTGGCCAAAGGATTTGTCCAGATCATCCGCGTCGACCTTGCCAACCGAACCCGTCAAATCGCTCTTATTAATTGTACCATATCCCACCACCACTATTTCATCCAGCGCAGTAATGTCTGGCGCAAGTGTAAGATCGATGACCGTGCGATTGCCGACGGTTGCTTCTTCTTTGATATAACCCACCGAGCTAAAAACCAAAATGCTTTCAGGGCCTGGCACAGCTATGGAGTAGTTGCCACTCACATCGGTTACTGTACCAGTGGTAGTGCCTTTCACAATCACATTTACACCGGGCAGTCCGTCATCGTCTTCGGCAGATCGTATGGTGCCCGTTACGGTAGTGCCTTGAAGCACCACTTCCACGATGCCCTGCTCGAGCTTTTGCTCGCTGGTATGCACGTTGATCACGTCGTTTACCTGGCGAAATTTCAGGTTAGAGGTTTTGGAAATCTCCAGCAGCAGATCGGCCACGGTGGCTTTTTCCATATCGAAGTTGACCTTCACATCGCGCTTCAGGTCTACGTTGTCGTAGGCAAACTTAAAGGCGGTTTTCTTTTCTATAATTTGAAAGGCCTTGGAGAGATCGGCATTTTCCAGTTTCACATCGAGAAGCACCTCGCGGATGCTCTCCACTTTTTGTGCATGAAGGTCGCCGGCAGTGATGGCCGTGAAAAACACCATCTGCACCAGCGCACCATAGAATGATAGCTTGACAGCCATGAGCAATAGCTTTAGTAATTTGATTTTCATAATTTTAAGTGTTTAATAATGATTAGTTTTACTGAAGGCAGTTGCAGATGGACCTGAGAAATCTTCTGCACTGCTTTCTTTGTTTCAGGCCAGTGAAGCCTAGGATGAGTTGTAGTAGTATTGCATCATACGTTAGGGTTTAAAATTTATAATGACTCTGTTGGGATGTATTTCAAATTCGAAGTCTTTGCTAAAGGCCATACTCTGCAGCACCTCCCGCAGATAGAAGTTCTTGAATGTAGCCGTGTAGTCCCACTCCTCCTCGGGCCGGTTTTGCAGTTCTATATCTACCCCGTACCAACGTCGGAGCTCTTGTATCGCCTGGTCGAAAGTTGCATTCTGAAAATGTAAAACGCCATCTTTCCAGTTGATGGCCCGATCGGGGTCAAATTGTATCGTTTGCAGGGAATGATCGGCAGTGCCGTACCGAAGGCCCTGGCCGGGCTGAAGCATCAGCTTATCGGTGCTATGGCCTACATCCACCTGCACAAGGCCTTCGGTAAGTGATACTGCTATGGAGGGCTCGCCGGCATAATTTCGAACAGAAAAGGCCGTGCCTACGGCCAACACCTCCACACTTCCCGCTTGTACCACAAATGGCCTTTGCGCATCTTTCTCCACTTCAAAAAATACTTCGCCTTGTAGTGATACACTTCGGAGTGAGTCGCCAAAATATTCTGAATAAGAAATGGAAGACTCCGCATTGAGCCAGGCTATGCTGCCATCGGGCAGGAAGGTTTTCATCTTCTGCCCTTTCAGTGTGGATTTGTGTATGATGCGCGCTTGTGGCTCTGCCATACGCTGCTCTTGCTGCCGCAATATGTAGCCAATGCTGATGGCAGCCACGGCCAGCAAAAGGATAACCGCTGCCCGTGCGAGCACCGGCATCGCCGACCAGATTTGCCGCTGGCGGGCTGGGTGGATAGGTCTTTTACTATTTGCTCCAACCTGTCGCGCTATGTCAGCATAAGCTTGTGCCGGCTGTGCGTCGGGCAAGGTGGTCTCTGTTTCCTGCCATAGGGCTTTGTAGAAAAGAAAAAGTTTGTTGTTTTCTTCAGAAGCCTCTTTCCAGGCCCGTAAAGATGCCTCTTCCGCAGGAGTGCTTTCTCCACTCAGGTATTTAAATATCAGGTGTTCTTTCTCCTTGTCGTGCATACAGGGCATACTTTAGAGGGTTCAACCCCGGCTATGGGAAATACCCTAGGTGGAGAATGAAAAATATTCTGCCAACACATAGAAAAAATGATAATGAGGAGAAAGTCAGCGCTTATTCTATGGTAGCTTTTCTTAATTTTTGATGCAGGCCGTACTCATTGCTTTAGCGCTGATCCCTTACATAAAAAACAATAAACCTGTGAAAAAACCTTTTTTGCGCAGTGCCTCGTAGCGCTCGAAATCGGCATCGCTGAGGTAAGGATATATTTCCTGCCGTATGGTGAGCATGGCTTTAGAGACTTGCGCTTCAACGGCTTTCACGCTGATGTCGAGCAGGTCAGCCACTTCCTTATACTTCAGCCCATTGTCTTTCACCAGCTCAAAGACAAGTTTGCAGCGCGGTGGCAACTTTTCTATAATCGCTACAATTTTTTCCCTTAACTCATTGCTGAGCAGATCGCCCTGCGGGTTTTTGAGCATGGGCTTGATGGCCACCTCCTCGGCATCAAGCGAAATAAATTCCGCCTTGCTGTTGTCGCGCAGATAGTTCAGGCTCTTGTACTTTACGGAAGAAAAGAAATAAGCCTCTATTCTGGATATGCCGCTGAGCTTTTTGCGATTGTTCCAAATACCAAGAAAAACATTGGATACTACCTCCTGTGCAGCTACCCTGGAACCCAGGTAGTAAATGGCCAACTTCAGCAGTCTGTTATAGTACGCATCGTGCAATGACCTGAATGCCCTTTGGTCATTGGCCTCTGCCATGCGCTTCAACAATAAATCAATTGCATCCTTGTCCATTCTTCAACCTTTGCGCCGCCTAAATTTAAAACGCCCGCGTTGGAAACTTAAAAATAGGAAATCAATTCTGAGATGGCAGCCATAAAGAGCGGGCTTTCTGAAAGGTCTATTAATCGGAGATTCGCAAAATAGCCGGCACAGGCACACTCCGCAACCATAGCTCAACAGCATTGAAAGCGTAGAAAAACAACCACAATGGTGCGTTTTGATTTCTTCCTTATGGTCGAAATCAGGCTTATAGACCGCATCAGAAGTCAATGCCGCACGAGGCACAATAGTTGAAACGGTCTGTGCCATGGCAGAACAATCATTTATTTTTCACTAAAACCAACTATCAATTATGATTAGGATCAACAACAAGTCATTGCTCGTGGTAGCACTCATGGCTGCAACTACATTTGCCTGCTCTGTGAAGCAGACAGAAGAAGGCGAACTGCCGGAAGTAGATATCGAAACGGAAGCCGGTAACATGCCTGAATACAATGTGAACTGGGCCGATGTAAATGTAGGTACGAGAACCAAAACCATGAAAGTGCCTAAAGTGATGGTGGTAATGGAGGAGGAAGAAGTAGAAGTGCCTTACCTCGATGTGGACATGCCCGATAGCGACGGCGACAAGGAAGAGCGAACCATAAGGGTAGAAGCCGAGGTGGCGGGCACCATGCAGGAGCTGGACATACAGGAAGTATATGCCAAAGACAATCGCCTGTACGTGATCTCAACCATGGAGTCTACCGGCGAGACCTTGGACGACAAGCGGGTGCGCGTATCTGATCAGATCGTGCTCAACGCTCCGGAAAATCTTACCGTACGCCACTACATTATTGGCGAAAAGCCGGAGGGGGATTTCAACAATAATTACCGCTTCATAGGGTCAAGGGATGAAATTGCCACAGACCTGCAAGGCGGGCGTTCCATCTATTCCGACTAGTAAAAAAAACAAACTACCGCACCATGAAAGGTTTCCTGTAATTCGGGAAACCTTTCTTGTTTTATGCCGAAAGCCTCTCGCATCGCTCCGCGCCAGTGATCTACACAAGCAGCTTGCCTTGGCTATAAATGAGCGTGCCAATTTTTGCTAAACCTGCAGTCATAGGCCAAAAAGTGTTTTTTTCATAAAAAAAGGCGTTTTTCATTTCTTACCGTGGTACGTCTCAGAAGTAAGGTATGGGGACAATACACTACGAATTCCACAGATATTCAAGTTACTTTTCGCCCTTATCGAGAATATTAAGTTAGCCCATCAATCCATCTGGTGGGACTTATTGTACAGGCAGGTTTATCCGGGGCAGCATTTTGAATTATAACAGCTACGCATTTGTATTTATTCTGGCAGGAGGGGCCACTCTTGCGCTGGCGGTTTTCTTATTCCGGAAATCGAAAAAGGTAACAAGGCATTTTGCTGTTGTACAATTGTGCATAGCCATATGGTCCATAGCCTACGGCCTAGAACTGATGCAGACGCAACTGGCCGGTATGCTTTTCTGGATCAACATCGAATATCTGGGCATAGCGCTGCTGCCGGCTTTCTGGCTGATCTTTATCTTTGAATATACCGGCAATGCGCACTGGATAAGCGGTCGAACACTGTTGGCACTTTTTGCATTGCCCGTTGCCCGCTTGCTTCTCGTATGGACCAACGCCCATCATCATTGGCATTACGCCACTGCCTCGGTATACAGGTCGGGCGAACTGTCGCTGCTTGCCATAGCACCTGGTGTGGCATACCAACTTTTCACCGCCCTGTTCTATATCATGCTGGGTTGGGGAGTATATCTAGTCATGTTGTATTCCACCAAGACGGACAAAATGTACCGCCGCCAAAACCTTTTGATACTGCTTGGTGCTTTGATCCCCTGGATATTCAACATCGTCTATTTATCGGGCGGCCGTCCGCTAGGGCACATCGACCTCACGCCAATAGGGTTTGCCCTTACGGCCGTCATCATTACGGTGGCCCTGACCAGGTACAAGCTCTTTGAACTAACACCGGTAGCCCGCGAAAAGGCAGTAGATATGATGCATGAAGGGCTGGTAATATTAGATCATCAACATCGCATACTTGATCTCAATCCTGCATTCATCCAGATTCTCAACGTGGCCCGTAAGGAGCTGATCGGCCAGAATTTTTTTAAATATTGGCCAGAGCCTGCCATCATGCAGGCTATTGAATGCGGCTCTACAGGCCGCATACTGTTGAAGAAAAAGACCGCGAATGGTCAGAAATATTTTGAGGTTTCTTTCAATTCATTCGCCCTGGGCCTGTCTGGTGTGCAGGGTATGATGCTGCTCTTCTGGGATGTGACGCAACAACAAATGGCTACAGAAAAGCTCAACAGCCAGACGCGTAAAATGGAAGAGCTGAATGATATGAAAGATAAGTTGCTGTCCATTATATCGCACGATCTGAGGGGGCCGTTGGCCAGCCTGAAGCAACTGCTCGACATGATTGCTCAGAATATGATCACCGAGCAGGAATTTTATGGCCTTCTGCCCAAGCTCACCCGCAACTTTCAATACACCACCGATCTGCTCGACAACCTGCTCTATTGGTCTAAAAACCAGATGCACGGATTGAAGATAGAGCCGGAAAGATTTGACCCGGCGGAAATTGTGCGCAAGAATATAGACCTGCTCGATATGGCCGCTGCCGGCAAAAAAGTAATCATGCGAATGGAGCTTCAAACCCAGGCCTGCGTGTATGCCGATCGTTCCATGACCGACCTTGTGGTGCGCAATGTGCTTTCCAACGCCATCAAATTCAGCTACAGAGGTGGCAATATCGTGTGCACCACACGTGCAAAGAATGATATGCTTCAAATCTCCATAGCCGATACCGGCATCGGTATACCGGCGGAAAAAATAGATACGCTTTTCTCACCCGACAAGCCGGCCAGCCCGGGCACACAAAACGAAAAAGGCGTGGGCCTTGGCCTTTGCCTCTGCAAGGATTTTGTGGAAAAAAACGGTGGCTACATAGAAGTGGAAAGTGAATTTGGCCTCGGCAGCACCTTCACCATCAACCTGCAACTGGCCGACCAACATGCTGTGCTGGAACGGGAGATGGCCGATGTGTAGGTGATTTTTTTGCTGATGCATACGAAAGAATGAACAGGCCTGAAACGATCGACGGCTCTGCCCGGAATATGCTTTATCACTAGAAATTTTCGGTATTGTTATTCTAAAATCCATCTCACATTTTTGCCTCTTCTTTTGTTGGTAGTGCATGAAAAAATCAAAGATCATTTACATATACGATGCGCTGTGCGGCTGGTGCTATGGCTTCAGCCCAGTGATGCTCCGTTTTTTTGAAGAACACAATGATTTGTATGAATTTGAAGTACTCAGCGGTGGCATGGTGCGGGGTGCGCGATCAGGAGCCATTGGTGTAGTGGCGCCATACATCAAACAAGCCTATAAAGATGTGGAAAACAGGACGGGCGTAAAGTTTGGACAGGACTTCCTGAATGTACTGGAAGAAGGCTCTATGGTGTTCAGCTCTGATAAGCCTGCCCGGGCCATGACGGCCTTTAAGAAATGGCAACCTGAAAAAGCCATTTTATTTGCCCACGACATACAGCACGCCATCTATTTTGACGGCAAGGCTCCGAACAGCGATGGCACATACGAGCAGCTATTGGATAATTATGAACTAGACGCCAGTTCTTTTTTACAGGAAATGAACAGCGCTCATAATGAACAGCAAACGCTAAAGGAGTTTGAGCAGGTGGCCCAATTTGGCGTGAGCGGCTTCCCTACGGTGCTGCTCTTACATGCCGGTAAGTATCACCTGCTGGCCCATGGATATGCGGACTATGCACAGCTACAAGGTCAGGTAGAAAAAATCTCTGAGTAACATCTGAAAGTGGATGACGCGCCTTATGGAATAGCAGGAATAGCAGGAGGTAAGCGGATATTGTACTATACTGAGATTTATAAGTACTTTTGGCAGATAATTATTATCTATGTCAGGAAAAAAATCCTTGAAAGTTTTAGAGCGTGCTTTTAGGGCATTTGCCAAAAAGCACTTCAAGCCTGCTCAGGCAATACACGACATCAGCCAAACACGCACCTACATCGCTGAGCTGCACCGCATCATTCACCACTTCGAAGAAAAGTATCAGGAAGTGCCCGACAGCATAAGGCTACTTTTTCATGCGTACAATACGCGCCAGGAGCAAATGCTGTTCGATGCGTTCAAAAAGCAATACACGACCAGGAACGACGAGGGAAAACCTGTATAAGAGGGAGCCAGCAGCTAAGTAAGCACTTCCCAGGTGTGGTCGGAAAGCAATTTCACATTAGCTTCAAAACCAGCATAAGGACTGCTCCTGCCCCATTCGTCGGGTGCTATCATGGAGAGTACATCCTGACCGTCTTGCCTGCTGTAGAGGTAGTATATATGCCCGATCAGCGGCTCGAAGCCCATCTGGGCGCGGTATATTTTTTCAGAAATCTCCACCCGCTTCTGTATGGCACCTGCTTGCATGGCCAGCGTCTGCATCTGCTCATAGAGTTGTCTCAACTGTCGCTCGGTCTGCTCCTGCATGGCAGCTACCGCCCGGCCTTTTATTTTACCCTTATCCTCAGGCTTCACAAGCGCTCCGCCCACTGTGTGTGCATAGGGCAGAAGCCCGGGGTTTTCGGAGGTCTGATCTTTCAGCCTATCAAAATCGATGCTGTTGAGGTCAATTTTATTGTTGTTTTTCAAGAGCTCAGTCGGGGTTTGAAAGTGAATCTGACGTGTGGGTGGAGTCTGCCTCTACGTTACTTTTCATCCAGGGGAAGGTGGTGCGGCTGGCCATATCAATGGCAACGATGGCCATCAGTATAAAAAACACCACACTGGCACCCAGAAATATTTTTTTTGATCGCTTCACGTGCTGCGGCAGGTTATTCTTTGGTAATCACTATTTCAACCCTTCTGTTCAGCTTTCTTGTTTGCTCGCCGGCATTGCTGGCCACCGGGCGGGTGCCGCCGTAGCCTTTTCCTTCTATCCTGGCTTCTTCAATACCCTTTTCTACCAGATATTTTTTCACTTCCTCCACCCTGTCGCGGCTTAGCCTCAGGTTTAGCCTCGAGCTGCCCTGATTGTCGGTATGGCCGGCAAGCTCTATTTCTATAGTAGGATTTTCTGATAGCACCTCCGAAAGACGGTCGAGCTCGGCAAACGAGCTGTCGATCAGACTGGCCGTGCCTCGCTCGAAGTATACCTTGTTCAACCGAAACAGCGATCCCACGACCAGCGGTGTAAGGTCGAAGGTGTAGCTGGTCACTGGCTCACTGAGCTGCACCGATTCCTCTGCGCTCATATATCCCGGTGCCTTCACGGCTACCTCCACCGTGCTGAGATCGGCCGGCAGACTGGAGTTGAAGCTTCCATCTTGAGGGTCTGCATTTAAGTTGTCGAAAGCGCCGGGAGTGCGTACCTGCACGGCTGCGGGTACCGGCTCACCTGTGTTGGCATTGCGCACTTTGCCCTGCAGCACCTTGGGCTGGTCGGCGGGTGCAGGCTCCGGCTCTTCAGTGAGGGCAGTGTAGTCGGCAGCCACAAGGGCCGAATCTGGCCGGGCTTCCACACTGATGTCAATGGCTTTGATGTCGCCATAGCCGTCGCTGTTTTGGGTAGTTACGTAGTAGGCTATTTCGTTGGTGTAGTCAATGAAATAGTAATAATCCACACCATTGGAGTTGATGTCGCCCAGATTCTTCGGCTTCGACCAGTTTTTCCAGGTGTCGTCTTGCCGGGTAGAGACATATAAATCGCGACCGCCCTTGCCGCCATGGCCGTTGCTGGAGAAGTAGAGCGTTTTGCCATCGGCCGCCAGGTAGGGCGTCATTTCCTGATCGGACGTGTTGATGTCTGAACCCAGGTTGATGGGTTGCCCCCAGTGGCCATTGTTGTAGAAACTCACGTAAATATCTTCTGCGCCGCGAGAGGCATAGGCTTGCAGTGAAAGCAACATGACACGGCCATCGGCAGAGATGGAGCCGCTCTGATGTGAAGAGCTGTTCACAAAATAATCGAGCGTGGCCTTCTTCGGTGCCGACCAGGTGCCGGCACTGCGTTGTGCATAGGCTATACCCTGGTTGCTCACCAGCCCCCCGGGGTGCCTGTACTCCTGATTGAGGAACATGAGGTTGCCATCGGGTGAAAACCCCAGCATACTATTTTTCAACGCATCGTTGAGCGCACCACTGAGGGGCACAGGTGCCGACCACCTGCCTGATTCGTTGAGCACGCTTTTCCAGATGTCGCCTTTGTCCTTTCCGCCGCCAGCATTCAGGCTGTCGTTGGCGCGGGTAAAATAGAGCGTCTGGCCATCTGGATGCAGCACAGGATTTTGCTCATCGTGTGCAGAATTGAGGGCTGCTGTAAGCAGGTTAAGATCAGTTTTGTCGACAGACTGGGACCAAAGCGAAAAAGAAAACAGAAGGAAAAGTATGGTGTGAAAAATCTTCATTGGACTTGGAGTTGCGATTTACTGTGCAAAATTATAACGAAGCCAACAGCAAACAATTCTTATAAGAACATTGGCACGACTAAAAAATTTGGTGCCTATGCCGCTGAAAGAACCATTGTCGCTGCGCCGCCTCGTTGGCTACTCCAGAGCTCAGCGCAGCTTCACGATCATAAATGGGTAATCGGCCACTTGTGGCAGACTCACATTGAGGCTGTCTTTGAATATTTTTTGAAAATAAGATCTTTTCTTGTCGAGCAGTATCAGCAGATCGGAATCGCTCTCTTTCATGTAGTGATGGATGCCTTCGGTGGCATGGTGAAAAACCACCCGTTCAAAAGAGAGTCTGTCGTAATGCACAAAATTTTTCATTTCCTCGATATACGACTCATGCACGGCCTGCTCCAGTATGTTGTCGCTGTGCGAAATGTGCAAAACACGCACTTCAGCATTGGCCACCACTGCCAGCGCCACTATTTGCTGCATGGCTATTTTATCTTCCTCCAAATAGTCGGTAGCATACACTATGCGGTTGATGCCATGGAAGGTAGCCCCATCAGGAATACTCAGAATAGTGCAATTAATCCTTTCGATCACTTTCACCGACATACTGCCCACATAGCGATCGGACAGGTTGGACGCGCCCGTGGTGCCTTGCACGATGAGGTCGAAATGCTCATTTTCCAACAGGCCGGCTACCACGTCTACCACCCGGCCGGCCATCACTTTTGCCCCACAATGCACGAGTGCGCCGGGTCGGCAATCGGCCGCTATGCGGCTTGCCACTTCATTGAGCTTTGTACGCGCTGCTTCCAGCCGTTCCTGAAACTGCGTCTGATAATCCTCCGCGTCCAGCACTTCGTTGTATTGCTTATCGGTGAAAACATTCAGCAGCGTGAGCTTGCTATGGTTTTGAACACCAATGGCCACAGCGAAATCTAACGCATTGAGGGAGCTGTGAGAAAAGTCGATGAGGCAAAGAATTCTGTTCATATCATCAGTGTGTTTCACCCCGATGGGGCTGAGTTTTTCTTTGTTACAAACTTTGTTTCGCCCCAATGGGGCTTGGTTTATTTTTCGATGACAAGTTACAAAGGTTTGGCTCCTACGGAGCTGTCTTGTTTCGTTTGGTGTTATCAGTTTCGCCCCGGTGGGACTTGGTTTATTCTGCGATGGTTTTTACAAAGGTTTGGCTCCTACGGAGCTGTCTTGTTCGTTTGGTGTTATCAGTTCCGCCCGTATGGGGCTTGGTTTGTATTTCGCTATAAACTTTGTTTCGCCCCGATGGGGCTTGGTCTATTTTGCGATGGTTTTTACAAAGGTTTGGCTCCTACGGAGCTTTACAAAGGTGTTGCTCCTACGGAGCTGCTGGCAGTAAATTTTTACCTACAACCACGAGCTCCGTAGGTGCGATAAATTGAAAAACTCCGTAGGAGTTAAACCTTTGTAGCTCCATAGGAGCGAAACATTATCTTATCCAATCAAATAAATATCGATTATCGTGTTCCACGTTGAATTTTTTGAGAAAATCAATGTATTCCTCTTTGAATGTCTTTTTGCGATGATGTCTAGGTTGATTCAAAATGTAATTGACCACCACATCCAATTGCCTTTTAGAATAGCTAAAAGCACCGTAGCCTTCCTGCCAATTGAATTTTGATCTTGTATAATTGTTTTCATTGAGCCATTTGGCAGAGCTAGCCTTTACGTCCCTTACCAAATCCGAAATGGATTGACCGGGATGCAAGCCAACCAATATGTGGCAATGGTCGGGCATGCAGTAAATCGCCAGCAACTTGTGTTTGTTGTTTTGGATAATCCCGGCTAAATATTTTTCAAGCGACTCCCGAATATCTTCATGTATCTGAGCTTCACGGTGTTTTACCGCAAATACCAATTGAATCAATAATTGTGTGTATGTGTTGGCCATACTTTCTTGTTTCGCCCCGATGGGGCTTGGGTTGAATTTCGTTTATCTATCTACATAGGTGCGGCTCCTACGGAGCTGTTTGCTGTCAAAAATATGTGCCTACCATCACGTGCTATGTAGGCCTTATAAATTTGTAGAAAAAATCCAAAAAACGTTAGCTCCGTAGGAGTTAAACCTTTGTAGCACCATAGGTGCGAGGTTGCATTCTAGCTCCGTAGGAGCGAAACCTTTGTAGCACCATAGGTGCGATGTTGCATTTTAGCTCCGTAGGAGCGAAACATTGATATTCCCAATGTTTTACCGCAAATACCAAATGAATCAATCATTGGGTTTGGTGTTGGCTATATAATGTTTCGCCCCGATGGGGCTTGGTTTATCTCTCATTAATCTTCTACATAGGTGCGGCTCCTACGGAGCTGTTTTGCTGTCAAAAATATGTGCCTATCACCACGTGCTATGTAGGCCTTATAAATTTGTAGAAAAAATCCAAAAAACGTTAGCTCCGTAGGAGTTAAACCTTTGTAGCACCATAGGTGCGATGTTGCATTTTAGCTCCGTAGGAGCGAAACATTGATATTCCCAATGTTTTACCGCAACAATTTACAGAGGTTTTGCTCCTACGGAGCTGTCTTTACTGGCAGCAAATTTTTTACCTACAACCACGAGCTCCGTAGGTGCGATAGGTAGTTACTAGAAAAAACCCATAAACATTCTTCTTTTAGTGTCTTTTTGTGCAAATCAATATTTACTTACCCAGGGGTTGTTTTTGATATAGAAACGCCAGGGTTTTTTGGCATCGTCGCCGGCATAGTCCACGCCAACCCTGGTGCTGGTCTGCACCTCCTCATCCTTCACCTCCACGCCGGTCTCGGCCAGCCAGATGGTGTCTGACTGCAGCGATATGCCATAGTGATTGGTGCGTATTCCTAAAGCCTGGCTGAGGACCCCGGGTCCTGCGGTGAGCTTTTTGTCCGTTTTGAAGTATTGCCTGCGCGCCTGCATGTCGGGAACACCTTCAATGGGTTGTACCGCCCGCACCAATACAGCGTCCGCCATTCCTTCTATATTGGTCACTATGTTGAACAGGTGATGTATGCCATAGCAAAGATACACGTAAGCCACGCCACCCGCTGAAAACATGATTTCCGTACGCCGTGTGCGCCGGTGCATATGTGCATGGCAGGCTTTATCATTTCTACCTGCATATGCCTCGGCCTCTGTGATGATGCCCGCCGTAAAAACTCCGTCGACGCAGGTACACAACGCTTTGCCCAGCACACTGCGGGCTATGGCTGTCACATCGCTGCGCTGGTAAAAGGCAGGTGCGATTTTATGCGTATAAAATTCTTGTATGCCCACTGGAAATATGGCTTTACCCTCAAGTTTTAAATACAAAAACCGGCTGCAGCATCCGGGGGATATTGCAGCCGGTTCATTGCCTGCTACGTCAAATATTAAAATTTCGGCTTTACCTGTGCCGTCAGCATTTCTGCACTGCCCAGTGCCCTGGAGCGGGCGCCTGGTGAGGCACCGCCTACGGTAATTTTGTATTCGCCCTTTCGCATCACCGGCTCACCCTCTTCATTGATTTGAGCAAAGGCTTCGCGGGGCAACTCAAATTCCACTTTGGTAGATGCGCCTGGCGCCAGATGAACGCGCTTGAAGCCGCGCAATGCATAAAAGGGATCACCCTTACCTGCCATGGGAGAGCTGACATACAGTTGCGTCACTTCGTCCGCTTCATGGTCTCCGGTGTTTTTCACTGTAAACGACACCGTCACGTTGCCCTTCTTCGGCACAACCGTAGATATATCGCTGTAGGCAAAGTCGGTGTAGGTAAGGCCAAAACCAAATGGGAACTGAGGTTCCTTTTCCATGTAGCGATAGGTGCGGCCCTTCATGTCATAGTCTTCGTATGGGGGCAGATCGGCCACTGAATAGGGCACAGTAAAGGGAAGCCGACCAGATGGCGCCACATTGCCAAAAATAATGTCGGCCACGGCATTGCCACCTTCCTGCCCGGGGTACCACACATAGAGCACCGCATCGGCAAAATCATACACTTCTGGTATGGCGATGGGGCTGCCACCGGTAATGAGCACAATCAGCGGCTTATCACTGTCTTTCTTTATTTTTTTCAAAAAATCCACCTGATGTTGCGGCAGGCCGATGTCTTCACGGTCGCCTTTGTAGGGCGACGCCAGCGACTCACCTTCCTCTCCTTCTATAAGGCCACTGATGCCCATTACAGCAATACAAGCATCGGCTGATTTGGCCTCGTTGGTCGTCCAGTCGATCGGGTTCACATTTTCCCCATGCGGCAGCACGCCATACTTGTAGTTGATGGTGGTACCCAGGCTCACCTGGCCTACTATGCCGTCCAGTATATTCACTGTGTTTTCACTCACCCCAAAGTAGTTGCCGAGCAGCACCTCTGCATTGGCTGCCTGAGGCCCGGTCACATACAGGGTCTTAATGTCCTTTTTCAACGGCAGCACGCCGTCGTTTTTCACAAGCACTATAGCGTTTTGAGCTGCCTTCCGCGCCAGTTGCACGTGCTTTTCTCCGGCTACCACGTCTGTGCTTATGCTGTTGTACGGATTGGCTTCTACCGGATCAAGCAGACCCAGACGCAGTTTGCTTCGTACCAGTGGTCGGAGTGCTTCATTCAGATCATCTTCTGTGAGCAGCCCCTGCTCCAATGCCTGCGGCAGGTACTCGAAGGTGTCGCCACAGTTGAGGTTCAGCCCGGCTTTGATGGACATGGCTGCTGCCTGCTCCGGCGTCTCACACAGCTTGTGGTCTTTGTATATATCCTGTATTGCCCAGCAGTCGGATACGATGTGGCCGTCGAAATTCCACTGATTGCGCAGCACTTCGGTAAGCAGATACGGGCTGGCACAGCAGGCCTCTCCATTGGTGCGGTTGTAGGCACCCATTACGGTTTCTACCTTGGCCTCGGTCACCAGCGCTTTGAAGGCCGGCATATAAGTTTCCCAGAGGTCTTTCTTCGAAACCACGGCATTGAACTCATGGCGCAACGCTTCCGGACCGGAGTGCACTACGTAGTGCTTGGCGCAAGCTGCAGCTTTGAGATAGTCGGGGTTATCGCCTTGCAAACCTTTTACAAAAGAAACACCAATGCGTGAGGTGAGGAATGGGTCTTCACCGTAGGTTTCCTGTCCCCTCCCCCAGCGCGGATCGCGAAAGATGTTGACGTTGGGCGTCCAGAAGGTGAGGCCGGCATATTGCGAGTAGTTTTCGATGCTCTGGGCAACATTAAATTTTGCCCTGGCCTCATCGGAAATGGCCGTGGATATGTCCTTGATCAGTGCTTCATCGAACGTGGCTGCCAGGGCGATGGCCTGAGGAAATACGGTGGCACGGCCATTCCTGGCCACCCCGTGCAGGCACTCGTTCCACCAGTCGTATGGCTTAATGCCCAGGCGGGGTATGCCGGGGCTGGCGTTCATCAACTGGCCAATTTTTTCCTCTACAGTCATGGCATTGATCAGGCTCTCGGCCCGCTCGTCCATGGTGAGGTTTTGATCAAACCATTTCTGCTCTTGCGCCTGTGCTGCGCCAAAAAACAGCAGGCCGAAAAAAATGATTAAAAAGATATTTGGGGTTTTCATAAGAGTTGGATTATAGAAATAAAAAATACCATGTAGGCCAATGACGGCCAGGCAACCTGCACGCACTTCCGGCAGATGCGTTTCAAAGATACATTGCGACAATGCGTATTGCCAGCGGTACAGCTACAAAAAAACAGCCCTGCAAAAGGGGCTTTTTCCCAACGATCAGCCGCCTTGTCAGTATAGGCGAAATTTGGCTAAATTTGCACCCCTATGAAAAAAGTGGCCTTCTATACGCTGGGCTGTAAGCTCAACTTTTCTGAGACTTCTTCCATTGCGCGCATGTTCGAAGATCGGGGTTATCAAAGGGTAGCGTTTGAAAACCAGCCCGATATATTTGTGATCAACACCTGCTCGGTGACCGACAATGCGGACAAAAAATGCCGGAAAGTGGTGCGCGATGCGCTGGCTGTTTCCGCCAATCCTTTTATAGTGGTCATCGGCTGCTACGCCCAACTGAAGCCACAGGAGATTGCTGACATTCCGGGAGTAGATGCCGTGCTGGGTGCTTCTGAGAAGTTCAGGATTTTTGAACTACTGCAACATTTCGAAAAAGAATCTCAACCCAGGGTATTGGCCTGCGAGGTGTCTGCAGCACAAACTTTTCACCATTCTTACAGCCTGCACGATCGCACGCGCACATTCTTGAAAGTACAGGATGGTTGCGACTACTCTTGCACCTTTTGCACCATACCCATGGCCCGTGGCGCCAGCCGCAGCGACACCATCGAGAGTGTACTGCACAACGCAGCGCATATAGCGCAGCAAGGTGTAAAAGAAATTGTGCTTACCGGCGTAAATACCGGCGACTTCGGCATACGCGACGGCCGGCGATACGCTCGGTTTATCGATCTGCTCCGCCAACTCGACCAGGTGCAGGGCATAGAGCGCTTACGCATATCGTCTATCGAGCCCAATTTGCTCACCGACGAAATCATTGACTTTGTGGCCGGTGCACAAAGGTTCGTGCCGCACTTTCACATCCCCCTGCAGTCGGGCTCCGATGCGGTGCTCAAGCGCATGCGCCGCCGCTATTTGCGAC
Source organism: uncultured Roseivirgaceae bacterium (assembly GCA_964596645.1). Classification (GTDB taxonomy): domain Bacteria; phylum Bacteroidota; class Bacteroidia; order Cytophagales; family Cyclobacteriaceae; genus CAVQEK01. The sequence continues at coordinate 49,988 of CAZQVB010000003.1, forward strand.
AGTTGTATACGGAGCGCATAGCCAAAATCAAGGCTGCCATGCCGCATTGCTGCATAGGCGTAGATGTGATCGTGGGCTTTCCTGGCGAAACAGAAGCAGAATTTATGGAGACCTACCAATACCTGAATGAACTGGACGTCGCTTACCTGCATGTATTCACATACTCCGAAAGGCCCAATACTCCGGCACACGACATGCAAGGCGCGGTGCCAGCAAAAGTGCGACATGCCAGGAGTAAAATGCTGCGCACCCTTTCAGTAAAAAAGAGACGATATTTTTATAGTCAACACCTCCACGACACGCATAGTGTATTGTTTGAAGATGATGTAGCCAACGGCATGATTCACGGATTTACTGAAAACTACATACGCGTAGCTGCACCGGAAAACCGCGCGTTAATTAACACAATGTGCCGGGTAAAGCTGAAAAGCTTAGATGCCGACGGAGGCGTATTGGGAAGTATTATTGAAGAAGAACTGGCCGCTACTTTTTGACGAAGCGCTCTTCGCGGTTGTCTACATACAGGTAGTACAGGCCCGCCTTGAGGTTGTTCAGTATTATTTCTTTCGATTTTCCTTTCACGATCGCCCGGCCACTGGCATCCTTCACCTCATAGTCCGATTCGCGTGAAAGCACTATTTTATCCGTCACCAGCGTGGGGTAAAAGCTTACAGGCTCCACATTGTGTTGGAAGTCGAATACACGGGAGAAGAATATCTTGCCATCGTTTTGTTCGTACCGCACCCGGTACTTGTTGTCGCCCGAGTGGTGCGTCGGAGCCATCAGGTACTGATTGGCTTCAAAAGAACCTCGCCCGTCAAACGCCCGCACCTGTTCCCAGCCGCCTTGTTTGTAATGCTCAAGGTACAGTTTGCCGTCGGGCAGTTCGCCCGATGTAGACCATGAGATGGCATTTGCATCGGCTTTTGTGAAGGTGAATTGAAATTTGCTTTTGCTCCTGATCACCTGCGGGTTGATGATCTTCGGCTGGCAGCCTGCGGCATGTATGATTTTCAAAAAAACAGGATCGCCGACTTTGAGGTGCGACAGGTTGACTTCGAATGCGGAGGTCTTTGGAGTTTCCACCACCAGGTGCTCGTTGAGATAAACCTGCTGTGTACAAAAATTGACTTTATCGGGCGATAATGGGTTTTGAATGTAAATATCCCTGCCCTGGTATTCGCCCGCCATGGTATATTCCGTCTGTGCCGCGGCATCTATTGATAAGGCAAGCCAAAAAAACAGGAGGAAAACGGAATATAAACTTCTCATGACTCGTCCAAACATGCAAATTTTACATTTTATCGCTTAGGAAACAAGCGATGAAAATGCCATGCTAAGCGCGTCGACGAAAATATCTAATCTCAAAAACAAAAGGCACCGGTATCCGCTGGGGTACCAATGCCTTTTGGGGGGAGATGAAGGCCAAGATGCGCTACACCGCCCTGCCGCCTATGAGCCGAAACAATACCGCTACAACAGCGAAAATGAGGAGCAGGTGTATGAAACCGCCAAGGCTGAAATAAAAGAATCCGAGGAGCCATCCGATCAACAGGATGATTGCGATGAAATACAATAGAGAACTCATAGCATTTTACAGTTGGTGTGCCGCCGATAGTGAAATTTGAATGCCAGCTTTTCATGATGCAGCGCCCGCTATGCCTGCTGTGGCACCTTTACCGCATTTTTCTGCCTCTGCTTCATGTGCTGGTTCATATTCCTCGCTTTATGAAATGTACTTGTAGTGTAGCTATTATTCCACACATTTCGTACAAATAGTTGGCTTCCTCCCTGGTAGAAAACGACCATCAACACGGCGGCCGGGCACCTTTTGCTTGCATGCACTCGCGTAGGTGTAGGCGGGAAATTCACAGATAATGCATTGCACGCATAGTGTTATCGAATTATTATCTGCACTTTAAATAACTGATAAATAAGGCGTTAAGACCATAGAGCCCTTCATTTGCTTTTCAGATTTCTGCAATTTGCAACACAATCAGCCTCAGCAAATCGTGAAGCGTCCAAACTTTTTCTCCCCTTTTACTCCCTCTATACCACTTATTATACTGATCGCATTCATGACCCCGGCCAGTCACTCAGTATGTGCTGAGCCGGCCGACCAGCGGTTGCTATATGCTGACAGCGTAAGTGAAGCCATGCCCGACACCGCCTTTTTTCTGGCCAAGTCGGTATATCTGGCTGAGAGCGGCAAGCAGAGTGCGTCGTATGCGCGAGCAGGTCTGATATTAGGCAAATTGATGTTTTACCAGGGGCATTACACCGCAGCCAGCGAATATCTGGTGAGTGCTTCCCATGTTTTTGAGGAGCTGCAGCTCCACCGGTTTACAGCCGAAGCCCTCATATGGCAGGGCGCTGTGCACCAATATACCAAGCAATATGCCCTGGCGCTGCACCACTATCGCGAGTCTTTGGAACTATACCGTCGCCTGGGCCAAACCGGTGGTATCGCCAACGCCTACAGCTGGATCGGCCACTACTATGAAAAGATAAGGCGGTACGATTCGGCAGTGATATATCAGAATAAGGCCAGACAACTCTATCTGCAAATTGCAGCTCCGCAAGGCCTAGCGCAGGTATATGACAACCTGGGCAGCATTTACGAAGACCTGGAGATGTACGACTCGGCGTATCGCTACTTTTCAAAAGCGTCGGACATCAATTTTAAATATGGCAACATCAGCCGCATGGTGCTCAATATCAACGACATGGGCGATGTGCACAGAAAACGCGGCAACTATGCATTGGCCCATCGCTATACCGACAGTGCTTTTGCCCTGGCTAAACGCCACGATCTGGCCATAGAAGAAAAATATGCCCTGCGCGATAAAGCCAAAACTTTTGCCTTGCAGGGCAGGTACGACTCAGCTTATGTGTTTGAAGAGGCTTCATACGACAGGCACAAAGCACTTATGAATGATCGTATGATGCAACGCATAGCCCAGCTCAATACGCTCTATGGAAGCCACAGGCAGCAGGTACGTATAGCAGAGCTCGAAAAATTTGCCATGGCACATCGCTGGCGTATACTGTCGCTGGTGATCGCTACTGCGTTGGCCATAGTTGTAGGCCTGCTGTACCTGGCACGCTTGCGCTCACAAAAGAGCAAGGGCCTGTTTGCAGATGCCATATCGACACATCCGCAAAGCGATTTGAAACATCAACTGGAGAAGGCTCAAGGCAGAATAGAAGAATTGCAAGATCAGCTCACGCTGAAAGACCAAAGCCTCTCGGCGTATCTGCTTCAGGAAATTAACAGAAATAATGTGCTGGAAAATGTCAAATCGCATTTGGCCTTGCTGTTGAAAGCCGACAAAAATGAGCGCCGGCAGGAGGTGCAGCGATTGATACAAATGATCAATGCACACAAAAATGAAGAAGATAAGTGGGCAGCTTTTCAGCAGATTTTTGACAATGTGCACAGCCAGTACTTCGACAAATTGAAAAGCAGATTTCCAGAGTTGAGTCCTGGCGACCTGAAGCTCGCGGCCCTGCTCAAGCTCAATCTGAACACAAGCGATATAGCCTCCTCACTCAACATATCTGCCGACAGCCTGCGCGTGTCGCGCTACAGGCTCCGCAAGAAATTGCAGCTGGAAAAAGGCGACAACCTGGTGTCGTTCTTAATGGAGTATTAACAAAAGACACAAAAGCTTAATCACTACCCAACCCATTGGTATTCTGCCACTTACACCCTGGTGTTTACACCATGTTGCCTTGCCGGCACTGCGCGCTGCCTTTTTGCTCATGGCCATCCATTGCAGCCGCCCAAGCCCTTGCCCTTCTTTGCCCCACACGGTAGCGCTGGCTGCTGCGGCCGTGTGGGAACCATTGAAAAAACAAAAAACTGCACTATGAAAAATCGATTACTCCTTATTGTATTACTGGCACAACTGAGCGCTACAGCAATGGCGCAAAATGGCATCATACGAGGCACTGTGGTAGATGAAAACTATCTGGCCATGCCTGGGGCTACCATCTTGCTGAACGACGGCGAAAAAGGAACCGTGAGCGATGCTCAGGGCAAATACATATTTTATGGATTGCCGGAGGGCGAGTACACCGTGTCCACCAGCTTTATGGGTTATGAACCCATGACAGAAACTTATGCTGTGGGTGCCAACAATACCACCGTGGCCAACACGCAACTCTCTGGTATGGCACTGCTGGGCGATGAAGTCATCATTATGGGGGACAGGCTGAAGGGTCAGGCAAAAGCACTCAATGATCAGAAAAATCGTATGAACATCACCAATATAGTGGCCTCTGATCAGATTGGCCGATTTCCCGATGCCAACATCGGCGATGCATTGAAGCGTGTGCCCGGCATTACCGTACAAAACGATCAGGGAGAAGCCCGTGATATCATTGTGCGTGGCATGGCCCCTCAACTCAACTCTGTGATGATCAACGGCGAGCGCGTGCCTTCTGCGGAAGGAGACAACAGGCGCGTACAGCTCGACCTGATCCCGTCGGACATGATTCAGCTCATAGAAGTAAATAAAGCGCTGACGCCCGATATGGACGCCGACGCCATTGGCGGCTCCATCAACCTGGTGACCCGTACTTCACCCAATGGCGCCCGGGTATCCGGCACACTGGCCAGTGGCTACAATGCCCTCAGCAATAAGCCCATTTGGACAGGGGCCGTGATATTGGGCAATCGCTATCTGAACAATAAACTGGGCGCCATACTAAGCGCATCGTACAACAACCACAACTTCGGATCGGACAATATAGAAGCGGAATGGACCGAAGTGGATGACCTGGGTGCCGTGGTTGATGAATACCAACTGCGCCAATACGAAGTGCAGCGCGTTCGCAGAAGCCTGTCGCTCGGGCTCGATTACAAATTCAACAACAATCACACGCTCTTGCTCAATGGTATTTATAACTGGCGCGACGATTGGGAAAATCGCTATCGATACGTGGTGGCCGACCTGGGCGATGTATTTGAAAATGGCGACTACACCGGCAGCAATGGGCGCTACAACGCGCTGGCCAGCGTAGAACGCCAAACCAAAGGCGGCTCTGACGCCGATCGCGTAAAGAACCGCCGCCTGGAAGACCAGCGCATGTACAACATTTCGCTCGGCGGAGAGCACCTGTTCGGCAGCCGGATCAAGCTCACCTGGAACAGCATCTACTCCAAAGCCTCGGAAGAAAGGCCCGATGAGCGATATGTGGAATACGCGCTTGACTATGAAGAGGCCGATGGTGGCGATCCTGCTGAAGGAATGCCCGTGCTGGTCGACTTTAGCAATCCAAGGCTTCCTTTTGCGATGAGTACAGGGGAAAATGCTTATCGTGCACTGGAATTCAATGACCTGTCCGAGCAATACGGCTACACGGAAGAGGAAAACTACAGTGGCAAAATAGATGTGCAATATGCCCTGGGTGAGAAAAGCATATTGAAGGCGGGTGTGCTGTACAGGCACAGAAAGAAGATGCGCGACAACAGCTTTACAGAATATAAACCGGTAGGTGGCACAGCCGATGGTGATACCCATCCTGACTTTGGCGGCAACTGGAGCACTGAAGATGAAGAATACGAAGACCTGCTATTGGGCAACGCCAATGTAGAAGTAGTCGATAAAACGAAAAGTGATTTCCTGGTAGGCAAGCGCTACGATGCCGGTTTCTTTGCCGGCCCGGACTTTCTCGGCGGCCTCGATCTGGCCAACAATGCGCTTTATGAGGGCGAGGTAAAACCCGATGAGTTTATCACTGAAAACTATGAGGCCATTGAAGACATCACGGCCGGCTACCTGATGGCCGACCTGCAGCTGAGCCCTAAACTCTCCGGCATAGTAGGTGTTCGGTTCGAGCAGACGGATATTGAATATACCGGCAACTCGTTTGACGAAGAAGAGGAAGAGCTCTTCGGAGAGGTATCTGGCAACAACAATTATTTGAACGTGCTACCCGGCATACACCTCAAATACGACTTTGGTGCAAGCAGCGTGCTGCGACTGGCATGGACCAACACGCTCTCACGCCCCAACTACTACGACCTCGTACCCTACCAGGCCTACAACTCCGACGACGAAGAACTGGTAGAAGGCAATGCCGACCTCGATCCGTACCGGTCTATGAATCTGGACTTGATGTATGAGAATTACTTTAAAAGCGTAGGACTAATATCCGGTGGCGCATTCTACAAAAGCATAGATGACTTCATTTACCAGCGCACCTTCAACAACTTCAATCATGCGCGCTTCGGCGAAGTAGATTACACCACTTTCCTCAATGGTGAAGGCGCTGAGGTATATGGCCTTGAGGTGTCGCTGCAGCGGCAGTTTGATTTTCTGCCGGGTTTCCTCAAAGGCTTCGGGGTGTACGTCAACTACACCCATACGCAGTCGGAAACCGAGGGTATAGAAGGACGTGATGAGGAAAGTATTGCACTGCCGGGCACAGCAGAAAATATGTTCAACGCTTCGCTGAGCTATGAAACCTCCAAACTGGTGCTGCGCCTATCGCTCAATCATGCCAGCGACTATGTGGATGAGCTGGGTGCCGACGCGTTTGAAGACAGATACTACGACAAACAAACGTTCCTCGACCTGAACGCGTCGTATGCCCTGAACAAGAACTGGAGAATATTCGCCGAAGCAAATAATATCACCAACCAGCCGCTCCGATACTACCAGGGCATTCAGGAGCGCACCATGCAACTGGAATATTACAATTTCAGGATGAACCTCGGCCTTAAGTTCGATTTCTTTGGCAATTGATCAGGCCGCCTGAGTTGGCAATGGGTGAGGCTTAATTTCGAATTATTCCTCACCCATTATTCTTTCATCTATTCCTTATATACTTCATGAAATACGCTGCTCTTTACATAGTAATCTACCTGAATGTTTTTATGATGGCATGCGATAGCACGCCAAACAACGCCACTGATGCCGCAGACACTACACCCGTCACCGAATCACCGGCTGCCATTCGTCCGGCTGTTGTGAGTGCTGCCGTAATGCACGATTCTGATGATCCTGCCATTTGGTGGAACAAAGAGAACCCGGAAAAAAGCCTTGTGCTTGGCACCGACAAAGGTGGCGACACCGGCCAGGGAGGCGTTTACGTCTTTCGGCTCGATGGCAGCATTGACAGCGCGCGATCGGTCACGGGCATTGGCAGGCCCAACAATGTAGATATTGAATATGGCTTTATGTACCATAATGAAATGATCGATATAGCCGTGGCCGCCGAAAGAACAGGCAACCGGCTGCTTGTTTATCGCCTGCCCGACATGACTGCTCTTACCCCAGAAGGTATACCTGTGTTTGAAGGAGAACAACAACGCGACCCAATGGGAGTGGCCCTGTACAAACGCCCCGACGGGGCTATCTTTGCCATCGTCAGTAGAAAGACAGGCCCTGCAGAGGATTATCTTTGGCAATATCAACTGAAAGAAGAGAGTGGCCGGCTGACAGCCACACTGGTACGGAAGTTCGGCCGGTATAGTGGTAAAAAGGAGATAGAAGCCATTGCTGTAGACGATGCCCTTGGCTATGTGTACTATTCCGATGAGCAGGTTGGCGTACGCAAATACAGTGCTGATCCCGACGCTGGCCATAATGATGAACTGGCGCTCTTTGCCACCGAGGGCTTCGCCGACGACCATGAAGGCATTTCGATTTATGCCACCTCCGATACCAGCGGCTACGTGCTGGTGTCTGACCAAGGCGCCAATAAATTTCATGTATTCCCACGACAGGGCAGGGCCGACGACCCGCACCGTCACCCGCTACTCCGCACGTTGCACCTCAGCACGATCTCCAGCGACGGCAGCGATGTGACTAGCCAGGCGATGGGTGCTCAATTCCCCAATGGCTTGTTTGTGGCCATGTCCGACGACAAAACCTTTCAGCTATACCAATGGGAACAATTGGCCGGCGAGATAATAAAGTAAATGCTGCACATGAAATAGGAGCATTGTACTGCACTGAGTACGGAATATCACACAGTGTGTATTACTTTACAGACACAGTCGAATGCCTATGCCATTTGTTTCATTGCTATTATAAGCTTAACTCGAGGGAGTAATTTTAATAGTTACTAGGCTTTTATCCATGCGGATATTATAAACAGCTAACCGAAATTACTTCTTCAATGAAGCTTTACTAAAAATATACTCAGGGATATCTGTATCAAATTCAATGTTTTGAATGATAAAATCCGTGCCTTTGCCATCCTTTAGCATATCTTTGTAATTCATTTTCGTTGGCTGCCACCGATTATCGAATCTCTTCACCTCACTTAATGTTACACGTTTTAAAAGTTTACCGCCCTTGGCGTACATTTCTTGTTTTAAAGGTACAAATCGTTCTTGATCTACCCACATCTTTTGTTGTTCATAAGAAGCGTCATCAACTTTAGCATTAAGCTCAAGCACCCATGCTTTTCTGCCATCGATCGTTTCTTTTCCAATTATCTCTGCATTATACATTTCAATCAGCTCACGTTCCTCCATCATATCTTCGTAAGATAAATCAGAACCCATCACCGACTGTTTTAGCATATGTCCAGAAATTTGTATGGTACGATCAGATGATGGATTATAAATCCACAACTTATCGTCAAGTTTTAGCATTTTGGTGCCTTCTTCCCGTTCAGGTGCGAGATATTCAGTAAATGATTTTTCACTTCCTTCCGAATAGTTCTTAGAGCTGACGGTACGTGTACTTCTGCGACCATGTATGACCATATCAGAAGTAGATACCCTGGTGGTTGAAATCATGTTCTCATCAACCTTTTTAATGATTTCCTCACCGGTAGGTTCAGTTGCCTGACCGAGTGTGAAAAAAGTAATCAATATTGTTGTTATAAGAGTATTCATAGTAAAACCATTTCAACATTTAATCAAAACATTCATGTGCGGTGCGACTTAGATTAGCCAAGTATTTGCAGTGTCCTTTTCTTCTAAAGAAAAGGTTTTTAGTTCTATTGAGGGTATTAGTTTATAGCCAATAGAAGCTGACTCCTGGATAAATTTACTGTCCGTTACAAGCGCTATCTTCTCTACATTCTTTAAGAACTTGCCGAGATTTCCAAAGGATAGACGGATATCCTCAATAAATGCATCCATGTCAAGGCCTTCCCAACCTTCTACTTCCATATATAAATTAACCTTCGATCTGCTTTCCATTTTATTTAAAATAACTTCAAAGGACTTCTCCATTTCTTCTTTTGAAATGTTTTTTCCCGCCTTAATTCCTGCCACGTGATCATGGCTCATTTTTAATTCTGTGAACATTTCTGTGTGCTTTTTTAATTAAACTTCCAATTCTTTAAATAAGGTTGCTGTCTCACGCTTATATATTCCTATTCCGGCCAGCATATTTCCAAATACCATGGCCAGAAAGCCTGGAATGAAACCAATGAAAAACAGGTTTGGGGTTACTTTGGCACGCATTACCGAAGGCATCATTACTCCTGCATTGTCAAGAAATTGGCTGATGTCTATTCCTACAATTTGCAAGTAATAGGTGAGAGCTAAGCCTAATGATGTACCCAAAACAGAACCAACAAATCCAATCAATACTGCTTCTGAAATCATGGCTCGGTAGATGGCACCTTTGGATTCTCCAAGGGCCAGCCTGATTCCAAATTCTTTGTATCGTCTTAAGCCTGCAATTAAGCCCGTATTCCAAAGTACAATGGACATGGCAAAGACAAATATTCCGATAAATAAAGTCGATGCAATTCCCACGTAATCCAGCATACTTGCTAGATTATTTTGATCGCGTAAGCGAAGCATCACGGGCGCAAATTCATCCTCTGTTGCTGAATATTTTTGGTTAAACTGTTCCATGACTTGAGTTGCCAACTCATTGTCGTATACCTCCGTTGGCAAGAAGCCAAGAATTTCGCTTGTGCCATTTTGCATATCCAACACCTGTTGTGCATCAGAAATATCTATAATGATGGCACCTTTGTCCATTGCCGACACTCCAAAGCGAACCGTTCCGCTTACTACAAAATTCCTGAAAGCCATGCTACCATGCATGGTAGAGCCAAAATAGGTGACTTCATCGCCAATCTTCACATGGAGCTTTGTAGCAAATTCATCGCTTATGAGCGCTTCCCCGGATTCTTGTGGAATTGTACCGGAAACCAAAGCATCTTTCAACTTCAACCGATTTATCTCTGAGCTTTCTTCAGAAAAAAGCTCTAATGCCAATCCGGTTGCTGTTCCTTGTCCTTTAGTCTCACCACTTTCATCCGGCACATCCAGCAATCCTCCAAATCGAATGCGCTTCACCCAATCCACGTCAGGGTAATTTCGTTCTAAATTTTGTACCATTGAGTCAACCCCAAGCAATGCCAAATCTAATGGTAGTTGATCTTTGTTCTTCTCGTAGGCACGACTCATTATCTTCACATGACCTGTTTCGAATCTGGCATTTTGACTGATCATGTCATTCATGAATCCTTCAAGGTAACCGCTAAAGAATACCGTAAGCGATACTCCCAGCCCTACGACTATAATGGGGAGTACACTTCTACTCCGGTCTCTTAACAGCCCTTTTAATAAAAATTTAATCATTGTAGTTTTCCTTTTAATGCTGAAACGGGGTCCATTCTTGCTATTTTTCGAGCAGGCAACAAACTCACAATTGTAGCAGATACAATAAGAATGATTGCTGTGCCGATTATGACAGCAGGTCCGAAAACTGGGATGATTGTTGGCGGTATGTTAATGCCCATGGCCTGGTAAAACTCAGGAAGGGTAAAACCAACATTGTGAAACCAAATAAATAGCGGTAAGCCGTAAATACATCCTACGATCACACCCAAAATGCTGTATAGCGCACCTTCTACGGTAAAAAGTTTTAACACTTCCAAACGCGTCATGCCCAAAGCCACATAGGTTCCTATTTCTTTCTGTCTTCTGAAAATAGATAAAACCTGCGTGTCAAAAATGGCGATAAGAGCAATAATCAATAAGATGACATAGAAGATCCCACTCGAAAACTTTTCAATTTGCATAAGCGCACGAAATTCGCTGAGCAACTCATCCTGATCCTCAAATCGCCAGCCATTGACCTTTTCATGCGTATAGCTTTCATTGGCTATCCAGAGCGTTGCTTCTTGCTCAAGACCAGTCATTTCCCACAGTTTCTTGATCGGAATCCAAATCTGACCATTATCTACAGATGCGACATTGGTATTGAAAATTTCAACTATGGTGATATCCGCAGCATCGAAAGTTCCGTTTTTATCGCGCCAGCGAAGTAAAACTTGATCACCTACTTTGAGATTTGCGGTTTCAGCCATTCTAACCCCAATAATTGCGGGTATTTCTGCTTCTGCTGTTTCTTTAAAAGCATCGGTAGGTATTTTAACCGTGCTTTGGCTAGCTTCAATTCCTTTTAATGCGACAGCTTTCACCCTTCCTTCCGGATAAATGGTGGCTTGCCGGATTAGAATAGGGGAAAGGTTGGAGGTTGCACTTGCTTCTAGTTTTCCGTGTCCATCTTTTATTGTAAACGGGTCAAGTGGGTCATAGTCTTGGTGCATAAGATGCCCTTGGGCATATTCCCACTGTATGCTTTCTCGAATGGATTGCTCGCTCCATCCTTCCAGCAGTCCGTTAAACATGATGATCACGACAAACACAAAAGAAAGCACCCCAACATTGAGCCAGGTACGCAAGCCAGCACCAATTAGATTTTTATAAGCTATTTGAAATGCTAGTCTCATTCTGAAGTTTCGTTTTGAGTAATCAATTCGTCTTTTTCAACCATGCCATCTTTTAGATGTACGATGCGCTCCAGGTATTGCATTACTTTTTCATCATGAGTAGAGAAAATGAAGGTCGTGTCCAATTCACGATTAAGTCTTCTCAGAATTTTCATCACCTGATGTGCATTTTTAGCATCCAGATTTGCAGTAGGTTCATCTGCCAACATGATTTCAGGTCTTTTCACTATTGCTCTGGCAATAGCGACTCTTTGCCCTTCACCTCCCGAAAGTTTATCAGGCTTCTTATCCCCCAGGTCTTGCAAGCCTACCCACTCCAAGGCTTCCATTACCGCCTTTTTTCGTTCTGCTTCTGGTTTTTTTTGAAGAATCAAGGCAAACTCCACATTTTCGAAGACTGTGTAGACAGGCAATAGATTATACACCTGAAAAATGAAGCCTATATGAATGTTTCTGAGCTGGGCAGACTGCTTATGCGATAGCTCTGCAATATTTTTGTCCATCACCACAGCTTTACCTTCTGTAGGACTATCTAAAGACCCAATAATATTTAATAAAGTTGTTTTCCCTGATCCGCTTGGCCCGATTAGTCCGGCAAATTCACCTTTGTCAAAATTGAGGTTAATGTCTTTGAGGGCGGTAAAAAACCGATCATCACCTATGGGAAATTTCTTGGTAACATTTTCTATTGATACTATATGCTTTTGCTCCATAATCTTGTTTTTAATGATTGTAAACGACCATAAGCCGCAAGCCGGGCCCGGCAAAATTGTTAACGAGTTCGTTTTGTTGTATGCCCAACTGTGTAGTGGGATTATAAAAGGCCATTACATAGCCCGTAATCTTCCTGAATTGATGTTCATAGTTCAGAAAAAATGACCAATCTTTCGTAGGATAATTGAAATAGGTGAAAGCGGTAAGATTATCCCACAAGCCTAAAGGATAAGAAAGGCTCAGTGCAGTTACATTTATAGTTGAACCATTACTGAAGTTTTGATCATCGAACGATCCAAAAAGATGTTCAGTCATCACATTCAATCCGTTTCCGACACCAAAAGTGTAATCAGCTCCCGTAGTGATGAGCGTTTGATTGGTTAGCTCACCTATATTCTCAGACTTATGCACATAAGATGCTTCAAACCACAGCCCAATGGTTAAGTCCCATTTGCCGTCGAGACCGAATCTGTTCTCGGGAATTTTTTCAACACTTGGAATACCAGTTACATTATCAGTATTGGCCGTTCGGTGATGGTAAGAAAGGGCTATTTCACCGTTCGGGGTTGGAAACTGCACCCTTCCCCCAAACTCGGGAATTCCATCATATGTCGGTACAGCATCAAAGCCTCGAGTTTGGTCGTTTCCGTACAATCCCCATAACCAAATGTTGGCGTTGTTTAAAAAATAGTACCTCCCCAATAAGGCATAAACTCCATTAGTAAGTTGCAGGGGATCGCGAGGATCAATTTGGTTAAACCACTGCAACGGCCTAAGCAACGATGCCGAACCAAAATCAATCTTTTGAAGGCCAGCTCTTATTTCAAATTGCTTTCCTGTGTATCTGGCCCATACTCTGTAGGGGGCCAGGTCTGCGTCAGTGGTGATGCTGTCAAACGGATGGAAAAATGTAGAAGCTGATATATTAGCTGAAACTTCGACATCTAATAATTGAGTGGAATCCAAAGATACTCCATAGCTAAATTCAGGTAGATAGCGTGCCCCACCAAAAAAATCCAGCTCATTATCCGGGGCATAACTTGCGTTGATAAGCATTTGGCCATCGAACTCAGGCGGTTGCTTTTTTTGTTGGGCGTAACCCGTAGTCCAAGTACAGCCAATCACAAAAAACGCTATGATTCTAGCCAAGTTCATTTGCTGTTTTTTGGATTTGATATGCCATTAAAAAAGAATTGAGTCAGATGCATAATCAATTTTGAAGGATGTGTGTACATCATAAGCAGGTTTTCATCCTTCATTTTTGCGTTCAAGTCGTTGAGCATGTAAAGAATAAAGTCCATGCTAAGCTCGCGGTTGATCCATCCTTCTTCCTGGGCTTTGCTAAAATCACGTTTGATTCGTTCCATTTGGTTTAATTGCCCTTGTCTTAGCTTGGAAGCAAGTATTTTATTTTTACCATACAAATCTTTGATAAAAGCTTCGCTGATGTTTTGCGCGTGACGATACTTTACGTCTAGAAGTTTTTCCAGCTTTTCAGGAAAGGGCTTATCACTGCCCATCACTTCTTCATAATCAGCTGACCCTTCGCTGATCAATTTGTCAATTACACTTTCTGCTATATCTGCTTTATTCTTAAAAGCGCGGTAAAAGGTCATTTTGCTCATGCTTGCCTCCTTACAAATCTCTTCTACCGTCACTTTGCCGAAACCATACTTCCAGAAAAGCGCTCTGGCGATGTTCAAAAGTTTGTCGTGTGCAGATTCTGGCATACTCAAATTGTTTACTACTGAAAATCAAATATACGATTTATGTTTTAATATACTAAATTAGTAACATTAATTTAGTGTTCGATTCCCCGCCAATTATTGTCGGCTATAGAATTATCAAACTAGATGTAGGCCGCATTAACCTGATTTCCAATGCTTTACATAGTATGATGCGTTTACAACAGGCTATGGACCATCATATCTTAAATTCGATTTTTAATATTTCAGAGCTGACCCAACAAATCTACCCAGTCACGTGTACAAGAGGCACACTCCATCGACCAACACGTTGGCGCCCTTGTCCACAAATTTCCACAACATTTGGACAATTGGTGGTGAATGTGTAGCCATGATCTGGCAGCTCCAATAAGCAATTCACTTCACCCACCCTTACAACAAATAACTGAACATCAATTAGTTGGAGTTCATTTTCTTAAGCTTACAATATCAATTTTTCGTTCGGCACTGCATTTTCTTAGGAACCTGCGAAACGATTAGAAAATAATGTCAGATAGAAAAGCATATGAACTCTCACGACCCGCAGGCATGATCATGATCATCTGCCTCCTGCTGATGGGGCTGTCATTCGCCATTGAGCGAAAAAATACAAGCGAGAAAAAAGAATTTATCAGCCAGGTAGACACCGTCAAGCACAAGCAAATTTATCTTGATTCGCTACAAAAGCTGAGAAACAACATCGGCAGGGATATCAACCAACTGCAGATGCAGGTCGCCTCCAAAGCAACGATAGAAGAAGAAGAGCCTGCCGCGGAATATCTGGCCGAACTGGAAGTGGCCGAAGAGAAGGTGAGCGGCGTCATTGATCTGTATAAAAGCAGGGAAACAAAAATGACCGCCCTTGTACTACACGACACGCATAAGTTTCTGGAGCGCATTCAAAAAGATTATAACTCTATAAAAGAAAGGCTGAGAGAGTCTCAGTCTGCCGTAAAACTTCACGTAGAAAACAAACAATAACTCATCATGGAAAGAACAGTATCTATTAAACAACGCGTTTGGGCAGTATTTTTCATCGTCCTCATGATCGTATTCACCTATGTGCTTGCCGGCTGCAAAGCCAGCAACACTGCCAAAGGAGGCGCCATAGGTGCCGGAGCAGGCGGAGCCATTGGTGGCATACTGGGCGATAGGGCTGGCAACACCGCTGCCGGTGTAATCATTGGTGCGGCAATCGGTGGCACGGCAGGGGCATTGATTGGCCGCCAGATGGACAAGCAGGCAGAGGAGTTGGAGAATGATCTGGAAGGCGCCGAAGTAGAGCGCGTCGGAGAAGGCATTTTGATCACATTCGATTCAGGTTTGCTCTTCAATGTTGACTCCTACGATTTGACGCCGGAAACAAAAATGAACCTTAATGAATTTTCCGAAGTGGTTAATGAATATGGCGACACAAATATTTTGATTGAAGGCCATACAGATGCCACAGGAAGCGACGACTACAACCAAAAATTGTCGGAGCAACGTGCCAATGCCGTAAAGCGCTACCTCATCGACCATGGTGTGAAAGCGAGCAGGCTCAACTCGGTGGGCTATGGGGAAGAACAGCCTGTGGCAGAAAACGATACCAACATGGGCCGTCAGGAAAACCGCCGGGTAGAAGTGGCCATATATGCTAATGAGCAAATGAAGAAAGCGGCCAAACGAGGAGATTTAGAGTAAATTCTTGTCTCCCTGTATATAGATCGGCTACACAGCCAAACAACCATAAAGAAGCCACCGGGTCAGATATCCGGTGGCTTCTCTCATTTTGCACAGCACAGTAGCGTACCTAAAGCTACTACAAATGCTCCCTTATAAAATCAATGGTGCGGCGATAGGCTTCCAGTTTGGCTTCCCTGTCGTAGTGGGGGTTGCTGGGGTTGGCAAATGCATGATCGGCCTCAAACCAATGAACCTCCAGGCTTTTGCCTGCCTTGCGCATATTTTCTCTGAAATTTTCCACTACATCCCTGTTGATCCAATCGTCTTTGGTAGCGAAAAGGCCCAGCACATCGCATTCAAGTTTTTCTAGTTGGTCCACATCTGTTTCAGGCATGCCGTAATACATCACGCATCCCTCTCCCTGCTCGCCGGCCAGTATGCTCGCCTGGAGCGACCAGCCACCGCCAAAGCACCAACCTACGGTATAAATATTGGCGTCGGCACCGGCATAGTCGATGGCACCCTCAATGATCGCCTTGGCCCGCTCTTCATCCACGTCCTTCATGAGCGAAGCTGCTGCCTCACGTGTACTGGCCATCTCGCCGTCATACAGGTCTATGGCTATTACGTGCACATTTTGCAGATCGTGATACAGCTTGTCTGCCTGATCTTTGATCCAATCATTGAGCCCCCACCACTCGTGGAACACAAAGACGAAATCGTTGGTGGGTTCATTATTTTTAATGATCCAGCCGATGCCTTCTTTGCCATCCGGAGTGCTAAAATTGATGATCTCGCCTCCGTTGGGATTATCGTACACAAAGGCTTCAGGCTCGGCATGCATATTCCGGAAAGATGCCTGCTCGCCCAGCATAGCAAAGTTGGCGTTGGCCGTACTGCTTTGGCAACAGCTCATTTGGGCCTTAGATAAGACCGGCACGGCAGTAATGATGAAAAGAATGGCTAATGTTCGCATAATGATCTGTTTTGGTTTGTGATACACACCTAACAAGCTATTGGGCAAAACGTCACAGACAGGCGCTTACCTGCTGCTGCTTTTTTCTCTTCAATCTATCCCCTAAATGGCCCACGCGTGTGCCTCCTCATGGCGCAAGCGGACACTTGTGCTGCAAGAGCGCCGGAGACACAAGGTATTCTCCTCTAGCGCGCATTTAGCGATAGCGTAACGCGTGATACCAAATCATCCCCACCATGTCCAAGGTCAACCTCAACTACCTGGTTTTCCAAAGGCTCAGAAGGATCCGTGATTTTTCAATCCCTTTCTGTCCAGATATCAGGGTCTGGATGGGTGCTGAGCACAGCCGAGACAATGACCAGCTTTTTTTCATCATCTACAGTATAATGGATCATGTAAGGGAAAGTGTCCAGCAGTGCTATCTGTGTAGATTTTTATCGGATGGCTACAGCCTTGGAGTTTTGCCGGATGAAATTTACTTTTTGGCGGACATGCTGAGCGAAGTGTTTGCCCAATCCGGGCTTACGTTTATTGTACCATTGAGCAGTGTCTCTTATGTCCTGCCTTGCCAGGGGCAGGATGATGGCTTTGTACATCAGAGATCCTTATCGATCTCGTCCATTGCCAGATCAAAATCCATAGCCTGATCTGGGTTTCCCTTGTAGTCATTCATACGCTGGTCGATTATCTTTTTATGCCAGTCCGGAATGTCCTTTTCTATACCCGCGTATTGGGACTTGATATCATTCCATTCCTGAATAGGGATAAATACACCCGTTGTTCTTCCTTTATCGTCTGTGATGTATTGTAAGCTCATAGGTTTGTTTTTAAGCCCGATCTAGGTACTACCATTACGCTATCACGACTTAGGAAAAGGGGATATTAAAGTATTATGGATGACTATTTGATAATCAAACCTCAAATTCAGTGAACCGCCCTGTACGAGACCCGTGCGTGCGCATCCCTTCAGTTATCACTGGCGGGGCCGTCTACTCAATTAGCGACAGTTATTTTAATTTGACTGTTTCTGTTGTATGAGTAAATTCCTCACCATTATTAAGTTTATATGTTAATAACACCGAGAATTCAGAATCTGCAGTTGGAGCTTCATTTAATTTAACTTCAAAATATTCATCTCGAACTCCTTCAATATTCTTTACAAGATATCCTTGAATTGACTCAAATTCATTAAAATCATCAACATTAAAGGTCCATCCATTTGTTAATATTATAGAATTAATAATGTCCCCTGCTGAGAAATTTTCATTGTAGTCATAAATTGTCTGAATAAGGACTGTATCTACTCCAATTTTATCGCCCGCATGACCTGCAGGATCACAAGATAGTGCTATTAAACTCCCATTAGATTCAAAATCAGATTGGGCAATATAATTTGTATTGAATCCGAATCTAATAAAAAATTCATGCCAAATTACAGATTCATTTTTTTCTAATGCTTTCCACGGATTGGAACCAGAATTCGTAAATCTCATATTATAACTTTTTAATCCTGTTATTTGAAAATGAGGTGGTACAGGATCACATTGAAAGCATGATATTATTGTGGAATTAATAAGTAAAAAGAATATTAGCAATATCTTATTCAATTTCATATGCTGTTTGTTTATTTCTGTTGAATTGTCGCTAACGTTTGTGAATAAGAAGTGGCGGGAATTCGAAGCGCGTCACTGTCCCACGATACTAGACGTTATTTGAAAACTAAACTACAAATTTACACTGAACCCCGCCATTGATTATGCATTTTTTTGTTTGGTGTGCATTTTGTTCAATTACTCAATTGTCTCGTCCGTCTTTTTAAAATTCTCCCATTTTCTCCTTTCTCTCGGGTTAATATTTGACATAAATGTCATTGTCTGTCGTAGGTTCTATATTTGAAAAGGTCCAGCTGATTGTTTTTGCTTTATTGTCAAGTTTATAATTAGATGGGTTGATTGTCTCCAAGGTATTTGTTTTAACATTTACCAATTTAATATTTATTTCAGCCCTTTTGATTTTATCTCCCCCTCTAGCGCGCTTTTAGCGATAGCGTAACGCGTGCTTCCATGCCAAGATGTCCAAAGCCCGCCTCAACTAAGACCTGAGCTTCGACAACGACTTCGGAAAATGAGGCGATTGTTTCGGGCAATTATCACTCTGAGGGATTCTTCAGAGTGCGATCTCTCCATCCATCAGGATTTTCGCTAGTATGGATGATTGCTTCCACCCATACACTATTGTTTTCCTCATCAACCCGGAAATGCGCCATGAACGAAAAAGGCGGGATCGGGAGGAGCCATATATCATCATATCTAACTTGGTAATGCAACGCTGAGCGATTCAGCCTGTTTAAAGCCACTTCTACAGCATTTACCCAGTTTGTTGCTGCCTGTTTCCTCACGGTAATAATCGATTTGCTTTTGGATGTCCAGATAAATTTGCGGATTGTGCCTAACGTTAAAGTTACGAGCCATCAGTCAAGTTTTAGTCGCTCACGAAGCTCTGCCCAGGAAAGATATTCTTCAGGTCGGGCATTCTTCATTCGTTCCCTTACGATCTCTTTTTGCCACTCTGGCACCTCGCCGGCATCTTCGGTATCTTGCTCAATACCTTTATATTTTGATTGTAGTTTTTCCCATTCCTGGATCGGGATAAATACACCCGTTGTTCTCCCTTTATCGTCTGTGATGTATTGTAAGCTCATAGGTTTGTTTTTAAAGATGCGTCTGCTTCACACCCACTGGCGGTGGGCAGGTCTGCATTACACAGGGGCATTAAAAATACAAGATCCGGGAGTCTAAATCAATTATGTAAAGCTTGTATAAATTAGGCCGAAAAGCGTTGCCTGAATCCTTCCGCTGGCGCGAGCTTTCAGCTCGTGTCCCCCACAGTTAATCCATGTATCAGATGAATCTATCTGGGCGTCCACTTGTGCTGCAAGAGCGCCGGAGATGAAAAATATGCTCAACATGGTGACTGACCATGCCATCACGACTAGTCTCACTACATGGCACAGCGTGCTGCTTTTTTTTTGGACTTAAAACCACCTCGAAGGAAATCTACAACCAAAAAACAATTGGCCGGCCTGAACTACTTTCTCTTTAGGTATTTGAAGAAAGAGTAGCGCTCTGGCTTAGGATCGGGCACGATCTCTGTGAGATATTTCACGCTTTTCACACCTTCTACCGTGAGCACGGCCTGTGGGTTGGTTTTATCTACAATGGCCGTAACGGCTTCCAGCTCCTGCCGGCGCACAATGAGGAACAGTATGTTGACGGGACCAAAGTTGCCGATGGCATCCACTACGGTGAGACGAAACTTATGCTCTCTAAACTGTGCTACGAGCCGTGCGGCGTCTTTCTGGGTAATGATGCGCACGATCACGTTGCCTATGGCTAATCTGTCTTCTATACGCATGCCTACATATATGCCTGAAGCAAACCCGCCGGCGTAGGCGAGATACGACACCCAGCTATCCAGGTTTTGTAGTATCTGGCTAATGGCGAGCAGCCAAATGAGCGACTCAAAAAACCCGAGCATGGTGGAGATCAACCGCCGCCCATTGAGCATATAAATCACCCGCAGCGTGTTGATGGATACGTCCGCTATCCGCGCAAAGAAAATAAGCAGCGGCAGCACCACCAGCCGAAAAATGTCATTGTCATGCGAAAAAAAGTCAATTATATTGGCAAGGGGCATAAGCAGATGAATTGACCGGCAAAGTAATTGAATCAAGAAGCATTTCACAAACCGAAGAAAACCAACGGGCTCATCACAGTCACGCCCCAATCACAGCTTACGATCGCAGAAATATAGCTTGCGATTTCTCACACAAATAAAGCACCTGCTACCGTGCCGGTGAGCATGGTAGCCAGCGAAGCGGCCAGCAAGGCCCGCAGACCCAGCCGCGACAACTCACTTTGCCGGCCCGGTGCCATACTTCCAATACCCCCAATCTGTATAGCGATGGAGCTGAAATTGGAAAAGCCGCACAAGGCAAAAGTGGCGATTATGATGGATTTGGGACTGAGATGGCCGGCCTCTTTCATGGCCGACAGATCGAGGTAGGCGACAAACTCATTCACTACGGTTTTCTTGCCCAGCAGGCTGCCCACCTGCAGCGCCTCCTGCCACTCCACCCCCATCAGAAAAGCGAAACCCTGGAAGATAAATCCCAGTAGAAACTCCAGCGAAAGCCCGCTAAACGTGTTGCCCGTAGCTGCAGCGATCACGGCATTCAGCCCGGTGACTTCGCCGATCATTTCTCTCAGCACGAAATTGATGGCCGCTATTACGGCTATGAAAGCGAGCAACATGGCGCCTACATTCAATGCCAGCTTTAGTCCGGATGCCGCCCCCTGGGCAAGCGCATCGATGAGGTTCACGCCATTGTCTTCCGAATGGATCACCAACCGACGCTCTATCTTGCTATAATCTGCCTCTGGCACCAGTATTTTGGCCACCACAATGGCTGCAGGTGCGTTCATTACCGAAGCGCTCAGCAGGAAGGTAGCATACTGCATTTGCGCGGCAGGGTCGTTGCCACCCAGAAAAGCGATGTAGCCGGAAAGCACCCCGCCGGCTATAGTGGCCATACCACCGGCCATCAGGCACATCAGCTCCGAGCGCGTCATTTTTTCAATATATGGCCGCACCAAAAGCGGGGCCTCCGTTTGCCCCAAAAAGATATTTCCGGCTGCCGACAAGCTTTCGGCCCCGGAGAGGCGCATCGTTTTCGACATCACCCAGGCCAGCCCGTAGACTATCTTTTGCAGCACACCCAGGTAATAGAGACCGGTAGAAATGGTAGAGAAGAAGATGATGGTAGGCAACACGCGCAGGGCAAAGATAAAGCCGTTGGCATCGTCCATCATGCTGCCAAACAAAAAGCGCGTGCCTTCGTCGGTGAAGGCGATGATCTGCACAAAAAAGGCGCTGACCCAGCCCAACGCCGTAGCGGCTGGCGGCACGTAATTGATCAATACGCCGAAGGATATTTGCAAGAGCACCCCGCCCGCTACCAGGCGCCAGTTGATCGCTCTTCTGCTGGCCGAAAATAGATAAGCCACCCCAAGTATTGCAATAAAACCCGGGATGGCCCTGAATATATCCATTGAATCCGTTCGCTAGTTTCTGCGATTTATTTCATCGCGTATTTTTGCGGCGCGCTCGTAGTCTTCTTTTTTTATGGCGTCTTCCAATTGTTTATTGAGTTTATCCACAGAAAGGTCCTTGAGCTTGTCGGATTCTACCGCTTTCTTAGTTTTTGTCTCTTTGGGTTGAGGCTCCGCCGGCATCACAGATTCTTCTTCCGTCTCGTCGGTGAGCACAATGCCGGCTTCGGCCAGTATGGTTTCGAAAGTGAAAATCGGTGCATTGAAACGCAGGCCAATGGCGATGGCATCCGATGGCCTGGAGTCGACTTCTATCTCACCATTCTCACCTTCACAGATCAACTTCGCAAAGAACACCCCTTCTTTTAAATCCGAGATAATGATCTCTTTGATGGTGAAGTTGAAGCTGTGCGCAAAAGACTTGAACAGGTCGTGCGTCATAGGCCGGTTGGGAATGATTTTCTCTATTTCTATGGCAATGGCCTGTGCTTCGAACATGCCTATAATGATGGGCAATCTTCTGTTGCCCGGAGACTCCCCCAGCACCAGAGCAAACGACCCTGACTGCGACTGACTTGATGACAAACCGAGTATCTCTAACCTAATTTTTTCCACTAAAAATCAGTTGTTTAATGATTGAACTGCTTCTGTTAATTTGGGCACTACGTCGAAGGCATCACCAACAATACCATAGTCAGCTGCTTTAAAAAATGGTGCCTCGGGATCGTTGTTGATCGCCACCAGTACTTTGGAAGCATTCACACCGGCCAGGTGCTGAATAGCGCCCGAAATTCCGACGGCAATATATAAGTTTGGGGCAACTTTCACACCGGTTTGGCCTACATGTTCGTGGTGCGGCCGCCAGCCAGCGTCCGATACCGGCTTGCTGCATCCTGTGGCTGCGCCGAGTGCCTTTGCCAGGTCTTCCAGCATCTGCCAGTTTTCAGGCCCTTTCAGACCACGTCCGCCCGACACTACAATTTCTGCCTCTGTCAGCAGTATATCGCCCTCTGCTTTTTTCGTTTCTACTACTTTTGCGGCAAAGTCGCTGTCATCCAGTGCAGCCTGCACCATATCTACAGCAGCCGCAGCGCCGTCTTCTTTTATAGTCACGGTGTTTTTCATGATTCCCAATACCGCTTTGCCCGGTTTTAGCGATACGTGCGCAAAAGCTTTGCCGGTGTAGATGCTGCGTTTCACGGTAAGGCCATCGCCAGCCTCCGGCACTTCCACCACATTGGTGACCACGGCAGCGCCGGTTTTTACGGCCACACGTGCGCCAATGGCATCGCTTAAAGATGATTTCGCCAAGATAAGAGTGTCGGCGCCTGTTTGTTCCATGGCAGCGGCTATCGCTCTGGCATAGGCTTGTATGTTGCCGGTGTTCAAGCGCTCATCGTCCATGTGCAACACCTTGTTGGCACCGTTGCTGCCCAGTGAGCCCAGATCATCGCCGGCCTGGCCGAGTACCAGGGCATTCACGTCAGTGCCGGTGGCTTTTGCCAGCTCAGCCGCAAATGACACCGCTTCTCGCGATGACTTCTTAATCTTTCTATCGTCTGTTTCTACAAATACAAGGATTGACATTGTTTGGTATGAGTTATTGGTTGACTAAAGTACTTTGGCTTCTTCGCGCAGCAGGCGTATCAGCTCCGCAGCATTGTCTGCATCGATCAGCTTCACGTCACCTTTGGGCGGTGGCATCTCATATTTTTTAGTATTCGATTGCTCCTGGGCCTGCACTGCCTCACGTACTTCCAGAGGCTTGCTTTTGGCGGTCATTATGCCGCGCATATTCGGTATTTTCCATTCTGCGATGGGCTCTTGGCATCCGGCCACTATGGGCAGCGCCACCTCTATGCGCTCAGTGCCGCCTTCTATCTCGCGCTCTATGCTTGCCTTTTCGCCTTCTATCTGTAGCTGCATCACCGGCGATATGGAGGGCAGGCCCAGCATTTCGCCCACCAGACTATGCACCACGCCGCTGTTGAAATCGATGGATTCCCTGCCCATCATGATCAGGTCGTAGCTTTCTGCCTTGGCCACTTCGGCAATCTGGCTTGCCACAAATACTGAGTCTGTGGGCTCGGCATCGACCCGTATGGCCTGGTCGGCTCCAATGGCCAATGCCCGGCGCAGGCTGGGCTCGGTTTCGGCGGTACCTACATTGAGCACCGTGATGCTGCCACCGGAGGCATCGCGCAACTCAACTGCACGGGCCAGGGCGTAGTCGTCGTATGGGCCAATGATATATTGCACACCGGCCTTATTGAATTTGGTATTATCATCCGTAAAAGAAATTTTTGCAGTGGTGTCGGGAACGTGGGTTATGCACACCAGAATCTTCATAATCGTTGGTTTTTGTTGAAGTTTTAACTTTGAAAGCCGCCTTAAGTTAAAATTTAATTCAAATATTTAAAATGAACCCTGCATGAATGAAAGCCGCATTGCCACGCTCAAAGCCTATCTGAAAGAAGACCCCGACGATGCCTTCACACTCTACGCGCTGGCCTTAGAATACCGCCAAAGCGAGCCGGAGCGCACCCTGCAATATTTTGAGCAACTGCTGAGTCGGCATGCCGGCTACATGGGTACTTACTACCACGCAGCGCAGCTCTATCATGAGCTGGGGCAGGTAGACAAGGCCAGGCAAACCTATGAAAAGGGCATTGCGCTTGCGCAAAAAGAAAATGAACATCTGGCGCTGCGTGAGCTGCAGAATGCCTACAACAATTTTCTATTGGAAGAAGAGTAGCCGTCAGCGGTTTACACCGCTCAGCGGTTTCGTCCGTATGTCTCGTGGCTGGAGACCCAGTCGGAAGATGAAATGGCACTCCCCAGCGATATCTCACCTGCCAATGCTACACCGGCGATGATCTCGGCCAGCCTGTTCACCTTGCCACGGCCATAGCAGTCCATGATCTCAAGACATTCTCTTTGCGAGGGCAGCCCGGTACCACCACCGTAAGTGGCTACAATGAGCGAAGGTATGGTAAGACTGATGTACAGATCACCCTCAGGCGTCACCTCGGTGTAGAGTATACCTGCCGACGACTCGGACACATTGGCCACATCCTGACCGGTGGCGATAAAAATAGCGGTAATGGCATTGGGTGAATGCGCACCGTTGTTGTTGGCTGCGCTAAGAAAAGCTCCGATGTTCGACACATTGGCGTGGTAGTTCAGCATCTCAGGCTCCACACGCATGTGCTGCACCAGTACATCGCGGCTGATCACCGCCTCGGCTATCACCCGCTTGCCTCTGCTGTGCATCACATTGATCTGCGACGCCTTCTTGTCGGTGGCCAGGTTGGACTCCAGGTAAAACTTCTTGATCACCCCTTTCTCATAGTGCTCCACTATCCAGCTGCAAGCGGCAAATGTAGCCCTGCCCACCATGTTTTGCCCGGCGGCATCGCCTGTGGAATAGTTGAAACGCAGATAGGCAAATTTGTTGGAGAGGTACTGATCGATGTATAAAAGCTTGGCCACAGAGGAAGTGCCCTCCGCCTGCTCACGAATGGCTTCGATGTGTTCTTCCACCCACTGGGTAAAGTCGCGTGCCCCGCGGGCATCTTCAAAAACAAATACCGGGGCCCTCTGCATGGCATCGGCAACCACCGTTACTTTGGCGCCCCCACAGAGGTTGAGCACCTTGATGCCACGGTTGTAGGAGGCTATGAGTGTGCCCTCCGAAGTGGCCATGGGCACCAGGAAATCGCCCTTGGCATGTTCACCATCGAGCTTTATGGGGCCGGCAAAGCCCAACGGCACCTGTACCACACCCGTGAAATTCTCGATGTTGCCACGCGCTGCATCCGCATTGAAGTTGTAGTGAAAAAGGTGGTTCAGCTTCTTTCCGATATGTTTTTCCACAAACTGTTGCCGCTCGGCGATGATGGCTGCGGAGTAGTCGTCGTCATTATCTCGCGGTATTTTCACACGATTGGGCACTTCAGTGCTTATGGCATCTTCTACCTGTATGTCGAGCTTGCCAAAGGGCTTGGTTACCACCTTTATCCTGATGCTGTGCTTATCGGTAGAAAGTTGCTCGTCCGGCACGCGAATCTCCACACTTTGCCTCAGCGGGAAATCTACCGACTGCTTTTCCGTCACTTCTGCCGCCTTCATTTCCACCTCGCCGCTGCGCAGCACCACACGACTGATGTCTACGGCCTGGCCGTCTATTGCCAATGATTCTACACCCACCAGTTCGGCATTGGCCAACCGGTTTTTGAGAAAAAATTGAACGCCTTCGCCGGTATTCTTGAGGCTTCCCAGCGTGTAAAGTTGTTTCAATACGAGTTTTGGTATCAGCATGGCTGGCTACGGGTTAATTGACAGATAAAGTTATTGCATAAATCGGCAAGAAAAACAGGGTAAAGCAAGTGCGTCATTTTGCGGTCAGAAAATTAACTCTAATTTCGACAACGCATACCTTTATTGTATGAGCGAATATATCATTCATATCCAGCATTACTTGCCCTACATCCTCATACCGGCCATCAGTGCATTTGTAGGGTGGGTCACCAACGTGATCGCCATCAAAATGACTTTTTACCCTGTCAAATTTATTGGCATCAGGCCTTTTGGCTGGCAGGGCATTATTCCTTCCAAAGCAAAGAAAATGGCAGAAACTGCCGTAAACCTGTGGACGAGCAAATTGCTTGATCTGGGTGAGGAATTTTCCAAAATAGAGCCGGGGCGTGTGGCGGAAGAAATGTCGCCACACATTCAAAATTTGTCGCGGCAGATCATCGATGAAGTGATGGAGGCCAAGCTGCCAAAATTGTGGAAAAATACACCGACCACCATCCGGCAGGATATATACGTGCGCATCGGTGCCAAGCTGCCAATGATAGTGGCGCACATGATGCAGCAGGTAAAGCTGAAGTTCAACGAATTGCTCGACCTCAAATACCTGTCGGTAGCGGCATTGACCCAGAATAAAACCCTGCTGAATGAAGTGTTCAGAAAATGTGGGGAAGCGGAGTTTAAATTTATTGAGCGCTCGGGGTTGTATTTTGGGTTTCTTTTTGGGCTTGTACAAATGGTGGTGTGGTATTTTTACCAGGCATGGTGGATACTGCCTTTGTTTGGCGTGCTGGTGGGCTACTTCACCAACTACCTGGCCCTGCACCTGATCTTCCGGCCACTGCGCCCGGTGCACATTGGCCCGTGGAAAATACAAGGGATGTTTGTGAAGCGACAGCAAGAGGTTTCTTATGCTTATTCACACATTGTAGCCTCCAAGATCATTACCACAGAGAGCATCTTTGAGTACATCATCAGAGGGCCGGGCGCGGGCAAAATGCTGGAAATCGTGCGGGCGGAGTTCGGCCAAACCATCGATGAAACGGCCGGCGCATACAAACCGTTACTCACCGCCCTATCCAGAGATCGGCTTTTTGAACACATTCGCAACATCGCCAGCTTTCGCTTTATGCAGGAGCTGCCCATGAGCATACGCAATGTGTTTGGCTATGCCGAAAATGCCCTGGACCTCGAGAATATACTGCGCACGAAGATGATACAGTTGAGTCCGATGGATTTCGAAGCTTTTTTGAGGCCTGTATTCAAAGAAGATGAAATGACGCTGATACTGGTTGGCGCGGCATTGGGCGGTCTGGCCGGATTGGCGCAGTTCCTCTTGTTATTTGCCTGATATTGCCACACTTTTTCGGGTACATCTTTCCACGCCTTTGGGTTTTTGCTACCCAGCCCATACAAAAACAATCCGCACAACTTTTTGATCATAAAGTGCTCTAATCGCACCATTATGCCCTATTCGTATTTTTACGGTGCCACCTCCCCTGCCTGTGGTATTTGATTTGCAACGTCGGCTTCACCTGCCGGATCATCGCTGCGTGGCTTGTTTTTATTGGTACAACCGCTACAATTTTTTCTAAGCGTCGGGACATCGGTACAGCAATTAACCATAAACAAATAAGCATGGGTAAAAAGATCAAGCACATTGCCATAATCACCCCCGGGGATGATTCACCCGGTATGAACGCCGCCATCTACGGCATCAGCAAAGCCACACAAGCCAACAAGATCAATCTGTGTGGCATAAGAAAAGGCTTCGACGGCCTCATCAGCGGCGAGATCGTGCCACTAGACCCCCACCAACTTCAAAAAAGGGTACACCAGGGCGGTACCATGCTCAAAACCTCCCATCTGGAATTTCCACAAGGCAAGGAGGCTATAACAGAAGTAAACAAAACCATAAAAAATGAGCAGATCGATGCGCTGATCGTCGTCGGCGGTTACGACACCTTCCGTCAGATCAGCAGCATCTGCCAGCAGATCAGCGTGCCTGTGATCGGCATCCCCGCCACCATCGACAACGACCTGGAAGGCACCGACTATACCATCGGCTTCGATACGGCAGTGAATACGGCCATACACAACATCGACAACATCCGCGACACGGCCGAGTCGCACAACATGGTGTTTCTCGTGGAAGTGATGGGCAGCGACTCCGGGTACCTCAGCGTACACTCCGGCCTGGGCATAGGTGCCGATGGTATTCTTATACCGGAGAGCTACGAAGACTTTTCCCTTCTGTTGAACAAGATAGCCAATTACAAACGCGAGGAAGCTTTTATTGTGGTGATCTCTGAAGGAGACGAAATAGGCATAGAGCCGGTGGCCGCCAAAATAAAAGAAGTGAACCCAAATATAGACCTGCGCATGGTGAAGCTGGGCCATGTGCAGCGCGGGGGAAGGCCCAGCGCCTTCGACCGCATGCTGGGCATAAGGCTGGGTGTGGCGGCAGTACGCGGACTGCTGCGCGGAAAAACCAGCGCCATGGTTGGCCTCAAAAACAATCAGCTCACGTGGACACCACTGAGAAATGTGGTGAAACAAAAGCGTATGAACGAGGAGCTCGAAGGTTTGCTGAAAATGTTCTTCGATGGCTCCATACTCACCGTAGAGAAACAAGGCATACTGCTGAGCCCTACCAAGCTGGAGTTTGAAAACAATGGGGTGCTCAACCCCGGCATACTGCAGGAGGGCGATGATATACACATATTTTACAGGGCCGTACAAGACGGCAACTTCTCTACCGTGGGCTATGCCAAAATGAGCGGGCCCGAGCACGTAGTGGAGCGGCACGACAAGCCGCTGATCGTGTCGGAGCACGACTACGAACGCCATGGCGTGGAAGACCCGCGCATTGTAAAAATCGACGACCTGTACTATATGACCTATACTGCCTACGACGGCACCAATGCCATGGGCGCGCTGGCGGTATCGAAGGATTTGGTACACTTTGAAAAGAAAGGCATCATCACCCCGCCGCTCAACTATACCGAGTACAAAAGCAACCTGGAATGCTGCAACCAGCAATTGCTCAACCCAAAATATCACTACTACTATTTTCTATTCTCCGAAATAGGCGTGGTGGAAAACAAGAACATACTGGTGCGCGACAAAGATGTGGTGCTTTTCCCACGCAAGATCAACGGGCAGTTTGTAATGCTGCACAGGCTGTGGCCTGGCATTCAAGTAGCCAAATTCGACCAGTGGGAAGATCTCACCAAAGAATATTGGATTGATCACATCCGCGACCTTACCTCGCACATTGTGCTGGATCCATTCTATGGCTTTGAGGTAAACTATGTAGGCGCCGGCGGGCCACCCATCGAAACAGAAGACGGATGGCTGATCATTTATCACGGCGTATGCGAGACTTCCATAGGCAAAACATATCATGCCGCAGCAGCACTGCTCGATCTGGAGCGACCGGAAAAAGTGCTGGCACGCCTGCGTCAGCCGCTATTCTCACCGACTGAAAAATGGGAATTGGAAGGCATCGTGAACTACGTAGTCTTTCCTACAGGCAGCGCCCAGTTTGGCGATGATCTGTACATTTTCTACGGTGCGGCCGACAAACACACTGCCGTAGCCAAGCTCAGTTTTCAGGCATTAATGAAAGAACTTAAAAAGCAATTATAATCAGATGAACAACCAAAAAAAGATATTACTGATCAGCTCATATCCTCCGCGGGAGTGCGGAATAGCTACCTTTTCTCACGATATGGTGAATGCCATTAAAAAGTGCTTCGGACGTACTGTGGAAATAGAAGTATGTGCCCTGGAAAACAGCCGCACACAACTTCAATATCCTCCTGAGGTGCGGTACCGGCTCAACGCCAGCGACCTGGACGCGTACCGCCCCCTGGCCGATCAGCTCAACGAGCGCAGCGACATTGGCGCCGTGTGCATTCAACATGAATTTGGCCTTTTCGGAGGAGAATATGGCAGCCACTTGCTGGCCTTTCTACTGCGCTTGCAAATACCTGCAACCTGTATTTTTCACACTGTGCTGCCCAATCCCGACGACAAGCGCAAAAAAGTGGTGCAGGCACTGGAGCACCTCACCCGCAAAATTATTGTGCTCACCAACCGATCTGCCGACATACTGCGCAGCCAGTATGGGGTAGAAGACAGCAAAATAGCGGTAATACCACACGGCACCCATACCGTGCCCTGGGCCGAAAAAGAGCGCTGCAAGCGCAGATACAAAATGGAAGGCAAGCGTGTGCTGTCAACATTTGGACTGCTCAGTGAAAATAAAAATATAGACCTGGTGCTGAAAAGCCTGCCCAATGTGGTGCGCGAAAACCCGGATGTGGTCTATCTGGTGATTGGCAAAACGCATCCGGAAATTGTGAGAAGAGAGGGCGAGCGATATCGCGATCAACTGAAAGAACTAGTGCAGTCGCTGGGGCTGGGAGATGTCGTGCGTTTTGTGGACGAATACCTCGATCTCGACATTCTGCTGGAATATCTTTCGCTCACCGATCTGTATGTATTTTCCAGCAAAGACCCACACCAGGCTGTAAGCGGCACTTTTGCCTACGCCATGAGTTGTGGCTGCGCCATGGTATCCACGCCCAATCCGCATACATCAGAGTACCTCGACGAGGGTAAAGGCATTTTGCTGAAGGGATCGAGCGACCCTGAAGAGATGGAAAGGGCCATCAACAGCCTGCTCCGTCAGCCGGAGCAGCTTATAAAAATGGGTAAAAATGCCATGGCTACCATGCGCGCCAGCAGCTGGGAAAATGTGGCCATTGCCTACACCAACTTGTTCCAGCAATACCTCAATGTAGGCGACACGCTCAATTTTGCTTTGCCGTCCATCAAGCTGAATCACATCGACTCTATGACCACCGACTTTGGCATGCTGCAGTTTTCTGACTTCAGCAAACCCGACCCCGGCTCCGGCTATACACTGGACGATAACTCCCGCGCACTGCTGGCTATGGTTACCTTGTGGAAAATGTATAACGATGAGCAGGCACTGAGCCTGGCGCATACATACCTGAAGGCAACCCAATATTGCCAGCAGGAAGATGGTCATTTTCTGAACTATGTAGACATTGACGGAAAATTTACTGGCCAAAATGCGGAGGTGAACCTGGAAGACAGCAACGGCAGGGCACTGTGGGCGTTGGGCTACGTGCTCTCCCTAGCCGATGACCTGCCAAAGGAAATGGTGGAAACCGCTGAGAAGTGCTTCGCCCTGGCCATGCCTCATCTGCGAGATTATAAGTCGCCGCGTGCCATCAGCTTTGTACTGAAGGGCATCTACTTCTACCAACAATACAAGCGCGATGAGGTGCTCAAACAAGACGCCGCTGTACTGGCCGATGAGTTGTTGCGCATATATGAGCTCACCATCGACAATGAATGGCTGTGGTTCGAAGACTACCTCACCTATGCCAACAGCGTGCTGCCAGAGGCGATGATGTATGCCTGGCTGATCACGGAAACCCAGCAGTACAGGGAAATAGCTGAGACAACCTTCGACTTCCTGCTCTCTCA
Organism: uncultured Roseivirgaceae bacterium; assembly: GCA_964596645.1. Classification (GTDB taxonomy): domain Bacteria; phylum Bacteroidota; class Bacteroidia; order Cytophagales; family Cyclobacteriaceae; genus CAVQEK01. The sequence goes on from CAZQVB010000003.1 coordinate 81,745, forward strand.
CTATTTTATGAAGGGCCAGATCAAGGTCATTTCTAACCAGGGCTGGTTTATGAAAAAGAACGAAAGGAAATTTCACGGAGAGCAGCCCATTGAGATCGCCTATACCATATTTGCCCTCGACCTATTCTACAAAGTGACCGGTAAGCGCCAGTTTGCCCATCAGTTGAAAACTGCCTTCAGCTGGTTTTTGGGCAACAACCACCTCAAGCAGATCATGTACAACCCGGCCAATGGCGCCTGCTACGATGGGCTGGAAGAGCACAACATCAACATCAACCAAGGTGCAGAATCAACAGTGTGCTATTTGATGGCGCGATTGATCGCGGAGCATTATCAGCGCATCACCAGCACCAAAAAGCCGTTGACCGAGCCTGTGCAGCATGCGAAGGTGCGACAGCATGCACCACAGCAGCAAAAGACAACGCAGCAGCCTGCGCGACATATGATTTTGCCCGCTGCGCAAGGTCGAAGCAGCCTGACGGCGAGCTAGCCAGCGTTTCTTCTGCACGAAACGGACTATTACTACTTATTTGCAAAACTGCCAGGCGATCGTCTGGCAGTTTTATTATATCCTGGTGAAAACGGTGTAAAACAAGAATGGCCCTAATGGCGCACTTTCCACTCACGGTGCGCTGTTTATTTCAAAATGATAGCTGCCCCCGGCCGCTTCCCACACTGCGTAACCCGCATTTTCGCCGCGCCAATGCAAGCCATCAATTTCCTCAGTTGTACCCTTATCGTACACCAAAGCTCCCGATTCCTTCACCACAGACTTTTCAGTGATTGGCACATGGATGAGGGCTGTGGTATTGCCGGGAATTACCACCTCCATCTTCATTCCTGAGGCCGTCTGCTCCCAATTGCTGACGATGGGGCCGCGCAATGATTTGTGCGTAGTTTTCACAAATTGCAGCTTATCCACAGGCTGCGGCTTGATCACCAAAGGGTCGAAAGCCCGTGACTGACTTGCGGGGTTGATGCCGCCAAGTGCGCGGAAAAACCACTCACTCACCGATCCGAACATCGGATGATTCTTTGAATTCTGATTCCGCGACTTGTCCCAATGCTCCCAAAGTGTGGTGGCGCCGTTGGCGATCATGTAGCCATAGCCGGGATAGTCGCGCTGGGTAGTAAGGGTATATGCGATGTCGTTTCTCCCGTATTGCCGCAGCACATCAAACATCATTTTGGTGCCAAATATACCCGTGGCAATGTGGCCTTGGTGTTTTTCCAGTATTTGTTCTGCCAGCACATCGAAGGCCAGCAAGCGCTCGCCATCCGGAAGCAGGTCGTAGTAAAGCCCAAATACTTGCGTGATCTGGTTGGGCGCTTTGGTGAGCTTGCCGGTGCCGCGCTGCAGGTAGGTCTGGATGAACGCCTCCTTGATGTCTTTTGCAAGCGCTTCATATTTTGTTTGTTCTGCAGGCTTGTGCAATATCTCTGCAAATCGGGCGCCCAGCTTCACGATGTGGTAGTAGAAGGCGCCGCTGGTGAGTGAATCCGGCTTTGGATCGATGGCCACATGGTCGCCTATGCCGTGGTAGATGAGATTGTTTATGGCCTCGCCCTGCAGAAATTCGATCAACCGCACCACCACAGGGTACTGATCGGCCACAAATGCGCTGTCGCCATAGTGCTCATATATTTTTTCCAGTACAAAAGGATGCGCCAGTTGCCAGCCGATGGGGCCGGTGCCCTGGCCAAAACCTTCGGTATCGATGCCGTTGTAAGGGGCCGTCTCCGGAAGTCCGCCATTGGGGCGGGCGTCGTCGGCAAAGTCACGCACCGTCTTTTTGTAGAAGTTGGCCATATTGTAGTTGAATATATAGGACTCGCCTGCGGTCACTATATCGCCGCCATAGCCGAACTTCTCCCTGGCAGGGCAGTCGGACTGTATACTGAAAACATTGCTGAGGAAGGTCCATTCGGTCATTTCCTGTATCGTGTTCAGCAGCGAATCGGAGCTGGTGAAAAAGCCGGTCTTCTCCAGGTCGGCACTGATGCGCAGGCCTTCTACCGACTCCAAGCTTAATGCGCTTGTGTGTCCTGTCACCTCGATGTACCGGAAACCGTGAAAGGTGAAACGCTGCTGAAAAATCTCCTCGCCACCTCCTTTGAGTATGTAGGTATCTTCCTGATAAGCCGTTTTCGGCGCGCCGGGGCCACCACTCAGGTTCCATGCTTCTTTGATGTGCCCCGCCACGGTGGTCATGCCGTTTACACGACCGCTGTCGTACAGCAACTCGCCGTAGCGAATGTTCACCGCTTCTCCACGTGGGCCACTGAGCCGCAGACGTATCCATCCGGCAAAGTTTTGCCCAAAATCGTAAACGACCACGTCCGGCTCCGGTCGTTGCATGGCTACTGGCTTGAGCACGGCTGTTACGCGGTTGGGCGGCGTCATCTGTGCGCGCAATGTGCCGGCTGGCGGCTCTGCCATCGCGGCATTTTTCCAGTCGCCATCATCGAAGCCTGGCCCATTCCAGCCAGGCTGCTCCCTCCGGGCATCATAGTATTCACCAAGGTAAATGTTGTTTTTCAGAATGGGGCCCTCACTGGTTTTCCATGTCTCATCGGTCTTTATCCATTCCACTTCACCATCCGCATACTCCAGTCGCAACTGTGCAATGCATTTCGGCTGGCCTATGGTGAGAAATTCACGCATGTTGAACCGGCGGAACAGCGCAAGAGGAAGGGGATTGTACCAGCCGTTGCCCAGCATTACGCCCACAGCATTTTCCCCATTTTCCAGCATTTCGCTCACGTTGTAGGTGGTGTAGAGCACACGCTTGGCGTACTGGGTCCAGCCTGGGTGCAGCACATCGTTGCCCACCTTTTGCCCGTTGATGTACGCCTCAAAGTACCCAAGACCAGTGATGTAGAGCTCAGCCCGCACCGGCCGCTCAGCTATGTCGAAAGACTTACGCAACAAGGTATTGGGTATTTTTTCATAAAACTCCTCCGGAGTGTCCGGCGCCTGTCTGCCATCGCCAATCCACCGGGCCGTCCAATTGGAGCTGTCCATCATGGCCGTGGTAAATGTGGCCAACGCGCTGTAGGCAGAAGGCTCACCTTCGGCATTCCAATAGCGCACCTTCCAGAAATATTGCTTGAAAGACTGTAGTGGTCTGCCGTTGTACAGCAGATTTACATTCTCTTCCGACACCATCTTGCCGCTATCCCAAACGTCTGCGCTGTCGCTGGCGAGCAGAGTTTCGCTGTGCGCTACGAGTATCTGGTAGGCTGTTTGCCGGTTGCCCCTGGGCTTGTTGGGCACTACCCAGGCCAGCGAAGGTCTGGCTACGTCAATGCCTGTGGGGTTGGTGATATATTCGCAGGTAAGCTGTGAAGGTGCATGTGCCACCTGCTGCCCGCTACAACTGTGATAGACGACGCTGAGGGCAACAAGAATACCCTGAAAAAGGTGCTTGGAAATGTTCATTGTGAGTGTTAAATGTTTTGGGTCGAAATTATGATTTTGATGCCTCTTGCAGAAAAGTTTATGGTGGAGATTGTGTACAAACAGAGCCCTCGGATCCCGGAATTACTACTTACCTTTTGCTACCGGTGTTGTAAAATTCAGCATGGACTGCACAACAAACCCATGGCTCAAACGGTATAGCATGTATAAAATTGAAACCAAAACTGGCACTTGCCGGACTTCAAGAAAGGAAAAAAAGAAAAATGAGATTATACACATTTATAGCGATCGCTCTTTTGGTAATGGTGAACATGGCCTGCGCCCAAAAGGCTGGCGACCATACAGAGAGAGAAAAATTTGAGATAGAAAAATCTGCCGAAGAGTGGAAAGAGACATTGTCGGAAGAGGAATACTACGTGCTGCGCGAGCAGGGTACGGAGCGGGCTTTCACCGGCGACTTGAATGACAATAAAGAAAAAGGCACGTACACCTGCGCCGCTTGTGGGCAAAAGTTGTTCAGCTCAAAAACAAAATACAATTCCGGATCTGGCTGGCCGAGTTTTTATGCGCCGATCAGTGATGATGCCGTCGGTCAGGAAGAAGACAGCAGCCTGGGTATGCAGCGCACGGAAGTACACTGTAGTCGTTGCGGAGGACATCTGGGACATATTTTTTCTGATGGGCCTAAACCGACAGGCTTGCGTTATTGTGTCAATTCCGTAGCAATGGATTTTGTGCCGGAATAAAAAAATGGGCTGTCACACATGGCCTTGTGATTTGGGTTTTAGTTCACTGCCAGTTCACTGGCAGTGACATTTGTTAGTTCTGCGCCTCCTGTATGGGAGGCCTAGCCATGGTGACAGCCCTTTATTTTTTATGCAATGCCTGCCTAATTTCTATACGGAGACTCCATGCTGAAATGCCCTTTCCAACGTTCGAAAGCAGCTTTTTCCAGCGCTTCCCTGTGGTCGGGATGGGCGATTTTGATCAGTCGACGAGCCCGCTCTTTCATAGGTTGGCCATACAGGTAGGCGATGCCGTACTCCGTCACCACGTAGTGTACGTTGGCGCGTGTACTTACCACACCGGCACCGAGCTTCAGGGTAGGCGCTATTTTCGATATGCCCTTGGCAGTGGCCGAGGCCAGTGCAATTATTGGCTTACCGCCGTCTGAGTATCCCGCCCCGCGTATGAAGTCAATCTGGCCACCCACACCGGAGTAGTGACTGGTACCTATGGAGTCGGCACATACCTGACCGGTGATATCGATCTCGAGTGCGCTGTTGATGGCCGTCACTTTTGGGTTTTGGCGAATGATGCGCACGTTGTTTACAAATCCGCAATCCATCATGGCCACGCGAGGGTTGTCATCAAGAAATTCATAGGTTTTGGTAGTACCCATTACAAATGAGGCCACAATGTGGTCGCGGTACACTTTCTTTTCTTCGTTGGTCACCACACCTTTTTCTACCAGAGGAATCAAGCCGTCAGAAAACATTTCAGTATGCACGCCCAACCTTTTGTGGTTGCCCAAGTTGGCCAGCACGGCATCAGGAATAGAGCCTATACCCATCTGCAGTGTGGCACCGTCTTCCACCAGTGAGGCTACGTGCTCACCAATTTTTTGGTCTGTTTCAGAGATAAACCTGCTGGCGGGTGCCTGATGCAGTTCCGTCTCCTTCTCCACAAATATGTCGAAGCGGCTTTGGTGTACGCACGCATCGCCCAGGGAGCGGGGCACGCGTGGGTTTACCTGCGCTATCACTATTTTAGCTTTTTGTACTGCAGCCAGAGAGGCATCTACCGAGCTGCCCAGGGAAACATATCCATGCTTGTCGGGAGGCGATACCTGCATCAATGCCACATCGATGGGCACTATGTTTTTGCGAATGAGCTTTGGTATCTCGCTCAGGAAAACAGGGATGTAATCAGCCCGGCCTTCCTGGGTTGCCTTGCGGGCATTCTTGCCTAAGAAAAACGAGTCGAGGTTGAAAATGCCTTCGTACTGAGCCTCGGTGTAAGGCGCCGGTGCCTCAGTGTGCAGGTGCACAATCGTTACATTCTTCAACTCATTGGAGCGGGCCACCATCGCGTTTATCAAAATTTCCGGTGCCATTGCCACGCTGTGAATGAACACGCGGTCATTCGACTTGATCACTTTTACGGCTTCTTCAGCAGTTGTGTATTTTGCCATTAGTATGAATTTTTAAAATTGAAATGCTGCTTTTCTTGTACAATGCCACAAAATTATAAACCGGACAAAGCCTATAAAATGAGAATAGTCATGTTTTATCTTTTTGAATTGCAGAAATCATATGGCTGAGTTTGCGGCCTACGCCTTCAACTGCATATCCTGTACATGCTGGGGTAGAAACACCACTTTTATCGTAGGAAAAAATATAAATTCGCCCGGGTTTTGCACGTCTCTGCGATGGCAATACACATCATATTCAACAGCTATAAATGAAAAAATACGACGTAGTAGTGATTGGCGCGGGCATCGTTGGGCTTGCCACCGCCCTGAAGATAAAACAACAAAAGCCACAGCTTCGGCTTTGTGTCATTGACAAAGAAAAAACCCTCGCTGCACATCAGACTGGCCACAACAGCGGCGTCATTCACTCCGGCATCTACTACAAGCCGGGCAGCCTAAAAGCCAGAAACTGTAAGGAAGGCTATCGCCAGCTCGTGCAGTATGCCGCCGAGAAAAATATAGCCTATGAGCTCTGCGGTAAGGTGATCGTAGCCACCAAAGATGCCGAAATACCTGCGCTGGATGTGCTCTATGAAAGAGGCCTGGCCAATGGCCTGGAAGGCCTGAGAAAGCTGGGCCGCCAGGAACTGAGAGAAATTGAGCCCCACGTGAGAGGCGCGCAAGGCGTATGGGTACCACAAACCGGCATCATCGATTTCAAAGCAGTATCGGAAGCATATGCCGGAGATATAAAGCAACTGGATGGCGATATATGGCTGGATAATAAATTGATTGCCCTGAACGGTCGGGATACAGAAACGCTGCTGGAAACCCTGCGCGGCACCATCGCCACCCGGCTCGTGGTCAACTGCGCCGGTCTGTATTCGGACAAAATAGCCAGGATGACCGGCTCGGCTCCACCGGTCAAGATCGTTCCATTTCGCGGCGAATACTACCAACTATCGAAAGAGAAAGAGCATCTGGTGCGCAACCTTATTTACCCTGTGCCCGATCCTAATTTTCCTTTTTTGGGCGTGCATTTCACACGAATGATCCACGGCGGCATAGAGGCCGGGCCCAATGCCGTGCTTGCCTTTGCCAGAGAGGGTTATAAGAAAAACAACATCAACGCCGCCGAATTGGCCGAAACACTGGCCTGGCCTGGCTTCATGCGTGTAGCCTCTAAATATTGGCAAACAGGGCTGGGCGAAATGCACCGCTCCTTTTCTAAGAAAGCATTCGCGAAAGCGCTGCAGGCACTGATACCCGACATTCAAGCCGCCGACCTCACTGCAGGAGGTGCGGGCGTGCGTGCCCAGGCCTGCGACCGCACCGGCGGACTGGTCGATGACTTTCTGATTGTGGAGAACAAAATGGCAGTGAACGTGTGCAACGCGCCCTCACCTGCGGCCACCTCCTCACTTGCCATAGGCGACCACATTGCAGCACTGGCGCTCAAGCGGTTTTAGGCTGAGGGCCTTGCTGCGTGTCCTCACACCCGCCTTGGTGCGTGTCCTCACGCACCAAATCCCACTCCTCCGCTTGGTTGGTGGAGACACGCACCAATTCACACCAGGTACTTGTATATCTCCAACATTAAAGGCTAACTTGCGTTTTTTATTTTCAACCATGAAAAATCTAAAGTTTCTGTCCCTGGCATGCTGTTGTGCTTGCTGTTGCACCGGAGAATAAACCGATGGAAGGATAGAACTTTATATAAACATAATCGAGGAATTATAAAGCCTTTCCATCACAACGGAAAGGCTTTTTTGTTATACATCCATGCACCACATGATGGTAGAGACCATAGATAAATCATTGCAGCAGCGTATAGAAACCCTTGGGCAATTTGTGGGCAATACGCCGCTTTTTCCCATACAAAATTTGTGGAACAGCACTAAGGTGCAGGTATATGCCAAGCTGGAGTGGCAGCAAATGGGTGCCAGCGTAAAGTCACGCCCAGCCTACCACATTATACGACAGGCAGTGCTGAGCGGCCGGCTCCACAGTGGCATGCGGCTGCTCGATGCTTCCAGTGGCAATACCGGCATTGCCTACGCAGCCATTGGCGCAGCACTGGGTATACCCGTCACCATATGTCTGCCCGACAATGCTTCGAAAGAGCGAAAAATGCTCTTGAAAGCCTATGGCGCGGAAGTGATACCCACCTCGCAATTTGGCTCTACTGATGAGGCTCAGGAAATAGCCCTCGGGCTGCACCAGCAATACCCCGGCAGGTATTTTTATGCCAATCAGTATGGCAATGACAGCAACTGGCAGGCGCACTACCACACCACCGGCCCGGAAGTAATCAAACAAACCAATGGCCGGGTAACAAACTTTGTTGCCGGGCTGGGCACGACCGGCACACTCACCGGCACCGGACGCCGGCTGCGCGAGCACAACCCGCAGATAGCCCTCACCGCCCTGCATCCCGATGCCGCCCTGCATGGCTTGGAAGGATGGAAGCACCTGGAAACCGCCACCGTGCCCACCATCTACGACCAGACCGTACCGACCCACCACCTGGACATCGACACCATGGAAGCCTATGATATGGTGAAAGAAATAGCACGGGCTGAAGGCCTTTTTGTGAGCCCGTCTTCTGCAGCCAACCTGGTGGGTGCGCTCAGGGTAGCAGGCACTTTGCAAGATGGCGTGGTGGTGACCGTGTTTCCGGACAATGCCGACAAATACAGTGATGCGATCGATCAACTATACCTATGAGTTTACCTGTAAAAATATCAGAAAAGGCCTGGCACAGCATCGTTAGCGATCTGGAAGAAGCATACCCCGATGAGGGCTGTGGGTTTGTATTCGGCCACGACAACGGCATACGCAGCATAGAGCGCGCAGTGCGGGTGGTGAATGTGAAGAAAGAAAATAAGCGCCGGCGCTTTGAGATCAGCCCGCTCGACTATATGAAGGCCGAAAAATATGCCGCCGAAAACAACACAACCCTGCTGGGGGTATACCACTCGCACCCCGACCATCCGGCGGCACCTTCGGAGCACGATTTGAGACAGGCAGTGCCTTTTTTCTCTTACATCATTGTGTCGGTGAAAGAGGGTAAATTCGACAAATTCACGTCATGGCAGCTCAATGAAAATGGGCAATTTGACGAAGAAGATATTATAAACGAAAAAATATCCATCAATAAAAAACTCAACAAAATAATCTAACCATGGCCAAAATCATCATTCCCACGCCGCTTCGCAAATTCACAGAAAACCAGGGCGCCATCAATACCGAAGGGGCTACAGTGGCCGAGGCATTTGAAGACCTCACCGCCACGTTCCCCGACTTGAAAAAGCATATCTATGATGATCATGGCAACATACGCACCTTCGTGCGCATCTATGTGGGCGACGACGACATCAAGGCTTTGCAGAATCAGGATACACCCATTGGCGACCAAAGCGTGGTCAGCATCATTCCGGCCATAGCCGGCGGTATTTCCACTACTTCTATTGACTAAACCCATGACACAACCCACGGAATTTACTAAAGAAGAGCTGGAGCGATACAGCCGGCACCTGATCATACCGGAGTTCAACATTGAAGGACAGCGCAAGCTTAAAAATGCCCGGGTGTTGGTGGTGGGCACCGGCGGCTTGGGCAGCCCCCTTTTGCTCTACCTTGCGGCGGCAGGCGTGGGCACATTGGGCGTGCTCGACTTCGATATTGTGGACGACAGCAACCTGCAGCGGCAAGTGCTGTTTACTGTAGGCGATGTGGGAAAACCCAAAGTGGAAGCTGCCATCAGCCGGCTGAAGCTGCTGAATCCACACATCCTTTTCCGTGCGCACAATGTGCAACTGCACTCCAGCAATGCGCTCGACATTATAAAAGACTACGACGTGGTGGTGGATGGAACCGACAACTTCCCTACCCGCTACCTCGTAAATGATGCCTGCCTGCTGCTCGACAAGCCCAATGTATATGGATCGATCTTCCGGTTTGAGGGCCAGGTGTCGGTGTTCAACTACGTAGATAAACATGGCCAGCGCGGCCCCAACTACCGCGACCTTTTCCCTACACCCCCACCCCCCGGGCTGGTGCCAAGCTGTGCCGAGGGCGGCGTGATCGGAGTATTGCCTGGAATTGTGGGCAGCCTCCAGGCCAACGAGGTGATCAAAGTGGTGACCGGCATTGGCGACACCCTCAGCGGCCGGCTTTTCCTGATCGATGCGCTCACCTTCGAAACGCGCACCCTGAAACTGCACAAAGACCCCGCTACGCCGCAAGTGACAGAACTGATTGATTATGAGCAATTTTGCGGCATAGGCCCGGAAGATGATGACGTCCCAAAGGTGAAAGAAGTCACTGTGGACGAACTGTATGCCTGGCAAGAAGCCGGCCGCCACGACTATCAGGTCATTGATGTACGCGAACCGTACGAATATGAAATTTCTAATATTGGCGGCACGCTCATACCGCTGGCCGAGGTAGAAAAAGGAATTGATAAAATTGCATCTGACCGCAAAGTGGTGGTACACTGCCGCAGTGGCAAACGCAGCGCACAAGCCATAGAAAAGTTGCAGAAAAAATACGGCTTCGAGAACCTGTACAACCTCAAAGGCGGCATACTCGCCTGGGCAGACCAGATTGATGCCGACATGGCCAAATACTGATCATTGCTGCCTGACAGGATTAGGAGTAATTTTTAGCGCTGCGCCGTGTTTGGCTCCGGCTTGGCTGTATCGGGATATTCGCTATATTCAATGCCCGACCAAAGACAGCGGGCGGGCATTTTCTAACCGATCTACTTTTTTATTTAAACTCCTGTACCAACCATGAAAAAAATCCTGATTCTATTGCTGGCTTGTATGTGTTATCAGGCCGCACAAGCGCAAAGTACCGCCGTGGAAAAATCGATGTTTGGCATACAAGCCGGGCTGCTCGGCCTATGGGTGCACAACGAGGCCAGGCTAAGCAACAACCTGGCGCTGCGCAGCGAATTAGGCTTCGATTCGGGTCTCTCTATCAGTAAATCCAGTGGCACCACATTTGCCATGGCCCCTGTATTTACGTTGGAGCCGCGCTGGTATTACAACCTGGGCAAGCGCGTGAGTAAGGGCAAATCAATTGCACAGAACACCGGTAATTTTACCACAGTAAAATTGAGCTATACTCCCGATTGGTTTCTCTTAGGCAACCGTGAGTACATAAATGTGCCGAATCAGATATCGATACTGCCTATCTGGGGCATACGCAGGCAATTGGGCGAAATATTCAATTTTGAGGCCGGACTGGGATTGGGCTTCCGCTACGTTTTTAAGAGCCCCGGCTACCCAAACAATGAAGGGGAAGCAGCCGTAAACCTGCACCTTAGGTTTGGCTTTCAGTTTTCAAAAAGCCGGAATGTTGAGTGAGTTTACAAGGGCTTTTAACCATGGAAGGAAAAAGCCGCGCCTTATTTCACAAAAAGATTTCTTCTGAGTCAGTGCAAAAGCCACTGCGCCTCGCTCACCAGGCATACACCGCCAATGTGCTTGAGTAAAGCGCGCAGGGGCTCACGCAAGCTCTCCGCCTCCTGCTCGGTACAGGCCACTATAAATACTACGTTCGTAAACGTATTGGTGAGTCCAAATCCATCTTGAAAACCACGCTCACCCATACCTTGAGCGCGGTCTATCAGCGTATATCCTGTTATGTTGGCATTGTGCAATACTTTCAGTACGCGCTCACGATGCAGGGTATTGATGATAATTTCCAGTCGCTTTACATTTTTCATAATCTTACAGCACTAGGTTGATGAAGTAATAGTAAAGGGGTATGCCCACCACAATGTTCAGCGGAAAAGTAATGGCCAACGACATGGGCACGTACAAACCTGCATTGGCCTGCGGCACGGCCAAGCGTATGGCAGCCGGCACCGCTATGTAGGAGGCACTCGCACAGAGCACGGTAAACAACAACGCGTTGCCCTTCGACAGCCCAAGGAGCCACGCAATGACTATGGCCAGGCATGCATTGAACAAAGGCATAAGCACAGCAAACAAAATGGCAAATGCGCCTGCCTTGCGCAAAGCATATATGCGCTTGCCGGCCAGCAGGCCCATGTCGAGCAGAAAGAGCGTGAGCATGCCTTTAAATAAACCTTCTGTAAAGGGCGCTATACCATCGATGGATGCCGGGCCTGAAAGGAAGCCTACGACCAAAGCACCCAAAATGAGAAATACAGAACCATTGGTCAATGATTCTTTGATCACCGGGCCAAGTCCGTTTTTTTCCTCTGAGGTGCGATCGTAGCGGCGAATGAGGGCTACACCAATGATGATGGCCGGCGACTCCATCAATGCCATGGCCGCCACCATATGTCCGCCATACGGCACATTGATCTCCGCCAAATAAGCAGCCGCAGTGATGAAGGTAACGGCACTGATAGAGCCGTAGGTAGCTGCCACGGCGCCAGCATCAAACACGTTAAGCCGCTTCTTTAGTATAAAAAAAGAATAAGCTGGCACCACACTCGCCATGAAGATGGCCGCCGCGAGCGATGTCACCACCTCACGGTTGAAGGAACTGTGCGCCAATTCCACACCACCTTTCAGCCCTATGCTGAACAGCAGATAAATGGACAAAAACCGCGATACAGGCTGCGGTATGTCCAGATCGGATTTGATAAAAACGGCCAGCAGGCCGAGAAAAAAGAATAAGATGGGAGGATTCAGTATGTTGTTTATAATGAGTTCTACGCTCATGAATTGATGAATGGAGGTTTGAGAAAAAATTTGACAAATATGAATAATAAAAGTATTACTACCATAATGATCAGTTTTAAAATTTATCAACACGCTGGTGTTGACTTAAAATAAAAATAGAGCCTATATAAAATGAAAGTATAGCTTCCTAATTGCCAACCTGCGGTATCATTTTAATACTACTCCCGGGGCGCTCATCATGAGCACGACAAACGCATCAATCGCTTGCACACCCGCCTGAAAATGATGGCTATGGTGATTCTCAACCAATGCCTAAGGAACAGGGCATTTCAATTTTGCGCAAAAAGGGCCGTATCCCTACATCACCGGCACAGCGGCAACATTTTTTGGTAACAGACTTACCGATTCAACAACTTTGCGTTTTCCACTAAAACATAATCGCTTCTACCATGACTACCACACAGTGCTACTTTCGCTTTATCGCCATCATCATTTTTCTCGCCGCCGGCGTATGCTCGCAAAGCTGCTCTGAAGATGAAGAGAATGGCCCTACCACACTTGCGGGAACCTACCAACTGGAAAGTGCAAAGCTATCCAGCGGACTTACCATAGGTGGCCTGCCCATACCAGGGTTTGGCGCAGGTACAGATGTTACCGAATTTCTGCAGGATGGCGTAATCGACAACACCCCCTGCTCCGACGACGACAACACTGTGGTGGTGTTGGAAGAAAGCAAAAAGATCATGTTTGATTGCCTTAACGAAACAGGTGTAGATGGCATAGAGGCCGGCACCTGGTCGGAAAGCAATGACCTGTCTAGGCTCACGCTCAATTTCATTCAAGACAACGTCTCGCTCTTAATAGAGCAGGTAAAACTGAATGGAAACACATTGAAAGGTAAAGTGACCGATTTCCCCATCGAAGCGAGCGATATACCAGGCTGGCCAGCCGGCGTTCCGCTGGGCGACGTTAGTGTAGATGTTGTCTTCAATAAAGTGGCGCAAAACTAGCCGTTGGCATGCACTGGCCATGAAAGCCACGTGCTTGTGCAGGCTTTCGTTCCCACGGCCGGGCCATACAACAAGTCGCCGCAACTCTGCGTTGTAGTGGCGCCGGAATAAGGTGATAATCAACCAAAACATGTATCAATGAGCCTATTCAAATCTTTGGGGAGCCATCTTTATAATAGCCTGTTGCTCTCTGTCATCATTCTCTTTACCCTCGCTTGCAAAGACGAAGCGCCGGAGCCTGCGGTGCCCGAGCAGACACAACAGGTCAATGAATTTATCTGGGAATACATGGACGCGCTATACCTGTGGCGCGACAAGATGCCCAGAAATATAGACCGCAATATGGAGGTCGATCCTGAGGCCTATTTTGAAAAAATTGTCTATCGTGCGGAAGATCCCTGGTCATTCATCATGCGCGATAAAAACGAACTGAGCGATCTGCTCCGGGGCATCAGCAAGAGCTTCGGCTATCAATACAAATTATTTCGCGCCGACAACTCCGATCAGGTGTTCGGTGTGGTGGAGTTTGTGCTACCGGGCGGTCCTGCCGACCGGCAGGGGGTAAAACGTGGCGATGTGTTCGTTGCGGTCAACAATGTACCGATCAATACCACCAACTACCGCCAACTGCTGTACGAGCAAAGCGCCTATTCGCTCACCCTGGGCAGCTATTCGGGTGGCCTGGCGGTGGCCGGCAGCGATAAAATAAACATAGTGGCTGAAACCTTTCAGGAAAATCCCATACTGCTCGACTCGGTGTATTCCTATGGAAATAACAACATTGGCTACGTGGTGTACAACCGCTTTCTCACCGATTTTGAGGACAGGTTGGAAGACACTTTCACAAAATTCAAGAGCTCGGGCGTCAATGAACTGGTGCTTGACCTGAGGTACAACCCCGGAGGCTCTGTATATAGTGCCATGAAGCTGGCATCGATGATCGCCCCGGCGCAGGTACCGGCAAGCCAGTCGCTCTTTCTGCAATACATCTGGAATGCGCAGGTACAAAAAGAAATCATAGACAGCGAAGGCGAATTTTCTGACAACCTGAAAATGTATTTCGAGCCTACTGCGGTAAACCTAAACCTCGACCGCGTATACGTTCTCACCAGCGACAACAGCGCCTCGGCAAGCGAACTGGTGATCAACAGCCTGAGGCCTTATATGGAGGTGGTGCTGATCGGCAGCGCCAATACCAGCGGAAAATACGCCGGCTCCAACACCTTCACCGATCCGGACGAGCGCCACGACTGGGCCATTCAGCCCATCATCTTCAAAGTAGCCAATGCCAGTGGCGTCACCGACTACAGAAATGGCTTTGCACCGGACCACCTGGTGCCCGACGACTACTTTGCCGACTTAGGTTCTTTGGAAGAAAACACATTGGGCAAGGCCTATGAGCTGATCACCGGGCAGGTAATAGCCTCACCCGCACGTGTAGCGGCCACGGTACAGGGCGAAGCCATCGCCTCAGCCAATGTGCTGCCGGTAGAGCAGTTGCAGATGATGTATTAAAATTTCGCCTGGAACTGTGCAACCATCCGTTGGTTCGCATCCACTTTTAATACAATTTTGGCGGGTAAAAATCCGCAGATATTTTATGGCATTTCTCAAAATAGACATCGCCTGCCAGTACGATTTAGCAGAAATGATCATAGCCGAGCTCATGACAGCCGGCTATGACTCTTTTCAGGAGACAGACCAGGGCGTAGAGGCCTACATTGAGGCGGCAGATTTTAACGAATCCAACCTGCGCAGCCTGTTGTCGCGATACAATATTGATGCATTCAGCGCAGAGCCACTGCCAGATAAAAATTGGAATGAGGAATGGGAGAAAAACTTTCAGCCGGTTGCCATCTCTGATCAGGTGTACATTCGCGCCTCATTTCATCCGCCGGCACCCGGTTTCCGGCACGAAATACTGATACACCCAAAGATGGCTTTTGGTACCGGCCACCATGAAACCACCAGCATGATGGTAGCCGCTCAGCTCGCGATAAAACACCGCGGCAGGCGCGTGCTGGATGTCGGCACCGGCACCGGCATACTGGCCATAATGGCCGCCAAACTCGGCGCCGATCATGTGGCAGCCACAGACATAGACCCCTGGAGCATCACCAACAGTGCTGAAAACTTTGCTTTAAATGCCATCAACGGCATCCACACCGTCTCAGGCGTAATAGACGAAATAGCCCTGCCCGGCCCTTTTCATATCATTCTGGCCAACATTAATAAGAATGTGCTGCTGGTGGAGATTCCTACATATGCCCGTATGCTCAAAGATGATGGTCACCTGCTGCTCAGTGGATTTTATGACCACGACCTGCCCGACATCGATGGCGTGTGCAGCCGCCATGGGCTCATGCTCTGTGGGCGTCAGGCACAAAATAAGTGGTGCCAGGCCACATTTGCCCTTTCACCAGGTAAGCGGCCGGGTTTGATGGAACAAAAAGAATAAGCACAGAAAGAGGCCGTTATACTGCATGATATAGCCAATTATTACATTTTGATACACCGCGCAGTGTACCGCCAACGATGAATTAATACTAAATTGACCATGCTCCGAATATCATTGGTGAGAGTATTCATGATTAGAACCTGTCTTTTTCTCCTCTTTCTGTTCGCCGCGCAAGGCAGCATTGCGCAGTATATTCACCTGACCGATTCTACCGGCGTATTTGGCGAACGCGTAATGGAAAAGATGGCGCGCACCAACAACAGTAGTGCTGCCAAAATAGGCCAGGACTTTGCGGCCTTGTGGGAATCTGGCCTCAGCAATGCCCAGAAAACAAAGATTATTGAGATTGCCCTCGACATGCAATCACGCGATTTGAAGGAAATTCCATACTTCCGTGACTTCTTTGCCTCTATTACCGGTGCCGCTCAGTTGGCCAACCTCTCCGGCAGTAAAATGGACAATATGCTGGAAATGCTGTGGCAGGCACTGCAGCAAAATACCAGCGCCACCTTTGCCCGCGACCTGGCCGGGTTGCGCATTTTCTTCGAATACGAGGCGCTGCATGTATCGCGGTACAACAGGCTGTATGCGCTCAATACCGACTATGATTTTCGATTTGCCGAAAAGAATATGGCCGCCGAGCTGCCCGGGCTGCCCCCGGCCGTGCAAGAAGAGGAACCCAACGAAGAAAGCGAAGAAGCCGGCTGGGGCAATGACTGGGGCAATACGGACAGCGGCTGGGGCGACGCCGCCGACGCGTGGGAAGGTGAGTCGGGCAAAAGTGATCAGGATGCCTGGGGCGATGACTGGGCCAATGAAGCCACCACCGACGACGAAACGACGACCGAAGACGTGCTGGCCTTTACCATGGCTGCTGAACCCATGGTGGCCTTGCCGGAAGAGAGCGGCGCCATCATCGACTTCAAACGTGCCGACCTGGTGATAGTAACACAGTACGACTCCACGCAAATAGGCGGCACAAAAGGGACATATCTGCTCGACAGACACACTTTTATAGGCGATGGCGGAAAATTTGACTGGTCATCTGCCGGGCTGGATGCCAACATCACCTATGCAGAACTCGACCAGTATAGCTTCAATGTGCGGCTGCCATACCTGAAAGCAGAAAAAACCAAACTCACATACAAAGGGCTTGTAGCTAACTCGGTAGAAGGCCTGTTCGAATTTAAAAGTAAGAAACGCAGCAGCCCGGAAGACGCTTCATATCCACGATTTGTATCGTACGAAAACAATGTGCGACTGGAAGGTCTGAGTAATAAAAACCTGACTTACGTGGGTGGCTTTGCCCTGCAGGGCCAGCGGCGGCTGGGCGTAGCACACTATGGCGGTCTGTCAAAACTCAGCTTTGCCGAGCAGGGAGAGCGCAAGTTTGTTACCAAAGCGCGGCGCTACTATTTTCAGGATTCACTCGTATCTGCCCCCGAAGCTTCGATAGCCGTGTATCACGGCCGCGATTCCATCACGCATCCATCGGTGAAGTTTCGCTACTACTCCGATCAAAACCGCATGTCGGCCATCAAGGAAGAGAATGGATACGAGGTGCGCGCATGGAACTCCTCATACTTCAACATGACCATAGATGCCGACATTGTAGACTGGGGTATGGATGCCGACAGCCTGAACATATCCATCATGAATGCCCGGCAGTTGCTGCCCGCGCTGTTCCGGTCAAACGAGTACTACAACGAAGAAGAAATTGGCGAGCTGAACGGTGTGTACAACTTCAATCCGCTGATGATGGTGTACAACTACGGCAGCCGCAAAGCCAAGAAGCGCGACTTTTATGAATCGGAAATGGTGGCCGATGTAGGCGCCAACCCCAAAGCAGTGAAGGCAGCCATGCTGCAACTGCACTATCAGGATTTTATAGATTATGACGAATCGTCGGGCAAGATATACCTGAAAGATAAAGCCTTGCACTACGTGCAATCCAAAAACAACCGCAAAGACTTCGACAACCTGCTGATTCCTTCGCTGGCCACCAACCAGCCCAATGCCACGCTCAACCTGGAAACCAATGAAATGAAGGTGCGCGGTATCGACAAATTTTTCATCAGCGAAATCCTCGACGTATACATATTTCCTACAGAAAACTCCATTAAGCTGCAGAAAAACAGGGACTTCGTGTTCGACGGACAGCTTTACGCCGGCAATTTTGAGTTTGTAGGGCGCAACTTCACCTTTCAGTACGACAGCTTTCTGGTGGATATGGCCAACATCGACTCCATTCGTTTCTACATAGACGACGAACAGGGGCAATACCAAAAGCGGCAGGTTGACAACAAACTCGTTTCTTTCGACATCAGCCAGAACGAGTCTATGGACCTGGTGGGGGGGCAAAGCACCAGCGGTACGCTATACATCAACCGGCCAGAGAACAAGTCGGGACACAAAATATTCCCTCAGTTTCCCATTTTCAATGCCGACCGTGGCGCAGTGGTGTATTTCGACAATGACGACATACTCGACAAGGCCTATTCCAAATCTGTATATTTCATAGTGCCCCCCTTTGGCATAGACAGCCTCAGCAGCAGCGACCCGGCCACTATTGGCTTTGAAGGCACCTTCGTAGCGGGTGGCATATTCCCCGATTTTAAAGAAACTTTGCAGATTATGCCCGACAACTCCCTGGGCTTCAATCACACCATACCACCCTCGGGCTATAAGCTGTATAAAGGTGAGGCACAGCTGTTCGAAAAGATCACCCTGGACAAGAACGGCCTGGTTGGCCATGGCACCATGCAATACCTGACCAGCGAATCGCAGTCGGATAATTATGTCTTTTATCAGGATTCTGTATTGGCGGAAGGCACCAACTTTCGGGTGAATAAAGGCATCTTGAACGGCACCTCCTACCCCGACATAGCGGTAGATAGCTATGAGATGACGTGGAGGCCCTACCAGGATGAAATGTATGTGAGCAACACCTTGGACACTTTCAACCTGTACAGCAATACGGCTGCGCTGGACGGCACCATCAATTATAGCTCCAAAGGCGTATATGGGAAAGGGCTCATGTTCACCCGGGGCTTTGAGTCAGAATCGGAAGATTTCACTTTTGAAGAAAGCAACCTGCTGGCGCGCAACTCGCGGTTTGAGATGAAATCCAACAACCCGGAAAAGCCACTGATGTCGGGCGAAGACATCAGGCTTGAATTTGACCTGGCACAGGATATTGCCGAGATAAGCCCTGAGATAGAAGGCATGGCGGCCATCAACTATCCCTTTGCCCAGATTAAAACGTCCATTTCGAAAGCCACCTGGAACCTGGGCGAACGCAAAGTATATATGACCAAGCCGGAAGACGTGCCGCTGGAATCGTCCTATTTCTACACCACACGCGAAGAGCTTGACTCCTTAGCATTCAATGCAGCATCTGCCGTGTACGATCTGGAAAGCAGCCAGCTACAGGTCAACGGCATTCCGTACATTACTGTGGCCGATGCGTACATTACTCCGGAAAATAATGAGGTGCTTATATTAGAAAACGCACAAATCGGCACCTTGAGCAATACCACCATCGTGCTGGACACGCTCAACGAGTACCATCGCCTGGTGAACGGCACCATCGACATACTATCGAGAACCCGCTTTACAGGCTCAGCCACCTACGAGTATGTCAACATCATGGAAGATACCTTCAATATTGTGCTGGGTGAGTTTGAGCTGTGGGAAGACCCGGAGGTAAGGAACGACCTGCAACAAACCATTTCGCGCGGCAAAGTGGCGCCGGAAGATCTTTTTGAAATATCCGGTGGCATGTATTACAAAGGCGACATGACCATGTATGCCCGTCACCGCGCGCTGGAGCTGGACGGGTACGTGAAGCTGGACCTGCAAAGTCGCGCCGACTACGATACCTGGATCAAATACCACAATGCCGATGAGCAAACCACCGATGTGATGTTTGACTTCAACAGTGCCGTGACGGAATCCGGCAATTCGCTGAACGCCGGCATACATTACGAAAGCCTGAACAACAGCATGTACACCGCCTTTGCAGAAGACAAAAAGCTGGATGCCGACGACGACTTCTTCAGGGCCGATGGCATTCTGTTTTTCGACGCTGACAAGAGGCGCTATGTGATCGGCGACACAGCTAAGATCAACGGCAGCAAGCTCGATGGTAAAATCTTTGCCTATGACGATGCCAGTGGCGACATCGAATTTGAAGGGCCGGTACAATTTCTGATCCCCAACGAGCACTTCCAACTCACTGCCTCGGGCTCCGGCACGGGCAATGTCAATCAAATCAATTACAAGCTCGACGCACTGCTCAAGTTCGACATCGACATGCCCGACCAGGCACTCACCGACATGGGCAACGATGTGTTTGAAGTGGTGGAAAACTTTGGTGCGGCAGAGGCAGAGCCCGATCAGGACGCCTTCCTCTACCGGGTGGCCGAGATCATAGGAGACCGTGCCGCAATGGAGTACGACAAGCGCAACTTGGAAGAGTACACACCCATTGCCAATTTTACTTCCAAAATGATCGGCAGCCTGGTCTTTTCGCGGGCCAACCTGCAGTGGTCGCCCGAGTACAACAGCTGGTACAGCACCGAGCCGCTGGGCCTGTCGCATATTTTGCGCAAAGACATCAACGCCACGCTCGACGGATTTCTGGAAATACGCAAGGCCGAAAACGGCGATAAAGTGTCGCTCTTTTTGCAGGCCTCACCGGCCAGTTGGTATTACCTGCTCTTCGACGAAAACAAGCTCATCACCTACTCTACCAATGATGCGTACAACAACACCATCCTCGACAAATCGAAAATAGACAAGGCAGGTTTCGGCGAGTATGTATTTGTACTGGGCGACAGGCAGGATGCAATGAACTTCATCAATCGTTTTCGGCTGGAATACCTGGGCATCAAAGAGCCTTATGTGATGGAAACCATACCCGTGGAAACTTCCCCATTGGAACAATTGATACAGCAGCCCACAGAAGATCAAGGTGAGCAGGCCATACCCGAAGAGCTTCAGCAAATATTGGAAGACGACAAACAACCCACCGACGATGCCACTCCGGCTGAGCAGCAGCAAACGCCTCCGCCGCAGCCCAAAAAGAATGATCTGGAAGGATTTTAGGATGGCATAGGGTTTTTAAATTTCAGTGCCTATAGTTACCGTGGTCGGTCAGCAGCTTTGTATCTTTGCCCATGTGGTGCTTCCCATGAGGAATTCATTTTTTAGCGAGAAAGAACGCCAATATGCTGATGCGATACTGCAAATACGGCCTTATCTACCTCTCCCTCATTTTTTTGCTGGGTCACACCTTCTTGCCCCACCAGCACCACGATGTTTATTCTGAGGATGCGCACAGCGCGGTAAAGAATAAAGAGCAACTTTCACTCATCGAGCTTTTCAAGCTCAGCCTCACCAAAGATCTGGGTGAAGACCATCTGAGAGATTACAAAATGACCGATTATTCCGGTGCGGCTTTTGACCATACCACACCGGAGCTGGCAGCCATGCCGGCATATAATTATACGCACACGACCGTCATGGCGTGTTGCATTGAAAATTTCAGCACCCCCTCTTATGTGAAGCGGCAGCTGGCTACAGCCTGCTGTTCACGGCGCGGACCGCCATCGGCGTAGTTTTTTCCTGCATTTACTCCTTCACCCTGTTGCCGGTTCAAAATAAAACGCTAGCCGATGATCAATGCTATTGTATCTCTTAGTATCAAAAACAAATTACTGGTGCTTCTTTTCGTGCTGGGGCTGGTGGCCTGGGGCATCTATTCCCTACAGCACTTACCCATAGGAGCCGTACCCGATATCACCAACAACCAGGTGCAGGTAATCACCACCTCGCGCAACCTCTCTACGGAAGACATAGAGCAGTTTATCACCTACCCCATAGAGCTGGAAATGGCCAATCTGCCCGGTGTGCAGGAGATTCGATCCATCTCCAAATTCGGCCTGTCCGTGGTCACCGTCGTGTTTCACGACGATATGGGTACCTACCTGCCCCGGCAGTTGATCGCCGAAAAGATAAAAAGTGCCGAAGAGAAAATTCCGGAAAGCTTCGGGGCTCCCGAGATGGGGCCCATCTCCACCGGCCTGGGGGAAATATACCAGTACCTGCTCGATGTGCAGCCAGGCTACCAAGACCGCTACAGCACCATGGAACTGCGCACCTTACAAGACTGGGTGGTGAAACGCCAGCTTATCGGCATACCCGGTGTGGTAGAGGTGAACACCTGGGGCGGCTACCTGAAGCAATATGAAGTAGCCATAGACCCGGAAAAATTGCGCGCCATGAATGTGACGCTGGGCGAGGTGTACAGGGCACTGGAAGAAAATAATGAAAACACCGGGGGCGGCTACATAGAGAAATACCAGGAAAGCTACTTTGTGCGTGGCGAGGGCATGGTGCGAAGCATGGAAGACATAGCCCAAATAGTGGTGAAAACCATCGGCGGCACACCGCTGCTCATCGGCGATATCGGCAACGTGCGTTTTGGGCATGCTACCCGCTTTGGGGCCATCACTGCCAATGGCGAAGGTGAAAAAGTGATGGGGCAGATCATGATGCTGAAAGGCGCCAACAGCAATGAGGTGATACAGGCGGTGAAAGAGCGCATAGCCGAGGTGCAAGAAACACTACCTGAGGGTGTGTTCATTAATCCCTTTCTGGAGCGCTCCGGCCTCATAGCACGCACTACCCATACCGTAGAAGAAAACCTGATGCTGGGCGCCCTCATCGTCATTTTCGTAGTGGTACTTCTTCTGGGCAACTGGCGTTCGGGCCTCATCGTGGCTTCCATTATTCCACTTTCACTGCTGTTCGCCATATCCATGATGAACATCTTCGGCATATCGGCAAACCTGATGAGCCTGGGCGCCATCGACTTCGGCATCATCATAGACGGCGCCGTGATCATCGTAGAATTCGTGGTGCATCAAATCGTGTTGAAGAGTGAACACCTGCGCTCGCTCAGCGGTCGAGCGCTGCGCCAGGCCAAAGATGAAATCACTGAAAATGCCGCCGGGCGCATGATGCAGTCAGCATTTTTCGGGCAGGTCATCATACTCATTGTTTTCCTCCCCATCCTCACGCTGTCTGGCGTGGAAGGCAAAATGTTCAAACCCATGGCGCTTACATTCAGCTTCGCCCTGCTAGGCGCCATGATCCTCTGCCTCACATACATACCCGTCATATCTTCGCTTTTCCTCAAGCCTCGCAAGGCAAATAAAAAGAATGTATCTGACCGGCTGGTGGCATGGATAGAGCGCCGCTACGACCCGATCATACGCCTGGCCCTGAAGCAGCGGGCCGTCACATTGCTGTTGGCGGTGGTATTGCTTGGCTTCAGCCTGGTGCTCTTCACGCGCATGGGTGCAGAATTTGTTCCTACACTGGATGAAGGCGACTATGTGGTGCAACCCCTGCTGAGGCCCGGCACTTCACTAAGCGAAACCATAGAGTTCTGCACCAAAATAGAACGCATACTCCTTGACAGCTTCCCTGAGGTAGAGCAGGTAGCTTCGCGCATAGGTGCAGCCGAGGTGCCGACAGACCCCATGTCGATGGAGATGTCGGACATCATCATCAGGCTGAAGCCACGCAATGAATGGACGTCTGCCGACAGCAAGGAAGCGCTGGCAGAAAAAATGAAGACGGCGATGTCTGCATTTCCAGGTGTGGAGTATGAATTTACACAACCGATAGAAATGCGCTTCAATGAGCTCATCACCGGGGTGCGTGCCGACCTTGCCATCAAAATATTTGGCGACAACCTCGACGTGCTCTACGACCACGGCACCCGCATCAGGCAGTTGGTGGATGGTGTACAGGGTGTGTCCGACATTGTAGTAGAGCAGATAGTGGGCCTGCCACAGATGTCGGTGCAGTACGACAGGGCACGAATAGCACATTATGGCCTGAATATAATGGAGCTGAACCGCTATGTACGGATGGCCTTCGGAGGAGAAGCTGCAGGCACGGTATTCGAAGGCGAGCGGCGGTTTGATCTGGTGGTGCGCCTGGGTGAGGAGTATCGCAAAGACATAGAAAACCTGCGCCAACTGTATGTGGAGCTCCCCAACGGTGGACAAATACCCCTGGAAGAGGTAGCAGATATCACCATAAAATACGGGCCGGCACAGATCTCCCGCGACGACACGCGCCGGCGCATCGTGATCGGCATCAACGTGCGCAACCGCGATTTGCAGTCGCTGGTAGACGAGATACAGCAAAAAATCGATGAACACATCACCCTGCCCGAAGGCTACTTCATCACCTATGGGGGGCAATTTGAAAACCTGCAGGAAGCCACCAACAGGCTGCAAGTAGCCGTACCCATAGCGCTGGTGCTCATCTTTATCATGCTCTATTTCACCTTTGGCTCGGTGGTGCAGGCGCTCATGGTGTACACCGCCATACCCCTCGCCGCCATCGGTGGTGTGGTGCTGCTCTGGCTGCGCGACATGCCCTTCAGCATATCGGCTGGCGTGGGCTTTATCGCCCTTTTTGGCATTGCCACCCTCAATGGCATCGTGCTCATCAGCTATTTCAATGAGCTGAAACAGCGCGGTGTGAGCGATGTGCGCGAACGCGTGATCATCGGGGCTAAGTCGCGCATGCGCCCTGTTTTACTGACGGCTTCAGCGGCGGCACTGGGCTTTTTTCCTATGGCGCTTTCCTCTTCTGCCGGCGCAGAGGTGCAGCGGCCGCTGGCCACGGTGGTGATAGGCGGACTCATTACCGCCACTTTACTCACACTGGTGGTGCTGCCCGTTATTTATTTATGGATAGAAGAGCGCTCAAAGAGCGCAAATGGCCGGGGGCTCTTTGCCAAATTGGCGGCAGGTTGTATTGCCTTACTGCTCATCTCCGGTACCGGCGCCAGTGCACAGCACCCTGCACAGCCGATAAGCCTGGAAGAGGCGCTGCACATTGCTGAAGAAAATAATGCGGACATCATCAATGCAGGGCGATCGGTAGAGGCGGCACGGGCCATGGTGAAAACGGGCTGGGACCTTGGCCCCACATCCGTCAGTTTCACACGCGGCCAGCTCAACTCCGCCCTCATCGATAACCAGTGGCAACTAAGCCAGGAGCTCGGCTCACCATGGCAGCAGGCCAGTCATCATCGCTGGCTGAAACAGGCACTGTCACGCGAAGAGGCTCGATATAATTTCGCCAAGCGGCAGCTTCACAGCCAGGTCGTCAGCGCCTACTACAGCGTACTGTGGCGCAAAGAAGCTTTGATACGCACCCAAGAAATGCACGAAATGTATACAGAAGCCGACCGTATAGCGCGATTGAAATACAAAACAGGTGAAAGCAACCTGCTATCGAAGGTGATGATGGAAACACGAAAAGAGCAATTGCGCATACAGTGGCAGGAGGCTGAAGCAGCCTTGTTGCTGGCCCGGCAGGATCTGTCACGGGCGATGCAGTATAGCGATCCGGTACTGCCCGCACAGGACTCGCTGCCCCGCTTTGCCCTGCCCGTAGCCCTCGACAGCATCAGGCATAGTCTGGAAGCATCAGCATACTACGCCAGCTTAGAGGCACAAAAGAGGCTTACCCTGCTGCATGAGCAACGCGCCCGGGCAAAACTGTGGCCTGCCTTCAATGCAGGCTATTTCCGGCAGGAAATTGACGGAATGCCAGGCATGGATGGCTGGAGCGTAGGCCTGAAGATACCACTTTGGTTCAACCCAAATATAGGAGAGATCAGGGCAGCGGTGCTGCAATCGGAAATGGCGCAGAACAGCTTCAGGCAGGAAACTTTCAATTTTCAAAAAGCCATTGATGGCGCACTGGCAGAGCTGGCTGTGCTTGACAAGGCACTCGCCGCACATCAGCAATTTTCGCTGCCCAATGCCCAACTCATCATTGAAAATGCCGACCTGCTTTACAAAAATGGTGAAATTGAATATCTGGAATATATCCGCAGCATGAATGAAGCCATCGCCTTACGGCTGCAGTACCTCAACACACTGAACGATTACAACCAAAAAGCCATACAACTTTTCTACTTCACCCGATGACAACGAAATACTTTATCGATATGAAAAATATTCTTCTTTTCACCTATGGCTTCTTAGCACTGCTTTTGTCGCAGTGCGCCCCAAAAAATGACGGGCACCAGCCAATGAAAGAGCCCGAAGCGCATGCCGACGAGGTAGTCATGCTCAGCACGGAACAGATGAAAACCATTGGACTGGAGCTGGGCCACCTATCGATGCAGCCCATAGGCCATGCTGTAAAAGCCAACGGCTATCTGGAAACTCCCCCACAAAATAAGGCTTTCGTATCGCCAAAGATCACCGGCTTCGTGCGCAGGATCCGCTACCTAGTCGGCGATCGCGTACAAAAGGGACAGGTGATCACCGTGCTGGAAAGCCTGGAATTTTTGGAGATGCAACAGCAATACCTCGATCTGTCTGCCAGGCTTGATTTTTTGAAAAATGAATATGAACGACAGGAAACGCTGAGCGCACAGGATGGTACGGCAAGGAAAACATATATAAAGGCTCAGTCTGACTATCGCGCTGCACTGGCCAGCTTCAGTGGTCTGACGGAAAAACTGAAGCTGATAGGCGCCGATATGAAGGCATTGGAAAATGGCACACTCAGCGCAGAAATTTATGTGCGGGCGCCGATTGATGGGGTGGTGTCGGCGGTGCATGCCGTGCTGGGCGCTCAGGTACGGCCGGGGGAGCCCATTATGGCCATAGTAAATCCGGAGCACCTGCACCTGGAGTTGCGTGTGTTCGAAAAAGACATCATGAAGATAGAAAAAGGGCAACCCGTGTTGTTTACCATACCCAATTCGGGGCCTGAGGTATATGAGGGTGAGGTGTTTTTGGTTGGTCAAAACCTGGAGGAAGACAGGCGGTACATACAGGTACACGTACATTTTGAAGAAGAAAAGGGCGATTTTAAGGTGGGCATGTATGCGCGTGCCTCATTCATAACAGGTAGTGATACTGCCATGGTGGTGCCGGCCAGCGCACTGGTGGCCGACGGTGGCAACACATATCTATTTGTGAAAAGTACTGAGCAGGATGGCCAAACCGGCTTTCAACGCATACCTGTTACTACAGGCATGGAAGAACAGGGCATGACTGAAATTACCAACATCGACGAAACACATCGCCAGAGTGAAATAGTGACCGGCGGCGCCTTCTACCTCCTCAATGCATTTGCCGAGGGCGGTGGACATGGACATTAACAAGAGTGTCCTGTGAGTCACAGGCCACGGAAATAGAATGGCCACAGGCCACGGAGTAGGTGACTGCCACCCACGGAAACCAGCCATCTCGGGACACCCGGGACACCCACAAAAACAGCTCGTATTGGATTATACGGCACTTTTGATTAAAAATGAGCCAAAAGTGAGGAAGACATGTAAGCGTCCTGTGACAGAATACTACTCTGCCCAAAGCAATACTTCCTGATTGGCCGGCAATGTGATGTGAACGAGATCTGGATCATCTTTCTCTATGATCTCCCCTGCATCACTCAGCAGCCGCTTGCCTGGCCACGGATTTTGTAGCGTCACCACCTGGGGTATGCTGCTGGTGAGCTGAATCTGGCGCGTAGCTCTATCGGCGCTTATGTGCACGCCGCCGGGCAAAGCGATGTTGTCAAATTCCACATCTATCCATTCCGCAGGTATCCCTGCAAAAAGATGAATCACATCGTTCTGCTCATAGGCCATCATGTCGAGCAGGGCGGCGGCCATACCCAGGCCGGCTTCTATTTGCATACGCTCCGGTCGCTGCTCTCTGGCATCGTGCAGGGTGCCATAGCCTTCGTTGAGGTAGATCTGCTGCCAATCGCGAATGGCTCTCACACTGGCCTGCGGATTGCCAAAGCGGTTGTGCAGCATCACCACCCAGGGTATGCTCCACCCGGCGTAGCAGTCGCTGCCCTGCCCCACCCACTCATCGTATGATTGCTGCAATATATTGCGGTAGCGTGTGTTTGACCAGTCGTAGCTGTCGAAAGGATATATGCCTGCCAAATGGGAAAAATGCCGGTGGCAACGATCGTATGGTTGCCCTTCCCATACCGCCAATCGCCCATCGATGATGGTAGAGAGCGGGAGCTGATCGAGCGTTTTCTGCCATCGGGCATCATGCTCCTCACCCAAAATGGTAGCGGCTTGTATGAGTGCTTTGGCCAATTCATGCAAACAGATCAACTGAAATGTTACGTTTTTGCCGAGGCCTCCCTTACCCCCGGGTTTGGTGTAAAACTCCGGCGAATTGGCCAGTGGCAAATTCAGCACTCCATTTTCTTCTTTTAGCAGGGCGTAGAATCCGTTGAAAGCAAGCTGCATGAAGGGAAAGCCGCGTGAAGAAAGAAAAGCGGTGTCTTGGGAGTAATTAACATATTTGTGCATCATGAGCGCCGGCCAGGCCGTACTGCCCGGGTCCAGCAGGCCGCCGTTGAGCAGGGGAATTACGCGCACACCCCGGTCGTCCGTAGCATGTGGTATCTTAATGCCTCCACTGCGACCGGTAAATATCTCCGAGTTCTCCTTCAAAACAGGTAACCAGCTCCAGAGCATATCGAAAAAAGGCAACAAATATTCTGGGTGATTGCCGGCATATGCCGGCCAGTAACACATCTGCACGTTGATGTTGAAGTGATAATCGCTCAGCCAGGGAGGCATCTGATACTCCTCAATCCATGGCCCCTGCAGCGTGATGGGCACGGCGCCTGGCCGTGTGATGGCGCCAAATTTATACATGCCGTAGTCGTACAAAAACTGCAGCGTACTGTCGGGCAGGTATATTTCAGGCGTGTTTTCCCAGTAGCCATGCCAATAGTCACGGCCTTGCTGCATCAAAACTTCAAAACCTTTATTTAGGCCCTGTTCAATAAGTCCGGTCACTTTAGCTTGTGCGGCATGGGTGTCGGCAGCTATATCTGCCGCTATGGCCAACAACCGCCCCTGCCTACGTGCGGCAATACACAGTGGCGCATCGCTCACCCGCTCCTGTAGCCAACCCGTGTAGTGGCCATCCAGCATAGCAGGCTTGGGTATGTTGCGGGCAGCCAGCCCGGGCTCTTCAGTGCGCCATCCTGCTACGGCATGGTCATACGCCCAGGCAGTGACAGGTGTTATCCCTGCTATTTCTACGCCTTCGCTTTGCAGCATGAGCAGCGGCTTGTCCTGAGCCATCAGCACGCGCAAGATGCTTGTGTCCCCGTGGAAATCACCATGAATTTCCAGGCTTCCATCGGCAGGATGCAGCATTGCATGCCGAAGTGAGAATCCCTCTGGAAACATGATTTCGAAACGGCCTATTGGCAAAACCGATGGCTTCAGGTCCTCCTTCCGGCGCTCTGTGAGTGCGTCGTACACGGTATCGATCTTTCCCGAAGCATATATTGCCAGCAGGCTGTCATAACTGTATTTTTCCTGAAATGGATAGCCACCCTGGTGATCCCAGAAGTCGGCCCGCCCTATGGTGATGTGGAGCACATTGCCACTGCCCCACACCATGGCCCCCATGGTGCCATTGCCCAGAAGCATGCCAGTGTGGGTGCGGGGCAACGGAAACTGCCAGGTAAAAGGCTCAGGCGCTTTGGCTACTGCATACGAACTTGTGTATAGGAAGAAAAGAAGGATAAGTGAAAATAATCGCATGAGCTACATTGGGATTGCTGGTGAGATAAGGGCGATTTATATGGCTTTTTATGTACTACATATTTACATATAAAAAATGAAAATTGTACGTGCATATAGCCAGAACACCCACAGGTATAGCGAATGAGAGAAATAATTTAAGCCTGAGGAAGTGTGAGAGGACAGAGAGGGAACTAGTCTATATCTAAACACTAATTAGAGAACTTTTAAAGACTAAAAGTTATGGGCAAAATCATCCTCTGCCTAACAGGGATTCTTTTCATTTTACCTGGTACAAAATTATTCACTGAATCAATAACTGATCTCGCTTGCTCGTCACATTCTGGGCAAAATCCGTTTAGAACTTTTACTTCAGTGGTATTACCCTGTTTATCCACTACAAACTCAACAAATACTCTTCCCTGAATTCCTTTCTTTCGAGCCTTTGCTGGATATCTCAGGTTTGAACGAATGTATTTGTAAAACTTCTTCCAGCCACCAACATATTCTGCTTGGATTTCCAACTGTTCATACCGATATTGATTTCCAGCGGAATCTGTTGTGATTCCTGATTCGAAAACACCATTTGAGTATGTCTCCTCGTACAAATAATTTTTCAAAAATCTGCCAGTCCATTTACCTTTTTTGTAACCATTGTAGACTTCACCTGATTCAAATTCAATAATAGCAGTCGAATTTTCATAAACTCCATTGCCATTAGAAACTCGTTGATTTCCAAGACTGTCGTAATATTCAATAACCTTGTAGAAAGGTGAAATAGTAATCGAGTCAGAATGGAATAGGGTTTCTTTAAATGTCCCGTTATGATACCAATATCTGAATTGACCCACTTTGTCTCCATCGATGTAAGTACCCAGTGATTCAATGTTCCCATTTGCATAATAGCTGGTGAATTGTCCATATTTCACATGCCATCCTTCAAATGCCTTGCGATCGTAGCTATCTTCACTGGATGAATTGCCCTTTTCTTTACCTTTATGGTTGAAAGACGTTAATCCATTAATTTTGGAGTAATCAATTTTGATTGTCCCTTCAAGGCTCTTCGTGCTATCATTGATTCGAACATCAGCAATCTTGTAGAGTGAGTCGCCTAGATGCTCAACATGTCTGATATACACGGCCTCGGCACTATCGCTTGGTATTCGATTCTCACTTATATACAGGGAATATTTGATAGGTTGGCTCAAGGCCTGGATCGAGATCCAAGATAAAAAAAGTGTCAATGCTATTTTCATTACTTGTAGAGTGTAGATGTTAATGCCTTTGTGGATGCGTGGGGATTATTAAGCACTAATGTCTCGTCTTGCACATAGGCACGACTTTGTTATAATTTACACTTAGTGGCGGAATTGCCAATACCCACCAGTGTATCCTGACTGAAGAAATCTCATTCATTTAAAGCCGATGTTAAAGCGCCATTATTCATAGGTCTATGCTGATAGTTACTTTACCACCAAGTCCCTTCTCAACAATGTCAAAGAGGGTTTTTAATGTTAAGTTGCTTCCGTCATTCTCGACCCTCGAAATGTAGGTTCGCTTCTTATCAACAAGTTCACCAAGCTGCTGCTGAGTTAGGTGTTTATGTTCACGGGCTTGGCGAAGCAGTAAACCAATTTTGAGTCCTTCAACCTCACGTTCGAGTTGATCGCGTCTAGGAGTTCCTTTCTTTCCATAAACATCATCTTTAATGGTTTTCCAAGATTTAGTTTCCATATTCGTTTGCTTTGTCTTGATAGTATTCATTCAATAATCGTTCGGCTCTATCGATTTCCTTCCTAGGTGTTTTCTGAGTCTTCTTTTGAAAACCGTTCAGAAGTATCACCAGTTGATCACCATCAAAAAAACAGAACACTCTCCAAATATTCGATCCAAGTTGAATCCTTGCCTCATAAAGGCCATCAGTTCCGGTCAAATGCTTCAAGTAATTACTGGGAACTCGTTCCAGAGTCTCAATTGCCTCAATAACTTTGAAAATTTTGTTCTGAACTTTCGTTGTTTGAGCGTTCAGAAACTCTTCAAAATAATTTTTGTATGCAATGACCTCTCTGATCTTGCTCATACGGTAAAAGTAACCTATAAGTTACTATGTGTCAAATTTGCTTAGAACATAGTGAAAACAATGCGCCGCAACTACCAAATCAACCACCGTGGTTGATATCCGCATTATAGCCGTCGATTTAAGGGATTTTTTATTTTCATAAAAAGACTTACCGCGACGTGAGGGTAGATATGGCTCAATGCCTCCTGCTGCACCTCCTGATGAGAATGCAAAAAGAAATGGCCCTCGCGGTGGTGGATCAATTGCCGCTGGTAGCTTTCGTAGATACCCGGTTGTGGTGGTTTGCACTGTTCTATCTTCCCGTACTTTAAAATGCATCGCATCCTGCCCGATCCATGGGTACAGGCATTTCACAGGGCTATTCTGCCAATATAGAATCGGTGAAACGGTCCCTTCAGTTATGTCCGACAGCGTGTCTTCTACTGCCTAAATTCCATACATTCCACCCTGCATGCTGCTGGATATCGCGAGAATTCATCGCTCTGCGGAACAGCGCTCAGCCTACCCGACCATACCTGAACCAAGCTTAAGTTGTCGCTTCTCGACGATCTGAGGTTAAACTGGAATTGCGGTCACCAGGAGCCAAAACCGAAAAACATGGCACATCCAATCATGACAAAGCCCGGAGCGCACTAACGCACCGGGCTTTTATCATACTTTTTTAAAAAGTAAAGGAGCCATTAATTGTCGCTGTCGCCCCAGCCTGGTGGCTGGCGCAACAACGGATTGGTCGTCATGGCAATTTCCGGAAATGGCATATGCCGATATTTCTCTTCCGGATTAATGACCGTAAGCGGTCCCAGGTCAGACACTTTCGTTGTTGTTCCGTCTGGCAGCACAAATCCTCCATCGTTGGCATTGACAGAGAAGACTGAGCTGGAATGCACATATGGTGTGGCCACATCCCAAAATCTCTGCACGTCGAAATATCCGTGACCCTCCAACAGCAACTCCTTGGTGCGATCAATGTATAGGCTATCCTTGAATTGCGTGTAGGTGAGTCCTTCGGTGAGATTGGGCAAACCGGCTCTGTTTCTTATTTGATTCAGAGCAGCATAGGCTTCTGCATTGGGCCCATTATTTTGCTCGTTCAGCACCTCGGCCTTCATCAGTATCACGTCGGCATAGCGCAACAGCACCATATTGGGTTCATCAAAGCCACGCAATTCTGTAATGTTATCGATCCACTTTTTAATTCCCGGCGATTCCTCGCGATAGTCGTCACCATTGGGATCTGCCGCATCATAACGCACGGTTTCACCATTGCGCTCGTATTCCAGCACAAAGGTTCCTTCTTTGCGTTCATCATCATCGCTAAACATGGTGAAGAATGGATACTCAACGGTGAAATTGCCCCAGTCGGTGGTTCCAAAGCCTGATTCATCTGGTGACCACACCGGATTGGAATCGCCTTGCAAGCCCACATCTGCAGAGTACTGAATGTCGAGAAGTATTTCGTAGTTCAAGGAGGCGTAGTTTTCGCTGCCATTCGGATTGTTGAAATACCACAGATCGGCGAAATTGTCTGCAAGGCCGTGTACGCCAGCCGCTTCCATGGCTTGTATCTGAGCCAGTGCATTTTGCAAGTCATTGGGCTGAGCCAGGGTATTATTGTCTACTACCGCACGGGTAAGATATGCCTTGGCCAGCAAGGCACGCGCTGCTCCTTTGCTCACCCGGGCCTCGTCTGTGGGGCCATATTCAGTCCACTCGGGCAGGTTGGGAATGGCGGACTCCAGATCGGAAATAATGAGTGCAAATATCTCTGAAGCGGGCGTATTGGCCAGTGCCTCATCCTGTCCAGGCTTAAACTCATCGGTACGCAAAGGAGCATCGCCCCATATGTTCACAATCCAGTAGTTGTACAGAGCCCTCAGAAAACTTGCCTCGGCCCTTAGCCGATCGGGCCAATTGTAGCCACTTGGTCGCTGCACGTCTTCTTCCAGGTCTTCCAGATTGTCAAGCACGGCATTCACCCTGTTGATTTTTTGATACATGCGGTTGTGAATGGTTTCTATCACCACGTTTTGTGGTTCCCAGGCCCATCGGTCTATCAGCTGCCGGCGGTCGTTCAAGCCGGCGTCGCTCATCACTGCCGGGCTGGGCATTTCGGTGAGCACCCAGAAGCGGCGTGCCATCCAATTATTGTCGGCCTCAAATTGTGCGTACAATCCGTTCACGGCTGTTTCAGCAGTTTCGGCGTCGTTGTATAAGTTGGCCGCAGTGAAGGCGCTAAAAACCTCCTCCTCCAGAAAATCCTCATGCGAGCAGGCCGTAGCCGTCATCAGCAAGGCGAGGATAAAACAGTATAATGCTATATTTTTCATAAGATGTTTCTTTTACAGTTAAAGGCCTAATACAAGTCCGATGGTGATAATTTTTGGTAGCGGGTAACCACCAAAGTCGATACCCCTGGCAAAGCCGGCCGTATTGCTCAGGCTGTTCACATCTGGGTTGTAGCCGGAGTAATCGGTGAATGTCAGCAGGTTTTCTCCCCGTGCATATACATTGAGCCTTCTGATAAAGTCGCTCTGCAATGGCACATCATAGCCTACGGTTATGCTTTTCATGCGCAGATAGGAGCCGTCTTCGATAATCCAATCTTCGATGTAATCCTGGTTTATATCTGTGGCCCCAGCCTTTGGATACGGAGCTGTCGGGTTGGCCGGTGTCCATCTGTTCTCGTATCGGTCAACCAATATATTCTTCTGAGCACTGTTGCCATACAGCCTCATGCTGTTCACATTCATCAGGTCATTGCCCTGCGAGCCCTGAAATAGTATGTTGATGTTCAGCCCTTTGTAATTGAAATTGGTACTGATGCCATAGGTGAAGTCCGGATAGGGGTTTCCGATCACTGTTCTGTCGTCGCTATTAATGGTGCTATCATTGTTGATGTCCACATAGCGTCGCTCGCCAGGCTCCGAAAAACCCACCTGAGCACCGCCCTGCCAGCTTTCTATATCCTCCTCATCGTCGAAGATACCATCAGTGACATGACCATAAAACAGGCCCGGCTCTTGGCCTGGCTCTACTATGAGTGCCTGACGGCGATTGTTAAAATTACTGCCAAAGAATCGATCTACTTCGCCGAGGTTAGTGACTTCGATATCGTTGAAACTGACATTGGCATTGATGCTCCAACTGATATCGCGGTTTTGTACAATCACGGCATCTACGGTGGCTTCCACACCCCTGTTCTCTATCTCACCTATATTTTTCAGTATGGTGCCATAGCCAGTATTTGGGGGCACAGGTACTCGTATGAGCAGGTCTTCACTTACTTTGTCGTATACGTCAAATATAAAGGCCAATCGATTATTGAGAAATGACACGTCCATACCCAGGTTGGTTTGGGTAGTTGTTTGCCATCCTACACCAGGCTTATCGGTGTCGCTCACAAAATATCCGGCCACTTCTGTGCCTCCAAAGGCATAATTTCTGTTGCTGTAAGCGGCCAGCGTACCGTACGGCCCGATCTCCTGAAAGCCCGACTGCCCCCAGCTTGCCCTAAACTTCAAGTTGCTGAAGAAGTCCTGGTCGGACATGAACGGTTCGTCGATCACACGCCAGGCCGCGGCGGCAGACGGGAAAAAGCCCCATTGGTCGTCGGACCAAAATTTACTGGATCCGTCGTAGCGTGCAGTTACAGTGAAGATGTATCGATCGCTGAGGGTATATACCGCCCGGCCCAGATAAGACAAGAAGGTTTCTTTGCTTTTACCTACCCCGAGTGTAGGCACCTGAGTGCCTGTAGTGATGCCATAGGCGCGGTTCACCTCCACTTTAAAATCCTGATTGACCATGTTCCTCCGTTCCGCTACATTTTGCTGAACAGTATAGCCGCCCATGACGCTTAGGTGGTGGCTGTCGCCAAAGTATCGTGAATAGGTCAGGATGTTTTCATTGAGTAGCCCAAGGAAATTGGTATTGTACAATCCTGCAAACCCACCCTGCTCATTGCCGAATGCGCTTCTTTTGGAGGCGTAAAAATTTCTATTGGAATTGCTATAGTCGGCATTGAGACTGGTGCGAAAGCGCAGGCCCTCCACAATTTCCCATTCGGCATATACGCTGCCCAGAAAACGATTTGTCGTCAGCTCATTCACTATTTCCCTTAGGGCCGCCACAGGGTTCTCCTCCTTACCTTCAGAGAGTATCTCCGTAGGTCCATCCAGGGTGATGTCGCCGTAGCGGTTGAGGCTGTCGATAAAAACGGGAATGTCGGGCCGCCAGATCAGTGCGGCATTGACAGGACCCTCTAAACCAGCACCACTCTCGGCAAGTACAGCATCGGTTTGAATGCGTGAGAACGAGAGGTTGTGGCCAATGGTGATTTTGTCGCTCACTTTCATCTCCAGGTTGGAGCGCAGCGTATAACGCTTGAATTGGGAGGCCTCTAAAAAGCCAGCCTGATCGAAATAGCCACCAATGACCGAATAGCGCACGTTTTCGTTGCCTCCGCTTACCGAAAGCTGATAGTTTTGTATGGCTGCCCCGCTGTTCAGGATTTCTTCCTGCCAGTTGGTATTGGTGCCAATGGCGCCAAGCGAATCTTGTTGCGTGTAATTGAGCGGCTCATTTTCTCTTCGGGCACTTTCATTGGCCCAGGCGATGTAGGTGGGTGTTTCCAATACTTCATATTCTTTCAGTCCGTATTGAAAACCCACTGAAGATTCTAAATCGACTTGCGTAGCCCCTCGCTTGCCGCGCTTGGTGGTGACGATGATGACACCATTGGCACCACGAGAGCCATAGATGGCCGTGGCAGATGCATCTTTTAGTATGTCGATCGATTCTATTTCGTTGGGATTGAGCGTGGCCATCGGGTTGTTGCCCACCTGACGCCGATCGCCACCGGCCACATAATCGTTGTTGGCCACTACGGGAATACCATCAATCACATAAAGAGGCTGAGTATTGCCCTGCAGCGTGTTGAATCCGCGGATATTGATATTGGCGCCTGCTCCTGGTGCCCCACTATTTTGATTCACGCTTACTCCGGCTACCCTGCCCTGCAGACTATTTTCTATCGACGAGATGGTGACATCTTTTAGCTCCTTTCCGCTTACCGATCCAACTGATCCTGTAAGATCCCTTTTCTTTTGGGTGCCGTAACCGATCACCACCAACTCTTCCAAAGAGGTGATGTCTGGCGCTAAGGTAAGGTCAATCACCGAGCGATTGCCTACCGCTACTTCCTCAGATACATAGCCTACCGAACTGTAAGACAACACGGTTTCATCATCAGGCACGCTGATGCTGTAGTCGCCGTTCATATCGGTGACAGTGCCACGACTGGTGCCTTTAATGATTACATTGACACCGGGAAGAGGCTCATCATTGTCACCGGCAAGTACTTTTCCGGTTACATTTTTCTCCTGGGCAGGCACTTCGGCAAAGCCCCGGGCATCAGCCAAAATCGGCTGCATCAGCACTGCACACAGCAACAGTGCAGTTGAAAACAATCTCAGCGTCGCCAGCTGTCGCGACGCAATTAGTATTGAGTTTTCGATCATAATTTGAAGGGTTAACATGAATAAAAATATTAGAAGGGTGGCAGAATCGTGCTGCACACGAGCTACCACCCATAAGTTTTGTATTTATGTACTACATGTTTGAGCAGTGAAATAATCTGCTCAGAGAATGCCTTCTGATCAGGCCAACTGGAGAATCACACTGTGCCGATTCTCGAAATAGAGGAATAAAGATAAGCAGAGTTTTTTCCGGATTCAACTTAGTTGAATATAATTGTCGCCGTGATACCGAAAAAAATGCAAAATAGCCGCCTAGTCAGTTCATGGGCAGATAATCTTGCTCAAGAAAATTTGGATGTAACTGTAAAAATATGTCCACTATGGCCGAACAAAGGTGCAGCGCAAGCGTGTGTTCAGAAAGAAGTGGTTCCGTGGATGGTGCGCGTGCGGCTGCCGGTTAAATTGGAAAGCAGAAATGGTTAATCGACCGATGCACCGCAATTAGATATCAGCCACCATAAGGCCTTTTTTATTATAGTTCTTTAAAAATTATGTTCATTGGAATGTCACCCCTTTCAGATTTCAACTTCAAATAGATGGAGCTAAACATTTCGATTGTGTTTAAGTAAGACTTATAAGAGGCATCTCTTGATGCCGTAAACACAATTCCTTTCATCCCGGAATCTGTTGATAGAAATTCATAGATCTTTAGTTCTGCATTTTCTGCTGTGAAGACTTTTTCATCAATTATTATTTGACTGTGCGGGTTCAAAATAACTTTAAGTGTCTCACGATTGGGATCAACTATTGGGTTAAACGTTGGGAATCCTAAATTCAAGGATAGAGTTGGTGAAGAAATCCTGTAAAAAGCTAGAAGCGCAGACATCCTGAAAAATTCGAGCTCAAAATCTTCATCAGTAAGATTATCCACAATTCGTTGAGCTACTAAACCAGGAGTTATATTATCCTCGTAAACTCCGGAAATACGTTCGACTGCTTCTTGATGTCTCTGTGATAGTTGTGAAAGTTCTTCAGGAGTTAGTGCCTTATAAAAGCAACTAACATATACATTCTTTTCCAAACCATCGAGGAATTCAAAGGTTGAATCAATTTCAAAAATTAAGTCGTTCTCGCTAATTATTTGCTCATACACAGCCCGATAACTTCTTCCAGATTTATCGGTCAAAAGTCCGTTGTTCAGGAAGTAATCTTCGAGACTGTTTAGCTCTTGACGAAGTTGAATAAGTTCTTCATCAGTGAAGATAGAATTGCAAAAGTCAAACCTGTCCTTAATAGATATAGGGAGTTCTTGAGCGGTAAGCTTTTGAAAATAGGAATATGAAAAAAAATATAATCTGTCTTATTGAGGTAATTGGCCCTAACAACCGAATATCAACCACACTGGTCGACATCCGCATTATAGACTTCCGAATCTAACGTATTTTTTATGTTTTTAAAATGACTTACCGCTGCGCGTGTGTAGATTTCGCTGGTGCGGCTTCAGTTGTGGCCGAGAAGCGCTTGTATATACCAACACATAGCCCGTAAATAAAAACGACCAGGCGTATGTGCACACCTGGTCGCCTTATTGCTTTCGTCAATAATCTCTATAAATACCCGTCATTTTGCACCAGTTCCGCCTGTGTGTTGCGCTCAATTTCTGTAAAGGGAATGGGCCACAGGTTGTTGTGAGGCTGAATCTTGGCGCCGGCAAAGGGGTTGTGCGCCTTTGTGCGCTCATAGAGCAGGCCTAGCCTGGCCAGCGTAACTCGGCGGGGTTCTTCCATAAACAGCTCGCGCGCGCGCTCATCCAGTATTATATCAATGTCCACATCGGCGGCATCAATGGGTGTGGCACCGGCGCGGTCGCGCACGGTATTGATATCGCCCGCGGCCTCAGCCAGCATGCCTTTGTTTAGGTAAGCCTCTGCCCGCAGCAGGTATGTCTCTGCCAGTCGCATGGCGTACCAGTCGAGGTAGGTGCGCCGGGCAGAGCCAGCCAACTCAACCGAGCTGCCATCTTGGAATTCCGACGGAAAGTGATTGTTGATCATGGCGATTTTCATGACTCCGGGGTAGATATACTGCAGCGTATCTTTCCTGACATCAGAACCACCAATGAAATCTCTGTAGCTGGGATCCGTCAGGTCCAGCGTCTGGCCAAAATACTGCGATGCCGGATTATCAATGTTGAATTTTCTGAGAATGTTGTACTCCGAGTTGCGCATATCTGAATCAAAATCATCGCCCCATATATCCCAGAAGTAGTAGCGGGTAGGTCTGATATAGCCCTGGCCACGACCACCGTGATAGGTAGAAGGCCCGAAAAACAGGTACTTCTTGTCGGCACCGAGTATCCTGTTGTACTGCGAAAGCAGCGTGCGCTCGTAAAACCGGGCATCGCCATCGGGCATACCATATCCACCCGGCACATTATACTCTACCTGCATCACCCATATGCCTTCGGTATTGCCAGCACTCCGGTTCTGATTGTTGAGCCGGAACAGGTCCCAATATACGTCGCCGGGTTCGTTGGCACGAGAGCCGAAGCGCTCGGTCATCAGGGCAAACTTCGGGTTGCCTATCACGGCAGTGGCCGCCGCTATGGCCGCATCGTTATCGTCCAGGGTGATCTGCACTTCAGTCATCAGATGCTGTGCGGCTGCTTTGCTTATACGGCCTTCTTCCTGCACATCATCAATTTCTGGCAGGTTGGCGATGGCAAACTCCAGATCGCTCTCTACCTGCAAAAACACCTCATTGTAGCTGGCGCGCACGAAATCTCTGCGTGGCGTGGTGATCTCCTCCAGCACGATGGGCACACCTCCCCACAGGTGGCCCAACATACGGTAAGCCATAGCCCTAAAGAAATACGCTTCTGCCAAAATGGTGCTCTTATCAACATCATTGGGAAACTCGACTGCTTCTATCCGTTCGATGATGACGTTGGCATTGAACACAATACTATAAAGCGAGGACCACCTTTCTCGAATCAGGCCCGTCTGAGAGTTGAGCGTGGTATAGTTGCCAAAGCCGTCCTCTTCCGGGTTGCGCGCGTGATGGGCCACATCGGTACCCCAGATAAAGTGGGTGAAAAAATCGCCACTCGATGAGTTGTCGGCAAAGTATGACCTAAACTGGCCATAGATGTTGTATATGGCCGATTCGAAATGCTCCGGCTCCACATAAGCATTGGCCGGGCTCAGGAAGTCCAAGGGTTTTTCCTCCAGCAGCTGTTCTTCATTGCACGCAGAAAAAACTACGATAATGGCTGTGATGATGATATATTTTATGGTTTTCATGTCCGTCTGCTTTTAGGTTGTGATCAAAATGAGAAATTCAGGCCGAAGGTGTACGTTCTCGGCAGAGGCCTGCCCGCACGGGCCCGTGTTAGGCCTACACCAGTCTCCGGATCCCAGCCATTCCAGTCGGTCCAGGTGGCCAGGTTGTTGCCATTCACAAAGGCTTTCAGGTTGCGTATGCCGATCTTTTCCAGAAAGGGCTGATTGAAGCTATAGGACAGAGAGACATTCTGAAGCCGTACAAAGCTGCGTTGCCTGTAGGTGCGGATGTTGATCGCCGTCTTGTTCCAGAGTGAGGGGTATTCCGCATCGGGGTTTTCGGGTGTCCAAAAATCCCATTCGGTGGGGATATTGTAATAGGTGACGATCTGGTCGGGATCAAGATAATCGACATGCGGTGAATTATTTCCGTAATATCCGTTTGCGCCACCCTGTATGGAATACAAATACACCTTGAGCGACCAGTTTTTGTATTGAAATTCATTGTTCAGGCTGAAGCGATAGGCCGGTTCTTCATAGCCAATGATCGTCTGATCTTTTGTAGGATCGATTGCCGGATTATCATCAAAATTTTTGATGCGGTATTGGCCCACATCATAGCCCGAAGGAATGTCGTCGCCAAATTGATATATGCCATCGGGCACGTAGCCATATATGGTGCCTATGGGCTCTCCTATAAATAATCCACTGCCAATGATATCATCTTCTACACCGTCGCCATCATCGTCTCTTCCTAAAATTGACACAATTTCATTCGTATTTCTGGAATAGTTGAAGCTGCTGTTCCACTGAAAATTGGCATTCTGAATATTCACCGTATTGATCGTAAACTCAATGCCCTGGTTTGCGATCTCGCCAAGATTGGAAGCGATGTCATTGAAGCCGGATATCTCCGGGATATTAATGTTGTACAGCAGATTACTGGTGGTGGTGTTGTAATAATCAATGTTGCCACCAATGCGGCCTTCCAGAATACTAAAATCCAAACCCAGGTTGATGCCGGTGGTGGTTTCCCAGCCGAGATCGTCATTGGCCAGATTGGTAATGGCCTGGCCGATCTTCGTGCCACCGCCTTCACCAAATACATAGGCTGGCTGGGTGGCTATTCTGGCCAATGTGGCATAGCGGCCGACAGTGCGGTTGCCGTTGGTGCCATAAGAGGCTCTGAGCTTCATAAAGTTGAGCCAATTGGCATTATCTAAAAAAGATTCTTCGCTGATCACCCAGCCTGCCGCTATGGAAGGAAAAGTGCCAAACTTGTTGTTGCTGCCAAAGCCAGAAAACCCATCACGGCGCACGGTACCTGTCAGCAAGTATTTTTCCTTCAGGTTGTATTGCACCCTGGCCATAGAGTACACATTGTTTTCTTCCCAGGCATACGATGAATTTTGGAAGACCGTACCGTTGTCCAGCCCGTTGTATCCCAGTGCAGGATTTACAAAACCTGTAGAGAGCGCATCGGTACCTTCGCCAGTTCTGTATTCGCGGCCATAAAGCAATGTCACGTCTATGCCGTGTATGTTGTTGAATGTGCGCTTGTAAGACACAATGTTGTCGAGGGTCCAATCATAATTGGACTCGTTGCGCTTCAATGCCTCGCCGGCGAAGTTTTGCGCGGTGGGGTCGAAATTGGAAAAGCGATAGTCCCTGTAATTGTTCGAGTAGTTCACGCGGTAGCTCAATCCCTCTACCTGAGGTATGGTGACCACGGCATACACTATGCCCGACAAGCTCAGCACGTGATTATAGTTGTCTTCTTCCAGTGCATATAGTGGATTTCTCCTCAGCAGGCCGGTGGGCAGCAGGATCAGCTCGCCGTTGTCGTCATAGGGCTTGCTCAGCGGAGGGAAGTTGTAGCCGTCGTTCACCGATGGTTCGGCGCCCGAAAGATTGTTGGAGGTAGCGAAAGAGTTGACACCTATTTTCAACCAGTCGTTGATCTCGTTTTCGAAGTTGACCCTGCCCGTTACCTTTCTGTATTTATCGTTGATGATGATGTCTTCCTGATTGCTATAGGAAGCAGAGATGAAATAGTTGCTCTTGTCTGTATTGCCGCTCATGCTCAGCGTATGGGTTTGCACAAAGCCATTCTGGCTGATCAGATCCCACCAGTCCGTGCCATAGCCATTGTCGAAGGCATCTTCCATTTCTTCGGGCATAAGCCCGGTAGCCACCGGATCGAAATCGGGCACCGGAGTGATATAGTCTGGCGCCTGGCGCGACTGCCGCCACCATTGTTTCTCAAATAAACCTATATAGCCCTCACGATCGTAGTACTCGGGCACGTGGGCTGCCTCACTGATACCAGCCGAGCCGGAGTAGTTGAAGGTAGGCTTGCCTGTCGGGGAAGTTTTGCCCGATTTGGTGCTGATGATGATCACTCCGTTGGCCGCTTGTGAGCCATAAATGGCTGTAGAGCTGGCATCTTTCAGCACATCGATGGAGGCGATGTCGTTGGTGTTGAGGTCGCGCAGGTTACCCCGATAGATGATGCCGTCTACCACAATGAGTGGCTCATTGGTGCCTGACAGGGAGTTCTGTCCTCGAATGGAAAAAGACGGGGTGGCGCCCGCAGAAGTGGCCACGCCTACATTCAGGCCAGGCACAGTACCCTGCAGGCTTTGCAGCACATTCACATTGGGCTGCTCCTGCAATGCTTCCAAATCGGCACGCACTACTGCGCCGGTAAGGTCACTCTTTTTTGCCGCACCATAGCCGATCACTATGATTTCTTCCAAAGCGGTGATGTCCGGGTTCAGCGCCAGGTCGATCACCGACCGGTTGCCCACCTCCACCTCCTCAGAGATGTAGCCCACAGAGCTGTACACCAAAACCGATTCTGCAGAGGGCACATCCAGGGAATAATTTCCTGACAAGTCTGTGACGGTGCCCTGGCTTGATCCTTTCACAATAACGTTCACACCGGGCAGGCCTTCCGCCTTTTCGTCGGTCACTGTACCGGTCACCTGGCGGGACTGGCTTACCTGCTGAATGGTCACGGTTTGGTGGCCATCTTTGCTTTTCACCACGTTGATGTTGTTGTTCACCTGGCGAAAACGGAGATTGGCCGCTTTGGAGATGTACAGCAAGAATGCTTCTACAGTCACACGCTTTCCAGAAAAGCTGATCCGCTGATCCAGGCCTTCCAGCACCTGCCTGTCGTAGCTGAACACGTAGTCGGTCTGCGATTCAATGCTTTTGAATGCCTCCTGTATAGAGACGTTTTGAAGGTTAAGCTGTATACGCGCTTCCTTCACGCTCTCCTGCGCCTCCAACTCATCGGCCAGCAAAAAGCTGAGGCAGATGGTTTGCATAATAATTCCGATAAGTGAATATTTCATCACTGATAGCAGTAAGTGTCTAAATTTCATAATTTTGAGTGTTTACATTTAAGATAGATGTATTCAATGCTGGCTCTCCCTACCACTCGCCAAAATGCGTAGGGGGAGCTTTTTTTTGAGTCTGATGTCTAAGTCATATGTCCTCCTTTATTTTAGTTGAAGTATAGCTTTACAGTGTTTTGATTTATTTCAAAGTCGAAGCCTTCGTTGAAAGACATACTTGTAAGAACCAACTCCAGGCTTTCATTGTGATGGCGTGAGTCGTATCTCCATTGCGCAGGCGGTTGGTTTACAACTTCAATCTGCACATCGTACCAGCGCTCCAGCACCTCCATGGCCTCTTCAAAGCCTGCATCTTCAAATACCAGTATGCCATCTTTCCAACCATACTCTGCTTCCGGATCGTAGGGTGCAGGCGCGCCAAAGGATTGTGTATGGGTCATAAAATCAATAACCTGGCCCGGCACCAGCGCTATGGCCTGTTGTGCGCCAGCCGTCTTCAGCAATTGTACACTTCCCTCAGCCAGTGCCACCCGTGTGCCAGGCTGATTGGGGTAGGCGTTCACATTGAACCGTGTGCCCAGCACCCGTACGTCCAGCTGTGCAGTATGCACAATGAAAGGCCGGTCAGGATCAGGTGCCACATCAAAAAAGGCTTCCCCCCGCAGGCTCACCTGTCTGTTGTTTTTATCAAAACCACGTTCGTAACGTATTGAGCTTTCAGCATTCAGCGTAACGACAGTACCATCTGAAAGCTGAATAATAGACTTGCGACCTTTGGTATTTATTTTCTCTACATGATGATCGACCTGCAGTGGTGCGGCGGGCTGTTGTTGAGCCCCATCGATGTACACCTTCACCAAGAAGGCAAGCAGCCCAAAAAATGCCAGAGTAGCGGCAAATTTGAATAGATGTAAATGGGGTAAACGACGGGAGGGCGCTGTGTGGCGGGTTGGTAGTATACGCCGCCTGATGTGCGACAGGTCCTCGGTCTCGAGCTGCTCTAAGAGAAAGGCCTCGTGCAACTCAGCCTCGATCATGGCCTCAAGCTCATCTTCATAATCGGCCTTTTGCAA
The DNA here is from genome assembly GCA_964596645.1 of uncultured Roseivirgaceae bacterium. Classification (GTDB taxonomy): domain Bacteria; phylum Bacteroidota; class Bacteroidia; order Cytophagales; family Cyclobacteriaceae; genus CAVQEK01. The sequence goes on from CAZQVB010000003.1 coordinate 126,396, forward strand.
CCAGCCAATAACTTCAATGTCCTCCTCAAGGGCACTTTTCCTGTGCAAGAATCGATGTAGCTTCGTAATCTTCAACTGCCTGATATTGGGTGTATGCAGGTCTATACAATCGGCAAGCCTGTAGCACCTATGCACTTGCCAAAGTTTTTTTTCAGGGCAGTGACAGTAGCAGAAGAAACACCGGTAGAAAGTGGCGTGATTTGAGATGGCTTTTCAACACTTTCAGTGCCGAGTTTATATGATTTTCAACGGTGCTCTCTGATATGCCAAGCTTTGCAGCAATGGCGCTATTGCTCAGCCCCTCTTCCCTGCTCATGCGATACACCATTTGCCTTTTTTCAGGCAATTGCAGCAGTTTGTCTTCCAGCACCTGCTGTAGCTCGCGCAGAAATATTTGGTTCTCCGTGGTGTAGCCATATTGATCGTGAAGGTGGTGCTTGTACTTGAAATAAGCCGCCTCATACAACTTTCGCTTGGTGCGGTTGAAAATGGTGTTGCGGGCTATTTTAATGATGTACGCAATGAAAGAAAGCTCTGGATTAAGGCGCGCCCTGTGTACCCATACTTTAGTAAACACTTCCTGCACTATTTCCTCTGCCTCAAATCGATCGAGCCCAAGCCTGCGTGCCACCTGCAGTAGCGGGGGAGAATACTTGTTGAACAAAAAAGTGAAGGCACCCCTGTCGCCCTGGCAGAGCTGGGCGATATATTTTACATCGTGCGCGTGTTCATTTTTTTTCACCTGGGTGCCGAGGTTTTTATACAGCTCTTGCGGCCAACATAAAGCCTTTATAATGCAAATAAAAGCCTTACCTGGTTTTCTAAAGTGCGTCGTCAGCGACTTTCTATGGCGGCTGACGGCCTTTTCACAAAAACCACTTATGTAATTTTTAAATATAGAGTCTTTTTCCTAATTTTCAACTTTGTTGAACAAAATTCATCCACTTTTTATGTACGACGCTGAGGTACAGATACAAAACAAAATCGGGGTGCGCATCAAGGGGCTACGACTGAAACAAAACCGCACCATGCAGGAACTGGCCGATTCATGCAACTTGTCGAAAAGCATGATCTCCAAAATTGAAAGCAACAAGGCCATACCCTCGGTGGCAGCATTGGTCAAGATCGCCTCCTCGCTTGGTGTGTCGGTGTCTGACTTACTGGAAAAGGAAGACGTACTCACAGCAGAGTTCACCACCAGCCGCCATGTGGAAGAAAACATCACCTATACAGAAAAAGGGTACGGTATATTTCCCTACGCGCCTAACGTGCACCATAAAAGAATGCAACCCTTCCTCTTCAAAGCACGCCGCGGTGAAGTGGTGAAGCATCTTGTGAACCATGAAGGGGAGGAATTCATCTACGTGCTGCAAGGCTCCATGTACTTTAAGGTGGGCGATGTGCGCTATGAGTTGAAGGCAGGCGACGGACTGTATTTCAACTCGCTGGAGCCGCACGGCATGATGCCCATCTCCGAAGAGGTCGTTTATATCGACATATTCGTCTGACAGATTTTATCCGAAAACTATAATCCAAAACACATACACCTATGAAAATAAAAACCGTAGAGGCCCTGCTGTACCAGTGGAAAGGTCCGGTAAAGACGGATGACACCATTTTTGCTACTCCGCTGAGCCTGTTGCCTTTTCAGAGCGACTCTGTAAAGCCTTTTCGCTTTTTCAGTTGGCTGGTGGTGAAGATCACCACGGAAGATGGCACCGTGGGTCTGGGAAATGCAGGCCTGTGCCCCGATGTGTGCAAGCAAATAGTGGATGCCAAGCTTAAGCCACTCCTACTGGGCGAAAACGCGCTCAATACCAATTACCTCTATGAAAAAATGTACCGCTCCACGATAGCCTATGGCCGCAAAGGTGCCGTGCTGGCTGCCATCAGCGCGGTAGACATTGCCCTGTGGGACATCAAGGGCCTGGCGATGAGCCAGCCGGTGTTTGCGCTGCTGGGTGGCCGCACCAAAGAAACCATACCCTCATACTACAGCAGGCTCTATACACGCCATTTGGACAAACTACAGGAAGAGGCTGCCGAGTACAAGCGCCAGGGCTTTCAAGGTATGAAACTGCGCTGTGGCTACCCCATTACCGAAGGCACGCAGGGCATGCGTAAGAATGTGGAAATGGTGAAAGTAGTACGCGAAGCCGTGGGCGACGATGTAGATGTGATGCTGGAGGCGTACATGGGCTTCAACTTCAGCTATGCCAAGAGGCTGTTGAAGGCGCTGGAGCCATACAACTTGCGCTGGGTAGAGGAGCTCTTGCTGCCCGATGAAATCCATAATTTTGCAAAATTGAAAGACTATACCGACATACCCATATCCAGTGGCGAGCATGAATACACGCGGTATGGTTTTCATGACCTGCTGCAGAGCCAGGCGCTCGATATTTTTCAATTCGACACCAACCGCGTAGGCGGGCTCACCGAAGCGCAACGCATATGCCACATGGCCGAAGTACATGGTGTTGAGGTGATTCCCCACGGGGGGCAAATGCACAACCTGCATGTAGTCATGAGCTCCTTTGCCTGCCCTATGGCCGAATACTTCCCTCAGACGGAAATAGAGGTGGGCAACGAGTTGTTTTGGTACATCTTCGATGGGGAGGTGATCGCCGAAGATGGCAACCTGCAACTCGACGACAGAAAGCCCGGCATGGGGCTTACTCTGAAAACTTCGGAAGAAGACTTAAAGCATTTTGAAATAATTAATTGATTATGTCTGTAAGCATTTTAGATCAGTTCAAACTGGAAGGTCATACTGCCCTCATCATCGGCGGCAATCGCGGGCTGGGCCTGGAAATGGGCAAAGCTCTCGCCGAGGCGGGTGCCAATATCGTCATCGCCGCCCGCGACGAAAAGCGCAAT